>WGNO01000078.1 GCA_016124525.1 Nostoc sp. RI_552 | reverse complement strand
TACCGCGTGATTTTAATGGAGCCGTGGGGATTTTCCTCAAGGCAATGTGGGATACCACCTTCACTGACTCAGTTGGTGATGTTGTACTGGATGTTCACGATATCTCAAATGTCGGAGAATGTCTCGGTTAAAAGTATCAGTTATATGAGTCAGACACTCAAAGAAACTAATAATCAGCTAAAGAACTTGTATAAACAAGATTTTTATCAGTGGATACAAACTACAGTTCAAAATATCCGTAATCAAGATTTAACTTTTATAGATTGGGAAAATTTATTGGCAGAGTTAGAAGACTTGGGGAATGAACAAAAGTATCAACTAGAAAATCGCTTAATAGTATTATTTGAGCATCTACTGAAACTAACTTATTGGCATCAAGAGAGAAACTATAATAGTCGAGGATGGAAGGGGACAATTATAGAACAAAGAAAACAAATTAAAAAACTCCTGAAAAGGAATCCCAGTCTTAAGCCTTACTTACTGGAAATATTTGACGAAGCTTATCAAGATGCTAGAGATATTACAGTTGTTAAAACCGGACTAGAACCGAAGATATTTCCTGTAGATATAGCTTTTACTACTGAGCAAGCTTTAGATGAAAATTGGCTGCCTGAAGAAATGGAATAATAATAAGCTGAAAGTCATGTCACAATACCTCATCCTAATACCAAGATTGTTTATCCCAAGTATATCTTTAACCAGAGCTAGGGAACACACCGAACAGGGGTTAAAACTCAAAGCTCAAGTCGGTTGAAACCAGCTAGATTGTCTAGGTGATGGAAAATATGACGTTCATTGGCCATTATGTGCCATGGCCTCCCCTATTAGGTACAGCCAAACCAGTCGGTTTTTAACCGACTTAAGCTTTGAGACTCTTAATTCATCCCCCGGCTCCCTCCTGTGGATAACTTGCAGCAGCGCTGGCGCTATCGCCTATAGCGCCTATAGATTTATAACATATAACTAAAAATGTCTAAAAAGAAAGCAGACATTGGTGGTAAAAGATTGATTAGTTTAGCACCTGAACAATGGGTACGTTGGTTAACTAACAAACCTGACCTAACAGTTAAGGAAATTATTAATTCTGATTTTCAATGGGTAGCTAGAGAAAATGATGTATTAATTAAAGTCTCCAGTCCTAAAGCGGGAGAATTTTTAATTCTCAATGAGTTACAATTGCGTTATACTAAACAAGTACCTCTAAGAATATATGCCTACACCGCCCTAGCCAAAGAAAACTATAACTTACCTGTTTATCCGGTATTAGTAAACATTTTACCCAACTCTCAAAGGGAAATAATTCCTAACTTCTATGAAGCGGAATTTATGGAAATCAAAAGTTATCAAAATTATCATGTTATTAATCTATGGGAACTAGACGTTAATTTAGTTTTTGAGAATAAGCTATCAAGTTTATTACCTTTCGTACCAATATTAAAAGGAGGAGGAAATGAAAACATAGTCAGAAAAGCAGTAGTGGAATTGCGAGCCAATGAAACTCTAACAGATTTAGAACCGTTACTATCATTTTTTGCTAGTTTTGTCTTAGATATACCTTTAGTACAACAGATAATGAGGTGGGATATGACTATTTTAAGAGAGTCTCCTTGGTATCAACAAATATTAAAGGAAGGTTTAGAAGCAGGAGAAAAACAGGGTTTACAGCAGGGTTTACAGCAGGGTTTGCAGCAGGGTTTACAGCAGGGTTTGCAGCAGGGTTTGCAGCAGGAAAGTCTCAAGTTAGTAAAGAAATTAATTGACCGTCGTTTTGGGGCTTTATCATCGGAGTTAAACCTTAAAATTGATCAACTGTCAACTTCTAAATTAGAAGATTTGGCTACAGATTTACTAGAAATCACTGAGATAAATCAACTAGAAAATTGGTTACAACAAAATATCAGTTAATCAAATAATCAAAAATTACAGTTCTTACCCTGCTCCCAAGTGGAAAGCCGATTTTGCAAATTTAAACAACAACTAACAACTTGAGGCTTTTTTGTAGCAATTTTCTTAATGTTAACTTTAGGAGAGCTAACAATGACCAACCCAATAATGCCAACTTTAGAAAATGGCGATCGCCTAAATCGTTTTGAATTTGAAAAACGCTGTGAAAAAATATCTCCAACCCAAAAAATTGAATTAATTAATGGAGTGGTATATATGGCAGCAGCTTTACGATATAAAGGTCATGGATTCCCTCATAGTTTAATGATGGGTTGGTTAGCAACTTATGTAGCCCATACTCCCGGAGTAGAGTTAGCTGATAATACCACAGTGAGATTAGATCTAGATAATGAACCTCAACCGGATGCTTTATTAAGAATAAAATCCGAATTAGGAGGACAATCCCGAATTAGTGAAGATGATTATATCGAAGGTGCGCCCGAATTAATAGTAGAAATTTCCGGCTCAACAGTTTCCTACGATTCACATGATAAATTAAATGTCTATCGCCGTCATGGAGTCAAAGAATACATTGTGTGGCGAGTGTATGATCAAGAAATTGATTGGTTTTATCTCCATGAAGGTGAGTATAGAAGACTTGAACCTGATAGTTTAGGCTTAATTGAAAGTAGATTATTTCCAGGATTAGTATTATCAACTAAGTCGTTAATTCAAACTAATTTAGCTGAAGTTTTAGGAGAATTAAATAAAAACTTACAATCACCAAATCATCAAAAATTTATTGAAAACTTGCATCAAAACAACTTCAAGCAAGTAATTAAATAAATGAAACCAGACAAATTATTTTACAGAATATTTTTAAATCAACCGGGATTAATAGCCGAGTTAATACCCGGTATTCCTAAAAAGCGAGACAAATTTTAGTAAGACAGTTAATTGTCAAGAAATTAATTTGTAAGAAAAATCAAGGTTATAAAAAATGGCTTATAGTGACTTTACTCTAGAAAGAATCACGAAAATATTTGGCATTAACATTGAAGAAAGAACAAATTTTTTTACTGCCTTTGACCAGTTAACAGTTGATGATTTTTTTATCAAATACTTACAAAATAATATTCCCTTAGCGCAAGCAATTAGTACAGAAAAAGCTAAATCAGAAATGATTATTGCGCCGGTTTTGATTGAAGTAAGAAGATTATTAAATAATAAAATTAGTTTATTTTCAGGAATTGATTTTAATGTTAATATTGAGCAGGGTTTAAATGGATTTTGTGATTTTTTAATTGGGTTATCATCTCAACAGTTATATGTAACATCTCCTGTGATTGCTTTGGTGGAGGCGAAAAATGATAATCTTAAACAAGGATTCGCTCAATGTATTGCAGAAATGATTGCTGCTGCCCAATTAAATCAATCGGAGGGAAATAATATTGAAAATATTTATGGTTGTGTTACCAATGGTAATCAATGGGTGTTCTTGCAATTAACTGGTAATCTAGTAGTAGTTGATTTAGATGAGTATTATATAAATCAACCAGAAAAAATTATTAGTGTATTTGTGAGTCTAATTAAGTCAGAGTTAGAGTCCCATCCAAAATAAATCAGTAAAATTAGCTAAATTAAGATAGTTACTAGCAAAACAGGAAATTAACTTATAGAGATTTCTGTCAACCAAACATACTGGAAAATTGGTTACAACAAAATATCAGTTAATCAAAAATTTATGAGATTAATTGGGTATTATGCAGCAGCGCTAGCGCTATCGCCTCTGGTGTTGGGTACACCCAGCCAAACCAGTGGGTTTTTAACCGGGTTAAGCTATTAGGCTCTTAATTTATTCCCTGGCTCCGGTGTAAAATATATAGTGAAATTTTTACCCTTGAAGCTGAAAATCAAGACTATGAAATCTGAAGGGGCTTCACGATACGAAGAGGATTTTTATGGCTGGACTCAGTGGCAAGTACAAGCACTAGCACAAAGGCAAGTATCACAATTAGACTGGCAAAATTTACAAGCTGAATTAGAAGGGTTGGGAAGACAGGAATACCGAGAATTAGTCAGTCGTCTCACTGTCTTGTTAGGTCATCTGCTCAAGTGGGAATATCAGCCAGAAAGCCGTTGTCGCAGTTGGTTTCTGACTATCAGATAACAGCGCCGAGCAATCAACAGAATAAACAAGTACAGGGAATCCTGGCGGCGGTGGATATGTCTGTCCAAGTGCGAGAAAAGGCATTGCAAGCAGGATTGTATGTGGCTCGGATTCAGGATGAGGTGAAGGAAGGACAGTGGACAAGGGAGGAAAACCGTACAAATATGGAAAATATGAGATTAATTGGGTATTAGGGCGATGACCTTGTAGTAGCCCTGGGGCGATCTGCTTGCAGCAGCGCTAGCGCTATCGCCTTTGGTATTGGGTACACCCAAACCAGTCGGTTTTTAACCGACTATGGCTAACGCCACGCTACCGCCATCAGCTATGAGACGCTTAATTTATTCCCCGGCTCCCCCGTGTGGATAACTTGCAGCAGCGGTGGTGCGATCTGCTTGCAGCAGGGTTGGTGCCATCGCCTCAAATCAGTGACTAAAATGTATGGTTGTATCTGATAATATCTTAGTTAATGTATAGAATAAATCAATAATATGCGTTGTCCTACCTTAAGGGAACTCCCACCACCCCCACCGGGGAAAACCGGCTGGCCTTGGACCGAGGAAACCCAACCATTACCTGATACCATGCCCCATGGGGGGGAATGGCCAAAGATTAGTATTGTTACTCCTAACTATAATTATGGGCAGTTTATTGAGGAAACCATTCGTTCTGTGTTACTCCAGGGTTATCCCAATTTAGAATATATTGTCATTGATGGCGGTAGTACAGATGATTCGGTGGAGATTATTAAAAAGTATGAGCCGTGGTTAAGTTATTGGGTGAGTGAAAAGGATAAGGGCCAGGCGAACGCCATTAATAAGGGATTTGAGCAAGCAACAGGTAAGATTTATGCATGGTTAAATTCAGATGATACTTATGAAAAAAAAGCTTTATATTATATTGCTAAAGAATTTAATCTTTACCCTGATGCTGATATTGTATCTGGTCAATGTCGTCTATGGTATGATAATACTGGTGATATAATTCTATCACCATCTCCTCTCAGAAACTATGAGGACTTTCTGAAGGTAGGTAGCAATTGGATGCAGCAAAAGTTAATTGTTCAACCTGAAGCATTTTTTCGTAAATCTGCATATGATTTAGTCAGTCCTATCCCCACTAATATGAATTTGGCATTTGATGTAGCATTATGGATGAATATGTCCAAAGAAAAGTGTCATTTTCATAGTTTTCCCATTCATTTAGCCAATTTAAGAATGCACCAAGACCAAAAAAGTACCGATTTAGAGTTGACTTATGCGGATCTTTGTCAATTGGCTTGGAATAATCTCCATCGGGATTTGAATTTATTTGGATCACAATCTTATGTTGTCATTGCACAAGATATATTCAAGGCAATGAATACTTTGAGAGAAACCGAACGTAAAAAATATGAGAATATATGCAATTCTACATCATATAAGTTGGGTAGAATTATCACCAGTTTGCGTTTTTGGTAATTATTGTAGCTGTAACAGAGTAAAGTATTATGAAAATTCTATATATTGTATCAACTTACTGTCCAGTGTTAGGTGGTACTGAAACAATAGTAAAAAAGGTAAGTGAAATATTGTTGAGTCAGGGACATGATGTGAGAGTAGTTACCTCTAATGTTAGTGAAGTTTCAGGATATTATAAATTTGGAGTTAAACCACTTGAAGTCCCTGAAATTGAGAAGATTAATGGTGTACAAGTTAATAGACTATTATACTGTGATTTTTGGTATAACTTGGGAAGTTCTTGGTTAATTAGGAACTTGCCTTCAAGGATAAAAATATCAGTGTCTGGTCGAATTATGAGTTTAATTAGGCAAGATTTTGAGAAAAAAATATCTCATGAAATTGAATCTTTTAAACCTGATGTGGTTGTTACTTTACCTCATTTAGTAGTTAATGTTGAATGTGTACTTAATATCCATAATAAAAAGTCATTTCCATTGGTAATCTTTCCTTTACTCCACGAACAGGATATTAACTGGCCATTTGAAAGAATGAAAGCTGCATTATCTCAAGCCGATGCAGTAATTGGTGTAACATCCTATGAGTGTGAAAGACTAGAAAGCTTTTACCAAGTAATCCAAGCAAAATTATTTTATTTACCTTTGGGTGTTGATATTCCATCTGTTAGCAGTCAAAAGAAAATTAAAAAGCAAATTTTATTTTTAGGTCGTAAAACCATATCTAAAGGCATTCCTATGTTATTAGATGCAATGAATTTAGTTTGGAATAGAATTCCAGATGTAGACCTAATTTTAGCAGGCGCAAGAGTCGATGAAACTAAAGAAATAGACAGTATAATTGCAAAAAACTGTGCCAACAGAGATAATGCCATTATCTCCTTAGATAATCTATCAGAAGATGAAAAATCAAAACTACTTCTAGAATCAACTTGTTTAGTTTTACCATCTGAAATAGAATCTTTTGGATTAGTACTGCTAGAAGCATGGGCAAATTCTACCCCTGTTATTACCCTAGACCTAGAAGTTTTTCGCTCTATTGTTAGTCATCAAGTAGATGGAATTTTAGTAAAACCTTATGATATAAAAAATATGGCTAAAGCAATAATCTACTTGTTAGAGAATCCAAAAGCTGCGGAAGATATGGGTAAAGCAGGAAGGTTAAAAGTGGAAGATATATTTAATTGGGAGAAATTTGCTCAAGGCTCTCTTGTTTGTTATCAGTATGCTATATCTCAATATCATAAACAATAAATTGTTAATGTAGAAACCCATGATGAGGATGTTGAGTGGATGCGGTGGGGTTATGTGATGCTTTTTGAGGCTTGTAAATAAAGGGTTGGTTTTAATATGGCCAGATCCGCGACTTTTGAGAGTTGGGGATTTAGTATGATTCCTATTTTAGGTTCAATCAATGGAAGTTATTCAATGTCTGGGGTTCTACTTCCCGGAATCATCGGGGGGAACAGAAGTATATGTAGATGGGTTGGTGCGGGAACTCCAGTTACAGGGTGTGACAAGTGTAATTGCTGCCGCCCAGGGGGGAGATGAGGAGAATACTTATTTATATAATAATTACACTGTCTATCGCTATCCAGTATTAACCCATCCCACCCCGGAAGAAATACGGGGAGTGATTCCCCACGGTGGTTTTACATATTTTGCTAAGTGGTTAAAACAACAACAAGGAGATATTTATCATCAACATTCTTGGGTGACTGGTTGTAGTATTCATCACCTAAAGCTGGCTAGGGCATTGGGGATGAAAACGGTGATTACTGTCCATGTTCCTGGTAATATCTGCTTACGGGGAACGATGTTATTACAAGGGCAACAGGTGTGCGATGGTAAAATAAATATTGTCCGGTGTGGTACTTGCTGGGGTATGGCTAGGAATATTCCCCCCTGGGCTGCTCCTCTAGTAGCAAGGGTTCCCCTTTCAGTGAGTGGGAGGGCGGAAAATATTAATTCCCGCCTGTCCACGGTGGTGGCTACATCTACCCTAGTGGCTAAACACCAACAACGATTACAGGAGATGGCTGAGGTAAGCGATCGCATTGTAGCAGTATGTCAGTGGCTTTATGATGCCTTGTTAATCAATGGTATCCCTGAGGAAAAACTGGTTTTATGTAGACAGGGAGTAAGTTTTGATGGTAAAAAGACCACAGCAGATACCAAAGATACTTTCAATGATGATCAACCTTTAAAAATTGGTTTTTTAGGACGGTGGGACAAAGTTAAGGGTATTCATATCCTAGTAGCAGCAGTGCGCCGATTACCCCCGGATGTGAAGGTAAAACTAATCATTCACGCTTTAGACCAGGGGGAAGTAGCCTATCAACAACAGGTTTTAGCCACAGCTGGGGGGAATATCCGTATTCAGTTTGAAGAACCCGTACCACGTCACCTAGTTTCCCAAACCATCCGGGGTTTTGATTTACTCGCTGTTCCTTCCCAATGGTTGGAAACTGGCCCTTTAGTGGTGTTGGAAGCCCAAGCAGTAGGTGTACCAGTAATCGGTTCTGATTTAGGGGGGATTGGGGAGTTAGTCACCCATCAACAGGATGGTTGGTTAGTTCCCCATGATGATGTGGGAGCTTGGGGTGAGGCTATAACTTGTTTAGCTAGGGATAGGGGTTTGTTGGCTCGGTTACGTGGGGGAATTGGTGCTGTGAGGACGATGGCTGATGTGGGAAGAGAGATGATAACAACTTACCACGATTTGTGAGGTTATAGGGATATGGGCTAAATCACTTCTGTGATATTTACTTTATCCTGACCCTTTTAAAAAGCACTATTCCCAAGAGTATTATCAGGAGTTATCTGAAATCAGTCTGAGAGGATGATTGATAAGTTTTCCACAGGTAATTTTTATCTTAGGGAACAGGGAACACCGGAACACACAAAAAAAAATCAAATCCAGTCCCCTCCCCTTACAAGGGGAGGGTTAGGGTGGGGTAAAATAATATTCGATACACTAATCATGACTTGACAAACATCCTCTCAGGGGAATCAAAAATTAAGATATATCTATGACATTAGTATCAGTTATTATCCCCTGCTATAACTGCGATCGCTTTTTGGAAGAAACAGTTAACAGTGTTTTGCAGCAAACCTTTAAGGATTATGAAATCATTTTAATTGATGATGGTTCTACCGATAACACAGCCAAAATCATTAAATCCTTTGGTTCTCAGGTGAGGGCGGAATTTCAGACCAACCAAGGAGCCAGTGTCACCCGCAACAGGGGTACGGCCATGGCTGGGGGTGAGTTTATCCAATACCTAGATGCTGATGATTTATTACGACCTGATGCTTTAGAAAAACGGCTGAGGGCTTTAAAATCCAGCGGGGCGGATGTGGCTTACTCAGACTGGCAAAAATTGGCAGAACACGAAGATGGTAGCTTTATCTTGGGTGAGGTTATAAGCCGCAGCATACAGGATATTGACAATGACCCAGAGATTGCTATTTTTACAGATTTTTGGTGTCCTCCTGCAGCATTGATGTATCGTCGGCGTATCGTAGAAAAAATAGGTTTTTGGAATGAATCTTTACCCATTATCCAAGATGCTCGCTTTTTATTAGATGCTGCACTAGTTGGAGGTAGGTTTGTCAGAGTTCCAGAAGTTGGGGGTTATTACCGCATCCATAAAAATGTTAGTCTTTCAAGGCGTAGCAAGACAAGTTTTGTCGAAGATTGCTGGAGAAATGCTTGTCAAGTAGAGGATTACTGGCAAAAGAATAGCAGTATAACGATGAATCGAAAAAATGCACTCATAAAAGTTTATGGACAATTAGCTAGATTTTTCTTTGAACACGATCGCACTAAATTTGACGAAGTATTAAGTAGAATCCGTAAAATTGAGCCAGAATATATTCCTAGCAGTCCCCAAGGATTGCGCCAATTGTCAAAATGGTTAGGTTATGAACAAGCAGAGGCGATCGCTTTAATTTATCGGAAATTCAAAAGGATAATTTCTTGATGTTTAACTTTAAAGATTTCGTGAAAAAGAATGCTATTTTATTCCATTCTTTGGTATCTAAATCAATTACATTGACTCATCTATATGTCTACTTTCTCAGTATTATATTAAAACCTTTACCGTTCCACAAAATTAAGCAACAGGTCTTAAACAGTCTCAATTCTGTTGAGTGGAAAATTACAGATATTTCCCCCCCCCCCAAATAATCCAAATTACAGAAGATATAGAGTTCAAAATAATTCCTCATTTTCAAGAGTTTGATAGCGAATCACTCTTCTTTAGAAAATTATCTTACGAGTCAGAAGTGTTCAAATGGTTGAAACAACATACATCTGAATATAACATTATTATCGAAATCGGTGCAAATATAGGTATATTCTCGCTTTTTTTCTGGAAAGCATTTTTACACTATAATAAGAACGCAAATAACATATTTGTTTTTGAACCTTCTAGAAAAGCTTATTTGAGACTGCTGAAAAATCTAGAAATTAACCAAGCAAATTCAATTCAAACATATAATTGTGCAGTGAGTGACATAACTGGATTTATCGATTTCTTTGAACCCCAAGGACACCTTACCAATGGGTCTCTGAACAAAGAATTTGCTGGTTTATTTTCTAATCAAGTTCTTTGCAGTAAGGCCATGGTAGTTAATGCTAACTACTTAAATAATCTGGTGAATTCATCTCAAGATCATGTTCTAATGAAAATAGATGTAGAGGGATCAGAGTTTGAAGTTTTGTCAGGGATGAAAAATTTTATTCTTGCTTGTAAACCGACAATTATAATTGAAGTATTAAGTATGTATGAATTAAAATTAAATTCTCTAGAATTTCTGCATGAAACATACAATTTATATAATCTTACTAAAGAGGGGCTAGTTCAATATTTTGAGTTTAATTCGACCGCTTATAGAGATTATGTTTTGTTGCCAAAGTGAGAAGTATATAAAAATTCTTCATGAAAATTATTCATCTTCCCTTTTGCTTTCACCCACATCCCATGGGAGGGACAGAAATTTATGTCGAAGCATTAGCCAGAGAATTAACCAAACAGGGAATTACCAACATCATCGCAGCACCAGCAGCAGCTAATCAATCTTACATCTATAACCAAATACCCGTGAGGCGCTTCGCCATATCCCCCCAGGTGAAACATCTCAAAGAAATCTATGGCGAGGGGGATGAATTAGGTGCTATGGAGTTTAGTAAAATCCTGGATGCAGAACAACCAGATTTAATTCATCTCCATGCTTTCACCCGTGGTGTATCTCTAAGCCTAGTCAGGTTGGCTAAATCCAGGGGAATACCAGTTATTTTCACTTATCATACCCCCACCGTTAGCTGTCAACGGGGTACTTTATTACGGTGGGGAAATCAAGTGTGTGATGGTCAAATTCAATTATCTCAATGTACTGCTTGTACTCTCCAAAGCTTAGGGATAAGTAAAAGCATTGCTCAGACAATTAGCAACTTACCCCCCATAGTCGGCGCAACTCTCACACAAATTAATCTGAGTGGAGGTATTTGGACTGCATTACAAATGGGGGAATTAGTCAATTGTCGTACCCAAGCCTTTCAATCTTTAATGTTAGAGGTTGATCATATTATCTCTGTGTGTAATTGGGTCAAAGATGTTTTAATCCTGAACCAGGTTCCCCAAGGAAAAATTACGGTTATTCGTCAGGGTTTATGTCAAGAAATTCCCCCAGAACCGGGGGAATTTTCTCCCCTTTCCTCCCCCACCTCTGGGGATAAGGGATCTAACCCACCCTTGCGGTTAGTCTTTTTTGGTCGTCTTGATCCCACCAAGGGAATTGATATTCTCATTCAAGCTTTTGTGGACTACCCCCAACTTAATGCTACCTTAGATATCTACGGCATTTGCCAATCTACCCCTGGTGATTCTTACCAAGCAAAAATTAAACATTTATCCCGCAATGATCACCGCATTAACTGGAAAACTCCCGTATCAGCGGCACAAGTCGTAAACACTATGAAAAATTACGACTTACTCGCTGTTCCTTCCCAATGGTTGGAAACAGGGCCAATGGTGGTATTAGAAGCCTTTGCTGCGGGTATTCCCGTAATTGGTTCCAATTTGGGGGGCATTAAGGAGTTAGTGGAGCATCATGTTAATGGTATACTCGTTGAAGCTGGTTGTATAAAAGCTTGGGGTCAGGAATTACAATTTCTCTGTGAAAATAGGGAGCAGTTAGATCGACTCCGGTCTGGGATTACTCCGCCGCCAACCATGGAGATGGTAGCTGAGAAGATGAAGTTAATTTATCGCCAGACAGGGGTTCAAAAGGCTTTTTAATTGTAACATATACAATATCTCATATTGTCACCAAAATTTTCTAATTTTCCATTAGTCATGTTTAAACATAATCAAAAATCAGAAATAGATATTCAACGTTCATATTACGCTGATACAGCTAAAACCTATGATCAGATGCACGTTCACGAAAAAGATGTTCATTACTTTGCGTTAACTTTTATGCTTAGTGCTATGGATTTTTTGGATGGTAAATCAGTTCTTGATGTTGGTGCGGGAACAGGGAGAACTGTTGCATATATTAAGAATAATTACCCCCATATCGATATAAAAGGGGGTTGAACCAGTGGCAGAATTACGTCAAGTAGGTTACTCTAAAGGCTTGTCGGAATCTGCTCTGATTGAAGGAAATGGTTTATCACTTCCTTTTGAGGACAATTCATTTGATGTGGTGTGCTGTTTTGGTGTTCTTCATCACATTAAAACTCCTCGGATAGTAATTAAAGAAATGTTAAGAGTTGCCAAAAAGGCAATTTTTATTTCTGATGGTAATAATTTTGCCCAGGGTTCTTTCTTATCTAGAACTTTAAAGCAAGGCTTTAATTCATTAGGTTTGTGGTCAATCGTAGATCTAATTAAGACTAGAGGAAAAGGGTATACTATTTCTCAAGGGGATGGGTTAGCTTATTCCTATTCTATATTTAGTGATTTTGACTACATTCGGTCAAATAGTAAACGTGTTCACATTTTGAATACCTCAAATACCACCAGTTCTGACTTATATAAAACTGCTGATAGTATAGCTCTTATGGCAATTAAATAGGTCGCAAAGCTGAAATTATGAATACCATAGAAAGAATCGCCACTCAAATCAGACATAGTAAATTCCTGAGTTATAACTATAGATTATGGAATTTTGTCCGGCCTATCTATAATACTTTGATTTCCGTGGTGGGTAAAAATGGGTTAAAACGTAAAATGAATGGTTCTGATACCATTTTGGTATTACCGGAATTTAGAGGTGTTCCAGAGGTGTATGAACCTGATGTGTGGCATCATATTATGGGTAATATTAAGGTGGGTGATTTATTTGTAGATGTGGGGGCTTATATAGGATTATATGCGATCGCTGTAGGTAAGAGAGTAGGATTACCGGGAAAGGTTTTTGCTTTTGAGCCAGATCCAGTCAACTTTGAAAATTTGCAGAAGCATATTCATTTAAATCAAATTAATGACATAGTTAAGCCGATTAACATGGCTGTAGGACAAAATAACTCCCTGGTTCACTTTCAGTCAGGACGTGATAGTCAATCCTCTATTCAATCAAATTCATCATCGGCAACCATATCAGTTAATTGTATATCTTTAGATAGCTATTTTGAGAACTCAAAAATAGACATCTTAAAAATTGATGTTGAGGGTTTTGAAGAAAAGGTCTTGTCAGGAGCCACTAATTTACTCAATGATAGTGAACGCGCTCCCCGAATAATTTATATAGAAGTTCATCCCTTTGCTTGGTCAAATGTCGGAACATCTTGGGACTCACTGTTAAATTTTCTTAAGACCCATAATTATGAGGTTTTGACTTTAGATGGTGCAGATACAAGATCAATTACTTGGTGGGGTGAAATAGTTGCATTAAAAAAATTAATCAATTAGGTATTTCCAAATACAAAAATGTGAGTGATGTAATTATGACACAAAAAAAAAGCAATTCAAATCAACAAAAGTATTACGACGAACACTATAGCATTTCTGACAATTTAGGATGGAAAAATTGGCAACCTAACCCAATATTATCAACTAAATCAATATCTGAATTTGCTATTAATGCCAACAATGCTCAAGAAATCGTCCTGTCAATTATTTCTTCTTTTGCTCCCTTTAAATCTACCCTTGATATTGGTTGCAGTGCTGGTGATTTTATTATTCCCATTAGTAAAGTTAGTATCAATTCCTATGGGGTGGATATTGTAAATTTTGCTCTGGCCTGGTCAACCTTGTCCTCAGAATATAATATTCATTGTTCACAGTTAAATTTAGATGAATCTGATTTGCCATTTGATGATTCAAGTTTTGATTTAGTCACCATGTTAATGGTGCTCGAACATGTATTTGATGTCCACCATGCAGTTAAAGAAGTAAGTCGGGTTTTACAGACAGATGGAATTGCTGTGATACAAGTGCCAAACATTGGCTATATCAGACATAGAATTGACTTGTTGCAGGGAAAATTACCCTGTACTTCTAACACCGAGAAAAAAGATAATAAAACTGAGTGGGATGGACAGCACCTACATTACTTCACCTTATCGTCACTTAAAAACCTTCTAAGCCAATATGGCTTAGGAGTAAAAAAGATTTTATGTTCAGGTAAGTTGAATACACTACGGTCTTTTTACACATCAGCTTTAGGAGCAGATTTAATCGTCGTTGTAAAGAAAATGCCCAGATAACTGGTATCTATGGAGACTATTAGCAGATAGGATGACTTACAGCAAAAAACAGCCACTAAAACGCATTTTATACATCCAATACACCAGTCCCGCAGCCTATCCTCCCTTAGAACATAGTTCGCAGATTTTGGCAAATGATGGTTGGCAAGTCATGTTTTTAGGTACGGGAGCAGAGGGAGCAAATGCTTTGAAATTTCCCCCCCACCCTCAGATTACTGTATATCAAGTTCCCTTTTGTCGTCCTGGTTGGCGACAGAAGTTACATTATATCCGGTTTTGCCTGTGGGTGGTGATGTGGGTGTTGCGTTGGCAACCCCAATGGGTCTATGCTTCAGATATTTTAATTTGTCCCCTGGCTTATATATTAACCTTTTTACCCCAAGTCAAGGTGATTTACCATGAGCATGATTCACCCACAACCACCCCCGACAGTTTATTTATGCGTTGGTGTTCACAGGGGCGAATTAAGTTAGCTAGTGCTGCTAATTTCTCGATTTTACCTAATCAAGCAAGGGTAGAGAAGTTTGTGAGCCAAACCGGGACTGATAAACCGGTTTTTTGCGTTTGGAATTGTCCCGATCAGGAGGAAGTGATAAAAACCCTTAAATGTAAGAAGGATCAAGAATTATTAACCCTCTATTATCACGGAAATATTAGTCCTACCTTATTACCCCTAAGCATTATTGCAGCACTCGGTACAATTTTTAGTGAGAGTGGGGAATCCAAAATAAAACTAAGAATTATCGGTTATGAAACTGTGGGAAACATTGGATATATAGACCGTATTAACAAGTTAGCGGCTACTTTTGGTATTCAAGAGCAATATATAGAGTATATATCTGCCGTGCCGAGACATCAACTTTTAAATTTGGCGAAAGACTGCGATGTAGGACTAGCTATGATGCCAGTAAATACTAATAATCTTAATCTTGAGAATTTAGCAGGTGCTTCTAATAAACCCTTTGACTACCTAGCTTGTGCCTTACCCTTGCTGGTGTCAAATTTACCCGACTGGGAACAGATGTATGTAGAACCGGGTTATGGGTTAGCCTGTAATCCTGAAGATGCTGATAGTATCGCTGATGCTTTACGCTGGTATTTAGAGCATCCTACAGAAATGAGGGCGATGGGAGAACGGGGGAGACAGCGGATTTTAGATGAGTGGAATTATCAGGCTCAGTTTCAGGCGGTGAAAAATCAACTTTAAGCATTATGGATTACTTGACTAAGATTAGGCTGGATATTATCGCTCCTGTATTTGCCCGATTACCTAGGTTTAAGGGTAAATACAGATTAGCGAGATTGATTTTAGGCAATTCTTTAAATGTAAAAAATAGAGTAATTAAAACCCCTGATGGTTGCCAATTTTTTTTACCGAGCTTGAGAGAACCTATAAGTTTTAGTTTACTCATAGATGGAGTTTATGAACCGAATTCTTTGGAATTGATCTTGAAAAAGTTAACCAAAGATGCCGTGTTTTTGGATATTGGAGCCAACATCGGCTGTTTTTCAATTACTACCGCCAAATTATTGGAGAAACAAAATATTTCAGTAATTGCAATTGAAGCATCACCCACAATATTTAGGTATCTACGAGATAACATAGAGGCTAATTTATTAACTAATGTCAAGGCTTTCAACTTAGCGGCTGATGAAAAAGACGAATCAAACATTAACTTTTATGAAGCCCCCATAGATCATTTTGGTATGGGTTCCATCGGCGCACAATTTAATAATGATCCTATCCAGGTGAAAACAAAAACTATAGACAGTATTATCAAAAATGAGCAAATAAATAAAGTTGATTTGGTCAAGGTTGATGTAGAAGGATATGAAGCCTCTGTATTTGCGGGTGCGAAAGAATTGTTAAGTTCGCCTAATGCACCTATTATTTTGTTTGAATTTTGTGATTGGGCAGAAGCTAGGAAACCTGATTCTAAAATTGGTGATGCTCAAAGGATTTTAATTGATTTTGGGTATAAAATATATAGACTGAAAGATTATCTTGCGGGGGGGGGGTAAACCTTTGGACTGTGTTTTAGTTCAAGGGGTTGATATGTTAGTGGCAGTTAAACATGGAGCTTAAAAACCAAACATTTAATAGTCTAAAACATTAAAAACTAAAAACTTATGCTGGCGATCGTAGATACCCATCCTATTCAATATCGCGCCCCGGTTTATCGTCAATTAAGCAAAGAACTGGACATACCCATCACTGTAATCTATGGTTCGGATTTTAGTGTAGTGGGGTATAAAGATCAAGAATTTGGCGCAAAATTTGCCTGGGATACAGATTTGCTCTCAGGATATTCATCAAAGTTTTTATCCAGTGTCAAAACCGGAGGAGCGCAGTGTTTTGAGCAGGTTTCTGCTCAAGGTTTAGCAGTAGCCTTAAGGGAAGTACAGCCAAAGGCTGTGTTAATTACAGGTTATAATCACCGTTTATACCAAGCCGCTTTTTATCAAGCCTGGAAATCGCGAGTTTCTATTTTATTGCGCGCAGAAACCACAGATCATGCCATTCAACGAAGTAAAATTAAATCTTGGTTACGCGATCGCACTTTATCCTTAATTTATCAGAGTTGCTCTCATTTACTTTATATTGGTGAAAATTCCCAAAAACATTTTCAGCGATTAGGAGTTCCAGACAGTAAACTGGTATTTTCCCCTTACTGTATTGACACCGAGCCACTTGAACTAGAAGCACCCGCTGGCAGATTATTAAGAAATACTACCCGTAAACAATTAAATATCACAGGCACTACCAGGGCATTATTATTTTCAGGGAAAATGAGTTATAGAAAAGGTGTAGATTTAATCTTACCAGCAATTCAACAGCTATCCCCACAAATTCAAAAACAGCTAGTAGTCTTGTTTTTAGGGGACGGCGAATTAAAATCACAACTGCAACAACAGGCTGACAGTTTACCTCATACTCAAGTCCATTTTCTCGGTTTTCAGAATCAAAGGCAACTGAGTAATTATTATCATGCAGCAGATGTGCTAATATTACCTAGTCGCTACTCGGAAACCTGGGGACTAGTAGTGAATGAGGCATTACATCATGGATTGCCCTGTATTGTCTCCCAAGCTGTGGGATGCGCGCCAGATTTAGTTAAACCTGGGGTAACTGGTGACATCTTCGTCACAGATGATGTAAGCAGTTTAGCTCAAACCATAGAGAACAGCTTATGTTTGTGTCAGGAGCCAAAATTCAGCGAGCAGTGTCAGCTACAGGTTAGTCATTATTCTGTGGATGCAGCAGCTGCAGGGATAGCAAAGGCTTATAATTTGATTTGCTCAACTTAAAATGAGATTAGTGATTGTTGGTTTATCGGGTACAACTCACCTGGGTGGTACTTTTTTCAAAGTTGCCAAAAACCTGAATTTAGATCCTCAACTTATCAACACAGATTTAGCCTACCAAGCCCCGAAATGGCTAAAAACCTTTAATTGGCATTTCCGGGGTAGATATCCCTCTAACCTCAAGGGATTTAGCCAGGAAGTCATCCAACATTGTTGCAGCTTCTCCCCCCAATGGCTATTAACCACAGGTATAGCCCCCATTGATAGTCAAGCCTTAGGGGAAATTGGCGCTATGGGTATTAAAAGATTAAACTTTCTCACTGATGACCCTTGGAATCAAGCCCACTATGCACCTTGGTTTTTTCAGGCACTACCCTATTATGACATTGTTTTTTCTCCCCGCCGGGGGAATATAGGGGAGTTACTTACAGCGGGTTGTCCCCGGGTAGAATATCTCCCCTTTGGTTATGATGAGGATTTATTCTACCCCCCAGACTCACTTAACCCCAGCACCCCAGCTGCGGATGTGGTATTTGCTGGGGGTGCCGATCGCGATCGCGTCCCTTATATGTATGCTTTAATCCAATCAGGGATCAACCTAGGCTTATATGGCAGTTATTGGGAAAGATACCCACAAACTAAAGCTTACACCAGGGGACAGGCTGATGTTCCTACCCTGAGAAGGGTGATTAAGGCGGCTAAAATCTCTTTGTGTTTAGTCAGGAGGGCAAATCGGGATGGTAACTGTATGCGCACCTTTGAAGTTCCTGCTGTTGGTTCTTGTATGTTAACAGAAGATACCCCAGAACACCGAGAAATTTTTGGTCAAGAAGGTGAAGCAGTGGTGTATTTTAACACTGTTACTGAAATGGTAGAAAAAACCCACTGGCTGTTAAGCCATGACCAAGAACGACAACGATTAGCACAGCAAGCCCATTTACTGATTACTCAAGGTCAAAACACTTATGGCGATCGCCTGAAAAACATGTTATCTATTCAACAAATATGAATAACCAAAAAATTGCCCCCTTAAAAATTGCTATCGTTGTCCACGGGCGCTTTTATGCTTTTGACCTGGCCAGAGAGTTAATCAACCAAGGGCATGATGTCACCTTATTCACTAACTATCCTAAATATATAGTAGAGAAATTTGGCATTCCCCAAAGTCACGTCCGCAGTTTTTTATTACATGGTATTCTCAGCCGCCTTGCCCACAAACTAAGCCAATTATTACCCATACCTAGCTTAGAACCCTTCCTTTCTCCCTTATTTTCCCGGTGGGCAGCCCAAAACATATTAAAATCACACTTAGGGTATGATGTTATTCATGTCTTTAGTGGTGTGGCCGAAGAAATATTACTCAAGATCAAATCCACCCAATCCACCAGCCAAACTCTCACAACTGTAGTCAGAGCTTCCAGTCATATCCGAGTGCAGAAGCAACTTTTAGCAGCAGAAGAAACCCGCGCCAATTGTTTGGCACAAACACCCGTCAACATAGATCAGCCCAGTGAATGGATCATTGCCACAGAAGAAAGAGAATATCAACTAGCTGATATCATTATAGTCCTTTCCAGTTTTGCCGCCAGCTCTTTTATCCAACAAGGTATTCCACCGGAAAAATTAAGAACAATGCCTCTGGGCGCACAGTTAAGTGTTTTTCGTCCCGATGCAACAGTAATTACACAACGCCACCAACGCATTTTATCTGGACAACCCTTAAAAGTTTTAATGGTGGGGACTTTTTCACTACGTAAAGGTGCAATAGACTGGGTAGAAATTGCTAAAAATGCCGGAGCCAATTTTCAATTCCGATTTGTGGGTACCATTACCAATGATGCCCAGTTTTTACATGAAACTGCTCTGCCATATATTGAATTTATTCCTAAACAACCTCAATCACAATTACCGCAATTTTATCCCCAGGCAGACCTATTTATATTTACTACTATCGAGGATGGTTACGCAGCCGTGTTAGCCCAAGCCCAAGCCTCTGGGCTACCCATCATCGCCACGACTAACTCCTGCGCCCCGGATATCATAGTTGAAAATCAAACCGGTTGGGTAGTACCCATTCGCAGTCCTGATGCTTTTGTGGAAAAACTGCAATGGTGTCACGAACACCGGGAAGAATTAGCAGCTATGGCGCGCAGAGTATACCAAGATTTTCAACCGCGAGATTGGACTGAAGTCGCCCAAGATTTTACTAAGATGGTGAGAGATTATTTACACCAAGCAGAAAACTAACTTGATGGAAAATCGCTCAGAGTTAATTACTTGGCTAGTAATTTGGGTAGTTGTATTCGCTTTGGTACTCCGCAACCAGTGGAGTCGCAAAATTCCCAGCGTGGGTTTACCCTTTGCTTACCTGCTGAATTTATCAATGATTCATTTTACCGGGGCGCTGATTTGGGCTTTACCTTGGTATAATCCACAAAGTGCATATTTACTGCACTCAGGGACTAACTATACTCAAGTTACTCTGGGTTTCATTGAAAGTGTCTATGGTGTGATGGGCTTTGCAGTGGGTAGCACCATCCTAGCTTATTGGATACTACGGTTTTGGCAACCCAGTTGGATTCGGGAAGTTCCCCAAAATCCTGATATCAAGTTACCAACCAAGCTGCTGCTATTGGGCTTCTTATTCTTCTTTCTGATTGCTCCCACCATCGGCAGGATTCCCGGTCTCCAGGGTGTTTCTGCATCAGGAGTATACTTATTCGTGGTGGGTCTGTGTTTGGCTTGTTGGCGGGGTTGGTATCAGCAAGATAGAAAAACTTTTTTCTTGTGGATTGCTGTCAGTTGTATGATTCCAGTGATTACAATCACTACTCTAGGCTTTATTGGTTACGGCGCCGCCGCCACTTTAGTAATTCTAATTTTTATATCAACTTTTTACCGCCCCTATTGGCACACCTTACTCATTGGTTTTTTAGTATTGTTTTTGGGGTTATCTGTGTATGTCACCTATATGAGGGACAGGGGAGACATTCGAGCCACTGTGTGGGGAGGACAAAGTGTAGAATCGAGATATGGAACTACCCTACAAACCTTTACTAACTTTGAAATTATTGACTTTACTAATCAATCCCATTTAGAAGCCATTGATGTCAGGCTGAATCAAAATGGATTGGTAGGTATGGGAGTGCAGTATATCAATAGGGGAAATACAACCTTTGCCTATGGTACAACCATTTTACAGGCTGCGATCGCTCCCATCCCTCGTCTTTTATGGCCTGGTAAACCTACTTTTGCCGGTAGCGGTAATATAGTGTCCTTATATACAGGACGAAAATTTGCCCAGGGTACCAGTGTCGGTCTGGGGCAAGTTCTAGAATTTTACCTTAATTTTGGCTCTATAGGTGTTTTCCTGGGCTTTATGGTTTTGGGGATAATTATCAGAGTCATTGACATTACAGCAAGTCATAAGTTATTTTGTGGCAATTGGTTAGGATTTGTTTCCTGGTTTTTACCGGGGTTAGGCTTGCTTCAACCTGGAGGTCTATTAGCAGAGGTGACTGCTTCCGTTGCTGCTGCGTCGGTGTTGGTGATCATAATTAGAAGATTTTTAGTCCGCAGGAGTTTAGATTTACCCCAGCAGCGATTTCCTGTTTAGGTGAATGTGTTGTTTTCGTGGTTCTTGTGGTTTATGTTTATATATCCCAACATCCATATCATGTTAATTAACTGGAATGGCAGTCAGGACACTCTCAAGTGTCTGCATTCCTTAGCAAATATTGATTATCCCCGTGAGTACATATCTATTTGGATTGCTGACAACGGTTCTAGTGATAATTCCTTAGAGGTACTTGATCCACAGGTTAAGATGATGCGCCAATCTGGATGGCAAATGGTGAACCTACTCAAACTTGGTCATAACTTCGGTTCTCCGGGAGCATTTAACCAGATTTACAGCAATATTCCCCCAAATATCGACATTTTAATTAGACTAGACAATGATGTGATTTTAGAGCCTAGATCAATTAAACAGGTAGCTACAAGATTTAATCAAGACTCTGATCTAGCAATATTAGGGGTACAATCATTTCTTGATGATTCTCCCTTGACTAAATGTAGTGGAGCATGGTACTTCAACTGGGGATTAAACACCCAATATGTTCGTGTTCCTGAGCAGATGGTGGAGTGTGATTCTGTGGTTGGTAATTTTATGGCGATCCGCAACAGCAGCATTCAGCAGTTAAAGTATTTATTCGATGAAAAATTATTTATTACATTTGATGATTGTGAATTATGTATACGCATTAAAAAATATCTCAATCAAAAAGTGGTTTTTGACCCTAGTATTATTTGTTACCATCGGTGTGGAAGTTCCACTGCTAAAGTCAAAAGATTTGTCACTTACTGCTACCACAGAAACAGTATTTTTATTTTTAAAAAGTATGCACCCAGAAATGTATACTTTGCAGCGGGTGTAATAGTGATTTTTTTGCGGTTATTTAAAGCATTTCTCTTGGGAGACAGGTTAAGAATATCTGGCTATTTAGATGGGGCACTTTCCCGATTTGATAATACTCGTATTTGCAATGGGTAGAAATAAAATAGATGCAGTTGAAGTTTATGTAATTATTCCCGTCCATAACCGTAAAGCCATAACGCTTAAGTGTCTAGATCATCTCCAAGGTTTGGACATTTTGGCTAAATATAAAATTATAGTTGTTGATGATGGTTCCCAGGATGGAACTGCAACGGCTATTCAGGCTCGTTATCCAAATGCAATTATTTTATCTGGTGATGGTAATCTATGGTGGACTGGAGCTATTAAATTAGGTATGGAATATGCCTATCACCATGGTGCAGATTATTTTATTTGGCTCAATGATGACACCTTACCTTTACCAGGTACAATTGAGGGAATCATTAACGCTTGTCAGTTAGAGTCTTACCCCAGCATTGTTTCTGCTCAGTGTTATGCGGATACTGAGTTAACTTTACCTAGTTATGGCGCTCATAAAAAAGTAGGTAGAAATTTAATTGCTGCCTATACAACCACAGATGAAATTATACTTGGTGATGCTGTTTCAGGTAACTTAGTTTGCTTACCCCGTTCTGTGATTGAAGATATAGGCTATCCACCAGCTGAACAATGCCCTCACTATGGTGACTTAATCTATACTTGGAAAGCGAGACAACTAGGCTATCAAATTCAATGTTATGGAGCATATAAAGGTATCTGTCGCCCCCATCAACAACAATGTTGGTTATTAGGGGAAGATAGCATTTACTCCATTTGGCAAAGTTTTTTCTCGCCTAAGTCTTATTTCTATTTTAAGTCTCATTGGTATTGGTGCATAACCTTGTATGGTTGGCTAAGTATATTTGTATTTATACGTCCTTATTTACAACTACTACGGGCTGGGATTTTGCGCTGGCTATTTCCCCGCCCCTTCCTCCTTTATCTGAAAGTTAAATGGGGAAAACTGCGTTCCATGGCTGATTTATCAAGGTTCATCAAATTAAATTAACTCCAATGTTAACTAATGGCAATCATAGCCACTTCCATCTGTGGATACCCAATTTATTTGAATTTAAAGGCGGTATCCAAACTTATTCGGCTTTCTTTCTCCAGGCGATACAGAATATTTACCCTGATGCTAACTATGAGGTATTTATCAAACATGATAAAAAACCAGACCCAAATTTTACCACTTTAGGTAAAACAAAATTTCACTGCACTGGAACAGTACCGTTAGCTTTGAGAACTCCGGCTTTTGCCATCCAACTATTAACTAAAGCAATATTACAACGTCCTGATTTAATCATTTCTACCCATCTAAATTTTACCCCCGCAGCTCATCAACTCAAACGCCTTCTAGGTATCCCCTATTGGACTGTCGCCCATGGTGTGGATGCTTGGAATATTAACAACCCTAAATTACAACAAGCTCTACAGCATTGCCATGGCATTTTAGCAGTGAGTCAATATACAGGCGATCGTTTAATAAAAGAACAAAGTCTCAATCCTGACAAAATTTCTATTCTGCATAACACATTTAACCCTGGTCAATTTCAACCAGCAGCTAAACCAGCCCATTTATTAACTCGCCATCAACTTACACCAGAGCAACCAGTAATATTAACAGTGGGAAGGTTATCAGCCTCAGAACAGTATAAAGGCTACGACCAGATGATCCGAGCCATGGTCAAAATTCGCTCAGTAATTCCCAATGCTCATTACATGATTGTGGGTAAGGGAGATGATCAACCCAGAATTGAGCAGTTAATCAGCCAATTGCAATTACAAAACTGTGTCACCTTAGGGGGTTTTGTTCCCGACGACGAACTGTGTGATTATTATAATCTTTGTGATGTGTTTGCCATGCCTAGTAAAGGTGAAGGTTTTGGCATAGTTTACCTAGAGGCTTTAGCCTGCGGTAAACCAGTAGTGGGGGGTAATCAAGATGCTGCCATTGATGCTTTGTGTCATGGTAAACTAGGGGCCCTGGTTAACCCCGATGATATAGATGACATTGCACAGACTATCATTCAAATTATCCAACGCAGATATGCCCATGATTTAATGTATCAACCCTTGGCTTTACGGCAAGCTACCATTAATACTTTTGGTTTTGAACAGTTTCAGAAAACTCTAGCTGGGTATTTGCAGCCTTACGGGTAGCCAGGGGATTTATTCCTTGGCTGCTTGGGTAGTTCATCTATAGACTTAATATCAGAAGTGTTGAATCCTGCAATAAAAATTTACAATTTTTGCGTTTTACCCAGATAAAGTTCATTGTCTATTAAGAATAGAGTCATTAATTGCTCAAATTTTGTATCACCGACGCACAACTTGGACAGTTAACAGTCAACAG
>WGNO01000055.1 GCA_016124525.1 Nostoc sp. RI_552 | reverse complement strand
TCGAAGTCCCCAAGGCACGAGAGTGTATGATTTCCAGCCATTTTATCGTGGAGCCAAGGTCACGGTGATTGGGGCCATTAGTATAAACAAAGTTTTAGCAGTCATGACCATAAATGGTTCTATGAATGGAAATGTATTTACAGTCTTTGTCGAAAAATGTTTACTTCCCCAACTGTGGCCTGGTGCTGTAGTTGTGATGGATAATGTAGCCGCCCATAAAGTACAAGAAATTAAACCTTTAATTGAATCTGTGGGCGCAAAAGTTCTTTATCAATCGCCCTATTCTCCTGACTTTAATCCTATGGAACACTGGTGGTCACAATTAAGAGCTTTTTTACGCTCCTTTTCTCCCACTACTGCACAAATGGTTGATATTCTTATTGCCACTGCTCTTGATTAAGAGGCTATTTATAAAGTAAATCTAAAAATGGTTTGCTTTGAGAAATTGCAAAGATAGGATACGTTTAAAGCAGTATAAATACTTAGGAAAAATGGCTAGGAAAGCTTATTCTACCGACCTTAGCGACTCAGAATGGGAAATTCTCGCTCCCTTAATTCCACTAGCTAAATCTGGAGGTCATCCTCGCACAACTGATATGCGTGAAGAGTGTAATGCTATCTACTATCACTTAAAAACGGGGTGTGAATGGGATATACTTCCTGGGGACTTTCCGCGCTGGGGGGTCTGGGAAAAACTAAACCATACATTGCGTGGTCAAGTTCGCTCAAAATTAGGTAAATCAACACAACCTACTGCGATCGCGGCAAACAGCCAGTCGGTAAAAACCGCTGAAAAAAGGGGGATGTGTACGGCTTTGATGGAGCTAAAAAGGTAAAAGGAAGAAAGGGACAAACTATACTTGATAGCCTGGGACTGTTGTTGAAAGTTGTTGTCAGCGAAGGAAATGCCCCAGAAAGAGTACTTGCTGCCTATGCTTTGATGAAGTTACTAAAATAACGTCCAGAATTACTAGAAAAAGTGGAAGTTTTATGGGTAGATTCCGGTTATGAGGGTGATAAATTTGCGCTTTGTGTCTGGTTGATGATTCAAGCTCATGTTGAGGTAATACGGCGTACTGAACAAGAATGAAAGGTTTTGCCCAAACGTTGGGTAGTAGAAAGAACATTCGGTTGGTTGAACCAGTACCGTCGTCTCACTATGGATTATGAGCATCTGCCAGAAATGAGTGAAACTGCCATATACGTCGTCTTGTTGTCTAAAGATTTACTTTACAAATGCTCTCTAATATAGGCAATTCCATACTCCCTTAAAAATAAAAGAGGCAGAAAAATCTACCTCTGTATTGGGGGAAAATTAATTCAACTTTCCCAAGATTAATTAAGCTTTTCCAGTTTTAGTATCTGCTGGGTTTGTGAACAATAAAGCTGAGAACTTGGCACTGCTTGATGTTGTCAAAACCAACAACACGGATATAGCAGTTGCTGTATTGAGAACGGCAAGCTTGTACTTCGCTAAGTACTTCTTGAGTGGATTTAGCACCAAACAAAGGTAGTTTCCACATTGTCCAGAATAATTCTGTTGGCTCAGAAGTTTCGTTGAACTCAACAGCTGGGATGTAACCTTGATTCAAAATGTACTGAATTTGCTTGGCAATTTGAGCATCAGAAAGAGGTGGTAAGTAGGAAAGGGTTTCGTAACGACGCTCTTTTGGTAAAGTTTGCATAGCTTTTGGTAATGGGTTGCGATTGATATTACTTTGCGGTCGTGAGTCAACAGTTATCAATTAAAAGTGATTACTGTTCACTATTGGGATCTAAACTTGTCTGATGTTCTGATTGTAGACTGGGGTGAGATGTATCTATTTGTGTAATGCGTTCTAGGTGCTGGCGACGTTGTTCCATATTGCCTTGCTGAATGCCTGTGAGAACCATTTCCGGAAGGAATTCGGCGACTTCTACCGCTATATGTTCTCTGACAGTCATAATCCGTAATGCCAAGTCTGGCCTTTCAAGGAACAGTTGCTCAAGATAAGCTTCTCCGTCTTGAATTTTATCGGCGGAAAAGTTATGTAGCCAAAGTGCCAATGGAGGGTTAGTTTCGCCTAGCTGTGCCAATACTGTTTTAAGCGCTTGATAAGTCAGATAGCTTTGAAGAGTCTTGGCTGTATCCTTAGCAATTTTCTTAAGATTCATGTTTGACCCCAGCCCGTAAAAAGTAAAAAGCGAAAGTAAAAAGTCAAAAGAAAGAATGAATATTTTCTTTTACTCTTTAACTTTTTACTGGTTACTTAAGGATCAGACAGTATCCATTGCCTCGAACTCGAATTTAATTTCTTTCCACAGTTCGCAAGCAACAGCTAGTTCAGGACTCCACTTAGCAGCTTCGCGGATAACATCGTTACCTTCACGAGCCAAGTTACGACCTTCGTTACGAGCTTGGATACAAGCTTCTAAAGCTACACGGTTAGCGGTTGCACCAGGTGCGTTACCCCATGGGTGACCAAGAGTACCACCACCAAATTGTAGTACCGAGTCATCACCGAAGATTTCTACTAGTGCGGGCATGTGCCATACGTGAATACCACCGGAAGCAACTGCCATTACACCAGGCATAGAAGCCCAATCTTGGGTGAAGTAAATACCACGAGACTTGTCTTGCTCAACGTAGTTTTCGCGCAACAGGTCAACGAAGCCCATAGTAATGCCACGTTCACCTTCTAATTTACCAACCACTGTACCAGTGTGGATGTGGTCACCACCAGACATACGCAGAGCTTTAGCCAATACACGGAAGTGAATACCGTGGTTTCTTTGACGGTCGATTACAGCGTGCATGGCACGGTGAATGTGCAGCAACAAACCGTTATCACGACACCAACGAGCCAAAGTGGTGTTAGCGGTGAAACCTGCTGTGAGGTAGTCGTGCATGATGATGGGCATTTTGAGTTCTTTGGCGAACTCAGCCCGCTTCAGCATTTCTTCACATGTGGGGGCGGTAACGTTGAGGTAGTGGCCTTTGATTTCACCGGTTTCTGCTTGTGCTTTGTGGATAGCTTCTGCTACAAACAAGAAGCGATCGCGCCATCTTTGGAATGGTGCGGAGTTGATGTTTTCGTCGTCTTTGGTGAAGTCCAGACCACCGCGCAAGCATTCGTATACAGCGCGTCCATAATTTTTAGCAGACAAACCTAATTTGGGTTTAATGGTACAACCCAGCAATGGACGACCATATTTGTTTAATTTGTCGCGTTCTACTTGGATACCGTGAGGAGGTCCTTGGAAGGTTTTCAGGTAAGCTACAGGAATCCGCAAATCTTCTAGACGTAGCGCACGCAGGGCTTTAAAACCAAATACGTTACCCACGATGGAGGTAAACATGTTGGTTACAGATCCTTCCTCAAACAAGTCTAGAGGATAGGCAACATAAGCGATGTACTGGTTGTCTTCACCAGGAACCGGTTCAATCTCATAGCAACGACCTTTGTAGCGGTCTAGGTCTGTGAGCAAGTCTGTCCACACAGTTGTCCAAGTACCAGTGGAAGACTCAGCAGCTACAGCAGCACCTGCTTCTTCTGGGGGAACTCCAGGTTGGGGAGTCATCCGGAAGGCGGCGAGAAGGTCTGTATCTTTAGGTGTGTAATCTGGGGTGTAGTAGGTTAGTCTGTAATCTTTAACCCCGGCTTGATACCCTGATTTGCTCTGGGTCTTCGTTTGAGCGTAAGACATAAATTCCCTTCCAAGAAGTCACTCTTTAATTACTTAATCAAATCATGTTCTGTGCAACTTTCTCTCACTTTCCCTTTTTACCCTGACTAAATTGGGGGAAAAATTGGGAAAAACTTTTTGTTAGAGGTTAGCCTTGGCGAGTCGATTTTTTTAGCAACGAACATTTGTTAACATTTAGCAACATATGTTCTCCCCAAAATGGGGTGCATGAACTTACACTTCCGCCTTTTCCTCATCCTGTGAATAAAAATTCTCTTTTATTTCTTTCTCTTGCCCCGCTAAATCTTTGGATTTCCAACCAAAACTCCGCAATTGGGGGAATGTATGAGGTTATTTCCCTACACATGGGGACATGAGGGGCTTGGGCTAGCTAACACCTATTCCCCTATCCACATTCCTGATCTGTACCTTAATGATGGTAAACAGACCAAGGAAGAATTTACTTGACAGAAATCCACTAGAGTGGTAGTTGAAAGAAAAAGAAGTTGCACAGTACATAATTTGTAGCTTGTCTCACAATATATCAAGAATTTAATAAGTTATTCTTTGAAAGTTTTTAACTTATGTATTTAAATTTGTTATTACATAAAGTTTTAAACATTTTATTAAGTTTAATTTACAAAAATTATCTCTGACTGTAGGGGAGTGGGGACTAGGGAAGGATGGCTAATTGGAAAAAATTGGTCAGTGAAGTTTAAAATACCCTGACTGGGGGCGCAAGATCAGCTGGGTAGTTTGTGGGTGGGGACTTATGAGGGACTAAAGCGAGTAGACCTGAACACCAGTGCAATTACAGCCCAGAATTTATTATTGCCTTCTAAGCGAGTGTTGTCGTTGTTAGTTGATAAACCGGGTTATTTGTGGGTTCCCATGGTTGACACTCTCTTACCTAAAGGAGAGGGGATTCTACATGTACCGTCAAAACTTGCTCAACCAGGCTTGCCCCAAGGAAAGTAGAGGCTTCAACTCTTGTAACATTAATATACCTGACGGCACCCTACGCGAACGGGGATGCCCTCCACTGTTTTTTCTAGATTGAGAATATTTACTGCTGGGTTTACAAGAAATCAAGCGGAAGCGTGAAAGCCCCTGAAAAGCTGCAACATAGTTGCGCGCTTTGTGCTTTAGACAGAGGATGAAACGCGACACAGCAGGCTAACGCCTGCTTTTTCCTTGTCAACCACCAAACTATCAAACCAGTTTTCCATCAACGCCGTAATAGTTTTATTTATTTCAGCAGGATATATCCCTCTTCTGTCACTTTTCGAGAATAAAGAATATAATATTTAAAAGAAAAAACCCTGAAAAGTAAGTAGCGCAATGGATGTAGAATTACAAATCCTCAAACATTTGGCAAGAGATATCCACCCAACAGTTGCAGTCGATAAATATCGTGCAGAGTACAAAGAGCTATTTAAAGAAGTAAGGAATTATGGTTCTTCCGGTATTTTTATGGTTACTAGGGAAATTTATTAACTTTTAATGACTATAATTGAGTGATGTCAATGTCTGTAATATATACTCTGCAAGTATTTAAGGAATATCTAACATACTTTAATTATTACACATATCATATATTACAAATATCCTAATTTTTTAGGCGATCGCCATGAAGTTTACCGTAGAAAAATCTTGAATCTTACCTATATGAAAGTATTAGATTTTCAAGAAATTGAAGGGGGAAAGTAATTATAACACTAGAAAAAGGGGTGAGTCATTGGACTTGTGCCTCCTGTGGACAAATTACTCATAGTGTACATCAGAACCACTGGCGGATGATCCATGATTTACCTTGGAGTAAAAAACCAGTTCTATTAAAAATAAATCGTCGCCAATTTAAATGTCACAAGTGTAAAAAAGTTTTTAGTCAAAACCTAGATTTTGTAGATAAAAGTAAAGGATATACGAAAGGATTAGCGATGGATATAGTGCAACAGGTATTAAATAGTAACATACGCAGTGTTGCCGAAAGAAATGATTTATTCCCCGTAGCAACAGTTTAGAATACCCTCGCCTTTAGGCGAGGGGAGAGGTAAAGATTGAATCCAAATACAGGATCTGTATCAGACGAAGTTACGGGGCTACCTTCTAGTTGACTTCTTCCTCTTGAGCCTGACATCGGTAATAAATTATGGATTAGCACTCATGAAGGTCTGGCTTAGTTAATGCCTAAAATGGACAGTGCAAAACCTCATCTCGCTTTTAGTCGGGCGGTGAAGTGAAGAATGAAAATCGGGGAGTGGGGACAGGGAAAAAATTAGTATCCTCATCCTTAATACCCGTTCGTGACATTCTCCTCGCTCCCTAACAACTCATTCCTACTATGCACTTTTAAAGATGGCAATTACTACTCAGCAATTAATTCAATGGAAACAACAAGGGCGAGCAATCGTAGCGTTAACAGCCTGGGATTATGTAATCGCGCAACTGATTGATGCGGCTGGGGTAGACTTAATCCTAGTGGGGGACTCGATGGCAGTTGTTTTAGGGTATAAAACAACGCTACCAATTACCCTAGAGGAAATGCTGCATCATGCTAAAGCTGTGTGTCGTGGTGTAAAACAGGCTTTAGTTGTAGTTGATTTACCGTTTTTAACTTACCAACAAAGCATCTCACAAGCGATGCAATCAGCGGGATTAGTGCTAAAGGAGACAGGCGCTCAAGCGGTGAAATTAGAAGGTGGTTATCCAGCAATGGTGGAAACTATTGGGCGGTTGGTAGAAGCAGGAATCCCGGTCATGGGTCATGTGGGTTTGACACCCCAATCAGTACATCAACTGGGACTGCGACAACAGGGAAAGACTCAAGCAACAGCAGAGAAAATTTTTAATGAAGCGATCGCTCTGGAACAAGCAGGTGTATTCTCTATAGTGCTAGAACATATTCCCGCAGATTTGGCAATGCAGATTACACAAAAATTGACTATTCCCACCATTGGCATTGGTGCGGGTATTCATTGTGATGGACAGGTGTTAGTTACCTCAGATGTGCTTGGTCTAGCAGAGAAGCACCCACCCTTTGCCAAAGCTTACACAAATCTGCGAGAAACAATTAGTGAAGCTGTACAAGATTATGCATCAGAAGTGCGCGATCGCCAGTTTCCCTAAATAGAATAAAGACCTCCTTTCCAATGGAAAGGAGACTATTTGAGTAAAGATATTTAACATGGAAGTAAGTTGGTAATTGTGGATAGATTTTATCCTGGTAATAAGACTTGCTCAAGTTGCAAAGTGAAAAAATCATCTCTGTCACTATCTCAAAGAGTGTTTAAATGTGATCACTGCAGCTTTTTTGTGGCGGAGACTTAAATGTTGCCATAAACCTGAAATAAGAAGCGGTCAGATTGACCGTGTTAACCCGTGGACTACATAGTGCCGACACTTCTGGAGTGAAGCAGGAAAACAGGTTGACAAATGCTAACGCATTTGTCAACCTTTTTGAATCGGATTAGAATTCTTACCAAAAGAATTACTAATTCGTAATTCAAAGGCCATAAAGGCCTACTGATGACAATAATAAATACTTGACTTATGGACAAAAATATGCAATGCAAATAATAGATGTTATAACGGGAAAAGAAGAGCATCCAGCTTTGTTAACACCTCGCCAACTGACTTTGACATATGGGCAACTGCGATCAAATGTAGTTTCTTTAGTGGCAGAACTTCGCAGTTTCGGTTTAGGTCTAGGTGATCGCATTGCCATTGTCATGCCTAACGGTTCGCCGATGGCGTGTATTTTTTTAGCTGCTAGTCTGTGTGGAACTGCCGCACCCCTGAATCCTAAGTACAAACAAGAAGAATTTGCTTTTTACTACGAAGACCTGCAAGCTAAAGCAGTAATTACCTTTCCAAGGACTCCAGAGGATGCTATTGCTGCCATTAATCCCAACATGCTGCTCATCCATGCCATAACTGATACTGATGGTAAATTGAGTTTGGCATTAAGCACAGAAGTGACTCACCCACAAAGGGAATCTTCTTGGCCTGGGGTTCCCGGAGATGATGACGTGGCGATTATCTTGCACACGAGTGGAACTACTAGCCGTCCTAAACGGGTACCAATTCGCCATCGTCATCTGATCGCCTCTGCCCGAAATATTATCAGTGTCTACAACCTCACTGCTCAAGATAGAAATTTATGCCTGATGCCACTATTTCACATTCACGGATTAGTGGGGTGTTTGCTGTCTACTTTGGCATCGGGAGGGACATTTATCTGTCCCCCTGGGTTTAATGCCTTGGAATTTTGGCAGTTGGTGGATGAGTACAAACCCACTTGGTATTCTGCTGCACCTACCATACATCAAACTATTTTAGCGAGAGCTAGTCGCAACCAAGATATTGTTAAATCCCATAGCTTGCGCTTTATTCGTTCTAGCAGCGCACCTCTACCGCTGGTAATTGTTGAACAAATGGAAGCAGCTCTCAATACCCCAGTGGTGGAATCATACAGCATGACGGAAGCTGCACACATGATGACTTCTAACCAGTTACCGCCAAAAATCCGCAAACCAGGGAGCGTTGGTTATGGGGCGCATGGTGTGGAAGTAGGGATTATGGATGAAAATGGCAATTTGCTTCCCCAAGGTAGCCTAGGTGAAGTAGTGGTAAAGGGAGCAAATGTGATTGATGGCTACGAAAATAACCCCCAAGCTAACGCCACGGCCTTTGTTCATGGTTGGTTCCGTACAGGTGATCAAGGCAAATTGGACGAAGATGGTTACCTTTACCTGACGGGCAGAATTAAAGAATTAATCAACAGAGGTGGTGAAAAAATTTCGCCTTTAGAAATAGATGATTTGTTGCTGCGTCATCCTGCTGTAACTGAAGCCTTGGCTTTTGCTGTTCCTCACAAAACCCTGGGGGAAGAAATTCATGCTGCCGTTGTCCTTAAGAGCAATACCAGTGAACAGGAACTAAAATTGTACTGTGGGAAAGTGTTAGCAGCATTCAAAGTGCCCAAGGAGATTCACATTCTGGAAGCATTACCCCGTGGCGCAACTGGGAAACTACAACGGTTGAACATGGCTAAGTTCCTAAAGTTAGGTATTGAATGATGAAAATCTGTATTGTGGGTGCAGGTGCGATTGGCGGGTATTTAGGAGCTAAACTAGCTTTGGCAGGGGAAGATGTTACTTTAATTGCCCGTGGTCAGCATTTAGAAGCAATTCAAAACAAGGGATTAGAGCTAATAATGGCGGATGAGTCAAGTTATGTAGTGAATCCATCTTTAGCTACTAATAATATTCATGAGACAGGATCTCAAGATGTGGTGATATTGACGGTGAAAGCTCAGAGTCTACCTGCCATCGCCCCTAATTTATCATCTATGTACCATTCTGATACTACAGTAGTTACTGCCCAGAATGGTATTCCTTGGTGGTACTTTCACAAGCATGGCGGTGAATATGAAGGGCAGCAAATTAAGGCTGTTGATCCAAAGGGGATAATTGCGGCTCACATTGATATAAATCGGGTAATTGGTTGTGTGATTTATCCTGCCGTAAAAATAGAGTCACCAGGAGTAATTCGTCATATTGAAGGCGAACGCTTCAGCTTAGGAGAAATTGACAACTCGAAAACCGAACGTATCCAAAAACTAACCGAGTGCTTGAAACGGGCAGGATTAAAAGCACCTGTGCGCTCTAAGATTCGCACAGAAATCTGGACTAAGTTATGGGGAAACTTGGCTTTTAATCCCATCAGTGCCCTGACTCGTGCCACTCTGGAACAGATTTCTCAATACCCCTTGACTCGCGCACTGGCAGGACAGATGATTATTGAAGCCCAAACCATTGCCGAAAAATTGGGTATTGAGTTCAGTATCAGTTTAGAACAGCGCATTAATGGGGCTGAAAAAGTCGGTGCTCACAAGACTTCTATGCTTCAAGATATCGAAGCGGGTCGTCCCACAGAGGTGGAGGCAATCTTAGGAGCAGTAATTGAACTCGGCAAACTAACCTACACCCCCACACCCTACATGGATACGGTCTATGCTAGTGTCAAACTACTAGAAAGAATTCTCATCTCTAGTCCTGAAAACACCTAAGAGGATGTTTTAAGAGTTATGGTTAATGTATCAAATATTGTTTTACCCGCCTTCCCCGTTTCCTGTTCCCTGTTCCCTAAGATAAAAGTTACCTGTTGAAAAGTTATAAAACAACCTCTAAAGCGAGGTTGTACTTTTTTTAGAAAAATATTAGGTTTTTAGCCCTAGTCATGGTTTATATTACCGAAGGGTGGCACAAATAACCACTCGTCTTACAATACCAGGAGGCAATGCCAGACTATCTCTGCAATTGATAATTTGATACTTATAACCTAACAGGTGAGTGAGGACGAGGTTGATACTAAAATACGTAATTTTTGCTCAATTGCCACAGATAAAGACTAAACTAAAAAGTCTTGTGCAGCAAAACCTGTAAATTTAAAACAAATCAAGTAATTATGTCCAAGGTTCTCGTCTCCGATCCTATCGACCAAGCTGGAATTGACATTCTTACCCAAGTTGCAAGTGTAGATGTCAAAACAGGTCTAAAACCGGCAGATCTCATCGAAATTATTGGTGAATATGACGCGCTGATGATTCGCTCTGGTACGCGGGTTACACAAGAAATTATTGAAGCTGGCACTCAGTTAAAAATCATTGGTCGTGCTGGTGTTGGCGTTGATAATGTCGATGTGCCCGCAGCTACTCGCCGAGGAATCGTTGTTGTCAATTCCCCAGAAGGTAACACCATCGCTGCAGCAGAACATGCCTTGGCGATGATGTTATCGTTATCTCGTCATATCCCTGATGCTAATGCTTCAGTGAAACGGGGTGAGTGGGATCGCAAAACCTTTGTTGGGGCAGAAGTTTATAAAAAAACTCTCGGTGTTGTTGGCTTGGGTAAAATCGGTTCCCATGTGGCGACCGTGGCCAGGGCCATGGGAATGAAGCTCCTGGCTTACGACCCTTTTATCTCGACAGAACGAGCAGAACAAATTGGCTGTCAGTTGGTGGATCTGGATTTGCTGATGCAGCAAGCAGACTATATTACGCTGCACATCCCGAAAACACCAGAAACAACCCACTTAATTAATGCCAAAACTCTGGCAAAAATGAAGCCCACAGCCAGAATTATCAACTGCGCCCGTGGTGGAATTATTGATGAGGCTGCTTTGGCAGTAGCCATTAAAGAAGGTCGAATCCAAGGTGCAGCCTTGGATGTGTTCGAGTCAGAACCACTAGGTGAATCTGACTTGCGATCGCTCGGTAAAGAAATCATCCTTACGCCCCATTTGGGCGCTTCCACAACAGAAGCACAAGTGAATGTAGCAATTGATGTTGCTGAACAAATTCGTGATGTTCTGTTAGGACTACCAGCACGTTCAGCAGTGAATATACCTGGATTAGGCCCGGATGTACTGGAAACACTCAAGCCTTACATGCAGCTAGCGGAAACCCTTGGTAACTTGGTGGGACAACTCGCTGGTGGACGGGTAGAATCACTTAATGTGCGACTACAAGGGGAACTAGCAACCAACAAAAGTCAGCCCTTGGTTGTAGCCTCGTTAAAAGGACTACTTTACCAAGCCCTACGGGAACGGGTGAATTATGTGAATGCCACAATAGAAGCTAAAGAACGGGGGATTCGGGTGATTGAAACTCGGGATGCTTCGGCTCGCGACTATGCCGGCTCGTTACATTTGGAAGCTACCGGTACTCTAGGTACTCATTCTGTGACAGGAGCTTTGTTAGGTGACAAAGAAATTCACTTAACTGATGTTGATGGTTTCCCCATCAATGTACCTCCCAGTAAGTATATGCTGTTTACCTTACACCGTGATATGCCAGGAATTATTGGCAAACTCGGTTCGCTACTGGGCAGCTTTAATGTCAATATTGCTAGTATGCAGGTAGGGCGTAAGATTGTCCGTGGTGACGCTGTGATGGCTCTCAGTATCGATGATCCCTTACCAGATGGTATCTTAACAGAAATTGTTAAAGTACCCGGAATTAGGGACGCATACACCGTCACTCTATAAAGTGCTTCCTAGTTGAGTAAAAAGTCCTGAGTCAGGAACAATGTCAGGAGACACTCATACTTCTTAACTCAAAAATCTCTTACAGCAAATTAACTGCGGCGAGGTAGCTCCCAAATTCTGTTTATGGGGGCTATCCCCGGACGAATTTATTCGCCGTCAAGTGTGTTTTTGATTTTGAATATGCATTTTGAATATACATTTTAACTACTAGTAATCAGGACTCAGGACTAAAAAATGGCAAACACTTGGTGGGAACTAAAAGTTTTATGTGAACCAGCGCTGGAAGATTTAGTCTTTTGGCGACTGGAAGATTTTGGTAGCCGTGGTACGGCAAGTGAAAGTAAAGGTAACTCCTGTATAGTCAAAGCTTACCTACCAAGGTTTCAAGTACAGTTATTAGATTTGGCTGCCCTGTCTTTGCGGTTGCGTCAAGATGCTTTGTGTGTGGGATTGTCTATTCCTACCCTGGACTGGGATTTAATTGATGAGGAAGATTGGGCTACCAGCTGGAAACAATACTGGAAACCTGAAGAAATAGGCGATCGCTTCTTGATTAATCCGGCCTGGCTACCGTTACCAGATATCTCAGAACGCCTTGTGATTCGTCTTGACCCTGGCGTAGCATTTGGGACAGGTAACCATGCTACTACCCAATTGTGTTTGGAATCCCTAGAAATGCTTTTAAACCCGGTACCTTGGGCTTCTGTGGATAACAGTGTTAAACATCAAGCCATGATAATTGCCGATATTGGCTGTGGATCTGGGATACTTTCTATTGCAGGATTGCTATTGGGCGCTGAAAAAGTTTATGCAGTAGATACTGACCCCTTGGCGGTGGAATCAACCTTGAGCAACCGGGCTTTGAACGACATTAGCCCAGAACGTTTGGTATCAGCGGAAGGTAGTGTAGACATATTGGCCAAACTGGTGGGTCAACCAGTTGATGGAATTGTCTGTAATATTTTGGCTGATGTAATTATTCAGTTGCTTCCACAAATGAGTGCCATTGCGAAACCTAGTACTTGGGGAATCTTTAGTGGTATTCTACTGGAACAATCTCAAGCTGTTGCCGATGCCTTGGAACAAAACGGTTGGATTGTTGCTGCCCTATGCAAAAAGAAAGAATGGTGTTGCTTAAATGTACGGCGTTCTTAGTTTAAATCTCATTAATTCGATGGAGCAACAAAGAGCAAATACCAGTTTGAATGAAGTTTCTGCACCAGAAACGCAAGACGTAAATTTAGATTGTTCATTGGCAGGGTATGATTACTCATTACCGAATGAACTAATTGCCCAAAATCCTGTATTTCCCAGGGATAGCTCGCGTTTATTAGTAGTTAATTCTCCAACGACAGGGATAAAAACTGCACCCTTACACCATATTTTCCGAGATTTACCAGATTTGTTGCGTGCGAATGATTTATTGGTCATTAATGACACAAAAGTTATTCCGGCTCGGTTATATGGTCATAAATCTACAGGTGCAGAAATAGAGGTTTTGCTTTTAGAAGAAAGACAATATAACTGCTGGCTGGCTTTAGTTAAACCAGGAAAACGGTTTAAATTGGGAGCAAAGATTTTTTTTGCCCCCAGGAGATTAGAGGCGAGAACAGAACAAGATTGTCACCCACACCCCAATCGATTAACAGCTACAGTTGTAGAAACAGATACAGCAACTGGAGGGCGTTTACTACATTTTGATGTGCCGGAAGGAAAACCTTTGGTAGAGGTTTTGGATCAATTCGGTGAAATACCTCTACCGCCCTATATCACAGCATCAACTGCGGCTGATGAACAATATCAAACAGTTTATGCCCAAAAGCCAGGAGCCATCGCTGCGCCTACAGCCGGATTACACTTTAGCCCTGAGTTGCTGTCCAAGTTATGTGATGGCGGAGTTAATCAAGGTTTCATTACGCTACATGTTGGCGTAGGTACATTTCGCCCTGTAGAAATAGAAGACGTAACAAATCATCAGATGCATGAAGAGTGGATTTCTGTTCCCCCCGCAACAGTGGAGCAAATACGCGCTACTAAAGCGGCTGGAGGTCGAATTATAGCCGTGGGGACAACGGTAGTCCGCGCTTTAGAAGGAGCAGCCCAATCTGGGGATTTACAAGCATTTTGCGGGAAAACAGACTTATTTATCCATCCCGGTTACCAATGGCGGGTGATAGATGGTTTAATTACAAATTTCCACCTCCCACGTTCTAGTTTGTTGATGTTGGTCAGTGCGCTGATTGGTAGAGAACGCCTGTTAAATATATACCGAGAAGCAATCGCCTCGAAATATCGCTTTTACTCCTTCGGAGATGCTATGCTAATTCTCCCAGAAGGCAGAGGGGTAATCAGTTAGAGGATATTTTAAAAGTTGTGATTAATGTATCAAATATTGTTTTACCCGCCTTCGCCGTTCACCGTTCCCTGTTCACTAACATGAAAATTACCCCTTCAAAACTTATAAAACAACCTCTTAGAAAATTTTAAATTTTTCTTTCTTGGTTAAATGGTAAATCCTCATTAACCGCTGCCATTTCTTCCTGTTCTAGTTGATTGACTTCTTGAATGTAACGGCAAAGAATTTGTTTTAAACGACCATTGTAAAAACGGTGCAAACTGTGGTTAGGCATAGCGGGAAAACCGCGACGTTTTTTGTGTTGTCCTCCAGCACCAGGATCAAAGGTTTGGATGCCGTTAGCGATCGCCCACTCAATCGGTGTATAGTAGCAAGCGTCAAAATGTAAGCAATCTATCTCTTGAAAACTACCCCAGTAGCGTCCATAAAAGCGATCGCCTTTAAATAAACAAAAGGACATACCCACCGGTTGAAGTGGTTCTTGTTGTGGATATGCAGCAAAAAAAACCACTCGATGGCGATAGTTAGAGTGTAACCGTTCAAAAAACTGCTTAGTTAGATATTTACTACCCCACCAGCCAAACTTATCACAAGTATCAGCATAGAACTCATACATCAAAGGAAATAAAGACTGAGGAATTGCATCACCGGTCAAAGGTTGTAGACGTAAACCCACATTTTCTACAGCTTTGCGTTCTCGCCTGATATTTCGACGCTGATTAGCGTTGAATATTTTTAAGTAATCATCAAAAGTTTCAAACCCAATATTCTTCCAAATGTAGCTGTGGTGTAACCAAGCTGTAAAACCTTGCCGTTCAAGGACTGTCCGCCATTGGGGATCCACATAAAGAAAATGACAACCAGAAATCCGATGCCTAGAGCAGAAAGAATCAATTTCATGCACCATTGTCGCAGTAATTTCATCTTCATCCTCACCCGGGGCAATTAGGAAGCGATAACCTTCAGCCGGGGTAAAAGGTGTCATTCCTAGCAATTTAGGATAATACTGTACACCAATGCGATGGGCTAAATCTGCCCATTGGTGGTCAAAAACAAATTCGCCATAACTGTGTCCTTTCACGTAAAGTGGGGCAACTGCAATCAAAGTACTATCTCGCCAAAGTGTTAAATGATTTGGCAACCAGCCGGCTTTAGCTGTAGCACTTTGGGAGATTTCCAGATTATTGAGCCAATCCCATTCTAAAAACGGGGTTTGGAGTGGCATTGCTAAAGCATCCCAAGCATCTTGGGGTACTTCCGCGATTTTGTTGATCCAAAGGCTAGAGTAGCGAGGTTTGATTTCTTTCACCTGACCAATGAGTAATGACTAATGACCAGCGTAATCTAATCTGCTGGACGTTGCAGCCGATAGTGAAGAAACACTTCTTGCTCAACTTGATGAACTTCTAAAAGTTCCAACCGCGGAGCTAATTCAGATAAAAATCCTACGCCTTCCACTGGTGTTGGTGCAGAGGCACCACCTAAAATCAGTGGACAGACTGTCAGCCAGAGTTCATCAATTAAATCTGATTGCAGCATGGAAGCTACTAATTCACCCCCTCCCAATACAGCTAAACGTGTTATATGTAGAGATGCCATGTGTTGCAAAGCAGCAGACGTATCAACATTTCCCGTTGGTGTGTCAAAAGCCATAATCTGATCAAATTTGGGAGGACACTTCTGTGGCAGTGTTAACCCTGTTGAGTGAAGTATCTGATGTCGTTTTTGCCAAGAACGTGCCCCCATTGTTGTGGTCAGCAACCAACGTTCAATTGGCTGTTGAAAAAACTTAATTTCCGGATTGAGGTCAGCAAATTGTGTAATGACTATATGAACTGGCTGGGCGGACTTACCCTCTTTTATTCGATGTTGCAGCAGAATTGGTTGCGATACGGTCAGCGTTGTACCGTAGGCGCGAAGAGTGCCAGCACCTAGTAAAACGGCATCAGAGGCAGCGATTTTTTTTTCCAGGTGTGCTTTATCAGCCCCTGAGCCGAACCGAGCGGCTCCTCGCCTGAAATCTGCTATTTTGCCATCTGCACTCATTGCCAAAACTACTGTGGTATGAGGACGACGTTGCATCATTGGGTTGGTTTGATAGTCTTGAGATTTTGCTTGTTAGTGGGTTGATTGGAAAAAATATTTGCCCGTAAGCTACTATTTACCAATTTCATAAGTTTATCCATATGCAACAGCAATTACTTTCACATCTACTCTATAAAAGTTTTGGTATAGCAGATTCCTTGTTATACCCTCAATATCTATTACTTTTGGAAGTTGACAAGAAGACTCTCATAACTTAGCAGAATATCTCAAGGGAGCTGTTCTAATTGCATATCGTTACTTTTGTGGTTTACAGATGCGAAGTGAGATACTCGATGGCTAAGGCTCGTCAATCATCCTTTCGACGTATTTTAGTAACAAGAATTTTACTTGTGTTTGTCCCTGTTTTATTACTGGGGGAGGTTGTGGCTTTGAATAAGGCAAGGTCTAGCCTACTGAAAACTGCGCGTCAAAATCTCACAGAGAGCGCCATCTTAAAAGGCGAAAAAATTGCCAATGCGATCGCGAACCTCAAAACTCTGTTACTAACAGTAAGTCAAACAACGGTTACTCAGTCTGGTTCGTCTCAGGAGGTAGAACAATATCTCACTCGGTTAGCAAAACAATTACCAAAACATGTTGAGTGCCTAGAACTAACTAATCTGCAAAGGCGTAAAATTATCGCCAGTAGCTGTGGTAACCAAGAAATTAGCGAATGGAAATTATCTATTCCTGACGAGGGAGAAAAAATTGCTATCAAAAAAATATTACCTCCAAAGGCAGGAACCACAGGTAAAAAAAATCCCCATAATCAATTGCAATTGCTGCTATCTACCCCAGTTTACAGTCGCACTGGGAAACTGTTATATACGTTGAGTATTCAATCAGCAGTGTACAAACAAACTAAAAATCAGCCTGGCTCTTTAACAGGCTCTACCCTAGTAATTGCTGAAAACGGAATGATATTAGCACACCCATCAATAGAATTAGTTGGGAGTAATATTCAAGAAGATCCAGATGCTGTCGAATTGCAACGAATTATCAAAAATGCCATTACTGGAGAAAGTAATTCCATAAATCTACCTTCTCAAGAAGGGAAGGAACTAATAGTTGGTTACACAGCTATTGCCAACCCCATTACAAAAGAAAAAGGGCAAAAATGGATAGTTCTGGCTGTGACAACTGTAGATAATGCTCTGCTTGGTTTGGAAGAAATTAAATTGATTTTAATAGTTCTCACAGTTGGTTTGATTGGTGCGAGTTTGTTGGCCTCTTTATATCTGGCCCCTTACTTGGCAAGTCCTTTAGAAGAATTGCGAGACTATGCCTTAAATCTTCACAGCCACCACGCCGTTCAACCAGTACCAGGCAACTTCAAAATCCGTGAACTTAACCAACTAGCCCAAGCAATTGACCAAATGGTTGAGAGACTCAAAGCCTGGGCAGAAGAACTAGAAATTGCTTGGAAAGAGGCAAAAACCGCTAACCAGATTAAAAGTCAGTTTTTGGCTACCACTTCTCATGAATTGAGAAATCCACTAAATGTAATTATTAACTGTGTGCGCGTGGTTCATGATGGTTTGTGCGATAGCCGGGAAGAAGAAATAGAGTTTCTCAAACGTGCTGACGAAACAGCTATTCACTTGCTAAGTATTATTAATGAGCTACTTGATATTTCTAAAATTGAAGCAGGTAAGCTTTCCGTTGTTACAGTACCCATTGATTTGCGAAAAATACTGCTGGAAGTCATTAATTTACAATCAGTAAATGTGCAAAATAAAGGTTTGCAGTTAAAAACTGATTTAGGTAGTAACTTGATCCCCGTACAAGCAGACCCGGCTAAGTTAAAGCAGGTACTAATTAATATTATTGGTAATGCCACTAAGTTTACTGATGCGGGAAGTATCACAATTGCTACGACAATTTCAAAATATGGTGATAACAAATCTCAGGTATTTGTCAGCATCACAGATACAGGTTTAGGTATAGAACCTGCCCAGCAGCACAAACTATTTCGCCCCTTCGTGATGCTAGATGGCGGCACAACACGTAAGGTTGAAGGTACGGGACTAGGACTAGCGATTTCTCGAAATTTAATTGAACTGATGGGAGGTAGCATTACTCTGGAAAGTGCGGGTATCAACCAAGGTACAACTGTGAAAATTACATTGCCGATAATTGATAGCTGCTTATTAACTGCTTCAGCAGGAGAAGGGGGTTTTAATAATCGCGGGGTTGCTTCTGGCGAAGAGGGGATAAGGGCAACCAGCTCATACCCCATTAATCGGGAAGAGACGCTGGAAGAAGGACCTCATAAATCAGAATTAGACCCACAAAATTCCGAATTACCATTTGTAGAGGATAGTTACAGAGTTTTGCAATTAGGTGAGATACCTAAGCATACCCCACTCTAAAGAAACGGGGCTTTAGCCTCAGATTTGAATCATCGACAACGGAGACAATTGCCCCTCCCATGGACAACTCATCCCGCAAGTTTCTCTAAGGCTGACAGACTTCTCCAAAGCAGCAATATTAACAGCCGCTTTGACATCAGCATCACATTCAAATCCACAATGTCCACACTGAAAAACCTTGCGGGTCAAAAAAAATTTACCCCTAACTGGGTGAATATGTCGGCATCGGAACCAACTTTAAGATGTGTAGGGGGGGGTGGAATAAAAACCACAGGCACACCGGCAATATTAGCCCTGTAACCCACAAACAAGCAGGTTCTTAGATGAAGAAATTAGAAACCCGTCAAAGAATAACAGCTTGGCCGCCCTGATTGAGCGATGTGGTCAGACCAGAGAGAATCTGTACTAAGGTAGTACCTACCCAACCAGAAGAAATATCCGGGGGAGTATTCTGAATAATACTGAGAATAAAGAGATCGCAAACTCGCTGCAATGGCTCGGCTGTGGCAAATTCCAGTACCTCTCGTTTTTGATTCACGGGCAGAAACTGATTTGCCTGACGTTCAAACTCGCCATGTAACAGAGTTAAGGGTGATGAAGGTGACATTTCATCAAAAATCAAGCAACCACGGCTACCGACAATTGCCAGTCTTCTTTGTTTATCAGGATTTCCCCAGCATAGGTGAATATATGCCTGAAAGTTATGGGGATATGTCAGTGTTACCCAGACTAAATCTGCCAAGCCTGACGGAAAGTGGTTAAATTCTCCATTGCCCACTCCTTGTAGCCACACTGTACCAGTAGCCTGTACTTTTACAGGTATTTGACCCAGCCAATTGTTAAAAATGGCAATATCATGAATAGCTAAGTCCCACAAAGCATCAACATCTTGCCGGACTGGACCTAAGTGGGTACGTGTTGCATAGCCATAGCGTAAATTGCCTAATGTACCTACCTTAACTACAGTTTGCCCTTCCTGAACAGCTGGATGAAATAAATAAGTATGGTCAACCATGAGTATTAAATGCTGTTTTTCTGCTAATTGGCAAAGTTCCAGGCATTCTAGCGGGTCTAAAGTTAAGGGTTTTTCTGCCAAAACATGGTATCCAAGATTCAGGGCTTGCTTAATTAAAGCATAGTGGGTAGTAGCTGGAGTTGCCATCGCCACTGCTGTCAGCCCTGGTACTTGCTGTAAAGCTGACCACTGAGTAGTCAATAATATATTTTCGTCTAAGTTAAACTGTTGCTTTATTGCCGCCAATCTTTCTGCTTGGGGGTCCAGAACAGCTACTACACTTGCTTGAGGATGTGCTAAAAAATTACGCAACAAATGTACTCCCCAGCGTCCTATACCAATAACAGCGATTTTCATGGAATTTAGTTATTACTTACTCAGGTATTAGTTTAATTCCTGGAAAGTTGGAAAAGAAAGAAATAAGAAATTGTTTTAAAAGTTTTGATTAATCCATTAAATATTTTCCTACCCATATTACCCGTTTTACCTGTTCCCTAAGATGAAAATTACATGTTGAAAAGTTATAAGACAACCTCTAAGAAATTATTTGAAAATATTGAGTCTAGGGATTTTCTTGGTGAGAAATTGCTAAGAATGCTATTTTAGCTGCAGCTTGTTCAGCAGCCTTAATTGAGCGTCCTTTACCTTCACCTAGTTTGTTTTCATGTAGCCAAACTTCAGCAGCAAAACGCTCCTGATTTTGATTAGTTGGATGAACTTCAGTGATGCGATATTCAGGTAAAACTTTAAATTGTGCCTGTGTCCATTCTTGAAGAGCTGCTTTGTAGTTAAGTCTAGCCGGATCACGGCGAATTTCCGTTGCTAGCTTTTTTAAGTGGAAATCTAGCCAAGGACGAATTAATTCCAGATTGTTAGTGCTGAGGTAAAGCGCACCAAGAACAGCTTCAAAAGCATCTGCCAATCGTGATTCTTGCCCAACTTTATCGCTCGTAGCACTACCTGCTACTAGTAAGTATAATTCCAAACCATATTCTCTTGCCAGTTGAGCGAGCATGCGATCGCTGACCAAAACTGAACGAATTGCGGCGAAATCACCTACTGGACAATCAGGATACGTTTCCCACAAAACCACTGCCGCGGCTATTCGTACCACTGCATCACCGACAAATTCCAATTGTTCATAATTTGCCGATTCAGAAACAGTAGGATGAGTCAGTGCCAAGTCCAACAGTTCCCACTTGATGGGTAAACCTGTTGGCAAACCTAACTTTCTCACTAAATTTTCGAGCTGTCGCTGACGGCGTGGATAAACAAGTGTCATCAAGGGAGATGGGGGAGATGAGGGGACTGGGGATTGGGGGCTGGGGACGAGCATTTTTTACTCAGTACCCAGCAATCCCTTGTAGCTAGGGGATTGAGTACGTTTATACTCAATATTTAAAAATAGGGAAGAGAGTCGGACATAAGCCGGGTTCTGTTCTCACCAGTATTTTTCAACACCTTTGAGGGCAGTCATCTATCTGGGACGTTTGTTACCAAACGCCTCTAGCGGCTCTATTTTAGGAAACTGGTAAAAGACCAACCATAGTTTCCTTTCGCCTTGCTCCCAACCGGGGTTTACCGAGCCACAACCTCTCGGTTGTGCTGGTGCGCTCTTACCGCACCTTTGCACCCTTACCATTTTCAGTTATCAGGTTTTGACTGTTGACTGAAGATGGCGGTATCTTTCTGTGGCACTATCCTCGCGATCGCTCGCACTGGGAGTTATCCAGCAAGTTTGGTCTTTCGGGAGCCCGGACTTTCCTCAAACCAGTCACTTTGACTGATCTGCAACCGCCTGCGCCTACTCCCTCCCTAACTCCAGTGTAATCTGGGATGGCATGATGTGTCTGGTTCGGATTACCTACTTTTTATTCCAAGGCAGAGCATAAGTCCAGGGTAATTTCTTGATGGTGAAGGGGCAATTGATGATGCACATAGGGGGGATGTTTACACCAGGAGCGAGACCTACACGTACTTCAGAGATGCGTAGCACCAACTGTAGTGAAAATTGCAACTCCTTTCTTCCGTTCATAAAATCGTTATATAACTTTTTTTGTCCTTTACTTAATCCACTAATGTTAATTATGGGTTTTGTAGCTGAGTAGGTTCCGCTTGTTTGGTCACGCTCCAAAACATCTTCTGCTGTGACGGTTTCCGAAAGGGTTTTTTGGGGAGCAATCAAACTAGGACTTTGTGGTACAGCTAAGTCGCGGGTTAAGTCTGGTGATTTGCGAATCACTCGCCGTGATTGCTTACTATGTTCGACAACTAAAGAGCTATTATCCCAGTCAACATATATGGCAATATCCTTAGATTTATTCTCAATACTCAGCGATAAATATTTGAGATCGTCTACGGGATATGAGGATTGAAATTTAAAAGAAATGCCAATTTCATCTTGAAGATTTTGTGTTTTGAGTTGTTCCTCTACGACTGCTTTTTTAAATTCAAACTTAACTTTATTGTCAATAGATTCGACCATACGATTAAAGACGTAGGAAATGCCAATAATATAAATGGTCAAAATAACTAAATTTTGGTCACCATTTCTCATATATCAGAATATTAACTCCCTGTAATATTTTTTCTGTAGTATGCAAGAAATTATCATATCCTTGATGCTCGATAAAAAAAACAGTTTGCCGTAACCAGACAAACTGCATACAAAATCAAAATATTTACATGAGTAAGCAGAGGTTAGAACATACCCATGCCACCCATGCCACCCATGCCGCCCATACCACCCATACCACCCATGTCAGGGGCAGGAGCTGCGGGTTTCTTCTCTGGTTTTTCTACAACAATGGCTTCGGTGGTAATGACCATACCAGCAATAGAACCAGCGTTCTGCAAAGCTGAACGTACTACCTTAGCAGGATCGATGATGCCAGCTGCAATCAAATCTTCAAATTTTCCAGTAGCGGCGTTGTAACCAATATTGAAATCGGTTTCCTTTACTTGAGAGACAATGACGGAACCTTCGTCACCGGCATTGTCTGCTATTTGACGTAAAGGAGCTTCCAATGATCGTCTGACAATATCTGCTCCGATTTTTTCTTCTTCGCGAAGGCTGTCTTTGATTGCGTCTATTTTTTTGGTCAGGTTAATCAGGGTTGTCCCACCACCGGGAACTATGCCTTCTTCCACAGCAGCTTTGGTAGCGTTGAGTGCGTCTTCAATCCGTAGTTTGCGGTCTTTGAGTTCGGTTTCTGTAGCTGCACCCACTTTAATCACAGCGACACCGCCAGCTAGCTTGGCAATACGTTCTTGTAGTTTTTCTTGATCGTACTCTGAGTCAGTTTCTGCCAATTGCTTACGAATTTGAGCAATGCGGCTTTGTACCTCTGGTTTGGTATCGCCAGCAGCGACAATTATGGTGTTTTCCTTGTCGATGCTTATTTTCCGGGCAGTTCCCAGCATTTCTACAGTAGCGGTGTCCAAGCTCAAACCGATTTCTTCAGAAATCATTTGTCCATCGGTAAGAATAGCAATGTCTTGTAACAGTGCTTTGCGGCGATCGCCAAATCCGGGTGCTTTGATAGCAGCCACAGTGAGTACACCCCGTGCTTTGTTGACTACCAAGGTTGCTAAAGCGTCTCCTTCTACATCTTCAGCAATAATCAGTAAGGGTTGACCGAGACGGGCAACTTTTTCCAAGACTGGAACTAAATCCTGAATGCTGCTGATTTTTTTGTCGGTAATCAAGATCCGAGGGTTGTCAAATTCTACTAATTGTCTCTCCTGATTGGTAATGAAGTATGGAGAAATATAACCTCTGTCAATCTGCATCCCTTCCACTACTTCCAGTTCGGTGGTTAGGGATTTGGATTCCTCAACAGTGATTACACCGTCTTTGGTAACTCTTTCCATAGCTTCGGCAATCATCGCCCCGACTTCTTCATCATTACCAGAGGATACAGTCGCCACTTGAGCGATCGCACTGCCTTGTACTGGCTGTGCTGCTGCGGCAATTTCTTCTACCAGCGCTTCAATGGTTTTGTCGATCCCCCGCTTTAAGCTGATGGGGTTAGTACCAGCTGCGACGTTTTTTAAACCTTCTCTAATCATCGCCTGTGCTAAAACTGTGGCAGTGGTGGTACCATCACCGGCGATATCCTTGGTTTTGGATGCCACTTCCTGAATCAGTCTTGCACCTGTGTTTTCTAAAGGATCTTCTAATTCCACTTCTTTGGCAACTGTGATCCCATCATTGACGATTTGGGGTGCGCCAAATTTTTTTTCTAAAAGGACATTACGACCTCTTGGACCCAACGTAATTTTTACCGCGTCAGCTATGGCGTTGACACCCCGTTCTAGCGATCGCCGTGAATCTTCATCAAATGAAATAATTTTTGCCATGTTTCATTTCTCTAGCGCTTCCATTAAACAATTTAGCACTCACCAGGGCAGAGTGCTAATAACCCAAATAGCTGAAACAATAAATGCAAATAAAAAAAATTGGGTAATATTACAATTGATACTCATATAGGACACTAGCAGTAATGCTTGAATTTGGGAATGAATTTATACAACTTTCTTAAATCCCTTGGCATTGCCGACCCTAGCGGCTCCGGCTGGTTGGCAGTGGTATTCACATTTGTTTTGGCTTGGCTGGTAACGTGGCGTTTGATTCCAACAGTACGCAAATTTGCCTTGCAGGTGGGTTGGGCTGACCAACCCAATGCTCGACGACTTAACCGCGAACCTTTGCCTAATGCAGGGGGTTTAGCCATCTATGCAGGAGTTATTGCCGCAATGGTATTAGCTACCCTCTTACGACCCATCGCTCTGCAAAATGTATTGGCTCAGGTGCTAACTATCCTACTAGGAGGTTCAGTCCTAGTGCTGGTTGGTTTTATTGATGATCAGTTTGGTTTACCGCCTTCTGTCCGCTTATGGGCGCAGATTGTTACCGCATTGTTGCTGTATGCTAACGGCATCACCATCGAGGTTGGTTTCCACACGCCTATTGACTCGCTTCTTTCCATGACGGTGACAGTACTTTGGGTAGTCGGTATTACTAACGCCATCAATTTGATGGATGGCATGGATGGATTAGCGGGGGGAGTCAGTTTTATTACTGCTATGAGTTTATTGGGGGTTGCAGCCCAATTTCCCAATCGAGCAGCAGCTATTTTAGTACTGGCAGCTTTAGGGGGTGCAGCACTAAGCTTTCTGCGTTACAACTTCCACCCATCCCGGATTATCATGGGCGATGCGGGGGCATACTTTTTTGGTTATGTGCTGGCTGCAACCAGTATTTTAGGTAACCTGCAACAAAATACGATCTTTGCTCTGGGACCGACAGTATTATTTCTTCTGTTGCCAGTAGTAGATACTACACAAGTGTTTATACGCAGGTTATTAGCAGGAAAAAACCCTCTCAGTACTCCAGGTAAAGACCACCTACATCACCGTTTATTGGCCTGGGGATTTTCTCAGCCCCGTGCTGCCTTTACTCTTTGGTCAGTTACTTTAGTTTTTAATTTACTAGCAATGAGAATACAAGGTGTGACTTTGGTGGTGATAGTTCCCACTGCTATTAGTATCATTCTGCTATTGGGCTTTACCGTTTGGCAAAGAACCTTTAATAATTCCTAATTGCATCACCATGCCACTATCAACGTTAAAGACTTGTCCACTATTGAATATGAGACTTAAGTGTAAACCCTACTACGAAACAAAATTTGGTGCTGCTTATCTGGGAAACAGCCTAGAGCTAATGGCTGGTGTTCCTGATGAAAGTGTAGATTTAATTTGCACATCTCCACCATTCGCATTGGTACGTAAAAAAGAATACGGAAACGTTGACGCTGATGAATATGTGGAATGGTTTAAAGACTTTGCCACGCAATTTTACCGTATTCTTAAACCAACAGGCTCATTGGTTATTGATATTGGTGGTAGTTGGGTTAAAGGAATGCCTGTGCGTTCTCTTTATCATTTTGAATTGGTAGTTGCTCTGTGCAAATTAAAAGAGAAAGGTGGATTAGGCTTTTATTTAGCTCAAGAATTATATTGGTATAATCCTGCTAAACTGCCTACTCCGGCTGAATGGGTGACTGTCCGTCGGGAAAGAGTTAAGGATGCGGTAAATACAGTTTGGTGGCTATCAAAATCACCCCATCCCAAGGCTAATAACAGAAGGGTTTTAAAGCCTTACAGTGCAGCATGAAAAATTTATTGAAAAATGGTTATGAAGCCAAATTAAGACCTTCAGGACATAATATTTCCCACAAGTTTGGCAATGACAGAGGAGGAGCTATTCCACCAAATATTATTGACGGGCGCGAGGATGAAAATAAAGATGAGATAGGACAGCCAACAATCGTAAAAGAAATGTTTTGGGAAGATTCCATACAAGCTGTTAATACTATTTCAGCTTCGAATACTGCCTCTAACGATTATTATCAAAGGCGATGCAAAGAAGAAGCTTTTAAACCACACCCTGCAAGATTTCCTCAAGCTTTACCAGAGTTTATTATCAATCTGTGTACAGAACCAGGTGATATCATATTAGACCCTTTTGCAGGTTCTAATATGACAGGTCGGGTAGCAGAAACCTTACAAAGAAATTGGTTTGCTTTTGAGATTCATGAAGATTACATCAAAAGCTCAAAGTTGAGATTTGAAGAAGATGCTCCTTTGCTTGTTGAACCTCCATCAGATTTACCACCACTCATATCAGAAAATACTGATAATAACAATCAGGAAATAGAGTTAGGACTGTTTTAAAACAATCTCAATTTCATCAAATGTAAGAGAAAAAAATTAAGAAGGTTTACTTGTAAACATTCAGAAACGTTGAATGTTGATACAAAACTTTACATTGTTGATTATAATAAGTCTACAAAGGGTGAAATTGTCAACATAACATCATATCCTCAAACCAATGAACTTAGCGAATTTTATCTAATAGTGTGTTTCCCCATTGTTCAGGAATACATGAAAGCTGTAAAATAAGATAATCTATCAAACTCACATATATTTGTATCGTATCAATACTGGATAATCATTTTTAGGCAGTTCCCTCAAGATATTTTTGACAATCTTGGGAAATGAGTTTATAATCACTGCTAATTAAAGTATTTTAATCCTTCGCCCAAAACATGTTAAGTTTTGGGCTATTTTTATCAGCTTTTTCTTAACATTCAACACTTCTGATTGGTTGTATAGTTTGTGTAGGTGCTTGTATCTTAGTCTGGATGGGAAAATTAGTGATTACAAAATTACTAGACTTTAAACTACTCCCTTCCCGTCAAAAGATTACTTATATTTTTCTCTGTATCCTCTGGGCTTCTGTGGTTGGTTATTAAGAATGTAAGTAATTTAACAATGGGAAGGGAGTAGTCGTTACATCACCATCCCACCATCAACGTTAAAGACTTGTCCAGTGATGTAGGCGGCCGCAGGATCTGCAGCGAGGAAGCGCACCATCCCAGCTACTTCTTCTGGTTGACCGTAGCGACCTAAAGGAATAAATTTCAAAATATCTTCGGTGTTGTTGAGATTGCTGGTCATGTCTGTGGTAATGAAGCCAGGGGCTACGGCGTTCACTGTAATACCGCGAGAAGCTAGTTCTTTGGCGACGGTTTTAGTAAAGCCGATGACTCCTGCTTTGGCTGCACTGTAGTTCGCTTGACCAGGGTTACCCATTTGTCCGGCAACGGAGGCAATATTGATAATCCGTCCAGAACGTTGTTTGAGCATGATTTTACTGACGGCACGTGTGCATAAGAAAACACCAGTCAGATTTGTGTCAATTACAGCTTGCCAATCCTCTATCTTCATGCGTAAAAGTAGTGTGTCGCGGGTAATACCTGCGTTATTGACAAAAATATCAATGTGCTGGAATTTCTCCATGACCGCTTTAATTAGTGTATCAACTTGCTCGGCTTTGGATACGTCAGCTTGTAGGGCGATCGCCTGACCTCCAGCTGCACTAATTTCTGCAACTACTGTGTCAGCAGCACCGCTAGAACTGGCATAATTAACTACTATATTTGCTCCTTGGGATGCTAGATCGAGGGCTATCGCTCGTCCTATTCCCCGTGAAGCACCTGTAATAATTGCGACTTTTTCCGCCAAAGTTTGCAAATTTTCTGGCAAAATTTCCATAAATTATTCCTCAGTTTTTAAAATAACCGCGCTAATGATCTTATGGTGATTTGTGCCTATAAGTTAAAGATTTTAGATATATATCCTTCCTGAATCAGACATCTATACCTTCATCTATACCTTTGGGAATAGTGCAAAATTTAGCAACAATAAAAACAAAATGATGATGTGCCGATTCTTGGAGGTACACATTACCATTAAAAGCAATCAATAAAAATTTGGTGTGTATCACATGGCGACAAAAAAACAATTCAACAGTTTTGAAGAAATGTTATCTGGTTCTGACCTACCAGTCTTGGTAGATTTTTATGCTGATTGGTGTGGCCCTTGTCAGATGATGGTGCCAATTTTAGAGCAGGTTAATGCCCAACTGCAAAATCGTTTGCGTATTGTCAAGATTGACACCGAAAAGTACAGCGGACTAGCAACTGAGTACCAAATTAATGCCTTGCCAACCTTGGTACTATTTAAGCAGGGTCACCCAGTAGAGCGAATCGAGGGCGTGATGGAAGCAGAAAAATTGGTGCTACGTCTCAAAAATTTCATTTAAGAAATATTAAGATAGAGACGCGAAATTTTGCGTCTCTAGATTCTAAAAAATTAATTTTTAGGGGCTAAATGTTAAAAGTAATTAAAAACTTTTGCTAAAAGTTAAGTCTTAATTAAAAAACGACTTAGTTATCAACCAATAGGGTTGAGTTGAGAAAATTGTCAGTTGGGTAGAACGAAGCCAAAGTCAACAAAGTCCTCTAAATGTTGGGTTCCTCTTTGAGGAAGCTGTACCTACTTTCCTCAAGACTATGAAATTTTGAGTAAAAGATAGCTTTGCTACTTTTGTGATCAGCTAGTGACTTTATAGTTAGGGTGCTGTCATATTTTTAAATCATAAGTCCTACGGATACGCTACCGTTAAAATACTGAGATGCTGTGAATTTTATTGACAAGTTTCTCATGCAGAGCAGTGAAAGACAAGCTGTGTGGTTGGGCAAAATGCTAAAATTTCCATCCTACTGAAGTATCTTTTGCCCGATCAGGTGTACTACTGTGTGATGTTAATTAACAAGTCTGACTTTGAGCTAACAAAATAAACCTCTCGTATCACGCTTTCGCGAGGACTGCTATTGTATCAACTAACAATGAACTTAGATACAAAAAAGCTTCAAGAATAAAAATTGGGTAAACCTCCCCATAAGAAAACGGGGGCTTTTACCCTACCGGGAACAGCGATCTATTTACGAAGATAGAAATGTAGGATGGGCGTTAATCCCAAGTAGAAACTATGGAATATTTATATTACCTGGCCAATGCGAGTCTCACTGTGAGGATTGTACAACATCTGCACGCCAGACCTCACATGCCGATTTCTTTCGTCACCGTAATTCATCAAATTGATGGCTGGGTTGTGAGGATAAAGCTCAAAGATCCAGTTTCCCCCCAAGAGGATGGAGACTTTCGCGCTTTTCTCAATGAATTAGGAATTGGCTATGTGCCACCGATGCGGGTGCAAATGGCACTTTGGAGTTTAGAAGCAGGACAATGCCCCGTAGAGGTCATGCGCCGCTACCAAGTAGCCATCGTTTCCCATGGTAGCCCGGAGAGAGAAGAGATTGAAACCTTCCGGCAACAATTCGTTCGGGGGCTGGGTTACTGTCCAGAAACACTTGCGTAGTTTAGCTACCTTTAAACGCTCCAACATCAGGCCTCAATTGAAGAGTCAAAAGCTGCTGGTAGATATTCTTGCAGATAAAATTGGTATCCATCTGCTGATAAGCTAGCTAGAGGTTCTGGAGTCCATGTCAGCTGAGTGCGCTGTTTTGATATTCGCTGAAAGTAGACAATAGCAACATCAAAGCGACATGGGTAATCAGCTTTTTCAGGATACTGAGCTAAAAATATTCTCGCCGTCCGCCAAATTTTTGCCTGCTTTTGTTGTGTGATGGCACTTTTACCCCCTAAATCCCAATTTCCTCGACTACGGGTTTTCACTTCGACAAATGCTACTGCGGGTAATTGGTTAACCAAGAGTTTTTTTTCACCGTCTAGCTGTTTTTGATGCAGCTGGGCGATAATGTCGATTTCTCCCCAAGGGCTGGAAAAGCGACGATGCAAAATCGTCCAGCCTTTTGAATGTAACCATTGTGCTACCAAATCTTCTCCTAGTTGACCAGTATTGAGAGATTTCATAAAAATTTGTATAATGCCGGGTTATTAAGTATCTTTGATACCATAGCTAAAATAAAGAACGTAAATTTTATTACTCCAAATTGACCAGGGGGTATTATGCGCCATTTTTGCATTGGTATTTCGTGGTTTTGATTTAGGTAGAATATTTTTGACTTGAATAACTTTTAGACAACAGGGAAACAATATCGAGATAATGAGAGGGAGGGGAATTTGCCACTGGTTAACAATATGATGAATACTACATTCAGTAATCGAATTTGGGCCAGCATACTCAGTGTATTGCTTTGGGTATTACTTGGCATTACAGCAATTTTAGGGTATGGTCCCACTGCTGTAGCCCTAGAATATAACAAAGAAATTTTGACAGAAGCTGATTTTTGCGGGCGTGATTTAAGAGACTCTAGTTTTACCAAAGCTAATCTCCGCCAAAGTAACTTTAGCCATGCTAATTTGCGCCGTGTCAGCTTTTTTGCAGCCAATTTAGAATCAGCAAATTTAGAAAGTGCTGATCTCTCATTTGCCACTTTGGATTCAGCCCGACTCATCAAAGCTAATTTGACAAACGCGATTTTAGAAGGTGCGTTTGCTGCTAACGCTCGGTTTGATGGTGCAATTATTGATGGCGCAGATTTTACTGATGTCCTCCTGCGCCCCGATGAGCAAAAGAAATTGTGTCAACTTGCTCAAGGTACTAATCCAGTGACTGGGCGAGATACAAGGGAAACTTTGTTTTGCCCCTAGGGAAAGAGGCTATTAATTTTTTTTACAAAGAAGTGGGAGTAGGAGTAATATTCCCCCTCTGTTGGTTGTCCTGTTTTCAAAAATTAAAACTTGATGGCTCGGTGGTATGAGATCATTAAAGACCGTCAGTATGTGAAAAAACGATTCATGCAGTTTTAATAAAATGACACAAGATCAGAAGTCAACTGTCGTGATCACGGGTGCTTCCTCTGGGGTGGGTTTGCAAGCCGCGAGAGCGCTTTCTCAAAAGGGATGGTACGTGGTGATGGCCTGTCGGGATTTATCGAAGGCGGAAAATGCTGCTAAATCTTTGGGAATGTCGCCGGACAGCTACACAGTCCTACATATCGATTTAGCTTCTCTAGAGAGTGTTCGGCACTTTGTCAATGATTTTAGAGCAACTGGCAAATCTCTGGATGCTTTGGTTTGCAATGCGGCAATTTATATGCCTTTAATCAAGGAGCCATTGCGAAGCCCAGAAGGATATGAGCTGACTGTGGCTACAAATCACCTTGGTCATTTCCTTCTGTGTAATCTCCTTTTGGAAGATTTGAAAAACTCACGAATGGCTACGCCAAACAAGCTACTAGAGCCAAGGCTGGTAATTTTGGGAACTGTGACCCACAACCCGAAAGAGTTGGGAGGGAAAATTCCCCCCCGTCCAGATTTAGGGAATTTGCAAGGTTTTACCGCCGGATTTAAAGAGCCGATTACGATGGTTGATGGCAAGAAGTTTGAACCTGTCAAGGCTTATAAAGATAGCAAAGTCTGTAATGTTTTGACTATGAGAGAGCTACATCGGCGCTATCACGAGTCACACGGTATCACTTTTAGCTCTCTTTATCCTGGTTGTGTGGCTACGACTGCTCTATTTAGAAATCACTATCCCTTGTTTCAGAAAATTTTCCCAATTTTCCAAAAGTACATTACTGGGGGGTTTGTGTCTGAAGAGGAGGCTGGTAATCGGGTTGCGGAGGTTGTTACTGATCCCGCATATAGCCAATCTGGTGCTTATTGGAGTTGGGGAAATAGACAGAAGAAAAATCGTAAGTCCTTTGTTCAAGAGGTTTCTAATGAAGCGAGCGATGATGATAAAGCTGAAAGTCTGTGGGAGTTGAGCGCGAAGTTGGTGGGATTAGCATAACGGCTAAATTAACTTACAACTGAATATGGGCCTCAAAGCCATATTTTCCACCGGTGGACGGTCAATAACGGAACCATCTAGACAAGGCCTGCAGCCTTTACGTTTGGGTGGTTCCCAGATTTCTAGAGAGGACGTGGATGTGTGTTTGTTAAGTTCAAGGTTTATCTGGGAAATATTTTCGATAAATTTAAAACTAAATCAGGTAAAATGGGTAGGCTAACTGTTTCGTTAGGTAACAAAATTAATTTGCAGCGATAGCCAAATTTGTTTTGTAAATCTTGATAAGGATTGCTGTAGCATTCCAAATAATTATTTACTAAATTAAATATCCAATAATTACTAATAGCTGCTTTTGCATAAATCGGTAATTTTATTTCTTGGTCATATTTTAATGAGGAATCAGCAACTTCTATTAGTAGAAATATATCCTCTGACTGAGGATGAGTTTGCAGATAGTCATCAGAACGATTTTCCACAATGACTAAATCTGGTTCTGGTTCGCTTTCATGAGAAATAAGAATTGGTTCTTGTCCTCTAATAGTTGCCTGTTCACCAACAAGATTCAATATCTCACGATACAAGCGGGTATTACAAACAGAGTGTGCTGTACCTTTAGCGACCATTTGGACTATTTCTCCTTCTATTAGCTCTACTCGGTCATCCTCTGTAAAGAAGCCGAGTTCCGCCAGACGGTGATATTCATCTATGGTGAAGCGTTTACCACGAATTAGGTTCATGATAGCTAAGGTATACAGGGTTGTTTTTATTTTAATCTTTTTGGAAGATTACCGACTTATTTAAGAATTCGGCAATCTATATTTTTCATTTAAACTATCACTAGTAATCATTGAGGAAAAATATTAAAGCAAGTCTGTAATTGAAAATTGTCGCTGGCGATCTAGTTCTTGCAGTTGCATTTTCTCGTTGTAGAAAGATTGATAATATGATTGCCATTTTTCAGGCTCCGCTTGTGCATCAGTTTTTTGCCAAAGTTCTAAAAAGTACCGATAGCGCTTTTCTCTCAACACTCTCTCCATACAGGCCATGGCGGCTTGAACAACTTGGGTTGTCCGCAGCATTTCTTTTTTCCATTTTTCGTTGAGATGAAATAAATGGGACACTGATTCTATTTCTTCTGATGATTCTAAATATCTATCTTGTAAACTCGATATAAAGTCTACTTCCTCCGCTGTTGATTCTAGAATATTTTGCCACAATAATCGATGATGGGAAAGACTAAATTCTAAGTTTCGTTCTTCTAAGGTGTTTAAAATATTTTGACGTTGTTCGGGACAATGCAAGTAAATTCTTAGCAGTAAAGCTTCTGCTGATTCTAAAAGACTGCGATCGCCTGTGAATGAAGACTCAGGTGTTGTGTTAACCGATTTTTTCTTACTTGTTAAAGGTTTAGAATACCCAACAGTAGTTGGTGTAATTTGAGTTAATAGATTTTCTGCTCGTAACGGTATCTGGCTGGCATCCCCTGAACTTAACATTTCAGCACAGTGGAAAATATAGTAATCACGTGTGTCTTTATTTTCAATTTTTTTAAGTATCTTTACAAACTCTTGAGACACTGCTTGAAAATCTGTAGCTTGTCTCAAGTCGCGGTTATTCATGATTTGCTGAATTTGCCAATCTATCCAAAGTGGAGCGCTATCAAGAAGTTCTTTACGCTCAGTCGAAGACAGCTGATCTATTCCATTATATCTATACTTACGTAGTGCCGATAACCGAGCTATTGTACTTGCTAAAACCTTATACTCGGATGAGCCATGGGTTTTCACAAAGTCATCAGCATCTTTACCTTTGGGTAAACTGAGAATTTTTAACTTGGCTTCACCTTTGTATACCAAATCGGCAATTTCCCCAATGGCTCTTTCTGCGGCGATATGACCGGCTTTGTCAGCATCAAAGTTGAGTATCAATTCTTTAGATTCGGTGTAGCGTAAGACTAACTTGACTTGTTCAATGCTTAGAGCGGTTCCCAGGGATGCTACGGCGTTAGTAATGCCCGCAGCATGGAGAGAAATGGCATCAAAATATCCTTCCACGACGATGGCTTGGTCAAGTTGAGCAATTCCACCTTTGGCTTGATCAAGGGCAAATAATGTTTTGCTTTTGGTGAATAGTTCGGTTTCTGGTGAGTTTAAATACTTGGGCTGCTCCTGGGATAAGGTTCTACCGCCAAAGGCAATTACCCGGCCTTGAGCATCCCGAATGGGAATCATCAAGCGATCGCGAAACACGTCGTAATAACCGCTTTCTTCCTTACGTGGTTTAATCAATCCAGCTTTTTCCACTAGTTGCACTGGGTAATGTTTATCTTCCACGAGATAGCGATGCAGGGTTTCCCATCCTGGAGGTGCATAACCTAGGTGAAACTGCTGAATTGTTTCTTCCTTGAGTTGGCGATCGCATTGCAAATATTGGTATGCTTTTTTTCCTTGGCTTTGTCTGAGAGCGTGTTGATAGAAATGTTCAGCGGAAGCCAGAACTTCATATAACTGCTCCCGCAAGGAAATTTGACGCTGTAATTCTTGACGCTGTTCTGGTGCGAGGGTTTGTATGGGTACTTGGTAACGTCGTGCTAAATCTAAAACTACTTCTGCAAAAGAGTGTTTTCCCAAATCCATTAAAAACTTAATGGCATTTCCCCCTGCTTGACAGCCAAAGCAATAGTACATTTGCTTGGACTGACTGACTGTAAAACTGGGAGTTTTTTCATCGTGGAAGGGACACAAACCGACAAAATCTTTACCACGCTTACGTAAAACTACGTATTCAGAAACAACATCAACAATATCAGCGCGTTGTTTAATTTCCTCAATTGTGTCTGGGTGCAAGGGGGGAATTTGCATTTTTGTTGATTGCTTCGTAGTGATAACTACTTTGTCTCTAGTAACTGAAAGCTATTATATTGTTGCACCCAAGGCAACAATCATGTATAAAATTGCTTCAGCTTAGTTTTTAGAGGAAATACTGACGATGGGACGTATTTTTATTTCGGCTGCTCACGGAGGTAAAGAAGTAGGAGGTATTGATCCAGGCTCGATAGCAGGTGGTACAAGGGAAGCTCAAGAAATGATTTTGCTTCGAGATTTGATTGTAGCAGAATTACGGGCGCGCAGTTTTGATGTTTTGTCAGTTCCCGATGACCTCAGCAGCACCGAGACTATTGCTTGGATTAATTCTCGTGGTCGTAGGGTTGATGTAGCCCTAGAAATTCATGCCGATGCAGCTAGAAGTGCTGATGTGCGGGGTGCGAGTGTCTATTATATTGTCAACAACCCAGACCGCAAGACTAACGCCGAGTTGCTACTGATGGGGCTTTTGCGTCGTGTCACTCAGTTACCACATCGGGGAGTTAAGCCAGATACAGATAGTGGCTTGGGTAGTTTAGCATTCTGTCGCCAAGTTATCATTCCTTCTTTATTAATGCAAGTAGGCTTTCTGAGCAGTCCACAAGATCGGTCTTTGCTGCAAAATCGTCGCCGTGATTTTGCTTTGGGAATTGCCGATGGATTAGCATCTTGGAGTCGGGTAATTGACCCCGATTCACTAACTCCTGTTGAACCAACTTATCCAGCAATTAATATTAATATCAATCGTCAGAAATATCCTGAACAGGGAATATTAGTTAATGGTAATTCTTACATTCCTATTGATTTGGTAGATCAGCTCAGGATTGATGTATCAAAATCACCTAAGATTAACCGAATTAGTTATCGGAGAATAGTTTATATCAAAGCTATCGATTTGAGAGATTTTAATGTTTCCATCGGTTGGGATACAGCAACTCGTACAGTTAATTTAAGCTCAATTTTATCAGTCTGTGTAGATCAACTTGACCGGATTATGTCACGGGGTAATACATCAGAAGTTGAGTTACAATTATTTCTGAGAAACAACAATGAAAGTGCTCTGCTGAATTTTCCTGATATTCCTAAATTATATCGAGAAGAAGGTAACGCAGAGGGTGTGAACTATGATATTGCTTTTTGCCAAATGTGTTTAGAAACTGGGTTTTTACGTTTTGGCGGTGATGTCAAACCTGAGCAAAACAACTTCGCTGGTTTAGGTTCTATTGGTGGCGGTGCAGAAGCTGCATCTTTTCCTAGTGCTAGAATTGGGGTGAGATCGCATATTCAACATTTAAAGGCTTACGCTAGTTTAGAACCTTTAGTAAATGAACTTGTAGACCCAAGATTTCGCTTTATCACTCGTGGAATTGCGCCATCAATTTATCAGCTTTCCGGGCGCTGGTCAGTTGATTTAGACTATGGTACGAAAATCTTAGCAATAATAAAACGATTGTATGAGTCAGCAAGACTTTTGTAATTCGTAATTGCTAATGGGCTAGGCCCCAGGCTTTACTTAAGGGTTTTACTTTTTTTTGAGGGACTAAATTAAAGTGGTTACAGCCCTGTTTAAATGTTGAACAATCCAATTCTGCACTAGGTGGTGTACTTCGTCGGCTACTTCATCTAGCCCATGATTGGCATTAGGATACAAAATTATGTGCTTGGGTTGTAAAGCGTGCTGATAAACGTATTGTGAACAGCTAGGGGGTACTAGTTGGTCAGCCATACTATGCACTAGCAGTAATGAGCATCGTGTGGCTAATTTTGGTGCAGCATTGATACTATACGCTTGAGTAGCAAGTGTGACAACAGTGTAAACTTTAGGAGATTTTGCCGCAGGTTGGATGACCACTGCACCCCCATTTGATACCCTGACTCGTAAAAAAGCCAGCCCAATTAGCACATCTAGGATAGAATTTACCAGTTGGGTTGGGTAAAGGTGGCGTATTCTTAAAGAAGCGATGGTGCCGCTTCTCATATCCTGACATAACCGGGGATAAAGTCCGGGAGCAGGTGTATCCCATTCCCCACCAACACCACCTACCCAAATCACGGCCTTGTCAGCATCTTTTACAGGGTAATAGCGGCAATAAGTTGAATCTCGGCTGGTTACTGGTTTGACAGGATAATATTCTTCTTCCTGTGGTTTGAGTAAAACATCGTGGAGTCTGATCTCGAATGATTCATCATGGATAGACCCCACAAACAAACTCCACAATCGATCTCACATTAAGTTTAGTTTCTCTGTATTTCTGAGCAGTAACCTCTATCGGAAGTAGTACCATTTTTGTGGGAATAATTATCCCCAATTGCTTTTTGGAATCCCCTGGTCTTTAGACAGGGGAGAGGTTAAATTAATGCCCCGCGGAAGTCGTTTAGAAGAAGGTGGGACTTAGAGGATTAAATAACTGTGCCAAGTTTGTTGAGAATTATAGCTATCCTGTTCAGGAACTAACAAGCGCCAACTTTTACCCTCTGGCTGAATTTGTAGATAAACTTCAAAAGGTTGTTGCAATTGAGTCAACTGTCTTTTTGGCAGATGAAAAATTAAATCATAGGTTCCCCGGACACGGAAAACTGGTAAATTTTCAATCGTCAGTGGTTGTTCTTGGCGAATTGTTAAATGTTTAATTTCAAAACTCTGAAAATCTAGATCTAGTTTTTGGTTAAGTTGTTGCTGAGTTTGCTCTACCTGGAGTGTGAGGGCTTTTTGAACTAATTCAGTATTTGGCAGCAGTCCAACAGTTCCACAACCAGTCAATAACACCAGCAAAATCATCATTAGCAATAGCCGCACAATCTTTTTTGACACAATACTCGTCAAACTTAGTCTACAACAGAATCCAAATTTTCTATTACAACATTGCGTACCTTTGGGTTTCCCTCAGCGCGCCTTTGGGTTTAAAGGAAAAAACTCACCGCAAAACCCAGAGAGAAACCGCATAAAATTAAAACTGTTCCACCCCTGCAAACTTCTTCATATTTGTATTTGCAGCTTCACCACAAGTTCGCGGCGTGGGGAATATCTTTTCAGGATTTGCCAAACCCTTGGGATTAAAAACTTGGCGTATCCATTGCATACTTTCCAAATCAGCATCACTAAACATATCTGGCATATAACATTTTTTATCTGCACCAATACCATGTTCTCCAGAAATGCTACCACCTACCTTTACACAAAGCTTGAGAATCTCCCCGCCAACTTCCTCCACTTTTTCTAAAGCACCTGGTACAGCATTATCAAAAAGAATTAATGGGTGGAGATTACCATCACCAGCGTGAAACACATTGGCAATTTTATAACCAAACTTTTGACTTAGCGCTTCAATTTCTTGCAAAACATAGGGTAATTGAGTCCGAGGAATCACACCATCTTGGACGTAATAATCCGGGCTTAAATGTCCAGCCGCAGCAAAAGCAGCTTTACGACCTTTCCAAAGTTTTAATCGCGTTTCTGGGTCACTGGCAGAAGTTACATTACGTGCCCCATTTTGCTGACAAATTTCAGCAACACGTTGTTTATTGACCTGAACTTCCACCTCCAAGCCATCAATTTCCACTAATAAAATAGCCTGAGCATCGCGAGGATAGCAATTTGTAGCCACAACATCCTCAACTGCATTGATACTTATGTTGTCCATCATTTCCATGCCACCGGGAATAATTCCCGCACTGATGATATCAGAAACACTTGCCCCAGCAGCTTCCACACTGGCAAAATCTGCTAATAAAACACAAATTGATTCTGCACTTTTGAGAATCCGCAAGGTAATCTCTGTAGCGATACCCAAAGTACCTTCAGAACCCACAAAAACACCCGTTAAATCATAACCAGGCATTTCCGGTACTTGTCCACCTAAATCGAGAATTTTCCCCTCCGGTGTGACAATTTTTAAACCTAAAACGTGGTTAGTAGTGACACCGTACTTGAGACAATGCACCCCACCGGAGTTTTCGGCAACGTTACCCCCAATTGAGCAAATAATTTGGCTAGAAGGGTCTGGAGCATAATAAAACCCAGCGCCACTAACAGTTTGTGTTACCCAGCTGTTAATTACCCCTGGCTGTACCACAATGTGCTGATTATCTAAATCCACATCTAGTATTTGCCGCATTAATGAGGTAACAATCAAAACTGAATTTTCTAAAGGTAAAGCACCCCCAGATAGACCAGTCCCAGAACCACGAGGGATAAAGCTTAAAGAGTATTTGTTACATATTTTCACCAGTTCGGCGATTTGTTCTGTAGTTCGGGGTAGTAATACCACGGCCGGACGTTGACGATAACTGGTTAAGCCATCGCACTCATAAGTAATCAGTTCTTCTCGGCGTTGCACTACGGCATTTTTACCAACTACAGCCTCAAATGCTCTGATAATAGGTTTCCAGTTGTATTGCTTTTTCTCTTGGGTAAGCATAGTTTTTTATCATGGGAGGTAGACATATCACCATTTTTACCAGAATAGCGCTTTAAAGGAATAATCAGGAATGGTCAAGCTGGATGTGTATTGGTTCTTTTTCGCTTTTTTTATTTAACAATTGTCAGTCCTGGTCTTTTTCCTGGGTGGGAATAACTGACGATGAACGTGCTGAAAAAGCCTAACAAGGCGTCCAATTAGTAGCAGAAAGACTCCGGGCTATAGGTATAAGCTCTTGGTACTTTGTAGAGACTTTGTAGAGATGTTTTATTAAAGTTCTCTACACATTTTCGCTGAACTCTTGCACCCGCCGCCAAACCTTCTCTAACAAATCAGGATCATCTGCATCAAACCACTCAATTTTCGGATATGCTTTAAACCAAGTACGCTGTCGCTTGGCAAATTGTCGTGTATGCAAAACCGTTAATTCTTTTGCTGATTGCAAAGAAATTTCACCAGCTAAATATTGTTTGATTTCTTGATATCCCAAAGTATTCAATAAAGGTAAATTAGCATGGTATTTCTGACAAATATGCTCGACTTCAGCCACTAAACCATCGGCTATCATTTGTTCAGTCCGCTTGTGAATGCGTAGCCTTAATTTCTCTACATCACAATCTAAACCTATTTGCAAAATTGGATAGTCTGGTACGTTCTCTCCCTGCTGTTGGGAAATGGGAATATTTGTAATATAAAATACTTCTAATGCTCGTAAAGTACGTAGAAGATCGTGAGGGTGAATCTTCTGTGCGGCCATGGCATCTACTTGTTGTAGTATCCCATATAGTGTAGTTTGGCCTAAAGATTCCAGGTGCGATCGCAATTGTTTATCTGGTGCCACTCTGGGAATTTTCATACCTTGAACGAGAGAACGTATATATAAACCAGTACCTCCAACTAAAAACAAAGGGGCAACAGGAAGAGTCTGAATTAAGGTTTGAGCTTGTTCTTGATAATCTGCTACGGTCATGATATCCGTGGGATTGCAGATATTTATTAAATAATGTGGTACTAATTTCTGTTCTGTTAATGTTGGTTTAGCCGTACCAATATCAAATTCCCGGTACACCTGACGAGAATCTGCACTAAGGATCACAGAACTTAGCCGCATAGCTAAATTCAATGCCAAGCTTGACTTCCCGGTGGCTGTCGCACCACAAATTACAATCAATTTAGTCATTACTCATTGGTCATTGGTCAACACTTTCCATACTCCCGACTCTACAGTAAAGCTTTTGTGATAGAATTTTAGGGTTTTTATTTGACTTTTGTTTATGGGGAGTTTCAGCGCCGATGTCAGTTTAATTTTTACGATCAGGATTCGATGAAACTGTGTTGTTTAATCCAATTTTACTCTTCTTCACGCCTTACTGCTCTTATACAAAAACTTATACAGTACAGAACGAATTTAGGAAATTTGAAATTTTGAGGCAAGAAATTCAAAAAACTTATAGGGATACATCCCCTATGTAAACTTATCGCAAAATTGCTCTAAAGTCGCCAGTAAGCCTTTTGTGTTAGAATTTTGGTGTGATTTAACTTTTTTATTTTTGGGCGAGTTTAAACCCACGCATCAGGAGAATTTTCATGACGAGCAGTTACAGTGCCGATCAGATTCAAGTTCTGGAAGGTCTGGAAGCCGTCCGCAAACGGCCAGGGATGTACATCGGTACTACTGGTCCGCGAGGACTCCACCATTTAGTTTATGAGGTGGTAGATAACTCTATTGATGAAGCTTTGGCGGGTCACTGTACCCATATAGAAGTGGATCTCAATGCTGATGGTTCCGTGACTGTCACAGATGATGGTCGGGGTATTCCTACCGATACTCACTCGCGAACTGGTAAATCTGCTTTAGAAACTGTGTTAACCGTACTACACGCCGGGGGTAAGTTTGGCGGTGGTGGCTACAAGGTTTCAGGAGGATTGCATGGGGTTGGTATTTCTGTTGTTAATGCCCTTTCAGAAGTTGTGGAAGTGACAGTTTGGCGAGATAAAAAGGTTCATGTCCAGCGCTATGAACGAGGTACACCAGTTACTGAACTGCAAGTAAAACCTGAAAAGGAGGGGAAAACCGGAACTTCTGTCAGGTTCAAGCCAGATGCCCAAATCTTCACCAATGGCATTGAGTTTGATTACATTACTTTAGCAGGTCGCTTGCGGGAGTTGGCTTATTTGAATGCAGGGGTCCAAATTACCTTTAGCGATCACCGTCTGGAACTGCTCAAAAGCGATACACCGAAGTTAGAAACCTACGAATATAAAGGTGGGATAAAAGAGTATGTTGCTTACATGAACCGCGAAAAGCAACCACTGCACGAAGAAATTATTTATGTGCAGGGGGAACGCAATAATGTGCAAGTGGAAGTTTCTTTGCAGTGGTGTACTGACGCTTACACAGATAACGTGCTGGGTTTTGCTAATAATATTCGTACCGTTGATGGTGGTACTCACCTCGAAGGTTTGAAAGCAGTTCTGACTCGGACATTAAATGCGATCGCTCGCAAGCGCAATAAAATTAAAGAGCATGAATCTAACCTCAGTGGGGAACATGTCCGGGAAGGTTTAACAGCAGTAATTTCTGTTAAAGTACCAGATCCAGAATTTGAAGGACAAACCAAAACTAAACTCGGTAACACGGAAGTTAGGGGTATTGTTGATTCCCTGGTGGGAGAAGTTCTGACTGAGTACTTAGAATTTCATCCTGGTATCGCCGACTCAATTTTAGATAAAGCTATTCAAGCTTTTAAAGCCGCAGAAGCAGCCCGCCATGCGAGGGAGTTAGTACGGCGCAAATCTGTGTTGGAATCTTCGCCGTTACCCGGTAAATTGGCAGATTGCAGTTCCCGTGACCCCAGGGAGTCGGAAATTTTTATTGTGGAAGGTGACTCAGCAGGTGGAAGTGCTAAACAAGGACGCGATCGCCGTACCCAAGCTATCCTGCCTCTACGTGGTAAAATCCTCAACATTGAGAAGACTGACGACGCGAAAATCTACAAAAATAACGAAGTCCAATCCTTGATTACAGCCCTTGGTTTAGGGGTAAAAGGTGATGAATTTGACCCTTCCCAACTGCGTTATCACCGGATTGTTATTATGACTGACGCTGACGTAGATGGATCCCATATCCGTACACTTTTGTTAACTTTCTTCTATCGTTATCAGCGCTCGCTCATTGAAGAAGGTTTTATATATATTGCTTGTCCCCCATTATTTAAATTGGAACGGGGACGCAATCATGAATACTGCTATAGCGAACGGGAATTACAACAGAAAATCGCACAATTCCCCAGCAACGCCAACTACACTATCCAACGCTTCAAGGGTTTGGGTGAAATGATGCCGGAACAGCTCTGGGATACAACAATGAACCCAGAAACTCGGAAAATGAAACAAGTAGAAATTGAAGATGCCGCCGAAGCTGATCGTATTTTCACAATTCTAATGGGTGATCGTGTTGCACCTAGACGTGAATTCATCGAAACCTACGGTTCTAAACTCAATTTCACCGATTTAGATATCTAAATATCAAGCTAATAAGTAGTCAAATTAAATCAGTGAACGGTACACAGGTATTCAAGTAACCTATCAATTCGCCTTTTCACCTCACCTCAGCTTTAACTTTCCTGAAACGATCTCCTCTCCTCACTCAGGAGAGGCCTTGCTCACAAAGGTAGGTTTTTTACATTGTCGTCAGGGCTAGACTTGGAAGACAAGGAGGTATCGTAGACAACTAAGTTATACCTCTTATGGAAAAATACCCCTTTAAGATCTATTAAAAGCAGATGGAGAAAAAGGAGGCGGGAATGGGAATAAGCCATTTAAACAAATGCCTTTGCCATTAAGTAAATCAGCGATAATGGTGAGTAATCCTTGCAGAAAACAAAAAATTTGACGGACACTTTCCCCGACAAAAGAGGGTTTTGGGGCCTGATAAAGAGCAGGAATTTGTTCTCCGAAGCTTTAGGGATGGTGTTAATTGATATCACTACCAACTGAGAGAGTCCGAGGTTTCCAAGAGCCTTTTTCTGTTCCTTTGACAATTTTCCAAGCCAGGGGAATAGCACATCCACCATAAAGAAGGTGAACAGAAAGAACTGTAAAATTCTGCCGGATATTGGTGGTATCTATCTTTAGTGACAGGGATTTTTCTTCACTATGCCACATGCTCAAAATGCATTTTAGTAAAGGCAAAAGACATTCAGGAACATCTAACTCACTTCGTTTTTATCCTTTTTTGCTATTGGCATCTTGATACCATTCTTTTAGTCTTTGTCTGACTGTATTACTTTTTTCCTGATTTAGTTCACTAATAAATTGCGATACTCTTGTTATACTAGTTGAGTCGGTCATTACCATTCCAAAACTCCAAGTTGCCAAACCTGTCACCTCGCGTAAAGACAAACGGGGCAGGTGATGGCTCACAATTGTTGCCCATTTTTTGAGATGTTTATTCTTAAACATTATTCTAAATTTTTTATTGAGAACAATGGTTAATTGCTACTCATTAACCAACTTTCTGGATGATTGATCATTCTTACTAATCCACTTAAAACTTGATTATATTTACTATATGAATATCTTCCTTACTCTAGGAAAATATGTTGACATTTCACTGGAAATTTCAGATCCATTTGGGTTTCTGCTGCTTCTGATTCACAATTATTTAATTTAGCTATAAATGGGGCTTTATTAGAAATGTTGAATATCTTTAGAAAAGTTTTCATATTTCTGTATAGTAGTTTTATAAAGGGTGAAAATGTCAACAAAGCATAATATTTTCTAATTGATGAAATTATCCTCTGGTATTCCTGTGGTCAGGTTGAGGGAACTAAAAGTTTTACTTGGTGATTACCTAACAGCCATAGTAATTTACTTGTCAATGTGATGACTGTTTAATCAATTGAAAATATTGCGTATTTGTTATGTAACTTATTCTGGGCTTTTTTCTGAATTAATTGATTTAATTGCTGATATATTTTTTGGAATGGTTCTTGGCTTCGATGTGTGTTGGCTTTGGAGAATGTGCCAATGTTCAGGCTTTACCCTGTATAATTTAATCTTTTAAATAAATCCCGCATAAGCTATTGTCCAGTGCATAAGCTAGCCAATACTCCACAAACAGACGGCTATTTAGTACCGGATAATCGTTTTTTTGTAATGCACTGAGGATGTCTTTGACAATCTTCGGAAATGAATTTACAATCGTCATTAAACAATACCTTTTAGATAGCTAGGCCAAACTTTAATATATTTTGGGGAACTTTTGTAACCTATTTTTTAACGTTCAACACTTCTGAGACTTTATATCTTCTTTTTTTCCAAGCTTATGCAAAATTCCCATACAATAAAGGAGAAGAACCACGTATTTGGTCAGTGAGAGAATATCTTTCTTCCAGATTGATGGGGTAATTTTGCCACCATATTTTCCCATTACCCAGAAAACAAGCTTAAGCCCATATAATTTAATCAAAAACCATGCGTCTCTGGTTTGATTGCTTGGTCAGCAACAACGAAAACCGGAGGAATTTTTTTTGTGCTTTTTAGTCAGGGGAAATTGTTTGGTAAAGTACTTGAGAATCAAATTAACATAGCTATTAATTCTTCGGATGATGGAAAACATATAGATACATTATTGTCAATAGTATTTTCAACATAAATTGAGTATTACTCACAGATAGCAAGTGCATCAACACTTAATTAAGCTTTAAAAGCATCACTCCATAACTCATGGGTGAATTTCTCCCACAAGTTAGAAAAGCATTTGTTATGCTTGAATAGCAAAACGAAATCTTGTCTACCAACAGAATTGGTTAAACATCTTGGGGAATCAATATTAAAGAATAACAATATTGTCTTTAAGTGACAACTGTTATACTTAACAAGATTTTTACTCAAAGCCACTCTGGAAGTAGTCCTAAACCGATAATCTGACTGCTCTATGTTCCAAGTTCTCACTGCTGATACCTGCCAATATTGCCGGGATGATGGCTATTATTTGGCCTGTATCATCTAAATTTTGGCCTTAAGTAGGCTAACATCTCTAATTTTCACTGTCAAATTTCTGCTGAATTGATTAAAATATCGATGTATACAATAAGAACGGTTTGTCAAGTTTCATAGGGTTGAAATCTCCGCAGTGCGCTAATGTTTGAGTAAGACCAATCAGCCAAATCTGAATTGTTTGCCATTGGGCTGATTCCGCCAGAGCCTCAACTCCTTAGTTCAGGCATGGGGCATAGGTAAGGTTAAGTGTCTTGAGACAAGCATGATGATTCTTGCTGTATTTACCCTGTAAGAAGCTCATGTAGTTCTTAAGATTGAACCATGAATAAAGGAAATGTAAAAATGAGTGCACTAATATTTCTCGCTGAAGTTAACATTAACAAAACTGCTTCTAAGTAATTAATGTTGCAAATCATACCTAAAGCTATGTAAAAGCCGGTTACTTTCCTGACAATGGAAAGATAAGGCCACTAGAATGCCAAAAGGTTTGAGAAAAAATTTAAGGGTATGACTACCATTTCCAATATTTTTTTGTTATTGGGGCTTTACCTTACTAAATGGCATCATGATTAATACACAAAAAGAGTGCAATTTTTGTGAAACAGGCTACAATCGGAAAAGTCTTTATCAGAAAATATGCCAGCATCCATATCACAGTGATATTTTGCTTATATGGAATGGTAGATTTTTGGTGTCAAGATAACTATTTATTGAGACGAATGAGTTAAAAGTTGTATGTCATAGCAACACATATGATTTCTAACTAAAATGGTCAAGTCAGCAGTTACTGCGACTTTTCACACACAGTCAGATATCCTCTAATAGAGGAACAAAACTTCCGAAAAGATTTCCGGGAAATCAGCCTAAAACCCTATTTTCGGTAGTTAACTAGCTCAATTAAAAGAGCAGTAAACACATCTTGAGTAATTGATTCTGCAAGGAGCATGAGGAACGCGGCATGAACCAGGCTAACAACGTACTCGAAAGCATTTATCAGCCTGACCTAGAAATAATAAATCAGCCTGATATCGAGTTAGAACTCTTAGTCGAAGAAGAAGAAGAAGAAGAGGACTTGCTGATTAACGATGATGGCGAAGATGAGTTTTTAGAGCCTCAGTCTGATGAGGACGACATAAAGTCTGGAAAAGCCGCTAAATCACGTCGTCGGGCACAAAGCAAGAAAAAGCACTACACTGAAGACTCGATTCGCCTTTATTTACAAGAAATTGGTCGTATTCGCCTATTGCGGGCAGATGAAGAAATCGAATTGGCTCGGAAAATCGCTGATTTGCTGGAATTAGAGAGGGTGCGGGATAGGCTGCAAGAACGCTTAGAAAGGGAACCTGAATATAAGGAATGGGCTCAAGAAGTACAATTACCAGAGCGGACATTTCTTTATCGCTTGCATATTGGTCGCAGGGCAAAAGATAAAATGGTGCAATCGAACCTGCGTCTTGTGGTGTCAATTGCGAAGAAATATATGAATCGTGGTTTGTCCTTCCAGGACTTGATTCAGGAAGGTAGTCTCGGTTTGATCCGCGCTGCGGAAAAGTTTGACCATGAAAAAGGTTATAAGTTTTCTACATACGCTACATGGTGGATTCGTCAAGCAATCACTCGTGCGATCGCTGACCAATCTCGTACTATCCGCCTCCCTGTTCACCTCTACGAAACTATTTCGCGGATCAAAAAAACTACCAAGTTGCTATCCCAAGAAATGGGTCGCAAACCCACTGAAGAGGAAATCGCCACTCGCATGGAAATGACCATTGAGAAGTTGCGGTTTATTGCTAAATCTGCCCAATTGCCTATTTCATTAGAAACACCTATCGGTAAAGAAGAAGATTCTCGATTAGGAGATTTTATTGAATCCGATGGTGAAACTCCAGAAGATCAGGTTTCCAAAAATCTGCTGCGTGAAGACCTAGAAAAAGTCCTCGATAGCCTCAGTCCTCGGGAACGTGATGTCCTCAGACTCCGCTATGGTTTGGATGATGGTCGCATGAAGACCCTGGAGGAAATTGGACAGATTTTCAATGTCACCCGTGAACGGATTCGTCAAATTGAAGCGAAAGCACTCCGTAAGTTACGCCACCCCAATCGCAACAGTGTGCTCAAGGAATATATTCGCTAGTCACTAGTCATGGGTCATTCGCTCTAAACAAATGACTCAGGAGAAATAACAAACAAGTAAAAAACCTGGTAGTGAATTGTCATCACCAGGTCTTTCTTTATTTTTTTATTTAGCTAATTCTGTGTAATCAAAGTTACAGAACGCCCCAGAAATGCAAGAAGCCTTGACCAGAAAACAACTCGATTAGCGCAGCTGCTAAAAAGCCAATCATTGCCAAGCGACCGTTCCAGATTTCGGCTTGGGGTGTAAAGCCCCAGCGCCAAGCGTTGCGATCTTCAGTTACAGGAGCATTAACGTTAGTTGCGTTTGTCATGGTTGGCACTCCAAACTATATTTACGAAGTATCATTGCTTTATGTAAACTAATATAACAAATATTTTCGGAAACGCAATGTTTATTTATAGTTTTGTTGCTATGTGTTGACTGAATTAATTCTTATTGGTAGGAAAAAGTATCTATTTTCAGTGGAATAAATTGGCCCAGACGAATATGTCTATTGCTAATTTTTAGCAATTATTTTGACATTTACTCGGATACTTTTGCTTTAAAAGTTGAGATTTTCGCTGTTTTTTATAGATAATCAAAATTTAGCAGTAGTTTTAACTTATAGAAAAGTTTAGCAGTTATCCAACTCAAAACCTCGTACAGATTCTACGTGGGAGGTTTGATAATTTCTAATTTTGTTTGTTTCTGGGGATTACATTTCCACTTCCATCACTGAGACAATTCTTTCATCGCGGTTAAGGTCAAGAATACTTTGACCTTGACTATCTCTACCCAAGATTGGCACTGTCTCCACAGGTATCCGCATAACACGCTCTTTATTGGTCACCAGTGCTACCTCACCAGAGGTGATGGACTGAACCATACCAGCTAAATTATCCGTTTTGCTGGCAAATTTCAGCGCTTGTGTGCCCAAATTACCTCGTTCAGCCGGTTTTAAATGACTCACAGGTAGGCGTTTAGCATATCCTTCTTCAGTAACCAGCAATAAGTTATCGTTCCCAGCCTCAGTTACACAGCCAACCATTTGTTGATGTTTGAGTAGGCGGAATGCTTGTAAACCTAGGGCTGTGCGACCCATAACAGGAAGTTGTTGATCGTCGGCGGCGAACTTTAACAAGCGCCCACCCGAACTGGCTAAAATTAAATTATCTTTGTCAGTAGTTAATTGGGTAAATAACAATTCATCATCTTCTTTAAGCTTCAAAATCGTAATTCCCCTACGAGTCAAATTCGTAAATTCTGCTAAAGACAGGCGCTTAATTCGTCCTGCTTTTGTGAGCAGTACCATTTGCTTGGCTTCCAAATTTTCCGATAGGATCAAGCGACTAACTAAGGATTCTTGAACCCCTTGAGCCGTACTACTGAGCATAGTAATCAGTGGTGTTCCCCGTGGAGAACGTCCAGTAGTAGGGGGAATATCTCCCACAGTCACAGGATAAACTTTGCCCCCACTGGTAATTACCAGCAACTCTTGATCTGTTGTAGTCAAATGTGTTCGGATCATGAAGTCATGATCATACAGAGGGTTTTCAGATTTCGATTTTTTTGCTGATGGCTGAAGACGACGCACATATCCCCGGTAGCTAAACTCTAAAACTACTTCTTCTACTGGTAGAGCAGATGGTAAATTTTGTTGAGCTATTTCCGCTACTTTATTTTTAGCTAAATCTTGATTACTGACAGATAATATCTGAGTTCGTCGGGGGTCGTTATACTTGCGCTTGAGTGAGCGCAAATCTTTTTTCAGTGTCTTCAGTAGTTCTCGGCGATCGCTGAGTAGTATTTGCAGTAAACTAATTTGTCTGCTGAGTTGCTCAAATTCTTGCTGCAAGTTACGCTGTTCTAAACTTGTCAGGCGACGTAATGGCATCGACAAGATAGCATCTGCTTGTTCCTCCGTCAAATCTAGACGGGTACAAAGGCTTATTTTTGCCCTACTACCATCAGCAGCTTGGCGCAAAATTTCAATTACTTGATCCAGTTGAGATAGAGCTTTTAGCAACCCCGACACTATGTGTAGCCGACTTTGTGCCTTACCTAACTCATAACTGTAGCGACGGTTCAGGGTTTGTTCGCGGAATCTCAAAAACTCTTGTAACATCTGCCGCAAACTCAACTGACGGGGTTGTCCATCTACCAATGCTAAGAGGATGGCCCCAAAGTTGGTTTGCAAAGCGGTTTGGTGATACAAGTTCTGTAGCACTTCTTGGGGGTTAGCATCACGTTTAAGTTCAATTACTACCCGCATTCCTTCGCGATCACTTTCGTCCCGCAAATCGGAAATTCCTTGTAGGCGGCCTTGATTGACTAAATCTGCTACTTTCTCAATCCAGCCAGACTTATTCACTTGATAAGGTAGTTCGGTGATAATAATTGCTGTGCGCCGCTTACTACCTTTGCTAGGTACAATTTCCTCCAACTTGGCCACTCCTCGCAGCACAATTCCACCCTTACCACTGGTGTATGCTTCCCGAATCCCAAAGTTACCAACTATTTCTCCACCCGTGGGAAAGTCGGGGCCGGGAATTAACTCCCATAACTTTTCATCTGACAAATCAGGTTGGTCAATTAAGGCAATCAACCCATCAACTAATTCTCCCAAATTGTGGGGAGGAATATTTGTGGCCATACCTACAGCAATACCAGAACAGCCATTCAGCAATAGAAAAGGCAATTCAGCAGGAAGTACCGTGGGTTCTTGTTGGGAATTGTCAAAGTTACCAACAAATTCCACAGTTTCATCACCAATTTCTGCCAACATACCCTCATGGCTGATGGGGGCGAGACGTGTTTCTGTGTAGCGCATCGCTGCTGGGGGGTCATTATCAACGCTACCAAAGTTACCATGTCCTGACAATAGGGGATAGCGGCTGGAAAATTCCTGCACTAACCTCACTAAGGCATCATAAACTGCTTGGTCACCGTGGGGATGGTATTTACCGAGCACATCTCCCACTACACGGGCGCACTTACGATAGGGTCTATCTGGGGTTAGACCTAGTTCATGCATGGCATATAAAATCCGGCGATGCACTGGCTTTAAGCCATCACGCACATCTGGTAATGCCCGCCCGACAATCACACTCATGGCATATTCTAGGTAAGACTGCTGCATCTCCGTGTGCAGGGCTGTTGTGATTACCTGTCCAGTGGAGAGAAGGTTTAACTGTTTTGCCATGAGTTTTTTCCCTGAAATTGAATTACACAAACGTCGCTTGAATTGAACACTGCAGCAAACACAGCATAACGGATGAAATAGGATTTCTCACACAATCTTGATGGTCAAAGGATCAACAGCAGTAGTATTATCCTTGATGACGGCGCTGCAATTTGATAATTAAAAAAAGCTAGACAACTGTTTTTCTCAGATATCATCTTCCTCTCCTTTATAAATTAAATTCTCATGAAAACTGTTTTAATTGTTGAAGACGATTTAATTAATGCTCGTGTTTTTTCTAAAATTTTGACCAAACGGGGTAGCTTACATGTCAAACATACAGAAAATGTGGAAGAAGTCATAAAAATTGCTCACTCAGGAGAAGCTGATCTGATTTTGATGGATGTTTCTCTGTCAAGAAGTGTTTATCAAGGTCGGTCTGTTGATGGTATCAAAATTACACAAATGTTGAAATCAAATCCAAAAACGGCAAACTTACCTGTTATTTTGGTAACAGCACATGCAATGCAAGGCGATCGTGAGAACTTTCTCAAGGAAAGCGGCGCTGATGGCTACATCTCTAAGCCCGTTGTTGATCATCAACAGTTTCTTGAGCAAATCATTGCACTTCTTCCCAAAGATATCCACTAAAAAGGGACTACTACCGTCAGGAATACTCGCCCAGTTATACTTTGGGCGAATAGTTCCTGGCTTAAATAGTATATATGTACTATAAGATGGTTTGTTGGATAACTGCTCAATGGATTTGGGATTTTAGATTTTGCATTTACCCAGACCTCTAGGATAGGAGGCTTGAGGATTTGGGATTGGTTGCATCCAGGAGGTGTAAGGGATTAACCAAAAAAATCTAAAATTGGCACAATCAAATGCAAAAGGCAAAGACTTGTTAATTTTTGCCTCTGGAAACAGCATTTGTAAATAGGCGTTAGGAATTAGCACCAAAGGTGATTAGTTTTCGTCTTGCTCTAGAGCTGCTTGAATGCGTGGCAATCCTAAGAATTTTTTCGCATCCGAAAGTAATCGTTCACCCCAGAGGTTTTCCTTGAGAAAATCTAAACTGGCATAGCGTTGATCGATGCGGACCGCAGTTTCTCCTATGGACAGTGCTTTTTGGCGCTCGCCTTGATTATACAATGCTATTGCTAATGCTAATAAAGGTTCTGCCGCTTGTTTGTCGATGTTAACAGAAGTTCGCCACTGTCTAATTGCACTTTGAACGTCACCTTGTTCGTATTTGATTAAACCAATGTTATTAATCGCTGGCCAGAATGTTTTATCTAAAGAAATAGATTTATTGTATTGAGCGATGGCTTCTGGTAATCGACCTAACATATAGTAAGCATTACCCAAATCAAACCATCCTTCTGGTTTATCAGCTTTTAACTTCAAACCCTCTTGGTAATGGGTCACAGCTGCTTGGTAATTTTGCTGATGAAAATTAGCCGAACCCAAAGCAAACACAACGTCAGCATTTTGGGGATTGAGGGATTGGGCTTTTTTTAACGCCGCCACCGCTGAATCAAAATCTTTGGTTTGCAAATGTAAACCACCCAACAAAAACCAGACCCTATCATTATTAGGAGCGAGTTGACTAGCCAATCTAGCTCGTGGTAGAGCCAAATCAAACTGCTGAAACTGTCCAAGTTGAGCTGCTTCTTGTGCTAAGCTCAACCCTTGTTTTTCTAAGGTTTCTGCATCTAGTTGCAGTGTAGGTGGTATCAGCGCCTGTGGGTGAGCTGGCTTTGGCATCATCCACAAACCACAGACAACCAAAAAAGAAATCAAACTAACATGTTTAGGCACACTACCGCCTCTTAGCCACAAATCAAGGAATCTTCCAGCTAGCTTAAACGATCTCTGATGGAGAAGAAAGGCAAAGTTGACCCTCAAGGGCAATTACCTATACCCTGGCAAAATTAATTTAACAGGTGAAGACGTAAACAAAGACTAAAAGCTAATATAAAGAAAGATTAAGCAACTATTAAGTGTTTAGTTGATGGGCATAGCAAGGTACTGTAGCCCAAAACGGGTTATCAGTCACGGCTATGAGTATTTAGTATTTAGCATTGAGTCCAGACATCTTTTAAATTTCTGCACTTGCTTGACCACAAGTGATATTCATAGGCTACTGTTTATGGTTCCGCAAATAGAATTTCCCTTCATTGGCAAAGTAAAATATCCGCTACGCTGGGCAATGGGCTTAATAGCAGTAGGTGTTTTAGGTGTGGGTACAACTATTACCCATAACCTAGTCAATCAGGGAACTGATGAACAAAATACTACCGAATTAACTGTTCCTGTAGAAGCACAAAATGTAACTTTACGGATTACTGCTAGTGGTAAAGTTGTTCCAGTTCAGAGTGTGAATATTAGTCCGAAAACCCCAGGTGTGCTGGCAAAGTTATATGTAGAACAAGGTGATAGGGTGGACCAAGGAAAAGTTCTCGCACGGATGGATGTGGGGGAGATCCCCGCCCAAATCCAGCAGAACCGCGCCAATTTAGCCCAAGCCCAGGCACAGTTAAATCAAGCTCGCGGGGGGAATCGTACTCAAGAAATTGCTCAAGGTAAAGCGCGTTTAGCCCAAGCCCAGGCACAGTTAAATCAAGCTCGCGGGGGGAATCGTACTCAAGAAATTGCTCAAGGTAAAGCACAAGTAGATGCAGCCCAAGCACAGGTAAATTTCACCGAATCCCAGGTAAACCGCTATGGAAAATTAACAGAGCAAGGGGTAACTTCTCAACAGCAATTAGAACAGTATATTAGTGAAAACCAAAGGGCAAAAGCGAGTTTAGTAGAAGCACAAAAACGATTGTCACTATTGGAAAGTGGTAGCCGCAGTGAAGAAATTGCTGTCAGAGAAGCTGCTGTTACTGAAGCGCGAGCTGCATTACTACTGTTACAAAGTGGTAGTCGCCCAGAAGAAATTGCTCGACTTGAAGCAGTAGTAAAAGCTGCTGAAGCTCAATTGCAAGCGGCTGAAGTCAGGTTGCAAGATACTGTGATTCGTGCGCCCTTATCGGGAATTGTCACCCAGAAATATGCTAATGTCGGTGCTTTTGTGACTCCCACAACTTCCGCTTCCACCAGTGCATCAGCAACTTCTAGTTCTATTGTCGCAGTTGCACGAGGTTTGGAAGTACTCGCTCAAGTTCCAGAAGTGGATATTGGCAGAATCGAACCAGGACAGCAAGTAGAAATTGTGGCTGATGCTTATCCTGACCAAGTATTTAAGGGAAATGTGCGCTTGATTGCACCTGAAGCGGTAGTAGAACAAGGCGTTACATCCTTTCAAGTGCGGGTAGCTCTCGATACAGGTATAAATAAACTCCGTTCTGGCTTAAATGTAAATCTGACTTTTCTGGGCGATCGCCTCAGTGATGCTGTGGTATTACCTACAGTAGCAATTGTCACTGAAGAAGGTAGAACTGGTGTACTGGTAGCAGATGAAAAAAATAAACCCCAGTTTCGTGAAGTGACTATTGGGGCGCAAATCGAAAACCAAACTCAAATATTAAAGGGAGTAGAACCAGGTGATCGCGTATTTGTCAATCCACCTAAAAACTACATCATCCAAAAAGCCAAAGAGCAGAACAAGCAATAAAATTTTCAGCCTATTTTTGTGTTAATTACGAATTATCATGAACTTCCTAGAAAGTATGCAAATGGCAGGAAAAACCCTGCTGTCCAATAAGTTGCGTAGCGCCCTGACAATGTTGGGGATTGTTATCGGTAACGCTTCGGTAATTGCCATGATTGGGATTGGTGAAGGTGGACAAAGGTTTGTTGACAAACAACTACAATCTTTAGGTACAAATATGTTGTTTGTGATTCCAGGTAATCGCGCCACTCAGCGTATCTCAAGAGATATACCGAAAACTTTAGTATTTGAAGATGCCAAGGCCATCTCTAATCAAGTACCGACGGTAGCGGGAGTTACACCAGAGTTGAATAGTAGGCAGGTAGTTATCTACCGTAACCAAAACACCAATGTTAATATCATTGGCACAACTCCCTCTTTCCTAAAGGTTCGTGACTTTGAAATTGCCACAGGGCGATTTTTCACTGACATAGACATGAAACGAAATAACCAAGTGGTAGTCTTGGGCGCAGATTTGGCAGAAAGATTTTTTGGTGATAGTAACCCTATCGGTGAGCAGTTGCGGATTAAAAATGCCAGTTTTCAAATCATTGGGGTATTAACAAGCAAGGGCTCAAATTTGGGTGTGAATTATGATGAAGCAGCTTTGATACCTCTAGTGACAATGGCTAACAGAATTGTCGGGCGCACTTCTCCCTACGGATTAGAGTTAACTTATATTGCCGTCTCAGCTAAAAATGCCGAAAGCGTAGATGCAGCAAGGTTTCAAATTACTAATTTACTTCGTTTGCGGCACAAAATTATTGGAGAAGATGATTTCACAATCAATACTCAAAAGGATGCTTTGCAAATCGTCGGTCAAATCACAGGTGCATTAACTATCATGCTAGCTGCCATCGCTGGCATATCATTATTTGTAGGCGGTATTGGCATCATGAATATTATGCTGGTTTCCGTTACTGAACGCACCCAAGAAATTGGATTGCGGAAGGCAATAGGTGCAACAGAACAAGATATTTTGCTGCAATTCATCATTGAAGCTGTAATTGTTTCTGTTATTGGTGGTGTAATTGGGACTACCGTTGGTGTAACTAGTATTGTATTGCTAGCGGCAATATCTCCCTTAGAGGCAGCAATTTCTTTTACTGCCATCGCTACGGCTGTTGGTGTCTCTGGCGGTGTTGGTTTATTTTTTGGTGTCGTTCCCGCCCGGCGTGCGGCTCAACTTGACCCGATTGTAGCCCTGAGAAGTGCTTAGACCCTGAACTACCCCAGGGATAAATGCGGGTGATTGCAACTTACCACGTAGGCTTCCTTTATCCTCACAGAACCTAAACATTTTTGAGGAAAAAACAAGACTCAAACCCTTGGGGGGTAACGTAAATACATCAAGTCACCAAAAACGCCTGGAACCTATATATACCAACAAACTAATCAAAACGATGTCAAAGTCACTTCTGGTATACTTTTGAGACTATTTTGTCAGTGTTTTTGCTTAAGCTACCCTAAGAAATAAATAGACTCCTTCATTACCAATAACTAAAATTATGATGACAAACACTATTACAATTACCGGTGGTCTTGTTCCTGGTCTTGGGACGAAATCAGCAATTATACGCCTAGAGAATATTTTTAAAATCTATGGAAGTGGTGAAACTGAAGTCAAAGCACTCAACGATGTGAATTTAACTATCCATAAGGGTGAATATTGTTCAATTATGGGGCCTTCTGGTTCTGGTAAATCCACAGCCATGAATATTATCGGATGTTTAGATCGCCCCACCAGTGGAAATTATTACTTAGATAACGTTGATGTCGCTCAGATGAGTGATGGCGATTTAGCCAAAATTCGCAATAAAAAATTGGGGTTTGTGTTCCAACAATTTCACTTATTACCCCAACTGACAGCTTTAGAAAATGTCATGCTACCAATGGTATATGCCAGTGTTCACCCCAGGGAAAGACGTGATCGCGCTACGGAAGCATTAATAAAGGTTGGCTTAGAAAACCGCCTCAATAATAAACCCACTCAATTATCTGGTGGACAGCAGCAACGGGTAGCAATCGCTCGTGCTATTGTTAATCGTCCGGTTGTTCTTCTAGCTGATGAACCCACTGGCGCACTGGATTCTCAGACAACCCAGGAAGTGTTGGATATTTTCAGCGAGTTGAATAATAGTGGAATTACGGTTGTTATGGTAACTCATGAATCAGATGTAGCCCGTCAAACTCAACGCATTGTATGGTTTCGTGATGGCGCAGTAGTCCACAGCAACTTGACACCAAATGATTTGACTCAAGTAACTATGTCTTCAGAAATTAAATAATATCAAGTCTTCCTTGTACACAGGCTTACCCGGAGCTACCGCAGGAATGAATCCCGGAAATTCTACTTAAGTAAGAGTTATCTCAACTAATCTATTATCTGGGGAATGGTTTTGGAGTCATGGATATTAGTTAGGTTGTTCGGTAAATTTGAGGATTTAACCAACAACCTTTCAACACTTTTTGATTGCTTCTAGTAATTCCGTCGGTTGGTTAATCAAAAAATCTGGATTTTGTTTAGCTAAGGCTTCTGGAGAATTAAAACCCCAGGTTACTGCAATTACTTTGATATTAGCTTTTTTTGAGGCTTCTATATCCCTGGTTTCGTCACCGACATAAATGACTTCTTGAGTTTTGAGTTGTTTCTGTCTCAGTACGTTATTAATTATGGTTGTTTTGCCAAAAATTGTCACTCCTGAATAAATAAAGTCGAATAACTGATCTAATTCGTTATTTTTGAGGAAATCCGTGACGTTATCTTCAGAATTAGATGTAATGATTCCTAATCTATAACCTTCATTTTGCAGTTCCATTAAAGCTGCGGAAATTCCCGGTATTGGTTTAAACTCTCTAATTTTGTGTTTTAATTCTCCTTTAACTTTTTTGAGTAGAAACGGAATTTTAAATAGAGATATACCTGAGTATTTAATAATTTCTCTAGAGGTAAAGTTTCTCAGTAGTGCAAGTTGATCTGGAGTAATTTGTATATAACCAAATTCTAAAGCTAAACGATTGGCTATACTCACAAGAGCATCTACTGTATCGGCAATTGTGCCATCAAAATCAAAAATAATTACTTTTTGGGTCATTCTTTAAGTTTGGATGCGTCAAGATGAGCACGGGCATTTCGTCTCAACATTTCTGGCTTAATACGCCGCAATGCCGAGGCGGGAAATCGTTTATCCCATTCCTCTGTTGAGATGTTGGCTAATTCTACCAGTTGAGGTGCAATATTGGTAGGATAAGGCTGAAAATCTGCTACATTCGTTGTCTGTGCAAAACGCTGATTCCAAGGACAAACATCTTGGCAAATGTCGCATCCAGCAACCCAACCTTGTAAATTGCCTGATATTTTCTCTGGTAATGTTTCCGAGGGATTTTCAATGGTGTGGTAGGCGATGCAGCGATTTGCATCTACTACAAACGGTTGGGTAATTGCACTTGTGGGACAAGCTTCTAGACAACGAGTGCAGCTACCACAGTGTTCGGTGTGTGGGCGATCGCTTTCTAGTTCCAGATTTGTTAATATCTCTCCTAAAAATACCCAAGAGCCATATTCTCGAGTGATCACATTACCATTTTTGGCAATCCAACCAATTCCGGCTCGTTGCGCCCAGACTTTATCTTGTATTGGGCCGGTATCTGCATAATATCTGGCTTTAATACCTGCTTTGAGTGATTCTAGCCAAGCGGTCAAAGCTTTGAGCTTCTTATGCATCACCTTATGATAGTCTCTACCCCAGCCGTAACGAGCAATTTTGGCGTATTCTTGGCCTTCAGGACGTTGATTTGGTGTGTAGTAGTTGAGGGCGACACATATTAGCGATCGCGTTTCTGGCATGACTAAGCGAACATCTTGACGCTTGGGGTTATTCATCCATTTCATATCGGCGTGATAACCCAGGTTTATCCACGTTTGTAACCTCTGTGCTTCTGTATTATCTCCTCTATCTACAGTAGTAATCCCGACTTTGTGAAATCCTAACTCTTGGGCTTTTTCTTTAACTATACTGCTTGTTACAGAATCCTTATCCATTTTTCTTATGTGAATTTAGCCATGATTACGAGCGGCCCATTTATACATTATCTTGTCTAGACCTGTGTTAAACATTTGCTAACCCACCCATATGTAAAATTTATTTGCTTTTTGTTAAGAAATAATGCAGTATGTGAGTTGAGGGGTAAAAAAACTTTGGGTAATGCACACCTCTCACTGGTGACATAAGTATTTCAATTAATCAACTGTGGCGAAATCATGACTTTCACTTCTGATTCCTCTTCAGCCGACCTATCTGAGAGTTTGAATTATGGTACTCAGCTTCGTGATGCTGTTAACTCTACCACAGGTGTCTTTCAAAGCCTGGGTGCGGATGACCAGCTAGCAGTACTATGGTATGCCTATACAGAAATGGGGTGTGCCATTACGCCGGCAGCCACAGGAGCGGCTCGTTTACAGTTGGCCGAAGGGCTGCTGAATCAAATCAAGCACATGTCTCATGCAGATCAGTTAAATGTGATGCGTGAGTTAGTTTATAGGAAAAATACTCAAATTTGCCGTTCCTATGGTACTCTGAGCTACAGTACAAAGTTGGCTTTTTGGTACGAATTATCAGAATTGATGGTAAAACGCCTGATTGTACCGATGCCAGTGGGGTATCAACTTTCTCGTGATGGTTTAGAGGTACTTGAAGCTATTAAGGCGCTAGATTTTGGTGAACAAATCTCTGTTCTTCGCAAGGTGGTAGCTGATATGGGCGTTGACCCCTTAGTTGACTAAATGAAATGCGAATATACTTGTGTCTCTTACCAGTGGTTTGATGACAGTTTTTATAGTTATTGAGAATGGTGCAACATATTCAGCGTAAAGATTCATTGCTCTTTTAGCAATTTATTTCCATAGTATATTTTTGCTGTTGGCTTTTATTTTTAAATTAAGTTGAGTTAGGGTAATCAAAGTAAATATATGACAGCTGCTAAATGTAGAGAAGCAACTCAGACAAATGTTGCCCTTAGAGCAAAAGAAGAATTTAAAATTGAGGGAATCTTGGAACCGATTATCCTGGGTTATTTTGAAACTCTCAACGCTCGACAATTTCAGGAAACTGCAGCCTTATTTGCTGATGATGGGGTGATGTATCCGCCTTTTGAATCTGCTATTGTGGGACGAGAGGCAATCTTTACCTATTTGCAACAAGAAGCTGAAAATATTCAAGCCTGTCCCCGTGAGGGAATCGTCCAAAATGTAGAAAATGACCAAATTCAATTTCAGGTAACAGGTAAGGTACAAACTTCTTGGTGTAGGGTCAATGTAACCTGGCTGTTTATTGTCAATGTACAACGGCAAATCATTGGTGCTAAAATCAAACTTCTAGCTTCTCCCCAAGAGTTAATTGCTCTACGCCAGCAAGATTAGCCGAAATTTTGATTTTGATGATGCTTATTTTTTGATCACAGATGTTTGCTGCAAGGAGCGCAGTAATAATTTCCGACCCAAATCAATATCTGATGGCGCACATTGCCATTCTGGGTGTGCCGTCATTAATAAACTATCTAAAGTTTCTTGATCAAATAGATGCCAAACTAAAGCATTATTAATCTCAGCTTCCACAGCATAACAATTAGGACTTAGACAGTGAATTGTACAACCACTGGCAATTCTATTCACAGTCATCTGTTCCCCAGGCTGCAAAGAGCGAAATTCGCGGATGGCCTGCTTTAATTCACTCATGGAGGAAACTATTAACCCTGGTATAGCTATTGTTGTATTTTTTTCTCCATTGAGTGCAATCCAGTAGTGACGACTAGGATCGATACCCTCCAGCCAAGGTGATTCATCATCAAGGCGATAACGTGGGGACAAACAAAATAAAGCTTCCATAGATTTAGCCATTAATTTAGTTTAGTTTGGACGGTTTTATACCCCCTTGACAATCCTGGAGGTTGTTAGGACTATACCTTTATTTTTTTCGCTGAGATAAAATCTAGTGGCTGGACTTGCTGTATCTAGTATTTAATAACTACCACTAATAAATCAAATAAAATTAGCAAAAGTTATTAACTAATTTACATTTTTTAACTAAACATGGGGAACCCTGACTCTTCCATAGCATAGGGAGGATGTCAATAAATTCACTCTACCAGTCCAGAACGCAAGGCGCGTACTGCTGCTTGGGTGCGATGATCAGCACATAGCTTATTCAAAATATTTCTGACGTGTGTTTTTACAGTGCCAACAGTGATGTAGAGTCGTTCGGCAATAAGTGCATTATTACAACCTTCAACGATTAACTGTAATACTTCTAACTCTCTTTCTGTAAGAGTGTAAGGGTCAATATTTTCTTGATGTTCAGATTCTGGGCTGGAAATAATAATATTTTTATCATCTTTATTCAGTGCTTTCTCTTGTAATGGGCGATTTTCTTGGGCTTGTTGTAACACAATCCGTGCGATGGCTGGATCAATCCAAGCGTTGCCATTGTAAGTTACGTGTACAGCTTCCAGTAAACTATCAAACTTGATGTCCTTCATACAATAAGAGTCTGCTCCAGCTGCAAAAGCTGCTAGCACGGATTTTTTGTGGTCCTGTAGCGTTAAAATTAGCACTTTTGTTGGTGAATCGTCTTCATTGGTGAGGGCTTTCAATTCCTTTGTCAATTCAATTCCATCCTTGTCTGGTAAACCAATATCGACAATTGCAATGTCTGGTTGTAGTTTTTTCAACATTCTTAAACCTGTGGTTCCATTAGCAGCTTCTCCTACAACTTCAATTTCTTTTTTTTGTAGTAAAGCCGTCCGGATACCTAGACGGGTCAGGTCATGATCTTCAATCAGAGCAATACGAATCTTACTCATAGTCAAATTCCGTACGTTACATTACTTTAACTTGAAAATGAGTTTCCTGGGTGTCTGAGAGGATGTTTTAAAGGTCTGGGTTCATGTATGAAAAATATCAAGCTAGGGAGGAGCTTGATAACTAAGCAGAGAAAATCAAATCAAATTCACCCTTGAAAAGGATTTAGGAGGGTCTCGATAGGAGTTTATTTTGACCAACATTTCTTGGCTATGAAACCCGAAAAACCTGACAAGTTGGATTATGAAATACTTGAATTATGACGCTTCCTGTTTTCTGCTGGCTATTGACTAGCTACATCTTTCATAACATCGCTCTTAGGCAGATTGTGTTGGAATGACCTATCCATATATTTCTCAACATTTACAGAGTAATCACTCAAATTTTTTCTCATTCTGATTACTTGGTAATTAATTCTCAATACCAGCATGTTTTTAGCAATAAGATGAAGGCATGTAGTCTATTAAATCATTTCAAGTCAGTAATTTTTCTATTGGTTTATAGATAATGAAATAATTGTTTTTTATTAAATGAAAAAATTTGATAAACTAGCGGTCAAGATCATCTGGTGAAAGTTAAATTAAAGATTAGGCTATGTTTAAACCGCCTCAAATTTTTTCAGTAATGGGAATACCAGTTCATATAATGAGCAACTATCCAGGCTGGTTGCTGGAATGCCTGGAACAAAGAAGAGGTGCTCATGTAGTTACGCTGAATACAGAAATGACTATGCAAGCCCAACGAAATCCAACCCTTGCTCAGGTAATTCAAAATGCGGAGCTAGTCATTCCAGATGGTTCAGGGGTAGTTCTTTATTTGCGATGGTTGTTCTGGCAAAAAGTAAAGCGTTGTCCGGGAATTGAATTAGCAGAAAGTCTATTACAAGAACTGGGACAACAGCAAACAGATACAAAACTTTTTTTCTATGGAAGCACAAGTAAAGTAATTACAAAAGCCACAGAGTTTTGGCTACAGGAAATTCCCAGCTTAAATATAGTAGGTACTCATTGTGGGTATCATAGCGTCGAAGAAGAAGAGGAATTAAAACAAACACTTATTCAATTACAGCCGGAATTAATCTTAGTTGGTTTGGGAGTACCACGTCAAGAAATATGGATTACCCAAAACCGTCATTTATGCCCCCAAGCAATTTGGATGGGTGTTGGTGGGAGCTTTGATATTTGGTCAGGAATAAAAACTCGCGCTCCTGCTTGGTTGGCAAACAACAACTTGGAATGGCTGTATCGACTTTATCAAGAACCTTGGCGTTGGCGACGGATGTTGACTTTACCGGAATTTGTTATCAAAGCTTTTATGGAAAAATTCCTTAAGAGTAAAACTCAGACACTTTAGTGTACATAGATAATCCACACCCACAGTTTTGACAGCAGTTATGTAATTACTTATCGTTTTAGAATCCCCTGTGATTTTATCCAGGGGAGAAGTCAATGGTTACTTAAATACCCAGTCAAGACGAAGAAATATTAACCTTCAACTTGCTAGATAGAGGAATTAAAGTTTTAACTTGGCTCAATGGTAGAGATCGTAAGCTATCTAAGTTTTGTAAACTATCTAAAAGGACATCTCTGATCACTTTTTCCTGCTCTTGACTAAGTAACAGTCGTAAGGATTGAACAATTTCTTGTTGCACCTTTCCATCAATTCGCTGACTGGTGATAATTTTAGTTAATTTTCTGACGGCAATCAAACGCTTCAAGGGGTCTTGTTCTGTTAAATTGACTAACAACTGATCAAGTTTATTTTGCTCTTGGTTTCCGTAAGATTTGAGGATTTGCCACATTAATAAAATTAAAGTTAATAACGTTCCTAAGCCTTGAACGATGGCACCAGCAGCAATCCAAGAACTTTTAGAATCAACCCAGATGGCAGATGCCATGTATGTACTAACAGTGGCAATGCCCCCACTACTTACCGCTAAGGCAAAACGGGAATTAGTAGTATTTAAGAACCTCCATATCTGGGATAAGTACAGTTGCCAGTTCCATTTTGGCATTGAGTAAACTAATAACATGACCCCAACCCCAACCAGAAGTGCCAATAGCAGTTTCCAGTTCCATAACAGCATCGCCACAATGACAGTTAAAAAGGCTAAAATGCCCCCCGGTCCAGATAAAGGCTTAAAAGTTCGTTGCTTTCGGCTTACTGTCTTGAACTCTAAAAGCCACCAGTGGAGAACCCGGTTGATCAGTTGCTGCCAAGGAAATGAAGCCTGTGACACAGTGTTTACCTACTTAATTACAATGATGTCTAATGATAAGAATAACTGGGCTGGGGGTAGAAAAAGCGATTTTATCCATTAAATCTGACAAAGGCTAGAGGTGCTGAATTATTTCACCGATAATAATTATGGGGAGTATAACTGCTTTTGGGTAAACCAAGGATGTTTCAGATTCAGTAACCATTAAGAAATTTAATAAATACTTATGTTTCAGCCACAAGGATTTGAGCAACGCTCCATAAATACCTCACTAGGTAAGATGGTTTATTATACTGCTACTGGTTCACCTTGGCAGGATAATTTGACGGCAAAAGACCACAGGGAAACTTTGGTATTCCTCCACGGCTTCGGAGGCGGGTCTTCTGCCTATGAGTGGTCGAAAGTTTATCCGGCTTTTGCTGGGGAATATCGCATTTTGGCACCAGATTTAATTGGTTGGGGTAGGTCTGACCATCCGGTTCGGAACTACATGATTGATGATTATTTGACGACGATTCGGGAGTTTTGCCAACAAACTTGTACAACGCCTGTGAAAGTGATTGCTTCTTCCCTGACTGCGGCTTTGACCATTCGAGTTGCCATCGCCCATCCCGAGTTATTTCAGTCTTTGATTCTCGTCACACCATCGGGACTATCTGATTTTGGTCAAGACTACTCTCGCAGCCTTTTTGCTCAGATAGTTAGCGTTCCTATTATTGATCGTGTGCTTTATAGCACTGGAATTGCTACAAGTGGCGGTATTCGCAATTTCTTAGAACAACGGCAATTTGCACAATCTAATCGCATATACGAGGAAATTGTCGAGGCTTATCTGCAATCTGCCCAGCAACCGAATGCTGAATATGCAGCTTTGTCTTTTGTGCGTGGGGACTTATGTTTTGATTTGTCTTTATACATTCAACAGTTGCAAACTCCTACTGGGATGATTTGGGGAGAAAAATCAGAATTTACTGGTCCCGAACTTGGTCGTCGTCTTGCAGGCAAGAATCCTCAAGCTATCCGAGTGTTTCAAGAATTAGAAAATGTGGGATTAACACCTCACTTGGAACTACCTGCTGTTACTGTTGGTTTAATTCGGCAATTTTTACTGATGCTCAATTAGTTATAAGTAATTTACCGAAGATGGTATCACTGAGGTAAAACGCTCTCTACCTTAATAATTGCCGAACAAAATAAACCCATCAACCACAAGGTGATGGGAATAGCTGTCAGCCAAAAATTTAGAAATGTTATGGGAATGTTAAATGAATGTTAAATGTTAGTTTTCCTTTATTCTGATATCGATAACACTAGAATTGAAGTTATAGTTAAAACCTTCCAGTTCAAAGGTTGTACCAATTTTTATTTTGCTATTACCTAGAACTGGCCCACTGTCAGTAACTTGCGCTTTACCTTCTAAAGTTAACAGCATATCTGTACTAAAATTATTTTTTCTGGGATCTAGTAGTTCTTTCACCGAACCATCTGGTTGGGAAACTGTTAGGGTTTTGGGTAATACTTGAATGGATTTAATTCCAATTTGACCGTAGGGTTGATTGCGGATAATCACCTTGGTTTTGCCGCCTTTGGTAAATCCTTTATCAAATAAACGTTCAGGATCACGTATGTTTAAACCACGAACTACTAAGTCTACCTCAATGGGTACGGTCTTGGTTCCGACTTGGGCAACAGAACCAGTAGTGCCAGGAAAAATAAATATACCAAATATTACTAGTAGAATTACTAGTGCCGCACCTAAGTCAAGGAGATTGATTTTGCCGAACAAGCGTCCTTTGGAATCTAAAATAGCCATATAAAATTTTCCTAGGTAAAAGCAGAATGATTGATTTTAGCAAGAGGTTCTCTTAGAGACACCGTAGGTTTTCCCAGTTGATGATTTGATATTTGTATTTATGCGAAAGTGTATCACGCCTTGGCAAGTAGGAAGTAAAAAAGGCATGTGAAAACAAGAATATTCTCTCAATTCTGAATTTTAGATATGGGAACAGGATGTGATGGTAAATCCGGAACAATAATACGGGTATAAAAATTTTTAATGATTCAATAGTGCAACTCAAAAGAATTTAGCTTCGTCACATAATTTATTCCATTAACATCATGACAATGAATTGGAAAAACTTTGTGGCCAGTCATTATACTCGAAGGCGGAGTTGGTTTTATCCGTTGATTTCGCTAGCAGTTGCTGTGTCTCTGTGCTTGAGTACACCAATGCCGGGAGACGCTTTCGATATCCGCTCTCTTTTGTTTCAGGGAATACAGGTAATTCAGATGTCTAATCTATCTGACCGCCAAGAAGTTGAGCTTGGTAGGCAGATGAATCAGGAGTTGCAAAATAGTGATATTCGATTTAGCCGTAATTCTCAAATTAATCGCTATGTAGAACAAATTGGTGAGCGCTTGGTAGCTAAGAGCGATCGCCCTAATCTTCCCTTTACCTTCCAAGTGGTTGAAGATGATGCTATCAATGCCTTTGCTACTTTGGGAGGTTTTGTGTATGTCCACACAGGGTTGCTCAAGGCCGCAAATAATGAAGCGGAACTAGCTAGTGTAATTGCCCATGAAATTGGTCACATTGGCGGTAGACACTTAGTAAAACAAATGCGGCAAAGAGCTATCGCTAATGGTATAGCTTCGGTAGCGCGTTTAGAGCGCAATGCAGCGGTGGGAATAGGTTTAGAACTAGCAGTCAACCGTCCTCGCAGTCGTCAAGATGAATTGGATGCTGATCACAGAGGATTACTAGCTCTGACAAAGGCCGGTTATGCTCCGTCTGCCATGATTTCCTTGATGGAAAAGCTGATGCGAAACGGCGGCTACATGCCGACAATATTGAGTACGCACCCTGGTACAGGCGATCGCATTAATGCGCTGCAAAGTTCTATTAATTCTGAATTTAGCAATCAGGGTGGCGGATTGGATAGTGCTGCTTATCGAGCTTCTATCCGCAGCATACTTTAAATTCAATGTCAATAATAATTCATGCTCGTTGCTTATGGCGGCGAGCAGCTATTTTTGAGGGATCAATCATGACCACCCCTTCTGCTAAGGGCAAGGTTTGGAGACAATCATTAAACATATTGACTTGATAAATCAAGTTATTTGTAATATCCAATGCAGTTAACCAGCCACTGCGCGGATGATAGGCACCAGTATCTATATCTAACCATCCCCGCCCCTGTGCGAGCTGGCCGGGGGAAACCCCAGGGAAGGTAAAGGTGATGGTATGACCAATGATCATCAGCTTATCAATAAAGTATGGTTGCTGAATACTGTGAAATTCATGACGTATCCAGCAAAATTGCTCAGCAGTTTGTTGTGCCAGAGGTAGGTAAGGGTCAACGCCAGCATGAGTCAACCAAACATGGCCCAAATCCAGATAAGTAGGCAAAGTTCTCAGCCAATCCAAATGTTCTTTAGGAACATGAGCATTTTTGTAACTGGCTATAGTGGCTTGTCCCCCACCATACAACCATGCTTGCATTGCTTGTGTGGAAATGTTATCACCGCTCAAAATGCTTAATAACATCTGCTCATGGTTTCCCAGTAGACAGGGATAATTATTGTTCTTGACAAAATCAATCACTTGTGAGCTTTTAGGTCCACGATCAATTAAGTCTCCCAGAAAATAAACTTGATCGTCTGATGCAGGGGCGATCAAGTCCATCAGTCTCATCAAACCTTCGTAGTGTCCATGCACATCGCCAATTATAATTTGACGTTGGCTAGTTTCCCTCATCGGCTTTTAGCTCAAATAGTTTGGTTCAATAGTTTGGCTACAGTTTGATATATTTGCTTTCCGCAAATTTTGATACAAAACTCCAAGTAAGTTATACTTTTATCATAGTTTAGTTATATTTTGTCAAATTAAATTCACTATAAAGGATGTAAGGTGCAATTAGCTAACTAAAGTAATGCAATGATGATCAAGCCCCAGTGTGCTGCTTCCCATGGTGCAAATTTACAACAAATTAGCTTAAAATTTAGGAAGTCACTATATTACTAAATCCCTAAAACACCATGTCTGAGGAATTTTCTCCTGAAGTTAGCTCTCGCATTTGCCAACACATGAACGAGGATCATGCTAATGCTGTAGTTCTTTATGCCCAGGCTTTTGCAGGTGTGACAGATGCCACAAGGGCAGAAATGCTCTCTATTGATTCTCAAGGAATGAATTTGACTGCATGGGTAAATGAACAAACCGTGCCAGTTCGCATTGAGTTTGATCATGTTTTGGTAGATGCGGAAGATGCTCACCACACTCTGATCGCAATGGTGAAGCAAGGGAGAGTTCAGTTAAAATAGCAAGTTAAAATAAGAGTTGGATTACTTTGGCTCATATTGTAAAGATTAAATTGTTAAGTAAAGAAATGTACTATTTCTGTGAAAATACGCAATTAAAAAACTGGTTTTTTACCTAGAAGCTACACCGTATTTACATAGTCTTTTACATGGGTTAACTACAGAAAAGCGAAGGACTGTAACTATAAACGTCAATTTTCTGCTGTTAATAACCAAAAGCCGGTATAAGTCATCCCAGAATCATCGGGTTGAACTAACAAAAAGTGTAATCCTCGGCTTTGCTGTTGGCGGTGTTCATAAACCTTCCCAGCAGCAGCAACATCTGGATCTGTGAATGTCGCCACAATCCACCTATCTACTAAAGCAGCTTCTAAAACCAAACCATTAGGATCCCCTGGTATGTAGTTTAACGCCACTGGATGTGCTGCTGCTAACCACCTTGCCAAGGGCATGGACTGTCTTCCACCATAGATGATTACACCAGGAATGGGAACTGTGGATGCTAAACCCAAATTGATGGGGTGTAAAAATTCTGGTGCGGAAAAAATAGGTATAGGAAGTTCTGCAAACACATCCACTAGTTCCCCAGATGGAAGTGTAGCAAAGCGCCACTGTTCTCCCCACAGGTTTTCTGGTAATGGTGTTGGGGGTGGTTGATCTAGTGCTAGGGGATATTGCTTTTCTGCTAACCACTGTTTCAAAGCTGGGGTGTGGCGGGTGGGTGCGACTTGAATGTTTAAGTTGTTGCCAGCTGCTTGAATTAAACTCAAAGACTGGGGACGAAATACCTGAATGACATCTGGTAATTTGTCACCAGATGCAAGTTTAATTTGACTAGCAAGCCAATGGGAGCTTGCTGCTGACTGGTGACAGGTAGCTGTGTATTCAAAACTACGAGTTGGGTTACAAATCAACAATTCCCATAAAACTTGTCCAGATGTTTCTTGCACCGGACTACGATAAAAGTCAACTTGCCAAATTTTCATATTTTTATATTTTTATAGGAATGCAAGATAAAAATAAGTAAAAATGAAAAAAAGACTAAAAACCTTGCGCCAGTCACTGGCTGTTTTTCGATATGGCGGACGGGCCATTAGCTTAGTGTGGAATACTAGCCATGTTTTGACTATTATCCTTGCTAGTCTAACTTTAGTTGCGGGTCTTTTACCAGCTGCCCTCGCCTTCATTAGTAAGTTAATTGTGGATGCAGTGGTTTCTGCTTCTTCCGTTGGGGAGGGAAGTATTTTCCAACCTTTATTGTATGTAGGGTTGGAAGCGATAATCATTGCTCTTTTCGCAGGTAGTCAACGCGGTATCTCTATTTGTCAGTCATTATTACGGGTGCTACTAGGACAAAAAGTAAATTTACTAATATTAGAAAAAGCGCTGACACTAGATTTACGCCATTTTGAAGATTCAGAATTTTACGATAAACTGACTAACGCCCGGCGAGAAGCTTCAGTCCGTCCCCTTTCTTTAGTGACCCGCAGTTTTGGCTTGGTACAAAATGCCCTTTCTTTGGTTACTTACGGCATTTTATTGGTACACCTCTCAGTTTGGGCAGTGGTAATACTAATTTTAGCAGCTATGCCCGCCTTTATTGCGGAAACCAAGTTTGCTGGAGAAGCTTTTCGTTTATTAAGTTGGCGCGCGCCAGAAGCCCGCCAACAGCACTACATAGAAAGTTTATTGGCCAGAGAAGATTATGCGACAGAAGTCAAGCTTTACCAACTAGGGGAAACCCTGCTGGAACGTTACCGCAATTTGTTTAATCAACTCTATGGGGAAGACCGAGACTTAACTTTGCGGCGGGGTTTGTGGGGATATTTCCTGAGTTTAGGGAGTACGGCTGCTTTTTATTTAGCTTACGCTTGGATTGTTATCGAAACAGTCATGGCTAAAATTTCTTTGGGAGACATGACCATGTATCTCACTGTGTTTCGCCAAGGACAGTCTACTTTCTCTAATGCCCTGACTTCAATTGGAGGAATGTATGAAGATAATTTATACTTGTCTAATCTTTACGATTTTTTGGAAGAAGAAGTGCCAAGGTCTTGGGGTCATGGGACTAGAGGCATAAATCCCCAAGATGGTATCCGCTTTGAGAAGGTATCATTTACTTATCCGGGAAGTTGCCAACCTGCATTAACAGATATTTCACTGCATTTAAAACCCGGAGAAAAACTGGCAATTGTGGGTGAAAACGGTTCGGGTAAAACGACGTTAATTAAATTACTCACTCGACTATATACCCCGGAATGCGGGCGTATTTATTTAGATGGCTTAGACTTGGAAGAATGGAATGTAGATGTATTACGTCAACGCATTGGCGTAATTTTTCAAAACTTTGTGCGTTACCAATTCACTGTGGGAGAGAATATCGGTGTAGGTGATGTAGAACATTTAGAAGACAAATATCGCTGGGAAATGGCGGCGGAAAAAGGGATGGCGCAATTGTTTATTGAGAAATTACCCCAAAGGTTCCAAACTCAACTGGGGCGTTGGTTCAATCAGGGACAGGAACTTTCTGGGGGACAGTGGCAAAAAATTGCTTTAGCCCGGGCATTTATGAGAACAAAGGCAGATATTTTAGTGTTGGATGAACCAACATCAGCAATGGATGCCCAAGCGGAGTTTGATATATTTAATCATTTTCGTACCCTGACTCAAAATCAGATGGTGTTTTTAATTTCTCACCGCTTTTCGACGGTGAGAATGGCTGACAAAATCCTAGTTATGGCAGAAGGTAGGGTTGTGGAACAGGGAACCCATGAAGAATTGTTGCAGAGTGGGGGGCGTTACGCTAAATTATTTGATTTGCAAGCTGCGGGATATAGGTAATTTATAGTTTATAATTCGTCACAAGATATCAATATCTTACAGCTGGTGTTTGATTGGTAGTAGCAGTTTGACATACTCACTTGGTGGGGAAGTAGAGACGCTCCGCCGGAACGTCTCTAGTTGGTCTATGTCCGTGTCCGTTTAAAGTCGGGATGGGGCATTGCGACTGCTTTTAAGCAATAGCATATTTAACTTTGTCCTAAAAGGAAGTTGCTCTATATCCCATTATTTTTGGTCAAAAAATTATTTTACATTCTTTCTCGCAGTCTTCTGTGGTTTGTTATTTCTCCAGGATGATTGAATCTAAAAGACTTTCCGGGATTTCAAAATTAGCAGTTACATTCTGCACATCATCTAAGGCTTCTAGGGTATCAATTAACTTGAGGAGGAATCGAGCTTGCTCAGGATCAGTAACCTCTACATGATTGCTGGGTATCCAACGTAATTCAATATCATTCACCTGAAAACCTCTATCCTTAAGGATCTGACTGAGAATTTCTAAATTTGTCACCTCAGTAAACACCTCGGCTTTCTCATCTTCGATCATTTCATAAAATTCAGCCCCACCTTCAAGAGATGCTTCCAAGAGTTGGTCTTCATCCTTCACTCCTTGAACAACAGACACACCTTTTTGGTGAAACATCCAGCTAACGCAACCTGTTTCACCCAGATTCCCACCTCTTTTGCTAAAGGCACCACGCAGGTCAGCAGCCGTGCGATTGCGATTATCTGTCAGGGCTTCAATTAAAATTGCCACACCACCGGGTCCATAACCTTCGTAGCGAATAGCTTCAAAATTAGCAGCATCTCCTGCAAAAGTTCCCGCGCCTTTTGCGATGGCCCGTTCAATATTATCATTGGGTATGTCGGCAGCTTTAGCCTTATCAATGGCTGTACGTAGCTGAAAATTACTATTTGGGTCTGGCACACCGCTTCTTGCTGCAACAATAATTGCCCTAGATAATTGGGCAAAGGTCTTGCCCTTTTTGGCATCTACTACGGCCTTCTGGCGCTTAATATTTGCCCATTTACTGTGTCCTGCCATAATCTAAAAACATTAACGCTTGCTTAAAAGTTTAGGATATACATAGGTTTTGCCAATATGCAAAGGAAAGCCTATTGAATTGTGTAAGTTCATTACTGAAAATTACTTCAATTGTGCGATACCTTATGAGACCTTATGCACGGCTTTTTTTTGTACCCCATAAATCAAGGAGAAAAAGAAAGAATGTGCAGTACTACTTGAAAAATTTACTGCTGTTATTGGTGGTCTGCATACTGGTTTTAGGCGGCTGCCAAGCTATGCGGATAGGAGAAACAGGTGTAATTCATCTGACTTTATGGCAGGGTGTAAATCCACCGACAAATCGGGATGTTTTGCAAAAGCTTGTCGATAAGTTTAATGACACTCATGGGAATATTCATGTTGACTCTCTTTATGTTGGACAACAAGATCAGCAAATGCCAAAAATTTTAGCCGCCGTGGTTGGGAATGCCCCGCCGGATTTACTATGGTACAACCCCACTATTGCTGGTCAGTTAGTTGAACTGCAAGCTTTAATTCCTTTAGATGAAAAACTAAACAATTCTCCGGTGAAAGCTGAAATTGACCCGGCTTTGTTTGAATCTATGGAATATCAAGGCACAATTTGGTCAGTACCATTTGCTACAAATAATGTAGCTGTATATTATCGTCCGAGTTTGTTCAAAGCTGCGGGAATTAGAGAATTACCGCGGACTTGGGAAGAGTTTCGGCAAGTTGCGAGGGAATTAACTCGTGACACCGACGGTGATGGCCGCGTAGATCAATACGGAATGTTTTTGCCTTTAGGAAAGGGAGAATTTACTGTTTTCACCTGGCTACCATTTATGTGGAGTAGCGGCGGTGAATTGGTCAATGGGGGAGCAGAAAATGCTGCCAACGTGGTGTTGCAAGATAATTCAGCAGCCATCGCCGCTTTACAATTTTGGCGTAATCTTGTTAACGATGGTTCGGCTCTTTTATCCAGCCCAGAAAGAGGCTATGAGACAGGTAATTTGATTGCTGGTAAAGTAGCAATGCAGGTGACTGGCCCTTGGAGTTTGGGGGAATTTACTGAAAGTGGAGTAGATTTTGCCGTTTTTCCCATTCCCATTAATAAACAGCCTGCTACGAGTGTCGGCGGTGAGAATTTATTTTTGTTCAAAACTACACCAGAACGTGAAAAAGCAGCTTTCACTTTTGCTGAATATGCTATGAGTGAAGAGTTTCAGACGGAATTAGCTTTAGGAACTGGCTATTTACCTATCAATTTGAAGGCTCGCCAAAATCTACAATATCAGGCATTTGTCAAGCAATTGCCGGCTGTGCAAGTATTTTTAGACCAGGCTAAATACGGGCGATGGCGTCCCATCTTTCCAGGTTATAATCGCGTTTCAGATAGTTTAGGTCGGGCAATTGAATCGGTGTTACTCGGTCAAAACTCTCCAGCAAAGGCATTAGAAAACACCCAAAAGCGATTAGATTTAATTTTTCAGTGATCTGGGGAAAATATCTAATATGTCCGCTATGCCCGCAGGGAGTGGAACGCGGCAATTGCGAGGATTGTGGCATTGCTTTACTTTGTTAGCAATGATAAATATCGATTTTAACAACATGGGTGTAAGTCCCCACTTATTAACTGGGCAATAACCATTCTATGTCCCAAGAATATCAAGCGCCCTTTGGTTGGTGAGTGGGATAGATGATATTCCTTGCGGCCTGGGGGGATCTTGGTGCATGAGGGGACGTAAACCATTTAACCCAGCTGCAATTGCTGAACCGTTATGGATAATTGTCGCGGCCAGGGGATGGAGTCCTGTGGTTGTGGTTAGTCCCAAAGCTGCTAAGTTGGGGATTATGGCTAAACCGATATTTTGTTTAATTATTGCTTCGGTTTGCCGGGCAATGGCTATTGCTTCTAAAAAACTAGTCAGGTTATCATCTATGAGGACAACATCGGCTGTTTCTCTGGCTACTTCAGAACCTCCGCCAAAGGAAATAGCAACGTCGGCATAGGCTAGGGCAATGGAATCATTTAAGCCGTCGCCGGTGAAGGCGACTGTTTTACCTGAGGTGTGTATTTTTTGGATGATTTGTGCTTTTTGTTGTGGAAATGCCTCGGCATGAACTTGACACAGGGGGATATTCAGTTCTTGGGCAACGGCTATGGCCCTGTGCTGATTATCGCCTGTGAGCAGATGTATTTCCATACCGTATTTGGTTTGCAGTTGCTCAACTACGGCTGTACTTTCTGGACGCAGAAGGTCTCTATAATAAATAATTCCTTGCAACTCCTGATTTACGCTTACATACAGCAAAGAATCATGGGCAGAAATGCGACAGTTGACATCATGGGGAGGATGATGAAGACAGTCTAAGGTAATCCCACACTGACGCAAAAAGCGATCGCTGCCTACTATAACTTGCTGACCGTCAATTTCGGCTCGTACGCCCAAACCAATTTCATAGACAAATTCCCGGCGGGGTAAGATTTCAATTCCCTGTTTTTGGGCATGGCGGACTAGGGCTTCGGCTGCTGGGTGAGTCAGGCGTTGTTCCGCGGCGGCGGCTAGTGTTAGCAGTCTTTGAGTAGTGATTCTTTCCCCTATGGTTTGCATTTCCACAATTTCAATATCACCTTTGGTTAAAGTGCCTGTTTTGTCAAACACCAAGGTGTCTACCTGTGCCAATTTTTCTAAGGCGCGACCACTGCGAATGAGAACTCCATGTCTGGAGGCGTGGTGCAAGGCTGCTAAGAAAGTTGTTGGTAGTGAAACGCGAATACCAGTCACAAAATCGAGGGTGAGAATAGATGCTGCTCTGGATGGGTCGCGGGTTGTGGCTAAAACTAATCCAGAAAAAATTAGGGCTGGTAAGATTGTTTTGTCGGCGATGGTTGCGGCATAGTTACCCATGCGTGTGTCATGGACAGGGGCTTGTTTGACTAATTCTATACTTGCTCCTGCGCGAGTGTCTGGGCCTACTCCCTCGGTTTGGATGTAAATTTCTCCTTCTCGCACCAGGGTAGAAGCATAAACCATTTGTCCGGGTTGACGTAAAACTGGTATGGATTCGCCGGTGAGCTTTTGCTGGTCGATTAAGGCTGTTCCTTTGAGGATTTGTCCATCAACAGAAATTTGTTCACCCGGATAGGCAATCACTATGTCTTTTGGTTGGATTTGTGTGGCTCTTATGCGTTTTTTTTGCCCATCTGGTTGTTGTACCCAAGCGTAATGTCCCAAGGAATTCAATAAGTCTGCGGCTTGATTTTCGGTAACTCGTGCAGTGCGATCTCGCATCTGATCACCTATTTTATGCAGTGTGATGATCAAAGCGGGTGTTATAAGATTTCCTTGGGCAGAAGTTAAGGCGATGGCTATAAAATCTAGGCAATCTATATTTAATTTTCTTTGTTGAGTAATGCTGGTATAAGCACCTTGAGCAGTGGGTAAAGCTGCAAGTGCTACTGTTGCGGCAATTATTGCCCTGGGAATGGGAAGTCCCAAGGCAAGTAAAGCTAAGGCGGTGGCGAAAGTGGGCAACTTCAGTCCAAAATCCTGGTTTTCTCGTATATTTTGAGTTTTAGTTTCACTTTTCCTGCTCTTTGCCTGGTGTAGCAAATCTACTACATAGGGTGGTATTAAGGGATTTTTGTTGTTAGATAATTGATATTGAATAGCTACAGAACTGCAAGAGGGATTAATACGGATTTGTGAAATGCGACTATCAGATTCTAGTAACTTTTGTAGATTTTGGGCATAATGGGGATGTTGGGCTAACATAGGTACACGAAATCTGACTCTACCGGGAATTGTATGTACTATGTGATAGTCAATTCCAGTAGTTTTTGGTTTTTCACCCACACCTTGACTAGTTCCTAAATTTGTGGCGATTTTCATTATTTCACCCCTAAATTCCTACCTAGCGGTGCTGCACTGTTCCAGCAGAATTTAGACAACGGTAGAGGAGTTTCACCGGTAGGCTTTAATATTATCAAATTATGATGAAATAGATTACCTGCCTAGGTGAGGGATTTTATACTCTGTGCTTCTAATTTTCTTTTATCTGTAATCCCACTAGTGCTGGATCAAAACTATCAGGAAAATGAGTACTGCCATCGCAATCTGCTTTTTCTAGTTTTGTTCCCTGGAGGTCGGCTTGACGCAAATCAGTGGAGAACAATAAGGCTCCCCGTAGGTCAGCATTTTGCAAATTAGCTTGACTGAGATTTGCAAAGCTGAGGTCACAGCCCCTCATATTAGCACCGTTGAGATTAGCTTCACTAAAATCAGCGTAGCTAAAGTCAGATCCTTTCAGGTCAACACCTTGTAAGTCAGCATTAACCAAATTGGCTCCACTAAAATTACGTTTACCCTCTCCATACCTTTTTAGGAGAGTCGCAGCAGTTTTAATTACTTGTGGAGAATTTGTTTGAGACATAGAAATACCTAAGAGCTTGTCTTATCATTACTGTAGTCGAAAGTAATTAAAGATAGTCTCCGCCACATTGGTTAACAATTTGAATCAGACAGTGAGCGAGGGTGTCAGGTGTAAACAGAACTACTGTTGATATATTCATCCACAATCATACCACGGAAAAAGTTTGTGAATCATAATACTTTATCCTCTGTCTTTTACATGGATATAACTTTGTCAACTCATCTTCCCATCAAACCCTGATAAAACTCTGACAATTTGGGAAAATAATAAACTATATAGAAAACTACTAGCAAAATATGACTCATTCTTTCCTTGAACATCTGCATAATCCCAATCGCCCAGTAATCGTGTTTGACGGTGCAATGGGAACTAACTTGCAAACTCAAAACCTGACTGCGGAAGATTTCGGAGGGGCGCAGTACGAAGGTTGTAACGAATACCTGGTTCATAGCAAACCCGAGGCTGTCGCTAAGGTTCACCGAGACTTTCTTGCTGCTGGTGCTGATGTAATTGAAACAGACACCTTTGGCGCGACATCCATTGTTTTGGCAGAATATGACTTAGCAGACAAAACTTATGATCTCAACAAAAAAGCGGTAGAAATTGCCAAGCAAGTTGCTGCTGAATTTTCTACTGCTGAAAAACCCCGGTTTGTTGCTGGTTCCATAGGACCTACAACCAAACTCCCCACTTTAGGACATATTGACTTTGACACTTTAAAAGCATCTTTTGCTGAACAAGCGGAAGCGCTGTTTGATGGGGGTGTTGATTTATTCCTAGTAGAAACTTGCCAAGATGTGCTGCAAATTAAAGCGGCGTTGAATGGTATTGAAGAAGTTTTTGCCAGGAAAGGAGAACGCCGCCCGTTAATGGTATCTGTAACTATGGAAAGTATGGGTACAATGCTTGTGGGGTCAGAAATCAGCGCTGTACTGACAATTTTAGCTCCATATTCTATAGATATCTTGGGTTTAAACTGTGCCACAGGGCCAGACTTGATGAAACCACATATCAAGTATTTGTCGGAACATTCACCTTTTGTTGTCTCTTGTATACCTAACGCAGGTTTACCTGAGAACATTGGCGGACAGGCACACTATCGCTTGACTCCTACAGAATTACGTATGGCTTTAATGCACTTTGTTGAAGATTTGGGTGTCCAAGTGATTGGGGGTTGCTGTGGGACACGTCCAGAACACATTCAACAATTGGCAGAAATTGCCCAAAACCTAAAGCCAAAAGTCAGACAGCATAGCTTAGAACCAGCTGCGGCATCAATTTATTCTACTCAGCCTTACGACCAGGATAATTCTTTCTTGATTGTCGGTGAACGTCTCAACGCTAGTGGTTCCAAAAAGTGCCGAGATTTGCTCAATGCGGAAGATTGGGACGGTTTGGTATCCATAGCCAGAGCGCAGGTGAAAGAAGGGGCACATATTCTTGATGTTAACGTCGATTATGTGGGACGTGATGGTGTGGAAGATATGCGTGAAGTTGTTTCGCGCATTGTCAATAATGTCACATTACCTTTAATGCTTGACTCTACAGAATGGGAAAAAATGGAGGCTGGTTTAAAGGTAGCTGGCGGTAAGTGTTTGCTCAATTCTACCAATTACGAAGATGGGGAACCACGTTTTCTGAAGGTCTTAGAGTTGGCGAAGAAATATGGTGCTGGTGTAGTAATTGGTACTATTGATGAAGATGGTATGGCACGGACAGCAAAGAAAAAGTTTCAAATTGCCCAACGGGCTTATCGTCAAGCCTTAGAATATGGTATTCCTGCCTCGGAAATCTTCTTTGATACATTAGCATTACCTATTTCTACGGGCATTGAGGAAGACCGAAACAATGGCCAAGCTACCATTGAATCAATTGGCCGCATTCGTAAAGAATTACCTGGTTGTCATGTCATTTTGGGCATATCTAATATTTCCTTTGGTTTGAATCCTGCGGCTCGAGTTGTACTAAATTCGATGTTTTTGCACGAGGCGATGACAGCGGGAATGGATGCGGCAATTGTCAGTGCTAACAAAATATTACCCTTATCTAAAATTGAAGCCAAGTATCAAGAAGTTTCTCGTGATTTAATTTATGACCGCCGAAGATTTGAGGGTGATGTCTGCGTTTATGATCCTTTAGCAGAACTTACTACTTTGTTTGAAGGGGTAACGACAAAACGGGACAAAGGTGTTGATGAAAGTTTACCTCTGGAAGAACGCCTCAAGCGCCATATTATCGATGGCGAACGCATTGGGTTAGAAAAAATATTGACACAGGCTTTAGAACATTATCCCCCTTTGCATATTATTAATACTTTCCTTTTGGATGGGATGAAGGTTGTTGGGGATTTGTTCGGTTCAGGACAAATGCAACTACCCTTTGTGTTGCAGTCTGCAGAAACGATGAAAGCCGCGGTTGCATATCTAGAACCATTCATGGAAAAGTCGGAAACTGGGAACAGTGCTAAGGGAACCTTTATCATTGCTACGGTTAAAGGTGATGTCCATGATATTGGTAAAAACTTGGTGGATATTATTTTAACTAACAATGGCTACAAGGTAATTAATCTGGGAATTAAGCAGCCTGTGGAAAATATTATCCGAGCCTACGAAGAATACAAAGCTGATTGTATTGCTATGAGTGGGTTGTTGGTGAAATCCACTGCTTTCATGAAGGAAAATTTGGAGGCTTTTAACGAAAAAGGTATTACTGTTCCTGTGATTTTAGGTGGCGCAGCATTAACTGCGAAGTTTGTGTATCAAGATTGCCAAAACACTTATAAGGGTAAGGTGATTTATGGCAAGGATGCTTTTTCTGATTTACACTTTATGGATAAATTAATGCCAGCTAAGGCTGGGAATAATTGGGATGATTGTCAGGGATTTTTGGATGAGGTAGAAGCACAACCACAAACCACTACTTCTTCGGTTACCAATCCCAAGTCCTCCGTTCCCGGCACCAAATCCCCGGTTATCATTGATACCCGACGTTCTGAAGCTGTGGCGGCAGATATTCAACGTCCTACACCGCCTTTCTGGGGAACTCAGTGGTTACAGCCTGATGATATTTCCCTTGAGGAATTGTTTTGGTATTTGGATTTACAGGCTTTAATTGCTGGACAATGGCAGTTCCGCAAGCCAAAGGAACAGTCTAAGGAGGAGTATCAAGTTTTCTTACATGAGAAGGTTTATCCCGTTTTGGAGAATTGGAAGCAAAGGATAATTGCTGAAAATTTGTTACATCCTCAGGTGATTTATGGGTATTTTCCTTGTCAGGCTGAGGGGAATACTTTGTATGTTTATGATCTGAACTACAGAGGCGCAGAGAACCCAGAGGTAAGAGCAAGTTTTGAGTTTCCAAGACAGAAGTCTTTGCGGCGGCTATGTATTGCAGATTTCTTTGCCCCGAAGGAGTTGGGGGTAATTGATGTCTTCTCCATGCAGGCGGTGACTGTGGGAGAGATAGCTACGGAGTTTGCTCAAAAGCTGTTTGCTGATAATCAATACACAGATTATCTGTATTTCCACGGTCTAGCTGTGCAGGTGGCTGAGGCTCTGGCGGAATGGACTCACGCTAGAATTCGCCGGGAGTTGGGTTTTGGTGGTGAGGAACCTGATAATATTCGGGATATTTTGGCACAGCGTTATCAAGGTTCACGGTATAGTTTCGGTTATCCGGCTTGTCCGAATATTCAGGATCAGTATAAGCAGCTCGAGCTGTTGGATACTCACAGAATTAATCTGTATATGGATGAAAGTGAGCAAATTTATCCAGAACAGTCCACCACGGCGATTATTGCTTATCACCCACTAGCTAAGTATTTCAGCGCCTAGTTATACTCCCCCTTCCTAATGGGAGGGGGGTAATTCAGGAATTGGCTTTGAAAGTACATTTTATTAAACGCCTTATGTGAGATGGGGTAGCAAAAAAGAAGGGGAAACCACAGGATAAAGGTAACGACACCAAAGCTTGAGGTCTCCTAATGAATATGGTAGAAGGTTCGACCCTATTGACGACAATTTTTGTGCTAATGGATGACTGGTATCAACAAAAAGGCTATTGTTACGTACCGTTATTGCCAGGGCTATCACCAAAATTCACGGATAGTGAGATGTTAACACTGTTGGTAGCAATGGATTTTTTCCCATCTAAATCACAAAAGTTAACTACTCTATAGGGTTGAGCATCATCAGATGCACCAATTTTAACTAAGTCAGTTGATTCTTCAGATTCTAGTTTCCAATTATTCTTTATTCCCAGAACAAAATATTTTTTCTCGTGAACTAATTCTCGAATAAATTTTAATCCAGCAAACCCTCTATTCATTACTTTTAGAGCATTTTCTGGTAAATTTGATATTATTGTTGAGCGGAATTTATAATCATGTTTATTCCCAGAAATGTTGAATGTCTTTACAAAAGTTTACATAGTTAGATATAGTAGTCCTATCAAAGGTGAAAATGTCAACATCTCATAATATCTTCCATCCAATGAACATAACTGATTTGTTGACACATACAAGCTTGAAGGTGGCGGAATTTATCTAACATCTTTTCACCCC
>WGNO01000010.1 GCA_016124525.1 Nostoc sp. RI_552 | reverse complement strand
TTAATTGTAGATGCAGAAGTGTTGAATCCTGCAATAAAAATTTACAATTTTTGCGTTTTACCCAGATAAAGTTCATTGTCTATTAAGAATAGAGTCATTAATTGCTCAAATTTTGTATCACCGACGCACAACTTGGACAGTCAACAGTCAACAGTCAACATTTCTGTTGTAGATGATACTCAAATTTAATTAATCACATCCATTCCAATTTAATTTTTATTGTTACTATCTTGGCTGATTTCATTCATACTAGTACCTGTCCAGTGGCAAATTACGCTATATGCTTTTGTTATACTTAAAACACCGTAATAACCCCATGACAAAGCCTTGCAAACTGGTAAATTATAAAATTGGTGGAAGTCCTACTTGCTTGGGTTGAACAAACTGACCATCAAAGTCTATGGTTTGATTTTCTATAGTTCTCGCATCAGCTAAAGCCTTGCGCAGTTCAGCACGTTCCATTTGCTCCTGAATTCCACCCAGAATGTAAATTAGTAACTTGGCTGCTAATTCCCGTCCAGAAACCTGCACTCGCTTTTTATTGGGATCATACAAAATCCCGTACCACAAAGATTGCGGGTAATCAATACCACTCAAACCGCCTTGCTGGTCGAATTTACGCAACTTCTTAAAGATATTTGCCAGTGTCAAACCTTTTTGAAAAACCAAGATTCCTAAAGCTTGAGCTAAAGCCACTTGTGCAACAGGACGAAAAAGCAGATTTCCTTCCCCCCCTCCCTTTTCAAAACTAAAGCGTCGTAAAGCTGGCGTGTCTTCTTCATCCAGGAGCTTATAACTGGGAAGACTGGCTAAATAATCAAATAGCTGGCTGAACTCCCAAATTCCCTGTTCAAGTTCTTCATCCTCTGGTCGCATGGGAATTAAGCCTTTTTCTAAAGGTTTCCAGTGAGGGAATTTTTGCCCCAAGTATCGCTCACACATATCGTGCAAAGCTTGCAGGGTAGTTAGGACAGTAGAATTAGAGGCCACTGTTGCACTATTCCAGTTAACCCGAGGATTTCTATCCCCTTGTTGTTTCAAAAGCGGATGAGTGACGGCAATTTTTCTCGCTACAATGGCAAAACCATCATCCTCATTGAGCTGTGTCAACTGACCTTTAGTTAAAGGTGCAGCCATCAAGTTAACATGAACAAAAATGGATCTCACCCTGCGCCTGGCTTGGGTGTGAGTTTCGCCCCCCGCAACCGCACAGATGAACTCAATACCAATTTTTTCTTTGGGTAAGGTTTGCAAGGAATCAAAGTCTACTTGGTACTTATCTTTCAAATCCTCTAATGTAATAAAATTGTCATCAGGAGTTTTATCTTTTTTATAGCGCTGCAATTTGCGAGTTTTAATTAACTCCATCAACCCTTGTACACCCATGAGCCGATGCTGACCATCCAAAGCATAAATTGTCACATCATCTTCACTAATATTCAGCAGACCAACTTTACCATCTTGATCTAAAGGGGTGAAATCAGTAGTAGATTTTAACGCTATTCCCTGACTATCCCACTCAGCAGCTTGGGGATTATCCACCCAAGGTTGATTAATTACTACAAGCACAGGTGGAAATTTGTGACTTTTCCGCGCCGCTAAATATTGCACCAAGGGCGCTTGACGTGTCCAGTCAAGGGGACGTTGCTGAATTTCATCAATGCTATCTGCATCAATCTCAACATTACCAGTTTCGGGATTGTATTTTTTTTGAAGTAAGGGTAAACCAGAGGCGAAGTGAACACGACCAGCAAACCATTCCAAGGTGACAGAACCAACATAAGCATGTGTACCACCCATCTCGGTTTTTTGTACTAAAATCTGGTCTTTCTTGGCTAGGAACTTGTCTAGTAGTAAAGCTAGTACCTGTTTTTCCTTGTTTTCTCTTTCCAGGTATTCATGTGTGATGTCAGTGGTTTGGTAAAATGTGTTGTCATTCATATTAATTTTTAAAAACTAAATGGTGTAGGAGGGGTTAATTGTCCAAAGATTGAGTATTAGTAGTAAAGTTTTTTTTAAATTTTTGTACCCACACAGGTAAATTTTGCTCTTGTACCAGCTAATTCCATTGACTGGGATAGTAAAAAATCAAGTCACCCCCATCTTGCGGAAGATATAGAAATTATGACTACAGCACAACAACCAGAAAATAAGGATCAGCGATCGCGTACTGTAGCAGATTTAGTGGATGATATCCAAGCACTGACAACGGAAATTCAAGAATTGTATTGTTTAGATCAAATACCTTGGGTGGTAGGCTATTCCGGAGGTAAAGACAGTACAGCAACTTTGCAGCTTGTTTGGAATGCCATCGCCGCACTCCCTCCTGACCAGAGAACGAAGACAATATACGTTATCACTACAGATACTCTGGTAGAGAATCCTATAGTTGCTGCATGGGTACGCAATTCTCTCAAACAGATGAAATCTGAGGCTGAAGCACAAAAATTACCATTTGAACCCCATCTACTACAGCCAGAGGCTAAAGAAACATTTTGGGTGGGTTTAATTGGGAAAGGTTACCCAGCGCCAAGGGGAAAATTTCGCTGGTGTACAGAACGCCTAAAAATTAATCCTTCTAATCGCTTTATTCGTGATGTGATCCGCAGTAGTGGTGAGGCCATTGTGGTGTTAGGTACTCGTAAAGCTGAAAGTACAAAGCGGGCTAACAGAATGAAAAAATTGGAAGCTCATCGAGTCCGCCATCACCTCAGTCCCAATATGAATTTGCCCAACTCCCTAGTTTATAGCCCTATTGAAGACTGGCAAAATGATGAGGTGTGGATTTATCTAATGCAGTGGCCAAACCCTTGGAACTACACTAATAAACAGTTATTCGACCTCTATAGAGGTGCATCTGCTGATAATGAATGTCCTTTAGTAGTTGATACAACTACTCCTAGCTGTGGAGGTTCCCGTTTTGGTTGCTGGGTTTGTACATTAGTTAGTCAGGATAAATCGTTAACGGCTATGATTCAAAATGACGAAGAAAAAGAGTGGATGCAACCTTTACTCGATTTCCGTAGAGAATTGGATGTTGAAGAAAACCGGAAGCGACGAGATTTTAGACGTAGAAATGGCGATGTCCAACTATATGAGCGCAACTTAGACGGTGAAGTATCAGTTGAGCCTATTCCTGGCCCTTATATTAAAGAAGCCCGTGAGGATTGGTTGAGAAAGCTGTTGACAATTCAACAAGAAATTCGGGGTACAGCACCGGAAAATATGCGCGACATTACCCTAATTACCCCAGAGGAATTGAGCGAAATTCGCCGTATCTGGCTAGAAGAAAGACACGAATTTGATGATAGTTTACCCCGCATTTATCAAGAAGTGACTGGTCAAGTTTTCCGTGATCCCCGTCCTGGTGCGGGCTATAGCCTGCTCGGTAGCGATGAATGGGAAGTGCTAGAAGAAATTTGTGGTGATGATGCTATGCACTTAGAACTGATGTCTAAGCTGTTAGACACAGAACGCCAGTACCGCAAAAAAGGTCGTCGGGTGGGAATATATGACAGTCTAGAGAAATGTTTCGTCACGAGTTCACATTCCCCAGAGGAAGCGATTATAAATGCTCACTTGAAACGCGATTTAAAAACAGCCGTTGACCAAGGGGATGTCAAAAGGGTTAAACAGCTAACTTTAGGTGATGCTATGGATGAAAGGGATGACCCAAGCCATAAACCGTCAACTTGGGGAAGCATAAAATTTCAAACAAAGGAAACAACGCCTTAAAGTTGATTCTCATTTCACCCCATATCTGAACAACTTAAAGAGAAATGATATTCCTGGAACTCGTATTACAAAACTTTGGCCCTTACTGTGGTCGTCAAGTCATCAATCTTGACCCAACAATTGATGAGGAAAACTCTTATCCAATTATCCTCTTAGGTGGGATGAATGGTGGCGGAAAAACTACTCTTATGGATGCCATCCGCCTAGCATTATATGGACATCGCGCCCAATGTTCTACCCGTGGTAACTTGAGTTATAACGATTTTCTTGCTCAATGCGTTAATACTCATAGTTCACCAACCGAAGATACTCGCATTGAATTAGTTTTTGAACACCTTGAAAGTGACCAACCGGTAAAATATAGAGTTGTGCGACGCTGGACAAAAAATCCTAAAGATGGTAGAGATCAATTAGGTGTTTTAGATGCTCAAGAATGGCTTGATACAGCTTTAGCTAATATTTGGGATGAGTACATAGAAAATCTCTTGCCTTTAGGAATTTCTAACTTGTTTTTATTTGATGGTGAACAAGTTAAGGAACTCGCAGAACAAGAAACTCCTCCTCCCATTGTGGTTGAAGCAATTCGCGGTCTTCTAGGGCTAGAACTAGCTGAACGTTTAGGAAGTGATTTGGAAATCATTGTTAACCGCAAACGCAAAGAAGTCGCCGATACTCAAGACTTGGTTAATTTAGAAGAAATTGAACAAGAATTAAACATAAAACAAGATAAATATCAGAAAATTGAAAATCAATTAAAGGAACTGAGCGATACTTTATTAAATGCTCAAAAGAAGCAACAAAAAGCTTTAAATAAATTTATATCTGAAGGTGGTAAAATTGCAGGCGATCGCAGCCAGTTAGAAAGACAAAGAAATGAAATAACTGCGGAAGCAGAAAAGACGCGTTTAGCCATGAGTGAATTAGCTGCTGATATGTTACCACTGGGTTTGATTACACCTTTATTAAATGAAGTTTATATCCAAGGGGAAAAGGAATTTCGCACTCAGCAAGCGAAGATAGGATATAGTTTATTGTTAGAACGAGAACAGCGTTTAATTGACTTAATTAATAAATTAAATCTTGAAGAGACGCAAGTGGATAAAATTAAAGAGTTTATGGAGGAAGAAAATCAAGTTTTACACCAAGATATCACAGGGCAATCTTGGTTATTAGCGGATACAGCAACATTACATCAATTGGATAACGTGATTCATCATTATTTGTTGTATACAAAAAAAGCCGCTCAAGAGAAATTAACACTACTGCAAACTAAAGAAGAAGAAATCATCACCATAGAAAGACAAATTCAAACAGCCGCGTCTCCAGAAGATTATCAAAAGTTGGTAGACGAATTGCAACAAGCGCAAACAGAAGTTGCAGAAGCTCAAGCAGCCTGTGAAATAGCTAAACGTGATTTAAACGCATTAGAAAATCAAATTCGTATTACTAAAAAAAACTTAGAAAAATATACAGAAACTAATATTGATCGCAAACATAACGAACATATTATTAACGCAGCCGCTAAAGTTCAAGAAACATTAAAGCTTTTCCGGGAGAAATTAACCCTGAGAAAACTAAATAAACTCGAAATCGAAGTTACAGAATGCTTTCGCTACCTGCTACACAAATCAGACTTAGTGCATCGGGTCGCCATTGATACCGAAAACTTCGGTTTATCACTGTATGATTTTAATGGTCAACCAGTACCCAAACATAGACTTTCAGCCGGAGAAAAACAACTATTAGCCATCGCCTTTCTCTGGGGATTAGCGCGAGTCTCTGGCCGCCGTTTACCTGTAGCCATAGACACCCCCCTCGGTAGATTAGATTCATCTCACCGAGGAAACCTGGTAGAACGTTACTTTCCATCGGCTAGCCATCAAGTTATACTGTTATCTACTGATACCGAAATTGCCAAAAAGGAAGTGGAAACACTGAGGAAGAATCAAGCCATAGCCCGGGAATATTTGCTCAAATATGATTCCTCTGCCCGCCAAACCACAGTTATAGAAAATCAATACTTTTGGTGAATCATCTAAGGTATTTTTGCCTCTACGTAAATTTCTTTACCAAGCTGCTTAAATTCGTCATCGAGATAATAGAGTGAATTGCGAATAGCTTGGCGTAATTTACAAGCGGGTTCTAGACAATCACGCTCGTAATCCATTAATGTTAATTTTAAATGAGGATAGAGAATTTTCAAAAAACCTGATGCTGATTTGAGAATAGCATTTTGATCACGAATAGTTACATTGTTAGCAAAGCGAGTATGTTGTTGCGTGTATGACATAAAGCGGTTGTCTTGGCGTAGAGATAGCAAAACCTCCCCAAAAAAATCCATTTTTAACCCAACCTGACAAGCTACCATTTCTCTTTGAAATTTAGGAATTTTCCAACCCGGGATAATCCCACATAATCGGTCTAATAATGCAGTTTCACTAAAAAACTGCGGGAGATTAGCAATTAAATTATCTTCATAGCGAGGTTCTAATTGTTCATTTAATTCAATATTCGCCAACATCATTAACCCACAGTTACTAGAAATATCTGCAAAACCAGAGCGATTATAACGACCGCTAGCTAGATAATTTTTGAGTGGGCCAATTACCTCTTCAGGATTATCAAAAGTTAAACTTTGAACTTCATCTAGCACCACCACTTCATAACGACCGAGGACTCCAACTTCTTTAGTTCTACCGTTAATAAACAATTGGGCGGGTGTAACCTTCCCACCACTAATTAAGGTAATTTTACTACTGATATTCTCAAAAAAGAAACTTTTACCCGTACCTTTCGGAGCTAGTTCTATCATGTGATAATTAGGTTCCACTAATGATAACAACCTAGCTAATACCCATGTTTTTGCTTCCTGATTATAACTAGGATGCTGGGGGTTAAAACCCATTGAGCAAAATATTAAATCTCGCCACTGCTGTGTAGTGAATTTTGACCGTAATTCTCCAAAGCCTTGTAGGTCAACTTGCGAACATTGGAAAGGTTCAAAATCTATTACCTCTACCTTGCCATCGGGAACCATAGCCAAAGTAATTTTGCCCCATATTCCTTGGCGTAACAGCATTTTATAGCGTTCGACAATATTAGTAGCAATTCTGCATTCAGTTAAATTAAGGGCTGGAATTTGTGCCAACGGTTCAGGAATTACTTTTCCTCCCTGTTCTAATTTAATGCGTACCTGCATTAAGCCAATCAGTTTACGTACTTCCCCTTGAGTCAAGTCAAAAATAACTTCGTTGCGGTCATCTTTACGAGGAAAGGCATTTTTAATAAAGTTATTAACTTTCTCTAACTCCATTGCTGTCAATGCTCTAGAACCAGGGACAATTTTATCTAGCAACCATTCAGCCACAAAGCTAGGCACTCCCATTGAACTTAATCCACTAGATGGCAACCTAGTTTTATCAATGCAGAGACTTTCGAAAACATCACGCACTAAATCATCATTGTAAGTCATAACATCAGAAGAATTCATCTATATTATCCAATCCACTACTAAAGATTTGCTTGACAATGATTTGGGATTCAGAAGCTAAGGTAGCACTGGCAATTTCGTTATAGGAAAAGCGAAAACTTAATTCACCAGATAAGGATAAATTATTTCCTTCATGGCTGGGAGGTAGTTCTGGTACTTCGGGCATTATGATGTCAAAACTATAGCGCTGATTAGCGGGAATTTCCTGTACTAATAATCTTCCTGCTTGAAACCCGGGTAACTGATAAATATATAGACAAAGGTCTGTGAGCGTTACTGAGTTGGGATTATCAATAGTAATTTCTAATTTTCCTGCTTGTTTGGGTTTGCCTTCACCACAGCAATAAACTTCCACAGGAAGACGTTGGATAGATTTTCGCAGCACAGACACACCAACTACAACTTCTTCGGGAAATAGCCCACCGTGAGAACCGATAATTTTTTGATTGCTACTGTAGCTGAAAGAACGTAAACTACCAGAGCCTTTAACAATACTAATATCATGGGGCAGAGCATAGCGATCGCTAGGCAAAACAACAAACCTGGGGTCATTAGTTTTACCAATTCCCATTCTTCCATGGGGCTGTAATTCTGGGGGGTAATAGGTAATTGTTTCCCAATTACCCATGATATGACCATGAGCGCTAGCAATTACAATTCTTAGTGCATCGGGATTGGGGTATTGTTGTATACAGTAATCAATCTTTTTAGCAATGCCTTCTAGACTGTGGGGGCGGTCAACTTGATAAAAGCTTTGCCAGTTTTTTTGGTGGTGATAAAGACTATCGAACATATTTGTATCCCAACAATATAAGTGATGAGTCTTTTTTCTCAAAGCTTTGTAAAGTTTCTCATCTTGTTGGTCTGTGTAACGTTTACCCATACCCATTTTCACAAAAGCCTTGCCCGCATCAGCAACCCAAGCTGAATCATTGGGGAACAATTGAGCGTATAAACTCCATTTAGCATATTCTGTTTTAGTAGGCAGGATGCTAAACCGAGGTACAATGGCGGTTTCCATCGCCAGTTGGTAATTACTTGTAAGTAAAGATAACAGTTCTAAGTGGTCTAACCATCCCAAGCCATCCACCACCACCCACAAAACAGGGCTTGCTTGGCAGAGATTTTTTACTTTTGAGGCGACGCTGTAATTGAGGTAGGAATTTTCCACAGACTCTACCTGCATTTGAGGGTAATGTTCCAGTATCCACTCAACAAAGCTATTCGCCAAACGATTACTAATTGTTAATGCAGATGAAGATTGTTGAATAACTTCCCAACGACGGAAAGGGAGATAATCTTTTGTCACCCAAGTTAAAGCTTGTTCAGGAGTTGCATCTAAAGCAAGGGGTTGGGGTTGGGGTGGAGGTTGATTCAGGCTGAATTTTTGCCGTTGCTGATGGCTCAGATAAGGAATAACTTTGGATTCTCTGACTCTATTTATCCAGTTGGGACGATGATAGAACACTTTGTAAGCACAATTAGCAATTCGTTCCATACCAACTTGGATGGCAGGGTTGAGGGTATCTATAACTTTACCTTCGGTACGGGAAATCAGTTGTTCCCAGTAATCATCAAATTCTTGGGTAAGCATATCGGGAATCGGTAAGGGATACTTGCCGATTTCATAAAAAACTGGTTCTGCTATGCCTAACCAGCGACGCAGCAGCAATAATTTATCTTCTGTTTGATAGTAGGTTGCTAACTCATGGTGTTGGAAGCGTTGTTGCCACACTTGCTCTAAGAGTTTGTATTTTTGTGGAACTGGAATTGCTAACCAAGCGGCAAGATGTAAAACTGATGGTTCAGCAAACCATATTTGCTGTCCGTGAATTTCAGTAATCTTGTCTGTTAAAAAGTGGGCAATGCGGTCATTTTGGGGATAAGCATCTAACTCCGTAGCTAAAGTCAATAGTTCCTGGTCAGTCCAGTCATGGGGTAACGGTACAGGAGTAAATAATTCTCTGAGTTTGTGCCGGGGATGTTGCTTAATTTCTCTGATGTCCTCAAATCTGTTCCAGGCTCGTAACCAAACTTTTGCCCACTGGCATAATCGCTCACCTCTGACCCAGCAGGGAGTGTTACTGACACCAAAGAATTTGATCCATTCTACCTCTGTGGTGATTGCAATATACTCGCAAGGAATATCATATAGTCCAGTAGGGTCCAGTATAATATGTCTATCACTCATGTTTATCACTCCTCTGCCTGATCAGAGATAATCTGCCCTAGCCTCTCGTACAAATTTTGTTGTTCTAAACGGGGAAGTTGTTGGAACAGTAGCAAAACTTGATTGGTGATATCTTTTTTTTGTTCCTGAATACATTGGCGCTCCATAGTTTCTAGTATTTGATATGCTGGGGCTTCAAGTAAGTGAGTGTATTCAGATTTTTTAAATTGAATTTGCTCTAATAAATTCGTTGCTGCAGATAGTTTAGCTCTCTCGTCAGACAATTGGTTGAGTTCAGTGAAACTCGTTGCTAAATCCTCCAACCATTGTTGGGCAGCAACTTGTTGTTTTTGGGTAATAAGTGATTTTGTTTGTTTTATTTCTGTACGGATAAAATGCAGGCGATCGCTTAATGTTGGTGTTAATCTTTGAGTAAGATTTTCCCAATTCTCTAATTTCTCTAACTGAGTTTGACAAACTTCTAAACTTTCTAAGTTAGTTGCCTCAGTGATTTGCAATAACTCGATTAGTAGGCTCAGTTCTGAGAGAATTAATTCATACTCTGTTTCAATTTCCGAGCCTGAGTAATGAGGCGACCTTTTGATCAACTCTTTTTGCAGTCTTTGTGCCTCTTCTACTGTTGATAAATATTGTAAATTATGCTTGTATTCTTGTAATTCAGCAGTAAATTTTTGAATTTTTTGCTGTAAATTAACTTCTAACTGAGAAATTTTCTCTTGCAAACGTCCAGTATTATAGATTTTAAAGTTTGGACTAACAATTATTGCTAAAGCATAGTTACAACTACCATAGTCACTTTTTTGATATAAATCTTCCAGCTTTTTAATTTCTTCAAGATCATGCTTTAAACTTTGAATTTGTGGTTGTAATGCTTGATAATCTCCATAATCAGCCGCATCTTGAAAGATGAAATCTAGCTTGGCATATTCTGTACTAAGAATATCTAGTTCTGTAAGATTAGTGACTGATTGGATTCGATTACCGAGGTTGATCAGAGCATAGCGATATTCAGTAATTTTATTTTCAATTGATTGGACAATTTCAGTGATTTCATCCTGAAATTTCTGGGGATAATGGCAGCGAGATTGTAAATTTTTAATTTCTGCAAGTGCTTGTTGAGCAAGACAAATTGTTTTAAGTTTTGTTGGCGAATTACACTGGCGAATATTTTGCATAATCTGCATATCTTCGACTTGCTTTTTGCCTTGATCTGCCTGGTGCCTGATCTCTGTTAATCTGATGTTGCACGTACCCAGGGCATTTTGCAAACTTTCATAAATGTGGGGAGGCAAGTTAGCAATTTCCCTAACTTGGTCAATCATCGCCTCAATTTCTGTTTTATAAGCACTACAAGCTTTTTCGGTAGATAGTGACTCAGCACGGTTGTTTTCTGCTGCTAAAATTTCGTCTATTTTTTGAGTGAGATTTTGAGCCGCTTGGGAAAAGCGATGGCATTGTTGTTGTGTCGGGAGAATCAATTTAGCAGGCCGTGGCTTCAGCAGTTGGGGGTAAAGTGGTAACAGTACTGCTAATTGTGTCTGAGGAGGTAAGTTTTCTACAACTTCTACTGGTTCAAACCAATTGTCAATTTCAGCAACTTCAGCACTCACATATTTTGTCTTCTTAGTTAACTCTGCTTTCTCTAACTCATCTGGTTGATGAGATGCTAAAAAATCAGTAACCGCCACTATATACTGCTGGGCTTGTTCATAGTCGATAGAGGTTGCAGGCAGTATGGGCTTTTGTGTTGGTTGACGACGAATCAGTTTAGACTTTTGTTTAACCACCCATTCCTGCACAAAAGTTGTCGGATTTTGCAGAATGTCGGTGTTACTCCAACTTTGCAGAGACTGTTCTTGTACAGGTACTAGTTCTCTTTTCTTAGCAATCAGCTTAACGCTTCCTTTTAAACTAACTTCTTGGCGATGCCTTGCCAACCATCCTGCTAGCAACATGGTAAAGTTATACTCCCCATAACCAAAAGGTGGTGCAGATAGTTCTTGCCAGATTTTGTCCAACTCAACAATTTTGTATGGCAATCCTTCTAAGTCAGTAATCTGAGAAATTTTATCCCAAGCAACGCGAATTTTTTCATGAGTTGGTTCTTGAATAACATATTTATCAGATGTTTTCTTGAGTAAATTCCATGACTTGACAAAAATCTGGTCAAGAACAGTACTGTAAGAGCGGTCGGGTAGTGTCTGTTGACTGATATCATCTTTTATAAATATTTGCTTGGCAGTCCAGGCGACTATTTTTTTACCCGTCTGGTGGTCTGAACGCATTTTATCGATTTCTGCCACAGGAGGGACTAAGGGATACAAATCTTGTAAGAGTAAGCTAATCACCCGTTCTGGTTTGCACTGTTCCGCCGAGGGAATTTTTTCTAAGCCTATACAATGATAAGTGCAATCATTTAATAAATTTTTTAATCGCGTGTTGGCCTCTTCTTGCCAACGTTGAAGTTGTTCTTGATAAGCTTTACCCAACAATCTTTTATCAGCACTCTCTGTTTTCTCAAGTTCTTTGATTTGTAAAATGACACGTGCTAAATTTCCAGTTTCTTCGGTGGGAATTGCCACAGCAACGCGATTTTTAAGGGGTGATTTAGACAAATAGTTATCTACAGTCTGGCGAAATTGTCGTAGCTCTTCTTGAGTTTCTGCCAAGACATAAGCGAAAATACCCTTTTCTGTGATATCTTTGAGAGTCCGATTACTTTCTAGGGCTTGAATAAGTTGATCAATACCATATATTTTACACCTATACTGCCAGTCTTCAGGTACTAAATTGTTATCTTGAGCAAATTTTGTCCCACTAATCGTAATATTAGACGGATATTGTTTGAGAATATTAATCTCAGCACAATAAGCAACCACATCATTAATAGATGTGGTAATTGATTTAATTTTTTCGGCAATTTCTTCTTGAATAATTGTAGGGTTAATGCTTTCCCAGAAACGGTACAGTTTAATTTCAGGTCTGTAATAAATTAAATCTCTTTCCTTTTCGAGTTGATCCAATCCTGCCTGAAGTCGAGATTTGGGTAAACCTGTCAAATTGCTTAAAATTTCTTGATGGTTTTCTCTGTCTGGTTTGGTCAACTTCTCACCACTAGCTTCATATAAAAACAAAGCTTTGAGAACAATTAATTCATCTTCATTTTCCGCACTTGCTACTAAATCTACAGCTTTTTTATAGTGTTTATAAACAGGGTAGTTAGAAAAGTTTTCCACAAAGGTATCTACTAAAGCAATGGGATAGATATAATTGACTTTGCCAGCATTTTCCACAGGTTGAGTAGCAATAAAATTTTTGACATAGCCTTTAATAAATTGAATAGCAGTGCGGTCTTGAGTAAAATCAAGGTTACATAGTAGATATGTTGTCAAAGGATGGAGGGGAAAACACCCTTCAGCTAAATGAGTATAAAAATCTTGAAAACACCAGCCTTTATTTTTATAAATTTTAATTCTGTTTTCATAAGCTATTTCCGCTTCTCTCCGTAGGGTATTATGCCATTGAAAATGAAATTTTTGCCAAATAAAATCATTTTTTCGTAGTAATAAGTTCTGTACTACTAGTTCTAAGCTAGAAGCAGGATTATCATAGGTAGTGCCATCTTTTGGTGCCAGGCGAGTAGCAATTTTTTGATACTCAGTAACTATATTGGCTGCAATGCCAACTGCTTTACTGGGATGGATTTGGGTAAAACTGAGAAAAGCGATTTTTCCTTTGTAGTTTTCGCAAATATTGGTGATATTTTGCAGTGCAGTACCCCCAGCACCGATTTCATCTGCTGCCCAAGATTTGAGATAGTAGTTTAGCTCATCAAATAAAATTAAAATACCCTGAAAGCAGGCATTTTCTCCAGTGCAATAATTTTTGATCAGGTCTTCTAAAATCTCTTGGATATTAATATCTGCGGCAAAATCAGGTGTAAATCCCGTAATGTGAACAGCAATTTTTTTCACAGTGGGTATGATGCTAGAGGTATTTTGCCTGAGTAAGCGAATGAGAGCATCTAAATTACCATCAATACTACCTATGCTTTGCAGATAACTATTGGCCTTGATTCTATCCTCTGCATTCAAACTTTCTAAGTAGCGTAGAGGTTCGCTGCATACATGGTGTGCCAAGGAATCTTGAATACCTGCAATTCCCAAACTTTTGACAAGTTGTTGCAAAAACTGTTTTCTGATGTCGCCACCTTGGTCACCACTGAGACAGATCACTAAATGTTGATGAGGTTGATTTTGTTTAAAAACTTTTAACCCTTCAGCGATCGCTTGATTTTTCCCGGCTGTTGCCTTTTCTACTTGTGACAAAATCCCCTGCACCTCTGGACTATGGAAGGATTTTTGGAAAAAATTAGCTATGGCGATGGCAAAATGGGACTTACCCCTACCATATTGTTGAACCAACAAATGGATATTAGGCTGATTGGCACTGTGATAGCTACGGCGCACCGCATCCAAAATGCCAACTGTTGATAACTGAGGTTTTGTGGAGTCGTAGTTAAATATAAAACTCTCGCATAAAGATAAATTCTTGGTTGAATCATCTATCATTGCAAAGTTCACAGAACTGGCAATACTACCCTTTTCGTTAATTTCAACAAGTTGGTTCAGTAGCATAGTAAATTTAAAATGGTAAATGCAGAAATGATTAATTATCCTGAAGGAATAAGCTTAATTCGCTCTGGCAACCAACTTTTGGGCGCTAGCTGCTGGGGTAGCATGATCCATAAGAGTTTTTCTAGCTTGCGAGTCTCTTCTAATTGTTTCCAGAACAGAGTAATGTGACTGCCAGATGTGATGTGCAGATAGGTAATTAAACAATCTAATCCTTCTAGCAAAACAATTTGTTTGCTCACCCCAAAACACATGGACTTGATGGCACTGAGTTCCATATCTAGATTGTGATGAAGAGCAAGAAAAGTATCTTCAGGATGAATCCTTTGTAGCAAATTTTTTCGGTAGTTAACTCGATGGGCGTTATTGTAATGGCTAATACGTACTAGTTCTGTTTCGTCAGGTTTGTCCCAAAGTAGCAGATGAATTCGGTCATCTGGTCTGGCATCTAGCAGCCAGTAAGTTTCATGCCTCATAGGCCTTTTCCAGAAGTGCCAAAGGTTGATCCCAGCGACGGGTTACCTGAAAAGGAGGTACTGCCCGTTGCTGTTCGATAATGCCATAAGCTTCCATTGCGTTGAGCTGTTGTTGCAAAGCATCAGCTTTTATACCCAAGACGGCAGCCAGTCCCATTTTCTGATTCAAGATAGACTCAGTGAGAACCGAACCTTCCCTTGAAAAATCACGTTCCCAGAGTTGGGCGAGGAAGTATCCCAATAGATAAGGGTTTGGTAAACATGGATAACCACTACAATAGTATTTATCTTTTTCTTGGGTGACGAACTTGCAAGATGCTAAAGCTGTAAACTCAGTATATGCTCGTAAGATAAATTTGATTCTCTGAGCAATTACTTTGTTTTCTTCTGGAAATATCAATGTAGTGTGATAGGCTAAGTCTGCTTCAACAAATTTACTGTAACGGGGTAAGAATGTATATATAAAGTAAGGCCATCCGCCCCAATCAGCAGGGTTTTTTGGCGTTGGTTTTAGACCTTGACAACCAAAACTTAAATAAAAGTGTATCAACCAGTCTGTAATGTTTGATTCTAAACTAGGGTCTAGTCCCAACACAACTTTACCCTCCGGGCTAGGGCGATTATTCTTGATTAATCCTCCACGTACTGCCCAACTTTTTATTCGTCCCACTTTGGCATTACCTAAACTTGTTTTTTCCATCAAGTTGGATAAACTATCATTTAAACCCTTCTCGTCATCAGCTGCACGAATTAGCCTACTAATTTCGTCTTTTTTGAGAGAAAAAGAACCATTGAAATGTAGTTGCAATTTAGCCATGATATTATTGATCACCTATGGTATTAGCTAAATTTTAAAAAAATCCCTAACATGGTTAATATCTAAGATACAAATAATTTTGCGATATTATACTCCTTATAATATTTTTTATAAAAAATTGTTAATTTCTCAAAAAAATCAAATAGATAATTATTTCTAGCTCTAGTTATGGAATCTCCTATCGAAAGAATTAAACTTTCCCAAACAGCTAAAGACCAACTGCTCAAACTCAGACGCAGCACTAAAATTGACCAATGGAACATTTTATGCCGTTGGGCATTTTGTCGTTCTCTCGCGGAACCCACAGCACCCTCACCCGTACCAATTCCCCAAGATAGCAATGTGGAAATGACCTGGCGCGTGTTTGGCGGTGAAATGTCTGATATACTTCTCCTCGCTCTGAAACAACGCTGTTACAACGACGGCTACCCCACTGATAAAGACGGCCTCGCTACTCAATTTCGTCTGCACTTGCATCGTGGAATTGGTTACTTAGCAGGAGACCCCAATATCAAGAAAATTGAAGATTTAATCCAACTAGCGCTGAAAGATTGACAAAATAGTTTGTAACTGATAATCAATTCGTAATTTGAATAGCGAAGCTGGGTGTAGCCGGTTACGAGTGAAGAATTACAAATTATTGTTATGGAGAGCTACCTGGAAATTGAGCGTCACAAAGCTGCGATCGCTCGCAATGATATATCTCGCCCTGTGCGATTGGCAATTGAATGGTCAATCCTGAATCACAACACCTCATTCTTTGATTACGGTTGCGGCTATGGTGGTGATGTGCAGCGAGTAGCTAATTTAGGTTATACCAGCGCTGGCTGGGATCCTTACTACTTTCCCAATGAAACCATTACTACCGCCGATGTAGTCAACTTGGGTTATGTTCTCAACGTTATTGGTGCGATTCGTTCTCTTGAAATGAGTAGAAATTCTCAGGGATAAGAGACAAGACTGGTTTAAAAACCAGATTCTTGATAACTGTGTGTCCATGTAGGTGAAAATCCTACCCCCTAGGTGCAAGGGTGAAAGCATCTTCCCT
>WGNO01000021.1 GCA_016124525.1 Nostoc sp. RI_552 | reverse complement strand
GCCCAAGGAGCTAAAACAGCCATAATCCAAAAAATTTATAGTCCTCAAATAGTGCGGTTAATGACCTTGAGGGCAATGGTGATTCCAGAAACCCTACCAGAGTTTTTAAATTGGTTAAATGGGAAATTAGGTAAGAGTGGTGATGAACATCAAGTTGTTTCTTTTAATTTTCAAAGTGCTATTTGTAGCCAATTTCCTAAAGATAAACTCACTGAAGGAATTAAGTTGCTAGTACCTAAGTTACTACAAAGAGATATTACACCAGAACTTTTCTGTTGTTTATTTACAAAACATAGAGCTTGGGATGTATGTCGCAATGATTTTATTAATGATGTTCGCTACAATTTAGAATTAATTTATCACTCTTTCCAACCTAGGACAGTAAGTAATAAACTTATTTTTCCCATTGATGGTTTCAAGTTTAAAGAAGTACCTTGGGAAAAAATCATCTACTATTGGAATGAAATTACCCAAGGTTACCATTATGGAATTGATGATTATGAGCCTTTGGCACAGTTATTTGAGTTATTGAGAGAATATCCGTTATCTGCTTACTTTTATCAAATCAGTAGGGGTAAGGTTCCTAAAAATGTATTTCTTCGAGCTTGTCCTAATCCTAAGAATAAAGTATATTTATTCACATTTTTAGGGTTGACTCTGGAGAGAGATGTAAGTTTGATTGGAGTTGTTGTTGATTTTTTTCTCCGGGGGTACATTGTGCCAATTAAAGTTGTGATTATTTTCTCAATCATATTATCTGGCGGTAGCTTTTGGATGGGTTCTCAATTTTTTCCTACTCCTGTTATGACTCCAGTATATGAGATAACAAAAGATGAAGAACAAAGAATAATAGAAGCAAGTAAAACCAAAAATGTTAATAAAACTATAACTGCAATTGAGAAAATTATTGAACAACTTAACAAGGAGAATAAATTTAAAGAGAAAGACGTTCTTGGTGAAATTAAAAACATTTTAGGTCTAGATTTCGACTATTCAATAGTTAAAGTAAATCAAGGTCCGCAGCAAGATGAGCGAGAAAAGTTAGAACAAGGCATTGAAAGAAGAAAATTATCTGAAGCAATATATTTATATGAGAAGAAGAAGGCTCAGGAGGGTAACAGTAAAATAAACCCAGTTGGATATATTGTACCCAATGGCAACACATATAAGTTACTAAAAAAACAAATTAAGGAAAATTTGAACAAAAAAAATAATTAATTATGGAGATAAAAAATGGAGATAAAAATTGGTGAGCTCTTTCAACAACTAACAATATTAACTAAAGTCAGTGCTGATAAATGCCAACAAATATTAAATGAATATAAACTATGAGAATTTACCTTTACATATTAGCTGGATTAACATCAGCCTTAATTGGCTGGAATGTGGGACAATTTTTCCTGACTGATTTGGGATTGTTACCACAATTTCCTGAAATTGCCCTGTTTCCTTGCATTGCTATTTCTCTCGCTGTTGGAATGGTGATGAATGAAATATTTATTAGCAACCCCACTAGATATAAACTCAACCTTCGCACTGCCAAAATTCCTTTACTAATTTCCCTGGGTTTAGGAACTATGGCTGGTTTAATTGCGGGGACTATTTCTCAAATTCTGTTTTTACCAATAATTAGTGTTCCTAGTCCTATTGTTAGAACTTTTAGTTGGCTGTTAATTGGTTTTTCTGTGGGAATTGCTGAAGGTTTGAGTTGGCGATGGCATACCATAGAAGCGGGAGACCCAAAACGATTTCGTCAACGTTTAATAACTAGTTGCGCTGGTGCTAGTGGCGCTAGTTTAGTGGCGGCTGTACTTTTTGAGTTGATTCGCATGGCTTTGAGTCAAGTACCCACAGGATTGAGAAATATTGAAGACCCCTTGGGGGTGTCTATTTTAGGGATGTTGTTAGGGTTGGTTTTTAGTATTACCAATTCTCCTAGCTATGTAGGTGCTTTAAGAGCTGGTACCGGTTTTGAGTATACAGAGTTTAACTATGATTATGACCAACTGCAATTAGAAGATTTGAAAAAAAAATCGCCCTATATAGATAAATCTATCCTGAGATTTGTCAGTGATGGAGAAACTGATGAAATTGAAGAAGGTTTGTCAATTCAATTACCAACTATTGGTACAATCGAAATTGGTTGTGATGTGGAAAAATCACATATTTATCTCCCTGGATTAGCCCCCCAAATGGCGAAGTTAGTTGTCAATAATCGTGAAGTTTATCTAGTTCCTACACAGCAGTTTATTTCTTTTATTGAAATTAATGGTTATCGGTTAGTTTCTGCTAAACCAACTTTACTAAAACATAATTACCTTTTGACCTTTCACACAGTCAATATAGACGGAAACCATGAAGAAAAAATCTACCGTTTTGTCTACTACAATCGCTTCCTTGACCCACAAGCTTAGTTTATCTATACTCCTGGTGGCTTCTTTAGCTTCTCCTAGTTGGGCAAATAATAATGTCGCAAAAAATGTTGCAGAAATTGTCAATAATCCCAGGGTCAAAGATGATAGAGTAACCATTCGCATTAAAGTTAAAAATTCAGCAGATAGACCAGTGATGGGTCTAGAAGATACAAATTTTAAATTACTTGTAGATGAAAAAGAAGTTCCCTTTGCCACTAAAGATTGGAAAAGCCCTGAAGAAACTATTCCCCCTCCAGCTTGGATTATAGTGTTACTAGATTTTAGTGGCAGTATGAATCAGTTGGATCGTGGGGGGACAAAAAAAATTACAGGTGCAATTAATGCAGTTCGCCAATTTATTCAAGTATTAAGCCAACGTGGGGGAGATACACAAATTTCCATTGTTCCTTTTGGCAAATCTGGTAGTAATTGTCAAGGCTATCCTGTGAATAACGAGACTCTGGGTAAGTTTTTTGGTGCTAAGGATTTTAAGTTACAAAATTACCTCGATTACTTGGCAAAAACCACTCCCTGTGCTTCTACTGACCTATACACACCCTTGAATCAAGCAATCAGGTTTTTCGCCAATGGTGAAGATGAAAATTTTGATACATCGGAAAATTCTGATGCACCGCAACCCAGACGTTCAATTATTTTGCTCTCTGATGGTTATCACAATCAAATAAATGAAAACCAGGATTTTGAAGGTTTAAAGAAACTCTTGAAAAATAATCCTCTGATTACTGTTCATACTTTGGGCTATGGCTTGACACCAACAGAGTTGGGTCAAAAATATAAACTTGGTAGACCAGCTAACCGTGCTGACCTTGCTAGTGGTAAGGTTCCAGAGTCAGAATTTGTAGATCAAAAGCGCTTGCAAGAAATCGCTAGTTTAACCGGGGGAATTACTGAATTTTCTGGAAATGCAAAAGCTATCGCTGAAAATCTCCAACTATTTCTTAATGCTTTACTGGGGGAATACGAAATTACTTATACCCAACCCAATGCAGAGCGTGGTGCTAAACATGATGTGCAAGTTGTTGTGAATATTCCAAGAGGTGAGTCTGTTAAGTCCCCACCCAAAGCTTACAGAATTACTGTATTTGGGCGATCGCTTCCTTTGATGGTGCGGCTAATAATGCTTATTTGTGTTTTATTGGCCATGGTATTTGCTGGGGTATTACCTTTTTACTTTTGGGGGGAAGCTTTAAAACAAGAAGCTCTACAGGATTAATTTTGCTGTGAAATAACTTTATGAAAATTATAACTTTGTCCTTAACTAGTTTACCACTTTTAGTAATTGGCGCTTGTGCTCAAATCAGTAACCAAACTAAAGTTGATTGTGTTACCAAATCACAAATTCTGGAAGGTAAAGATACTAAACCTATTGTGTTTAACAATGAAACTATTACAGAATCAGGAATAATTTCGAGGAATCAAGTATTAGCATACAGTTTTGATGGTACTTCAAAGCAACAGCTATCTTACACAACCAATCAAAATATTTGTATTTCGATTTATACCCCAGATAATGAGTTAATTGAGAGCAGTGTTTCACCTATTATTTTACCCATTAACGGTAAATATATTATTCAAGTTTCTGCACCCAAAGATTCCACTAGTTTTGATTTAACAATGAACTTAAAGAGTGTGACAAAACTATCTATTCCTGCATCTGTAGCATCTAAAACTTCAGTTCCTGCACCTGTACCATCTAAAACCTCAGTTCCTGCACCTGTACCATCTAAAACTTCAGTTTTTTCATCTGTACCATTTAAAACTTCAGTTCCTGCACCTATACCATCTAAAACTTCAGTTCCTGCACCTGTACCATCTAAAACTTCAGTTTTTTCATCTGTACCATTTAAAACTTCAGTTCCTGCACCTGTACCATCTAAAACTCCAGTTCCTGCACCTGTACCATCTAAAACTCCAGTTCCTTCATCTGTACCATCTAAAACTCCAGTTCGTTTATCTGTAGCATCTAAAACTCCAGATCCTTCATCTGTACCATCTGAAACTTCAGTTCCTTTATCTGTACCATCTCTTCCAGATTTTAATGAGCCTGTAATTGATTCTCAAACAGAATCTAAATTACGTCCAAATGCAGATGATTTTGTCAGAGATTATTACATAGCCCTTAAAAATCGTCAATATGAGCAAACATGGAATAGTCTTTCTCCTGGATTTCAAAGTATTTCTGGTAGTTCTTCTCAATATGAAGAATGGTGGAATAGTGTGACAGAAATAAATATTGGTGATATTAAACTCATTGATCAAAATACTGATAAAGCTGTAGTAGATGCTGAATTATCCTATGTGCTGGAGGGTGGAAGAATTTATGAAGACGGTAAAAAGCGGATTTATTTAATATGGAATGACGATACTGACAGTTGGTTATTTAACCGTAAATTAGCACCTTGATGGTTAAAATATGTTTACTTTATTGTTGACTAAGTTAATGAAAAAACTAACTATTTGCTGGACACTATTAACAATATACGGATGCACTCAACCAGCATTAAATTCATCATCTGCTGGTTGTTTAGACAAACCACCAGTTTCTTTGGCTCAAGAAGATGTAGAAGAAATTAAGCTGAATGATAAGAAACTAACAACATCTGGTCAAGTTAGTTCTACTAAATCTATGGGTTATAAATTTGATGCAAATTCAGGTCAAAAACTTAGTTACGCCACTAATGCTGATATTTGTCTTTGGGTTTATACACCAGATAACCAAATTATTAAAACTACGGAATTACCTAAAAATGGAAAATATATTATTCAAGTTTCTGCACCTCAAGGTTTAAGAACATTTGATTTAGAAATGACATTAAGTAGCGTTGAAGTATCTTCTACTCCAGCCCCTGTAACTTCCCCTTCAAATGAAATTTCTGCAAATACTTTCTCCCCCCAACCTGCTGTAGCTACAACCACTGATACATCTAATGTCACTCCCACTGGTTCCTCAATCCCCAAGCCACGACGAACTCCTTCCTATAGTCCCTCTCCATCCTTTCCTGTATCTCCTGCTGAACCAGTACATGATATTTCTCAAAAACAAGCATTAGAGATAGTACAAAATTGGTATGCAGCTAAACCTCAAATTTTTGGGCCACCTTATGATACTAGCTTAGTGGAAGAATTAACTACAGGTAAGCTCTATTCATTTACTACTAAACCTAATGGACCAGTTGCTTGGTTAGAGAATAATAATGCTTACTATACCTATGAAAAATCTGAAATTACAAAAATAATAGATTTTTCTAATTCAGGTAAAAGACCATATATGAAAGTAAAAATTTTTGAAGAATTATATCTTCATGGTAAGAATGGAATTGACAAAAAAAATTCAGGTCCTTACCGTGGTGAATTTATCTACACATTTGAAAAAGAAAATGGGATTTGGAAAATTTACGATTACAAGAAGGTAAGTTAATGAATAAAAATGTTAAAGTCCGTAAAATAATTCTTAAAAAGAAAATGTCTATCAATTTAAAAAGATTTTCTTTAGCCTGTGTGGTTTTATTATCAACACTAATAGTTTTTGGACTATTAATAGATAAAGTTATTCAAAGGCAAAATTCTCAAGCTAAAATTCCTCCGGTTTCTGATAGACCTAAAATTACTCAGTCTCAGGCTCAGTCTACTTCTCTGTCTACGTCTCTGTCTCCGTCTCCGTATCCGTTGTATTCTCCTGTTGAACCCTTACCAACAACAGAAAGTAAACCAACAATAAGAACTTATCAATCATCTCAGGAACAACAACTACTTACAAGGCTAAATGATAATAGTTATGACATAATGTACAACCCAAATATAAGTTTTATTCCACGGGAGGATTATAAACAAGTAAAGTCGAAAATAAGTTATACACCCAATAAAGAAACAAATAGATATAATTATGATGGTGAACTACAAAGCATAGTTAACGATATTGTAAATTATGTTCGTGAAAGAAATATTTACACAGAACATTTATCTATAAGTTTAATTAATGTAAATAGTCATCAATGTTGTAACTATGCTGGACATTCAGATAGTACACCAAGATTTTCCGCTAGTATTATAAAATTATTCTGGATGGTATATTTATATGGACTATATCAAGAAGGATATGTAACAGAAATACCTCAAAAAGCTGTACATAAGATGATTCAAGATTCTGATAATGAGTCTGCTAGCTTAATAGTAGATAAAATTACTGGAACACAATCTGGCGATAAATTAAGTGGCGATGAATTTCAGAAATGGTATCAGAAGCGTCTCTCTTTAAATAAATTTTTTCAAAAAGCTGGTTATGATCCAATAAATATTAGCCAGAAGTTATTTCCTATTTCTTATAGTGACAATCATAGTCCTATGGGTAGAGATTTACAAATACGTAAAAATGAAGTTTATCCTGTTCCCATAAGGAATTATACTACAACTCGTGATGTTGCTCGTTTACTGCTAGAGATTGAGCAAGAAAAATCAATATCTAAACAATATAGTCGTGAAATGAAAACTCTTTTGAAAAGGAGCTTAAAAAAAGAAGATTGGCAAAATAAACAATTTAATGCCATTGAAGGTTTTTTGGGTGAAGGTTTACAAGAAAATACTTACTTTTTATCAAAAATGGGTTGGAATTCAAAGACTCGTAACGATGCAGCCATTATAGGTAGTCCAGATGGCAAACATAAATATATCTTAGTAATTTTTGGGGATGACCCAAGATTTTATCAAGATAAAGAAATTTTTCCTGAAATATCACGTAGGGTCTATAAACAGATAACTAAAGAAAAGGCTATTTAAAGTTTGATTGGTTTGTAAATTTATTTTGAGGTTTATCTGGAAAATGCAAAAGATATTTAGAATCCTGAGACGAAATAAACCCCTACTATTTGCAATATATGGCGCAATGGGGTGTTTAATGGCCGCCATGTTATTGGGAGAACCATTACTAGCTTTAACTAAGCTAGCGCCAGCTGGAGAACAAACTTCCCAAGCAATTGTGCTGTTAATTGATACTTCTTCAAGTATGATTGACGGTAAGTTGACAGAGGTAAAAACTGCTGCAACTAGATTCATACAACGTCGTAATTTAGACCAAGACCAGTTAGCTGTGGTTAGTTTTGGCTTAGAAGTTAATACTGTCACCCCTTTAACTAATAATGTCACCACCCTTGAAAATGCCATCACTTCCTTATCAGAAAATGGTGGTACTCCAATGGCTGAAGGGATAGACGCAGCAGTAGCAGAATTACAATCCACTAACTTACAGCCTAATATTCTCTTATTTACTGACGGTATAGCAAATGACCCCGATCTGGCCTATAACTCAGCTCAAGTAGCGAGAAATGAGAAAATTAACTTAATTGCTGTAGCAACTGGAGATGCTGATATAAATTATTTAACACAGTTGACAGGGGATGAATCTTTGGTATTTTATGCTAACTCTGGTAACTTCGACCAAGCCTTTCGTAATGCTGAAGCTGCAATTTACAAACAATTAGTGGAATCTAGTGCTACAGGGGATTATGGTTTATTGTACTCCGTCCTACGCATTGGCGCTTGGACAGCATTTTTAGCCATGGGAATTTCCTTGTCCCTCATTGTAGGACAAAACCAATATATGCACCGTCCTTGGTTAACAGTGGGTAAAGGAAGCGTTAGCACCATTGGTAGTCTCGCCGCAGGTATGATTGCGGGTTCAGTGAGTCAATTACTTTTTTTTCCTTTGTCTAGTATTTCTATTTTAGAACACTTCAGCAGAATAATTGGTTGGGTGATATTAGGAGCATTAGTGGGAGGTGGAACCCAGTTTTTTGTCCCTAATCTTAAACTAAAAAATGCTTTATTTGGTGGTGGTGTTGGCGGTACTATCGGAGCTATAGGTTTTGTAACTGCTGCTAATGCTTTTGGTGATATTTTTGGTCGTTTATGGGGTACATCCATTCTTGGTTTTTTTATTGGTTTAATGATTGCTTGGGTGGAACAAAAACAATTAAGTCAAGAACCCTATCTTTTAGTACATTGGACATCCACGGAAAAAACATCATATTTATTAGGCAAAAAACCAATCTTAATTGGTAGTTCTTTTGATGCCCAAATACCTTTAAATGCTTCCGCAGGTTTTACACCTATTACCGCTAAAATTTACAGAGAAAAAGATGATATTATCATGGAATTTGACGAAAGATATGCAGCCAAAAAAAATATGACAAAACTCATGCAACAACTGAATATAGGCGATAAACGTAAGTTTGGGAACATCACCTTAGAAGTAAAATCCTCTGCTGTGAATGAATAGAAGAAGAAGTAAGGAGCCTTGGTGAAATATGTCAGTATTGTCCTCATTGATAGTTATTCATAGTTATAACTTGTGAGGTGAAAAATTTCATGGTCAAATATAAATTTTCTCTCAGTGTCAAAGGTTTTGAGCAAGAATATACTTATATTTTGGATTTACTGCCCCAGGAAGAAAATAACCCTGAGCAAGTTTTTAATGAACAACTACGTGAAAAACTGCGAATAGATATGCAAAACCAAAGCTTATGTGCTATCAAAGATAGCCACCTCAATCAAATCATTAAGACTTGGATACAAGATATTAAAGAAGGTTTTAGAAATAGCAATATTACTCTGAATTTACCTTTACTAATAGAAGCAAACATTGAACAATTAGATGAACAAGGAAATCAAGAAATTCCTACTATTATCACTCCAAATTTATTAGATATAGAACCCCAATTAGGAATGTTACCGACTTTAAATTTTTGCTGATGTTGACGAAATTTAATAACTTACGACAAGTTACCACAATTTACTGATTTTCCCAGTTATTAATAAAAAAAACCATGATACCAAATGTACTGAATTTAACCCTTCGCCCTCATCGGGAATTTATGCCTGCGGACACAGCCGGACAAAAATTATTTCTCATGCTGAAACTGCGTCCCACAAAAGATGTAGCTGCTATTCCTCCTTCCACTACTTTTACTTTTGTCATTGATACCAGTGGGTCAATGTATGAAATAGTTGCGGGACATAGCATTCCTACTGGTAATAATTATACAGTTGACGGTAAGGAATATATGGAGGTAACTGGAGGTAAATCGAAAATTGATATTGTTATCGAGTCCTTGTTAGCCTTAATAGATTCTGGCAGGTTAGGACCAAGCGATCGCATGGCCTTAGTGCAGTTTGATGATTCGGCTTCCCAGATTATAGGCTTAACCAGTGCTACAGAAATCAACCAATTACAAGATGCGATCGCTAAACTCCGCAACTTTTCTGGTGGGACTCGTATGGGTTTAGGTTTGCGCCGTGCTTTACATATGTTAAGCAATCAACAAATGACCGTGCGCCGTACCCTTTTATTTACCGATGGTCAAACATTTGACGATGATCAATGTCGAACTATTGCATCAGATTTTGCTACCCACAACATCCCCATTACTGCTTTAGGAGTTGGGGAAGATTTCAACGAAGACTTACTGACTCATCTCAGTGACTCCACTGGTGGGACATTACTTTATATTGTTCCCGGAAATGCCATTGGTACTCAAGTTTCTATTTTAGATTTACCCAGCAAAATCATTGATGAATACACCCAAGCCCAACAAGAAGTTATCACCAACCTAGCCTTAACCATCAAAACTGTTAAAGGTGTAGAACTCAGCCGCATTGTTCGCGCCTACCCTACCCAAGCGGAATTTCCCTTAAATCAAGATCCTCATCCTCTTGGTAATGCAGCTGGTAACGATGAAACTATCTTTATTCTTGAATTCAGCATGGATAGCCGCCCTACATCTCGTGTTCGCATTGCTCAACTGGGCTTAACCTACGATATTCCAGGACAAAAACTACGTGGTGAGTTACCGCCTCAAAATGTAGTGGTGCAATTTGTCCCTGGTCAAGGAGGCGCAGCACAAGTAGATCAAGAGGTAATGGATTATGTTCAACAGTGCAATATTGCCAACATTATTAACCAAGCTACAAAAATTGCTGAACAAAATCCTCAAAAAGCAGAACAACTCTTAGACACCGCACGACGGATGACAGTGAAAATTGGTAACGAAGCAATGGCCGAATCTCTCAATGGCGCTCAAGACGAGTTACGCAAAACCCGCAAAATTTCTGCCGGAACTCGTAAAACCGTGAAAATGGGAGCCAAGGGTAAAACTGTAAAAATGAATAACGACATTAACGAGCAACTTTCAGAAACAGAAATGCGGAAACTAACAGGGACCTAACCACACATCAATAACCCTGACCAATGACATTTATTTACATTTATCCACTTAACTCACAAAGGACTTATATCCAATGATTACCTGTTCTAGCTGTGGTTATGATCAAAACCCAGAATATGCAGAATTCTGCGGTGCTTGTGGTTCAGAACTACAAAACATAACAACACCAGCCATAACAACACCAGCATCTACTGTTTTTGAAACAGAAATATTATCCCCACAAATACCACAACCCCACCATCCCACACCTGAGCCCATTCCTCCCACCGTAGCTACCACTAGTACAACCGCCAAGCTCATTAGTAAACAAACCAATTCCCCAGTTCCAGAATTTATTTTAGATAGTAATGCCATTGTGGGGATATTTGACTCAGATACAGGGCCTGTTGATATTGACCTAGAAACATTTTTTGGTGGTGAAACGGTTTCACGCAACCATGGACAAATATACCAACAGGGGGGAGTTTGGCAAGTTAAGGATCTCGGCTCTACAAATGGTATTTTTATTAAATCCGTGGGACAGACTCGCTTTGGATCCAGAATTACCAGACCTGAAACTTTAAGTTCCGGTGATGAAATTGCCTTTGGTAAAGTTCGGTTTTTATTCCAAACTCGTTAAAAATATAATAATGGAAAGTCCCTATGTCCTCTTTGCCCATAGACACCACTAATAGTTTAGTAATTGAACTCAATACTAGCTTGACTCTAGAAAATTTTAACCTAGAAGTTTTATCCTATCTGGGTGAATTTATCACCGATGTTTATTACTTCAAAGTTAATATTTTAGCAACAGGTAAATTAGGTTTGCTCCGGGTAGGCGAAATTGAAAGCGGACTCAGCCGAGAATTACAACTAAGGGAAATACTCGGCGATTATAAAATGGTTGCTGAACTTCTAGCTTACACCATAGCGGAATCTGTAATCATTAACCTTGAGCCAGGGAAGGACAAGGCAAAAGATAAACAGCCGGAAGAAATAGAAAATCACCAAGATAACCGGGAATTAGTGGTTAGCGAATCTAACTATTTAGAGGAAGAATATTATCCAGAACAAGAAATCATCTCTAACTCATCCACCAATAAACTCATTTTGCTAACCGCCCTCCCAGAGGAAGATCAAACATTAGCAACTTGGTTAAAAATAGAGCATTCCTTAGAAGAATCTTTATTTATGACTGGCCAAGTCTGCCAATTTTTACGATATGTGCATCAACGCAATTGGTGTTTTATTTCCATTGTTCCTCAATTAATGCAAATAGGAACTCCCATGCAGTTTTTTGATTTAACTAGTGCTTACCCAGTGGGTGAAATACTCCCCTCTGGATTATTGGGAGATTATTGTGCCCCTGAACTTGCCTATGGTAAAAATCATATTCATGAATCCATGGGTAGCTATACTGTAGGGGCACTACTATATCATGCTATTCACCAACAAACTTTACCCCAAGGACAGTTTATTGAGGTAAAAATTCGCCCCATTCCTCAGATTTATCAAATTCTCAAAATTTCCCTGTCGCCAATTCCCGAAGAAAGATTTGCTTTACCTCAACTATTGGGCATATTAGTGGAAACTCGTCAAGAAGTTAGCACAGTGAAAATTCAGTGGAATATTGCCAGTCGCTCCACTGTAGGACTTTCAACTCATCGATTACATAATGAAGATAACTATGGAGTTAGACAACAGCAATTAAGTGATACTGAAACCATGATTGTAGGAGTTATCGCTGATGGGATGGGAGGAATGTCTCAAGGTGAACTAGCCAGTAAATTAGCTGTGCAAATAGTGCTGGAAGAACGTATTTCCCCTAATTTGAAAACCCCAGAGCAACGCAATGAATGGTTAATTGCATTATTTACAAAAGTCAATGAATCTGTAGCCACCTATGTCCAAGATGGAGGAACTACCTTAAGTGTCATTTTAGCTATGGCTCAACAGTTAATGATTGCCCATGTGGGAGATAGTCGAATTTATCTGCTGCGCCAAGGAGAAATCCGTCAGTTAAGTGAAGATCATTCACTGATTGCTATGTTAGTAGCCAGTGGTCAAATTACTCTAGAAGAAAGTATTAACCATCCAGACCGAAATGTACTGACAAAATTTTTAGGTGCAAAACAAAGACTAAGCGATGGTTATGTTCAAGATTTAAGCCGTACAAATCAAGAATTAGCCATGAAACTCGAGAACGAAGATATTTTACTACTATGTTCTGATGGAGTTTGGGATTTAGTGAGGGAAAATGAACTATTAGAAATATTTAATCCTCATGAAGATTTACAATTATCTGTAGATCAAAGCATTGAAAAAGTATTACAAAGGGGTGCATCTGATAACGCAACTCTCCTAGCCTTAAAATGTCGTGTAGAAAAAAATATTGACAGCAAATTTTACCTTAGTGAACTAGGGTTGTAGCCAGTAACATTTGTACTGAGCCTAGCCATGTGTACCCGCACTACAAGATTTTCATTGAGTTTTTATTATTTATATTTGCTAATGACTATTCAATGTCCTACTTGCCTCACTGAAAATCCTGACAACACAATTAATTGTGTCGCCTGTGGTTCTCCTTTAACTTCTACTTCTAGTTTATCCACTTATCAATTACCCCCAGGGACAACTTTAAAACAAGGAAGATATCAAATAGAAAAAGTTTTAGGAGAAGGTGGTTTTGGCATCACCTATAAAGGAGTGTTTTTACAAAATTCAGCCCAGGTAGCTATTAAGGAACTTTGGCCAGAAAAAGCTGCTAGAAACGGAAATACAGTATATTGGCCTCATTCCATCACTCCAGTTGAGCGTCAAAAACAGTTGCAAAACTTTCAAATTGAAGCTAATTATTTATCACAATGTACCCATAGTAATATTGTGAAAGTATATGAATGGTTTGAAGAGAATAATACAGCTTACCTAGTGATGGAATTTTTGAATGGCAAAAGTTTATATCAAATTTTAAAGGAAGAAGGTAAACTACCAGAACATCGGATTAAACATTATTTTATTCAAATTGCGGAAGCATTAAAAATAGTTCATAAACAAAAGTTATTACATCGAGATATTAAACCAGATAATATTTTAATTGATGACCAAGATAGACCAGTATTAATTGACTTTGGCGCTACAAAAGAATTTATTGCTGGGCAAACTCGGGAAATGAGTGTCACTTTAACACCAGGATATGCTCCTCTTGAACAGTATAGTTACCGTAGTCAGCGTTGGCCAGCCACAGATTTTTATGCTTTGTGTGCATCAATGTATGAATTATTAACTCAACAGTTACCTGTTGCTGCTACAGACAGAGCTATATCAGATACATTGATACCCCCTCGCCAATTGTGTCCTCATGTCAGTCCTTTAATGGAAAAAGTGATTTTGACGGGGATGAAATTTAGAGTTGAAGAGAGATTCCAAACAGCCGATGAATTAATTAATGCTTTAAATGGCAACTTTGTTTCTCCTGGCCAAAAAGGAGCTCGGGAATTAGTCAAACAAGGTGAATTAACAGCAGCTATTCAAGCTTATGAAAATTATTTAAAAACAGAACCAAACCATGGCGAAGCAGCAGTAGAATTGGCATTAATTCAAATTCATGTTAACGATAATAAAGCTAGAATTGCTGCTGAAAAGGCAATTCAATTACAACCACATGATGGTAGGGGATATGGGGTTTTAGGGCTGGTTAATTGCCGTGTTGCCAATTGGTCAGAAGGGATGAAAAATTTGCAACAAGCAGGGAAGTTAGCTCCCCAAGAAACCTGGATTCAGGCTAATTTGGCTTGGGCTTTGGGTAAATGTGGTAATTGGGAAGCAGCAAAAATAGCTGTTACTCAAGCTTTGAAACTAGATAGTAATTGCACTTTTGCTTTGGGACTACAAGCATGGATAGCTGTAAATCAAGAGGAATGGAAGTTAGCAATTCGTGCGGCTACACAAGCAATTTTTAAGTCTAAAGAAAATTCATCTCGAAATTCTCAAATATTACAGCAATGGGTGTATCCTTATTTAATTAAGGCTTTAGAAAAAGCCGTGGTTACCCAGCAATCAAAGGATGTAGAAAGACGGATACAAGAATTTATTACTCAAGTACCTGATAGTGCTTTTGCTTTAGGACTTGAAGGTTGGAGAAAAGCTTTACAAGGGCTATGGAAGGAAGCCCTTGTTAGTTTTGAGCAAGGAAGTCGTAAATTACAAGTCCCTCAATGGGTGATAATTAATCAGGGAATTACCCAGGAACATCTAGAAAATTTTCGAGATGCAATTCAAGTTTACGAAGCTGAGAATCAAAAGTTTCCTCATCATCCTTTTGTGTTATTTCGTCTAGGGACTTTGTATGGAAAGTTAGGGGAATGGACAAAAGCCCGCTTTTATCTGGAAAAAGTTATTCAGTTACAACCAAGTTATGCAGAAGCTCATCACAACTTAGGTTGGGTTTTATTAAATATTAGAGGTAAAGATAATCAAGTACAACATTTCAGAGAAATGTTGTCCACTTATCGTTTGGCTGTGGAACTTTATACACAGCAACAAAAATATTCATTAGCCGAAGAAATTAAACAGGCTTTTCAAATGATTGGTATGAAGATTTAGAGTATGTTGACTGTTTCTTCTTCCCTACTCCCTGTTTTTATAACAGGCATAACTTCCTTGTCTACAATACCTCCTTGTGTTCCAAATCTTATGTGAGGTTGGGGAGCCGGGGAATGAATTAGTAGCGCTTTGGGGAGTCCCATAGCTGAGGTCGGTTTTCAACTGACTATTTGATGGGGAAGTCTATATTCTCTGTCCGACACGTCTCTAACTTAGAATAATTAAACAGAAGTGTTGAATCCTGCAATAAAAATTTACAATTTTTGCGTTTTACCCAGATAAAGTTCATTGTCTATTAAGAATAGAGTCATTAATTGCTCAAATTTTGTATCACTGATTCACAATTTGAACAGTCAACAGTCAACATAATTAAATTATTGGTTTTGATACACAAGGAAAGTGAATATATGGAGTACGATTTACAAGCTCTGGCTCAACTGTATAAGAACGCTCTCCTCAATGACGTACTTCCATTTTGGGAAAAATACTCCCTCGACTGGGAGCATGGTGGTTATTTTACTTGTATTAATCGTGAAGGTGGGGTTTATGATACAGATAAATTTATCTGGTTGCAAAATCGTCAGGTGTGGACTTTTGCAATGCTGTATAATCGCCTAGAAAAACGGGATAATTGGTTGAAAATTGCCAAAAATGGAGCTGATTTTCTGGCGCAACATGGCAGAGATGCTGATGGTAACTGGTATTTTGCCCTTACCCGTGAAGGTAAGCCCCTAGTGCAACCTTACAACATATTTTCTGATTGTTTTGCGGCTATGGCATTTAGCCAATATGCTTTGGCTTCTGGGGAAGATTGGGCTAAGGACGTAGCAATGCAAGCTTACAACAATGTGTTGCGTCGCCAGGATAATCCTAAAGGTAAATATAATAAGATTTATGCTGGCACACGCCCGATGAAGTCTTTGGCTGTACCCATGATTTTAGCTAATTTGACTTTGGAAATGGAATGGCTGCTACCGAGTGAAACCCTGGACAATGTATTGGCTAGCACTGTTGATGAGGTAATGAGGGATTTTCTCAACTTGGAACGAGGGTTGATGTATGAGAATGTTGCCCCTGATGGTTCCAAGATTGATTGCTTTGAAGGGCGGTTAATTAATCCTGGTCACGGTATTGAAGCTATGTGGTTTATTATGGATATCGCCAAGCGGACAAAGGATACTAATACTATTAACCAAGCTGTTGATGTGGTGCTAAATATTCTCAATTTTGCTTGGGATAATGAATACGGCGGGTTGTATTATTTTATGGATGCAGATGGTCATCCTCCACAGCAATTGGAATGGAACCAAAAGTTGTGGTGGGTACATTTAGAGTCTTTGGTGGCTTTGGCCATGGCCTATGGTTTGACGGGGCGTGACCTGTGCTGGCAATGGTATCAAAAGATGCACAGTTATACTTGGTCACACTTTCCTGATCCAGAACACGGTGAGTGGTTCGGCTATCTCAATGGCCGTGGGGATGTGTTGTTAAATCTCAAAGGTGGTAAATGGAAGGGCTGCTTTCATGTACCCCGTGGGTTATATCTTTGCTGGATGCAGTTTGAGGCTTTGGCTGGAAAATCTGTGTAAGATTTAAATAACAAAAATATGGTCAGATGTAGCAAATATTAATATCTGTAGCACAGAAAATACCATATCTTATTGCATTGGAGTGGGATTTTTCCAAAGAATGCTTAGAAGTAGCCGGTTCCAGGCCATTGTTGCCTTGGGCGCAATTCCTCAGTGATTGAAAATCTATTTTGTCCTGTGCTGATGTGAAACTTAGGCTACCATATCCCCTGTGGCCTTTGTGCAATGTGTGTGGGGAGTAGTGCAGGTCAAGGAAGATGACAAAACAAATCAATTTAATTGCAATAGCTGAACAATTTACCTCTCAAGGAAAGGTGACCGGCATTCAATCCTTAGGGAATGGTAATATTAATGATACTTTCTTGGTAACTGTGGATGCCCCTGGGAGTAAACATTTTGTCCTGCAACGCATTAATACTCAGGTGTTTCGCCAGCCACAACTTGTAATGCAGAATATGCGTACTTTAACGGATCATATTTGCCATCGCCTACAACGCACCCCAATTAATGGGCGCTGGGAGTTTCCCCGTGTGTTATTAACTCACGATACTCAAGACTTGTGGGAAGATGACAATGGTGGATGCTGGCGGGCTATGAGCTTTGTGGAAAATGCTCAGTCTTTCGATACTTTGTTAGACAATTCACAGGCTCAACAAGTGGGCTATGCTTTGGGGATGTTCCACAATTTAATTAGTGATTTACCCTCAGTAAAACTCGCGGATACTTTACCAGGATTTCATATTACACCTCTTTATCTTCAGAACTATGAGAAAGTGGTGGCCAAAGCCAACTGGCGCTCATCTCCAGAGGTTAATTATTGCTTCAAATTTGTCAGCGATACCTATGGTGGCCAGCTACGCAGCAAGTTTGCCAATATTTTAGAAGATGCTAAAGCTACAGGCAAACTGCCACTGCGCCTAATGCACGGCGATCCTAAAATTAATAATGTGTTGTTTGATACTGAAAATCAAAAAGCAGTTAGCGTCATAGACTTAGATACTGTGAAACCTGGACTAGTGCATTACGATATTGGTGATTGTTTGCGATCAGGTTGCAATCCCGCTGGAGAAGAAACAGAGCAATGGGAAACAGTGTATTTTGATACTGACTTGTGTCGAGGTATTTTAGAGGGTTATCTTAATGTTGCTCAAGGTTTTTTCATAGAGAATGACTATCACTACATTTACGCTGCCATTCGCTTGATTGCTTTTGAATTGGGGGTCAGATTTTTTACTGACTATTTAGCCGGGAATGTCTATTTTAAAATTCAGCATCCAGAACACAACTTAGCCAGGGCATTAGTTCAGTTTAAGCTCACTGAGAGCATAGAGTCTCAGGAAACCAAGATTTGCCAAATTATAGAAAAATCCAGGGAGCCAAAACCCATCCGCCAAGGCACAGGTTAGAGGTCTGCACATCCATTTCCTCTTGGTCATCAGCCCCCCAAACCCTCTTTTGTCCGGGAAAGTGGCGGTGAAATTTCTTGTTTTCTCCAAGGATTACCCACCATTATCGCTGATTTACTTAATGGCAAAGGCATTTGTTTAAAAAGATGGCTTATTCCCATCCCATCTTTTTTTCTCCATCAATTGCTTTTAATAGCTCTTAAAGGGGTGTTTTTTCACCCCCTCGTCTTTCAAGTCTAGCCCTGGGGACAATGTAAAAAACCTACCTTTGTGAAGAGGAGGTGGGAGTGTCAATTCATGACCAGGGATGGGAATGTAGTAGTTTATTTTGGTAAGTTACCAATGTGCAAACCGCACTCTTTCGCAGTGGATTCTTCCCACCACCAACGGCCCTCTCGTTCATGCTGGTTGGGTAATACAGGTCTAGTGCAGGGTTCACAACCAATGCTGATAAAACCCCGTTGGTGTAGTTTATTGTAAGGTACATCTAAAGCGCGGATGTATTCCCACACTTGTGCAGAAGACCAGTTTGCTAGAGGGTTGAATTTAATTAATTGATGGTCTGGGGTAGAAAAAGCAGTATCAACTTCAACAACAGGTATATAGTTGCGGGTACTGGGGCTTTGGTCTTTGCGCTGTCCCGTAATCCAAGCATCAAGGGTATTGAGTTTGCGGCGTAATGGTCTGACTTTCCGAACCCCACAGCATTCTTTATGGCCATCTTGGTAAAAACTAAACAATCCCTTTTCTTCTACTAAAGCTTGTACTTCAGCTGTATCTGGAAATTGGACTTCTAATTTAATGCCATAATGTTGTCTTACCTGATCCAAGAACTGATATGTTTCCGAGTGCAACCGTCCGGTATCTAGTGTAAAAACACGGAATTCTTTAGTAATTTTGGATGCCATATCAATCAGGACAACATCTTCAGCCCCGCTAAAGGAAATGGAAATATTATTAAAACTCTCTAGGGCGAATTTGAGAATTTCCCTTGGTGTTCTTTGACTGTATTCTGCTTCTATGGCGGAAATATTTAAATTCGTGTGGGTGGATACCATATCTTTAGTGTTCCCTTGGATCTCACCCTGAATTCTACCAAGTAGAGATGTTGCACTGGAATATTTCTGGAATAAATTTGTAGTTGCTGAATAAAGTTGTGGTATTTTTAACAAAAACCCCCCAATTCCCCGCCCACAGCCAACCAGGGGAAAGGTGATATTGAGTTCTATGGAAAGTTGGTGTTGACAGTATTGATTCCTTGATGTTGATAGTACTTGTGGGCTGCCATGGCCATAGCCAAAAATCCCCAAAGAATCATACCTGCTACACTTAGCATGGCACTATTGCCAACTAACTGTACAAAACAACTAAGCCCAATGGCTCGGGCGGTGCTGACAAAACTATCAAAATACGCTTCATTATACTTAAATAGGCTAATTAATATCATGACTAACCCACTAAGATAAGGTATCGCACCTAGCCAGCCCAAGGTAAAAAACATATCTAAAATACCGCTATCAAGGACAAAGACTTCTAATTGACCAGTTTTATCATCCACCTTCCAAATATTTCCTAACCCGTTACCCAAAACATTAGTAAGAGCTAAACTTAAATTTCTGTCATAGTTTCCCGATCTATCTCTAAAGCTAGTATCTTTTTGCAAATTAGAAAAACTTTCAAAACGCTCGGTAACAACATCAGAAACAGGCTCAATGTTTGCTAAGGGAACAATACACATAAACATGATTAAGATGATAGCAATTAAGCGCATTTGAATACGGGCTTTTACTGAGCCAAAAATAATCACTACTCCTAATAACCACCCCAGCCAACTAGTACGTACTTGTGTAAGCAAAAACGACAAATAACCAACGACTGAAGCGGGAAAAATTAAACTTCCTGAATTGGTAAATAATAAGAGTAGCCCTGTTTGCATGACATAGGCAAAAGGTCCGGGGGAGTGCAAAGTACTCCACACACGCATTCCAAAAGGTTCAGGGTTTCCCGAACTTGTAAACATTTTGGATTCTATCAACCAGTATCTATCCCACTCAGGTGCTACCACAAATTGATAAATGCCATAAATGCCTAAAATCAACACACCCCAGAAAAATACACGTTGAAAATTTTGGCGGTAGCTGGGATAATCTCGCCAGTTAATAAATAAGTGAAATCCAAAGACAATGGGACTGAGCCAATCTAAAAAACTTCTTGCCACAGGAAGGGGTTGATTATAAATCAGACCCACTAAAAAACTATAGAAAACACCAATAAAAGCCAAAATAAACGGCATTCCTCCCTGATGGACAGAGCGAGGAGCGTGGCGTAACCATGTTCCTATAGTGAGGAAAACTACTAAGTAAGGTGCTAGAAGCATCTGGCGGGTGGGGTCCCAGCCAATTCGATAGTCAACTAAGCGAGTAGCCAAGGGTGTAAGGAACCATATCCACCAACTAAAGCCAACATAGAGGATGGGATGCCTCAAGTATAAAAATAAGGCTACCACTAAAGCTGTGGCAGGATAAACTAAGGGCAAAAAACTAGCCGCACCGGCAAAATAGCAAACTATATTCAGGAGCAAAAAGCCGAAAATAGCCAACCAACCCTGTAGCGATCGCTGTTGGGGAAAAAAGGGTGATTCTAAAAAACTATTGAAATGTGTTTGTTTGGAAATCACAATGAATCTGCCAAGTTGATATTGAACAGGGAGTAGGGAACAGTGAACATTGAACAGTATAGTTAATGTGGCTGTGATTAAGAATTACGAATTACGAATTACAAATTGTTGATGTGCTAGCCAACGTCCGCGCCAAGATCCGATTAACTTTTGTCCGGCAAGTTTACCTTGACTGGGTATAAATCGCAACCATTGTATCAAACCTAAGCTTTCCCTTGTTCCCACTAATACTGCCCATAGCCAAAACAGAAGATGGCGCGATCGCGGCAAATGTTCTAGTATCACTAAAGTCTCATTATGAACTAAGTTAATAAAAGCAGTTTCATTAAAATTGTGGCGTTGGTCTTCATCAAAACGTTGAGCTGGATAGTGATCCACCGCTACTTGAGGGTCATAAATCATTTTCCACCCAGCCCGCTTTAAAGAAAGAGTAAATGCCATTTCAAAATGTACTTGGGCTCCAGTACCACGCATTCGTTGATCAAATTGTAATTGTCCGATAGCTTGGGTACGAAAACTCATGTTTACACCTTTGAGGACATCCACTTCCCGGGGTTCTCCTACTCCTAAATGATGATTACCAATTACCCGTCCGAACCACTGCAACTTACCAACGGTTAACCGTTGACCGTCTTCGATTTTATTGCCATGATGTACCCAATCACGACCGCCGACACCGGCAACGCAACTATCATTGATAAAGTGAGCGTTGATTCTTTCTAACCAATCAGGATGGGGTGCTGCATCATCATCGGTAATGGAAACAATGTCTCCGGTAACTGCTACCAGTCCGGCGTTGAGTGCGGCTACTACTCCTGGTTCTGTGACTTTGACAGTTTGCAGTGGTAAGTTTTGGCCATGGAATTGAGCTAGAAATTGCCAAGTTTCTCTATCCGTATCTCGAACTACTAGAATGAGTTGATGGACGGATTTAGTTTGTGCTTGCAGTGCCAAAAGGCAGCGTGATAGATCCAGAGGACGGCGATAGGTGGGGATGAGAACTGTATTTCTCATAATTAATTAATTCTTCAAATAGATTCACATAAGTTTGTGCCATATTTGTCCAACTATGTTGTTCTGCCACTGAACGGGCAGCTTTTCCCATTTGTTGGCGCAAGGAGCGATGGCTAGTTAGTAATTGCAATGCTTGTGTCAATGCTTCTACATCATCTGAGTCTGACAAAACTATTCCAGATTCTGGAGTGACCAAATGAGCCGCACCGGTGGAACTTGCGGTAATTACAGGTAACCCAGAAGCCATGGCTTCAATAATTACTAAGCCAAATGGCTCGTAACGTGACGGGAAAACCAAGAAATCTACGGATTTCATGAGTTCTGGTACATCAGACCTTTGTCCTAAAAAATGTACTCGCTCACTTAATCCCAGTGATGTTGCTAGCTGAACATAAGGACTTCTTTGGGTATTTCCGGCTACGGCTAGATGTAACTCAGGAACTGAGACTAATGCTTTTAAGACTGTATCTAAGTTTTTGCGAGGTAGTGTGATATCCCCTGCAAACAGTGCTAAAGGTACGCCTTCCGGTAATTGCCATTTTTCGCGGTTGCTCGTTCCTGGAGAAAACTCTTGTAAATCAACGCCGTTTAAAATTACTTTGAGAGATTTTTCTGCTACGCCTATTTCTAGTAAATCTTGAGCGACTTGATGAGAAACTGCCACTACTACTTGCGCTTTACGAAAAGCCTGTTTTTCCCAATATGCATTTAAAGTTGTGTATAGCCATTGGTAAAAGTTATATAAAAATTTACCTGACCTTGGCTGAGTTTTTTGAGAGGTAAATTTTAGCCAAGAGTTATGCACAAAATGTACGGCATTGACATTTCCGGGGGCATTGGTAATTGCCCCGTTGACTTTCACTATATCAAGTTCATGGCGATGTTTCTGCAACCAATGTGTACTTTTAATTGCAAATATCATGTTGCGAATAAATTCTGTAGGCCACCCTTTGATAGAAATAGGAACCCAGTTCACTTGGTGATTTTGCTGTAATTCTAAATCTACTTCACTGGCTAGTAAAGTTAGGTGATAACCGCGATGAATTGCTTGTTGGACAACTTCGTAATTGACTCTACCCTGACCATCGCCTTTTTTTACAGTGTGGGTAACAATGCAAATTTTCATTGATTACTTATATTGTTGATTATTAATTTTGGAATTCAGATCAGGATGGAAAGGAGCAAGTTTTTTATTGCTATTTCCTAAATTTTAATCTAATAATCTAGTGGGATTTTTCCGGCTTTAGTAATTGATTAGCTAGTATTTTAGGGGTAAAGCTGAGACTAAGAGCTATTAATGTTCGCAGGTTAAATTTTTGCTCTTTCAGCGCCTGCCAAAGATAGGCACGTGCTAATAATATCTGTTCATTTCGTAGTAAACCAATACCTAGAGTGGTATGAGATTCTAACCATTTTTGTTGAAAGTGGATTTTAAATTCTTGGATACGAGTATCTTCTATAAAAATTTTGTAGCAGAAAATTTCACTTTTGGCTTTGCGGATTTTTGCCTGTACATTTTTATTTCCACTCAGATGGGTGTCAGTCTCCTCATGTTCTCGATATAGTGTGAGTTTTTCTGGATGATAGTAAGCACCATAACCCGACATACAGCAGAGGTAGGTTAAATATAAATCCCACATACCCCCAATCTCTGGGGGAATAGTATCCCAATCAATGACACGATTGCGAATTACACAGGCTGCGGCAGTGGCTATACTTTTATCTATTAATCCAATTTTGTGGAATGGTTTGTGGACTCCTGGTGCTAGTTTATCTCGCTTGTAACTGGAGCTATTTATTTCTGTTTGAGCATATTTAATTTTGCTATTGGCATCTATGATATATTGGTCACAAAAAGCTAAAATTAAGTCAGAATTAGCTTCTAAGGGTGGTACAAGCTTGGCTAAAAAGTCTTGATGCCACATATCATCATCGTGAAGGCTAGCCACATATTTACCATTTGCCATTTTGAAGGCGTGCATCTGGTTAGTTATCATGCCTAAATTTTCTGGTTGTCGCCAAAAGCGAATGCGTGGATCTGCGAAAGATTCTACAATTTCCTGGGGATTTTTTGGACTACAGTTATCGGAAACAATAATTTCAATATTTGTATAACTCTGGTGAACAGCACTGGCGATGGCTTGCTGGAGATACTGGGGTCGATTATAAGTGGGGATAATAACACTGACCAAAGGTTTTGGGGATTCAATAGTTAGTGACATTAGTTTAACTTGTGGTATTTTTAGTTTTACTATTCCAGGAGTAATAGATTTTATTGAGTGTTTATATAATTAAATACTTGAGAATTGCCAATTTTGGATTGGGTTGTTTGATATGGTAGTTTAGGTGGAAATTAGGTTATACTGATTTGTAGTTGATATTTTTTAATGATGCACTATACTGAGTTATAAACTGCTCTATCAATGTAAAGTCTTCAATCCAAAATCAAAAATTTATTAACCTCCTCAAATGGGGTAAAGTTTTAAACCATTAGTCTGAGCAAATCAAGCTTCAAATTCGGCTATGGTTTTGGCATAAATTTCTGTGAGCCGTCGCATGTGGGTATTAATAGTAAATTCTTGCTGATACCAAGCCTGACCGACCTCACCCATTAGTCGGCTCTTGGGATAATTTATTGCCAGTTCGTTGATAGCAGCAGCTAACTGTTTGATGTTGTTGGGTGAAACCAAAATACCTGTTTGATTGTCTTGCACGTGTTCGGGAATACCGCCCACTGCACTAGCAATGATGGGACGATAGTGACTATAGGCTTCTAGGGTAACAAGACCAGCAGGTTCAGGCCACAGGCTGGGAAAAACTACAGCCAAGGATTGTTGATAAAGTGATTCTAGTTTTTCGCGCTTTAACCAGCCATGCCAAGTAATGCGATGGCTTAACCCCATTTGATGTGCTAATTTTTCCATACTTGCTTTACTCCAACCATCACCGGCAATGTCAAGATGAATGGTTGGTTTGGTTTGTGCTAAAGCTTTTATGAGCCATTCCACTCCTTTATCGGGGACAATGCGACCAACGAACAAAATGCGCTGATTTTGATGAGTTGCCCAATTTAAGGGTGCAGTGGTGATCTTAGGTGATTTGACACCAAACCGCAGTGTAACTACTCTTTCCGGTGGTAGACCACTATTAATGATTTGCTGACGGACATAATCACTATTAGCAATTACAGGAATTTTTAGCTTTTTCAGTATTTCTAGGATTTGATGAGTGTTGTACCAATTGCCTATAATTTTTTGGGGGCGGCGACTACCACATCCATCTATTAAATGTCCCCAAGCACATCCTAGAGGATTGAGGATGCGATCGCACACTTTGCCGCCATTGGCTAAATATTTTGTACCACTGGGACAGTAACTAGAGTGATTGTGCAGGGTAAAGATTGCCGGGCATTCTTCCCGGAAATCCATGAGCATATCTGGGTCATGAATGTGTAAGAATTGAGGCTGTTGCTGATCTAAATTCTTGAGACAAGAAATAACACTAACAGTGATCCCACTAAGTTGAGAATTAACCAAGGACGCTAAATAAGTTTCAACACCGCCACCTCCCTTAATATCAGCATGGGAGCAGTGATAAATCGTTTTCGTATTAACCAGCGTATTAATCATCTATAATTTACTCGTTTATGAAGGGATTTTTAATTATTTCAGTTGCCAATTTAATTGTGGTTCCTGATTTCTGGACTCACTGGTATATGGTATATATTCATCCAAAACTTATGTCTCACATCACTGACGTAATGCCGTAAAGCAATTTTGTTACTAGCAAATTTATCTGGATAAATAAATTGGTCGGCAACACTCAAAACATATTTCTGTGAGCATAACGGTACACCATGGTTGTGGTGAATTGTCAAATGTACAACTGTTTGTTCAGAGAAATAGGTCGGTGTTCCGGCTAAATTGGCCAAACGTTTAATTGCAAAACTCCAATCTAATTCATGCTTAAACAAAATAAATCCTGCATTGACAGAATTTGCTTTTTCTGAATCCTCATAAATCATCCGTGTATCCAGTGAATTTGAGCAATCCGGTAAGTAATGGCACACTTGACTATCTAAATTAACTAACTCAACTAAGTCAATTCCCCCAGGGAAGAATAAAATATCTGAATCAGTATAAATAGTTGCACCATCAATAGGAATAGACATCAAGACTGATAATTTTTTACCCATTGGATGTATTTGGGCATAATCATACACACATTGAGGCAAATTTGTTTTGATAAATTTGTTGATGGGTATGACCTGAACACAGGGATGAATGCGGCGTAGTAAATCGCAACTCAAATCAGTGTAGCTACCATCAGAAATAACAGTAAATGTATTGGGAATACCAATATTACGGATAAAGGAGCGAATACTTGCCACTTGTTCACCTAAGTCACGTTGACAAGATAACCCATAGACATTAATAGGAACTTTTTGAGTTGTGTTGATGGTGCGTTTAACCGTTTGAGGAATCATTGATTTATAGAGAGCACGGTTAAATTTGCCTTGGAAGCGAGCAGTATGATAACCAATATTTACCACTTACATAACCTCGTTAAAATTCTAATTTTTGGGTAAAAAAGAACAGTGAACAGTCTCAGTTAAGTTTGCTTTGTTGGAATGTTTATATCCGGAAAATTTTATCCAGCTTGTCCTATTTCATATTGAGTTTTGTGATATTCCCACAGCTTACCTTTAAGTTCTAGTAGTTCTTGATAATTACCTTGCTCAATGATGCGTCCTTGTTCTAATACCACGACTTTATTAGCTTGTGCGATGGTTGAAAGACGGTGAGCGATAGCAATCACTGTCCTACCTACAGATAGCTTTTCAATAGATTCTTGAATTAAGCGTTCAGTAACAGAATCTAAGGCGCTGGTGGCTTCGTCCAAAATCAGAATTTCTGGATCACGCAGCAAAGCACGGGCGATGGCGAGTCGTTGGCGTTGTCCTCCAGATAATCGCACACCCCGGTCTCCCAGTTGTGTATTCAAGCCTTCGGGCATTTCTTCAATAAATTCCAGTGCATTTGCTAGTCGAGCAACTTTGCGAATTTCAGCTTCAGTGGCACCCTTTGTACCATAGGAAATATTATTTCGCACAGAAGTATTGAAAATAAATGTATCCTGGCTGACAACAGCAATTTTTTCACGTAAAGATTTCATGTCAAATTTGCGAATATCTACTCCATCAATGAGTACATTTCCTGCTATTGGATCATAAAATCGGGGAATTAAATCAATCAATGTACTTTTACCGGCACCAGTTCCGCCTACTAAAGCCGTAGTTTTACCTTTTTCTATACTCAGGGTAATATTATTGAGAACTAAAGTATTTGGCTCGTAGCCAAAATCAACAGAGACTATATCAATGGAATGCTGTAGCCCAGTAAATTTGAGATAGCCATTTTGCAAGTAAGTTTTATTCTCAGTGCTAATCAAATTCTGAATATTATCTGCTGCTCCTTGGAGTGTGCTCAGATGGGCTCTAGTACCATTAATATCTTGGACAATTGGCACAACCCGAAACAGCACAAAGAAAAATGTTAGCAAAGAAGCAACTTGTAAAGTTCCATTGACAACAAAAACAGTAAATGCAAAAATAATCATACCAATAAGAATTGTACTAGCCACAGCTTCAGCTAGCGGTCTGACGAGAGACCAAGTTAATACAACTTTGGTGGAAGTGCTAACTACTTTATCGCTGGCATTATAGAAGCGTTGACGTTCAAACTCTTGAGTAGAAAATGCCTGAATTGTGCGAATTGCATTAACAAGTTCAATTGCGATTGAAGTAAACTGTCCATTAGCAATGGAAGTACTAAAACTTGTTTCTCTTGCACGGGCATTGACTGTTGATAACCCTACTCCTAACAAGGTGAACAATAGAAAAGAAATAATGGTCAGTTGCCAGGATAATAAGCACATTGAGATAAAATAGATAAAAGCAGTGATGCCTCTAGTTATCAAAAATGCTGCTCCACTAAACCACTGTTTCATCCGATCAATTTCAGTAGTAATAGTATTAATTAGTTCACCAGAACGAGTTTTAGCAAAGTAACTTAAAGGTAAGCATTGCAATTGTTGGAAAATTTGTTTCCGCAAGCGATCAGCTAGAAGTAATTGAGATACTTCTGTGTAAACTTGTGCTAAATAATTAAATACAGCACGTATCCATGTACTCAATAAAATCAGTAAGGAAATGCGATATAATCTACTCACTGCCGATGAGTGAGTAGCTAAAATCCAGGTGTCAAACCAGGTAATTCCCGTTCGCATTGGTTCGGCATCAGGAGTTGTTAAGTTTTGCAAAAATGAAAGCAAAAAACCAATACTAAAACCTTCAAATGTTGCAGCAATAAATGAAAATACTAAAGCCAAAATCGCTACTTTACGGAAATTTTTAAACTCTCGCAAGATTAAATAATTGTTGCGCCAAAATTTAGTTTTCTTGAAGCGATCGCCCAGTATTTGAACAGCTTGAATATACATGAGTATTTTTTAACAACAATGTGAGCAATTACATCAGTCATAGAGATGCTAATTAAACCTTTGGTTTTCTGTAATAAAAAAACCAGCTTATTTTTTGATGATGCGTTATGACAATTTGCCTAACGCACCTTGGAAACTAAATGTATTTATTGGATAAGAAAATTACAGTGTTTGGCTATCCAAATTTAACAAAGCTGATTCTTCCCATGAATCGGTCATTTCTGATAGTTTATTCATCTGCTGTTGTTCTGCTAAATTTAGCCACATAGCATTTTCTAAAGTGCAACTACGAGAACCCATTAAAGCCATTTCACCACGCAGCACATTCCACAATTGGGGTAGATGGTCTAAATCGTATTTACGTATCCAACTACTTAAAGGGGTAATATTTTGATTTGCAGTTGTGCAAAACTTAATTGCTCGAAAAAGTTTACCCCGTTCTCCCACCCGCCACTCACTGGTAAAAACTGATCCTGGTGAGTCAAGCTGTAAAATAACAAATAATACCACCATAACTGGACTCATGAGTAGGAGCAAAAATAAAGCCGCTATCCACTCAATGAGTTTTTGCCAAGGGCTACCCGACTTGGACTGTTTATTCCTAAAGGGTAGGCGGAGAAATATGGGCTTACCAGCTTTTTCACAAGCTTTAAGCCAAAGTTTTAAACAATCTTCACCAATATTTGGGTCTACACTCACCAAATTGACTAGAGAATGTTTCAAGCAATTGACTAATAATTCCTCGTTATATAAAGCAGGTAAATTAAGTTGTTGAGTTTTTGCGGTAGATTTGACCAATAAATGACCCCGCCGCCATTGAAGTCTACAGTATGAAAAGCAATTATTTTGGTGTTGTTGGATTTGAGGATAGGAATTCTCAAAAGTAGGAATTAATGAACTTGTCATATGTCTTTGACCCTATACAATAATGAATTGGTAAGTTAATATTAAAGGCTATGAATGCCAAAGACTGTGAAGAGAATTTTGTTTCGCTGCAAAAAGATGCCCTTTTAACTTGTACATCAGTCAAGCTTACACTTGGGTAAATTCTGCTGGTGTAAAGATGTACAAACAAGAAAGATACTAAATAGATAATTAGCACTAAACATAGGGGGAAAGCTCATTGGGGAAAAGGGTTTCTATCTGATAAACAGGGATGATGGTGAAGTGCAGAAGAAAATTTCCCAGTTTCTTACATCCGCCATAACTTCCTATTTATGTTTAGTTGCCACTACCTATTTTGTTATTCAATCTTACAAAACTAGTTCATCTTTGTCTTTTAGCTCTTGAATATGGGCGTTATTTTCTAGAATATAAGACTTTATAGAAAACACCATATGCAGAATTAGATTCTTTATTTAGTCTTTAAACAATCATTGATTTTTATGTTTAAATATAAAGGTCATATAAATATACTTAATTGAAAATTATAGAAATATAATCAAAATTTGATTATTGAAAAAATCAAGTGACGGCGGCTAATTATGTTCAGGGCAGAAGTGTTGAATCCTGCAATAAAAATTTACAATTTTTGCGTTTTACCCAGATAAAGTTCATTGTCTATTGAGAATAGAGTCATTAATTGCTCAAATTTTTTATCACCGACGCACAACTTGGACAGTCAACAGTCAACTGTTCAGGGTATTTAAAAAAAAGATATGTGCGATATCCTACCAAATGTAGCAATCGCACATCATATAAATTTGCACACAGATACAAGTAGAAGCGCCTTATTTTTTCTAAACTATTAATTGCGTCTTGCGTCCATTCCAACAACACCGCGGTGTACAGACAAGTGATAAAATCGCACCTAGCTTGGTTTGAACCCAGTGGTGCGCCAACGGTAAAGTTTTGTATTAGTCAAATTAGGGAGCATCGGGGTTAATGGCTTGTTTATCAGGGGTTTGTTAGTTGTAAAATAATCCACTGTTTTAGTGTCACCATGGCACTAAAAAAATTGCAGTGATTTCATGACTTGTGTGTACACCCTAGCCCCAACATAAGGGCTAAATCAGGGCTATTTTTCTACTGCTTGTTCCAGGGCTAATTGAGATGATTCAGAAGGCTGGGGATATCGTACATAGGTACTGCCAGAGTTGGAGACTCCATTAGCGACAACGCCAATCAGGTTTAACTTACTCAACATAGCTGTAGCTTGAGCCAATTGGCTGCGAGTGATTTTACTCATACTTGCGGCGAGGACTACACTACGACAAGATGAAGCTGTGAGCATAGCATCCACTAGACCGATAACAGGCGAAGCATCTATGAGTACCAAATCATAATTGTCCTCAAATACTTTCATCAATTGCTTCATGCGTGGTGAACTCAAAAGATTTGCCGGATCAATGGGTGTAGGTCCTGCTGTCAAAATATCGATGTAGGCTGAACCTAAAGTTTGAACACCAATTTGGTTGGGGAGAGTGATATCATTAGCCAAAAGAGTAGATAGACCTTGATCATTGGGAAGATTGAGTTGCTCGTGTAGGCTAGGTGCCCGTAAGTTAGCATCAATTAGTAGTACCCGTTTGTGTAAACGAGCTGCACTCATAGCCAAACCCAATGCCAAAGCTGACTTACTGTCATCTGGTAAAGCTGAGGTAATCATCAAAGATTTCAAGTTGGTAACGGAATTTAAAAGTTCAATATTTTTGAAAATTAAATCCAACGATTCCCAACGCGGTGGGGACTGTAACACCTGAATTGTCCAAGGGGCAAGAACTTCTGGTTTACCAAAAGGCAACTTGATGATTGATTCTCTGTGTTTAGTGGTGGGCAATTTGGGAGTAGTTCCCAACAACGGTAAGGAAACCTGCTTTTCCAATTCAGCAGTGGTATAAACAGCATCATCAGAAGCTTCTCTAATAAAAGCCGCAACACCTCCTAACATCAAGCCAACTACTGCACCCAACAAAAGATTCTGCTGGAGATTGGGGCCCAAGTACTGACCTAATTGCGGTTCTTCTACAACTTCCCAATTAAAACCTCCTTTGGCTAGTTCCTGGCGTAATTTCTGTTCTGCTCGCAATAGCTCCTCTAACCTTTCACGGCTAAATTGTAGCTGTGGCATGATGCGATTATAGTAGGCCAGCAAAGGAGGAAAACGTTTGATTTCAGCACGTAATTGATTTTCTTTCTCAGCCAAAGTTTGGTCGCGGGCGCTTAAAGCAACTATAATTGTTTGGGTTTCCACGAGCTGAGTGGCTAGATTAAGGTCAATTTCACCGAATTGTCCTTGTTCCAAAAGAGGTTCTTGGGAGGAAAATACACTGTTCGACTGTACACCTAAAGTTCTACCAACCTCTTGCTGTAATAATTTCTTTTGGCTTTCCAGTTGTTCTTGGAGTTGTTGCACGTTAGGAGTTTCATCGGTAAAGCGCAAACGTTCTTGGGCCAGTGCTAATTCGGTTTTTTGAATTTCGTTGAGTAAGCCTTGGTAGCGAGTAGATTGACTCAGACGAGAAGTAACCAAAGCATTTTGTGGAGAACGATTAAGTTGTTCTTGCAAAAATTTTTGCCGTGCTAAAGCTTCTTGATACTGAGAACGGGTAGCACGACGGTCTTGTTCAATAGTGTTTAAAGAGTCTTCTAGGGCTTTAGCTTGTGACTCAGGATCGATTAAATTTTGGTTTCTGCGAAATCTTTGTAAGTTAGTCTCTGAGGCGTTGACTTCTTCGCTAGCCTTACTTAACTGTTCCCTGACAACTTGTAAACCTTTTTGTAAGCGGGAATTCTGCTGCTGTTGGTTGTATTCCAAATAAACTTGCCCAATGGTTTCCAAAACCTTTTGTGTCTTTTGTGGATCTTGGGCAGTGTAGTCTACTTGGAAAATTTTTGTTGCCAAATCATCTTCTTTAGTCCTGAGTTGATTTAGCAGTAAAGATTTTTTAATTTCGTTGACAGTCAGATTGGGATAATCAGATTGAAGTTTGTCAACTGCCTGTTCAATGAGGCCTGAGCTTTGCATTAGATTTAGCTGGGTTGCTGTATCTATCTGAATATTGGGCTCGATCAAAAATTGATTATCTGCCCCAATTCCTTCTTGCCTACCTTGATAGTTAGGTTCTACAAGCAGCTGCATTGAGCTTTTGTAAGTAGGTTTTGTTTTAGAAGTCACTAGAGCTGCTATTGCGATTGAACTAATAAATACTGCTAAAAACCAAGGAAATCTGCGAATAAATATTTTAAACAACTGTCCGTAGCTTGGTTCTGTAGGAGAGTTATTAACATGATTTATACCGGGACTAAGACTAGCTTGATTCATTTTTATGATCCTTATCTACGATACGCTACGCGTAGCTTACTTCCCCGAAGGGTAGATTTCATACTAAGAGGGTGTTTTGGCTTAAGGCTAGGCTCTGAGCGCAGTTATACTTATGGTTGACCTAAGATAGCCATAGCCTTTAGGTAATTCTAATTGGTAATTAAGAAAATTCATCTCCATATTGTTTTCCTGATTGATGGGTGTAGCCTTATTTTTGATAATTGGTATGACGAACCTCAAAAATGATTAACTAACACTACAAGTTTGTTCAATCAGTCGCTCAACTTTGCTAAAAAAGACGGGTTGCGAGAAATTTTTCACTGCATGATTACGAATATCCTCATAATTCCAAGTGATTCCCCCGGACTCCATCAATGCCAATTGTATGGATTCGGGTGTTTGTCTCTTAAAAAATACCCCAGTTTTTCCGTGTATCTGTGTATCTAATACTCCACCTGCTCCGTAGGCAATCACTGGTGTACCACTAGCATTTGCTTCAACTGGAACTAATCCATAGTCTTCCAAAGCGGCAACTATCACAGACTTAGCTTTAGAAAATAACTCTTTACGTTCCGCATCACTGACATGTCCTAAAAACTTAATATTATTTAAGGCTTTAGCTTTTAAACGTTCTTGTTCTGGTCCATCACCTGTGATCAATAATTGCCAACCCAGCCAGTTAAAGGCTTCGATGATTATATCTAGACGCTTGTAGCTGATCATTCGCGCGGAGGCTAGATAATATTCATCTTTTATATCTGAAAATAGAAAATTATTTGTATCAATTGGATAGTTAATGACAATTGCTTGTTTATTGTAAGTTTTTTGAATACGACGGGCAACTACACTAGAGTTAGCAATGTAAAGGTCAGGTTCCTGAGCATATTTTAGGTCTACATTTCTCATCAACTGAAAAATTTGCTCAATTAACGGCGCAAAATACTGATAATCCCCATACTCCCTTAAATATGTTTCTGTATCCCACAAGAAACGAGTAACATTATGACAAAAACAAATATGTTTTGCATCTGGACGTTTACGTACAGCTTTGGCAAAACTAGTACTACTACTAATAATCAAATCATAATCTTGTAGATCCAAAGCCCGAAATGCAGGAAAATACAAAGGAGCCATCAATCTAAAATACTTGACTGCACCGGGAATTTTTTGCAAAAAAGTAGTTTTGACTATACGCTCACCCATGTCAATAGTTTTTTGTGGATTGTACAAAGAAGTAAAAACATCGGCTTGGGGGTAACGTTTACAAAGTAGTTCGAATACGCGCTCTGCTCCACCGCGCTGGGTTAAGTAATCGTGAACTAGAGCAATTTTCATAGTTTTATCTAAATTTATTCGTCGTCTTGTGGGAAACCTTTTCAGCAAGTTGCTTTTCACAACATTAGTCTTCAGGTTAATAAAAGTCTATTCTCATGTCTTTCACCTCTACCTAAAAAGCCAGTCAATGTCAAAAAAATAACTAAAGTTTTACCTAATTGATATTATATTTGATCACTTAATTACAGCGTTGAGCTTTTATATTTTTTGCGCCAATAACATGAATTTTTATTGTGTCAAAATGTTAGTATTTGTTAAGAATTAGCTGCTCTAACAACATATCAAAGTTACTAATACCACAATCATGACTACAACCTTTTATTTTTACAGTTTGGTTAGCTTATAGTTGTAGTCACAAGGGTGAGGATAGTCAGGAGGCAACTAAACCTTTATCGGTGGAATATTCCCCCAAACCACTAATCAGTAAGCTTGAGGGGATTATGGACTTAATTGATTTTATCCAACGGTAGCTAAAACTTTTTCTGCTGGAAAATAAGCATTTTGTTCAGCGCGCAGTTGGTCGCAAAGTCTGCTTTCGGGTAACTCAACATCATCGTAAGTGATCACTTGATCTTGGGGAATATCTCGTTTGAGACGACATCCCTCAGCTAAACCAATTGGTAATAGTTTCTGCTGTTGAACCATGGCAGAATTTTCACATTGCCCGTAGGTCATATAGTAGCCAATACCATCTAGGGTTTCACCAGCTTTGAGATTGATTTTGGCAGTGGTGATGACATCTACTACTGGGCCTGCTAGTGGAGATAAAACTGGATCTTGAAATAGAACAGCACGGGCTACAGATAGTGGTACTTCAAAATGACAGAGGTGATAAGGAGTGTAAAAGCTATATAGAGGGCCTTCACCTAACTTGTACAAATCCAGATAGTGGCGTTGTTTGGGGTCTTCGTGAGTGGCAAATACAAACACACCAGGGCTGGGTTTTGCCCCAACTACATAATCAACGATACCACCCAGTTGCTTTAGTTGATCAACGTCGTACATTTTGGTCATTTCATCCACATGACCACTGAAGTTGTAGCCTAGCATTCCCCTTTGGGCAACTTTCATACCTGTGGCGTTAGCAACTATTGCTTGCTCGAAGGAAATTTTGGTTCCATCAGCAAAGCTAGTGACCATGTGGGCTTTTTGTCCCCAACGTCTGGCAAATCCTTCTTGGGTGGTGGGATTGCGATAGGGGTCTTGAAGTCCTTTAATATTACCGCACAACAACGGAGTCAGACCAATACTTTTGACAAATCGGTAGAGATTCATTTCTACCCCTGGCTGATCACCATCACAGGCGGTGAGAATTACTCCAGCTTTGTCGGCGTACACTTTGAGGATGGGGCCTACAGTAGCATCGAGTTCGGCATTCATCATAATTACGTGTTTGCCATGGGCGATGGCTTCCATGACGATATGAGCGCCAAATTCCACTGCACCAGTGACTTCGATGATGGCATCAATTCCCTCGGCTTGGCAGAGTAATTGGGCATCTTCGCTGACTGCATATTTATCCTTAGCGATCGCCTCTTCTAATTCAGATACATTTGTAACAACTTGAAAATTTTCTAGTCCTGCTTCTGTATAAGCTCGTTTAGCTGCATCAATCTGACGGCTAAAAATTGCCACTAACTCCATTCCTGGAACTGAATTGATAATTTGATTGGCAATTCCCCGACCCATAAAACCAGCACCAATCATCCCCACTTTTACGGGATTACCCGCTGCAGCCCGGGCTTGTAAGGCACGATCAATAATAATCATTAGTTAAACTCCTTTGTCACTTATTTGCTCAAACTAAGTTTTAAAACAATCATCGTTTATCTAGAATCTGTACTACCTACAGGGATCATTTCCAGTAAAGTCCAATTTAAGTCTTTGTGGGAAATTTCTGTTGTTTCCAAAGGCCATTCAATATTAAAAAATGGGTCATTATAGCGTAATCCCCGCTCATAACCTGGTGTATAAAACTCACCCACTTGATAGACGACTTCTGTCTCATCTGTCAGAGTTTGATAACCATGAGCAAACATTTCTGGTACATACAGAGCCCGGTGATTTTGTGCAGTTAATTCCACACCAATATGTGATAAAAAAGTCGGTGATTCAGGACGCATATCAATAATTACGTCGTAGATAGCACCTTGAGTACAACGTACTAATTTTGTTTCTGCGGCTGGGGAAATTTGATAGTGCATCCCCCGCACTGTACCCTTCTTATGGTTAAAAGATATATTACATTGGGCAACTGTGGGCTTTAAACCGTGTGAGATAAATTCTTGGGCACAGAAACCACGGGCAAAAAATCCGCGATGGTCAGGTTTTTTCTCTACGTCAACAACGAATGCGTCTTTGAGTGCTGTTTTGGTAAATATCATTGCTAATTACGGTAGAAATTTTAATTGGGTGTGTTGGAGATTTAACTATCAGATGAAGCACTATTTAACCCTGGAATAGTAAAAGTATTATCCCAATATTGCCGGCAAAGCTCAGGTCTTTTTGGAGGGTTAGCAGTGTAAACAAAAAACAATGTGGATCTGTCTTCTGTCCGAATTGTTCCATGATGTAAAATAGCTCTGGTATCGGCAATAATCACTGTACCTGCCGAACCTATACAGGATTTCCAAGCAGATTTGGGAACAATTTTTGTTAGTTGTTCATCATTGATGCCCAAATAACTAGATTCTCGTAGCTTACGGTTAACATGATAGCTATTAAAATTAGCCAAAGAAGTTAAAGAAAGTGGCAGATATTCAAAAGGTCCATGCTTTTCTTCAACATCACGCAAATAAATAATAACCTTAATTATCCGCCGATCTTCTGAATCTTTGTGCCATAGCATTGTTCCAAAATGATATTGATTGCAAAAATCATTACGTAAATGAACACCATGGAAAATAATGGGAAGTCCAATGTAGTTCTCAATAATATTCAATAGTCTTTTATTCGTTCCCCATGTATAAAAATCAGGTAAATGCGTAACTGTATAAATTTGAGGTAATTTTTGATGTGAATGGACATCATTTACCTGTTTCATTTCACCTAATAGACGTTGAGCTGCTTGCAATAATTTTTCAGTATGGGGTAATCCTAAATCTGTCAGTGTTGTGATATAAACACCCTCTTTCTTCAAAATATCAACAATTAGCCCATCGCCCACTGATAATTGGGGCAGCTTTTTGGAATGTTTTAGCAATGAAGTTTGATAACTACATTCAGATTGAAAAGTTAATACTTTTTTTTTAATTTTATTAAGCATGGCTGACATTTCTAAATTTTATTAATGTAATTAATTCTTCTCAACTTTAGAGAATTGTTGTAAACGTTGAGCAAATATCCAACTTTCAACTTATTAACTAGGGCAGTTTCAAAAGCACAGACAGATACAACAACTAAAAAGGAAACTAAAATTTTCAACGAAGATACAGGCCATCTCCGTAATCCACCCAAAAATACTTTTAGATTTACTTCCTTGAAGTTTTGTAATATGCTTTGACGGGAAAATTCTTTAGAATATCCATTTTCTGCTAATTTGACAATAACTTCAGGTATATGTTTGTACTGCATTAGCAGCGCAGAGTCAACTTCTTTTTGCCAATAACTCACACCGATGATACATTCTATATAGGTATCCTTAGTGACGATAACTTGACCATTAGCAGCACAATAACCAGCTAAATAGGCTAAACATAACCAATTATTCTGAGCATCAGGCCAAATTACTAAAGCGCGTTTGATTAAGTCAGTGCGATATATTGAGGCAGTTAAGAAACTAACTGCACCGATGCTTTTACCAAAGCAATGTTCAAATATGGCCTTTCCGTCTCCATTACCATCTTCAGTATCAGCATCAAACCAACGATTACCAAGTATTGTCGGCGGATGAACTGGTTCATTGGTCAGCTCATTTCGACCAGAAAAATTAAGAAATAATAATGATAGTCCGTCGTAATTTTTAAGTTTATTGACGACATAAGCAACGGATCTTTCGTCGATTTTATCATCATCTCCAATAGTCCAAACGTATTGTGTATCAGCGGAAGTTAGGCAACGAATGATATTTTTAATTAATCCAATATTTTCAGAATTTCTTTGAGATTTGAATGTAATATCTTTGAGTTGGTGTTGCCATTTATTGATCACTGCTTGAGTATGGTCATTGGAACAATTATCAGAAACTAAAATTTCACATTCAGATTCCCAACCTCTAATAGACTGGGCTAGCCATGCTAACTGTTTATCAAGTGACTCTGCACGATTATAAGTGGGAATGGCAATTGTGAGTAATTTAGACATGGTGAACTTGAGTTAAATTGTATAGAAACCGCCAGAGCATATAGTGTGCAATTGAGAAGTAAAATAAAGAAATTGTTTTACTTCTCACATTGAACTCAACTTAAACTTCCAGTAAATAAATTTCCCTTTCCTGAAAATTTGCCCGTTGCATAAACTGCTGAATTTGACTGAGAGTTTTTTGTTGCATATTACAGCCTTGTTGCCAGGCTTTGGTCCAATCCACAATCCAAGCTAAAGCTGTTGGTAAATCCAATTGTGGTTGCCAATTAATATAAGTGCGGGCTTTGGAACAATCCAGGGTTAAAAAATTAGCCTCATGGGGTTGAACCTTACCATCCTGAATCCAATGAGCATCTTCCCCCCACAACTGTTGAAGCTGTTCCACTAACCAAGCTACAGTTTTCACTCCTGACTCGTTGGGGCCAAAATTCCAGCCTCCACAATAAAGTGAACCCTGAGTGAATAGTTTTTCAGCAAGCATTAAGTAACCATTGAGAGGTTCCAGAACATGTTGCCAAGGCCGTACTGCGTGGGGATTTCTAATCACAACTTCTTTCCCTCCAAGCCAAGCATTGAGAATATCAGGAACTAGTCGGTCCTTAGCCCAATCTCCGCCGCCAATGACATTTCCGGCTCGAACGCTGGCTATAGCTACTTGATGTTCCTCGTAATCAGTAGGATTAAAAAATGATTGACGATAGGCTGTAGTAACTAATTCAGCACATCCTTTGCTACTGCTGTAAGGGTCATATCCACCCATAGGATCAGTTTCCCGGTAACCCCAAACCCACTCGCGATTTTCATAGCATTTATCAGAGGTAACCGATACCACTGCTCGGACGCTAGGCACATTCCTTACTGCTTCTAATAAATTGACTGTTCCCATAACATTAACGGCGTAGGTATGTACTGGGTTACAGTAAGATTCCCGCACCAAGGCCTGAGCTGCCATATGGATCACAATATCTGGCTGGTAGGATTGCATCACTTGCTGGAGAAAATTTAAATCTCTGATATCTCCTAGCACCGATGTCATTCCATCACCGACATTAGCTAACTCAAACAGATTTAAAGTTGTAGCAGGGGGTAAAGCGTAACCACACACCTCAGCCCCTAATATTTGTAACCATAGAGATAGCCAACTACCCTTAAAGCCCGTATGTCCAGTGAGAAAAACTTTTTTTCCAGCCCAAAAGTTTGATTTCACGAAATAATATCTCCTAGTGCAGCACGAAGTAAATCAAACACCTATTCAGCCAATTAGGAATTACCAGACTTTCCAAGGAGCATTACCACTTTTCCATAGCTCTTCTAGGTAGTTTTTATCCCGTAAAGTATCCATCGGCTGCCAAAAACCATTATGTTTAAAAGCACATAGCTGATTCATCCCAGCCAGTTTTTCTAATGGTTCTTGCTCCCAAACTGTAGAGTCATCAGCAATGAAGTCAATTACTTCCGGTTCTAAAACAAAGTAACCGCCATTCACCCATGCACCATCACCTTCAGGTTTTTCTCGGAAGCTAGTAATTTTAGTTTGCTCCTGTCCTAAAGAAATGGCTCCGAAGCGTCCTGCGGGTTGAACTGCGCTCAGTGTCCCTAGGGTTTTTTGTTCTTGATGAAACTGAATTAATTCTGTAATATTGATGTTACTTACACCATCGCCATAGGTGAAGCAAAATGTACTATTACCAATATGCTCACTGACACGTTTTAAGCGTCCACCTGTCATTGTATAATCCCCCGTATTAACTAAGGTGACACGCCAAGGTTCAGCATAACCAGAATGCACATTCATTTGGTTAAATCGCATATCAAAGGTTACATCTGACATGTGTAAAAAGTAATTAGCAAAATACTCTTTAATGATGTAACCTTTATATCCACAACAAATAATAAAGTCATTAATGCCGTGGGTGGAGTAAGTCTTCATGATATGCCAAAGAATTGGCTTACCACCAATTTCCACCATTGGCTTAGGTCTGATACTAGTTTCTTCACTGAGGCGTGTACCAAGTCCTCCAGCCAGAATTACCGCTTTCATACAATTACCTTTTTGGAAATTTACAGGTATTGATTTTAAAGTTTTAGATGAAGAGGATGCACGTGTGTGGGAAAAAATTGCCTGGATAATTTTTTTCTTTCCGTACATAATATAACTATTATTTTGCGGAAGTTGATAAAGAGGATGTAAATGATTTTCTTTTATATATAAAATGTATATGAATATATATAATGATAATTGCATAATTTAAATATATATAAATAAGAAAACATGATAAGACTAGTTTCATGCTAACCTTATCATGTTCATGTTTATCTCACTAAAGATAAAAGTTATTGAGGCAAAACTAGCACTTTATTTTACTAGTTTTTAAATTAATTGTTACCGGTGTATTTCCACATACCAGGACTTTGTAATAGAGCAGTACACTCGCTTTCTATGATGTCACAAATACTGCTCAGTGCTTGTTGGTAGCTTTCTGTATCCTCTTGTTCTAAGGAAAGTTTGGCCGCTGTTTGTAAGTCTTCAATAGCCTGGAAATGATTTGGATCAAAGTCTTGACCAATATATTGTGTTAGTTCATAACGAACTATCCCTCGCTTAAGATAGACTTTTGCCAATTTGCTATTTATTTTTAGTGCTTGGTTAAAGTCAGCGAGTGCCTGTTGATATTCTGGAATAAAGGTACTGCTAAATTGTGCTAGTTTATGGCGGACGTCACCGCGCTGAAAATAAGCTTCTGCTTTGGATGCATTGAGTCGAATTGCTTCGGTAAAATCAAGAATTGATTGTTGATAATCTTGGATAGATTCACTACTATATCTAGCCATTTGAGCGCGGACAATACCTCTTCTAATATAAGCTTCACTTTCTTTATTATTGAGGAAAAGAGCTTGATTGAAATCAGCGATGGCCAGATTATATTCTCGGTCAGGGTCATTGCTATATTCAGCCAGCATATAACGAACATTGCCTCGGTTGACATAAGCTTTGACTTCTTGAGGGTTAATCTGCAAAGCCTGGTTATAATCTGCTAGAGCGCCTTCATAATCTTTCAAGTTGTAGCGGGCATTGCCTCGGTTAATATAAGTTTTGGTATTTGTGGGTTGTTGTTTGATGGCTTGGCTAAATTTTTCTACTGCTTGCTGATAATTTCTGTTTTGGTAGGCAATGTGGCCTTTTTGATTGTAATCTGCAAAAGTTATAGTTTCTTTTTCTGCTTTGCTTGGAGCCATCAATGTTTGTTGAGTGTAGGCATTTTGAGAAACAAAGGGACGAGTCAATTTAATCGCTACATCCAAATATCCCAACAAACCAAAACCCAGCAAACACAAAATAACAGGATAAAACTTAATCTTCTTTTGATGTTGATAAGGATAATAGCTAGGGGTAGCTGCTGTCCGCCAATAATTTACTTGGTATTGGGGCCTGGGTGGTTGCGGAAAACGAGGCTGCTGGGGGTAATGCCTTTTTGGTACAACTCGCGGGGGCAAATGTTCGCGGTTTTCTATTGCTCTGGGTGATGGAAATGGATCACGTCCACCCAAGAGCAAAGTACGTTCACACCAAGGACAACTATCTAAATGGTTGTTATGGCGATGCTGGGGGTTAGCAGTACAAGTAATCAAACTATCTTCGGCTTCGGCTAAAGCTGATAGCCAAGTTTGGGCGCTAGGGCGATGCTGTGGATCATTGTGACCATCCTCAAAGCAACGTAAAAACAATTCTTGCAACTTGGGATGAAGCACTTGCCAAGCAGGGGCGATGGGGGTAGGGCGATAAGGTACTCGGCGCTTTTGACTGTAGGTGAAATGTCCCGCAGCAATGCGGGCTTCGTAAAATGGTGGCTCAGAAACACCTTGAAAAATTCCCGAAAAGGGGTGAGTACCTTCCATTAAGAGTTGAAAAATCAAGACTGCTAATCCGAATAAGTCATGGGGAATTTTGCGATCATGTTCAGCAAAAATTTTATTTTGTAGTTCTGGTGGAGTAAACTCTGGTTTACCTACTGAACACCGATAAACAATTTTCTCATCGGGGTCGTACACTTGGAAAGAATCAGTATCTACCAAGGTCACCAGTGCTGTGTCGCTGACGAGAATATTGGACTCGTTCACATCACCAACGCAATATCCACTGTTGTGCAAAGCAGCAAAAGCCGCGGCTAAATTGCGAGCCGTGCGTAAGAGATACTGATAATTGAATAACGGACAGTGTTCGCGACGGGTTTTGGGATTGTAAAAGTCAATAATCGGCCGCATCCCCCGAATCCGGGGCATCAAAAAGCCGATAATGGCATTACCTTGATCTGTGGCTCGTAATAAATCCTGTGGCCAGGCGATGGAAATATGTCCTAAGCTAGCCGTGGGGTTTTCTGGCGGGTTGGCAAGCATCGCTTGGAGTTTGTGGGCCTGAGCAAGTGTTGGCTTATGATAAACCTTGGCTACTAAATCACTGCACGACGGCACCGCATAGATACAAGCTTCACCGCCACGCCCCAAACTAAGGCTGAGGTTGATGATTTCTGGTTTGGGAAGACAACGTAAGACTTGCATGATAAAATTACGGTGAATTGGGTTATCTAAAATACTGATATCGCAAAGTTACCACAATATTCTTGAGAAAAAAAGTATGAGAGGTCATCCAGATTTCAAGTACTTTCTCCACTCAGGTCGGCACTCGGAAACCCAGCTAAAATCAGGGTTAAATCATCATCAGTACGTTGTGTAATTCGCTCAGAACCTAAAAACCTTACTAACTGTTCTTTTGCTAATGTTTTATCTTCGGCATTCTCTACAAAGTCGAATAAGGGAAAAAAGAATGGTTTGTGAGGTTCACCAATAACCATGTTTAAAGCCAGCATTTGTAGTCCATCAGTGAGGACACCGATGTTAACTATGGTTTCACGCCATAATTTCATTTGCGCCCTATCTAAGGCATTAGGCGAAGTTAAAAAAGTCGTCTCGTTGATGTATTCCCCATTGTCAGGTGTTGTCAGTGCCAGTAAGTTGCCCATATGATCCTTAGCTACAGCTAAACCATCACCAATTTGTACAACTGCTGCCATATCTGGTGTAGTAATCACAATGATTAAGGTAGTTGCTAAATCTTGAGGTTGTTTATTACAAGCTACTGCTTCATCCTCCACCGCTTTTTTAGCAGCGACTAAGGACTGATTCAATAGTGATTCTACAATGGCATCATCTGCAAGGCAGTCTCTAGTTATGTCGCTGTGAGAAAGGGTTTCTATTGCTGTTTCTACAGCTACCATTGCTCCCATTTTTCCTTGGCTGGCAGAACCTGCACCATCAGCCGCCGCAATCAGCAAAACATTATCTGGTAATAACTGCCAGTGATGAGCATCTTGACATAGCTGTTTGTTTCTCAGGTGGCTTGTGCCACATACAGATGCGGCCACTACTCGCCAATGAAATATCTGTTTTGATTTTGTGTTCATGAATTTTTCTAGGCAGCTAGCTGTGTGAGTGTAAGCCGCGCGACACACTATTAAATAGTGCCCCAACCAATGGGCGGTAGTGCTACCTGTTCGTCTACCTGGGAATGGGAAACTGCTGACATACTAGCTGATAACCAAACAAACATCTCAATAAAGTTAAGTCCTTTAAGTTTAAGCGGAGTCCGGACAGCTAATTGACTTAAACGCGTCATGTTGGCGTTTTCCACACCTACTGTGAAGAATGCAACTCGTTTATTAGCTTCATCTCCTTGCAGGCGTTGGGCCGCTTGCTCTATGAGCTGGTCTAATTCACCCTGTGGTTCTCCATCTGTAATCATGAATACCCAAGGGCGATAGTAAGCGATGCCATTAGCTCGGTATAAAAATTTCCGTTCTTGCACCATGTCTAATGCTTTATGAATTGCCGCTCCCATGGTCGTTAAGCCTTGGGCTGTCAAAATAGGCGGGTTAAATTGATCCGCTGTTACGAATTCTTGGACTATGTTCACATGACTGTCAAAAGTGATGATGGCAACTTCAACTCTTCTCGCTGCCAAGGGATTTTTCATTAATTCATCCTTCAAACTCAATAGTCCCTTGTTTAAGGCTTCTATTGGATCTCCTTGCATTGATCCAGATGTGTCCAGCAATAGCACACAAGGACAACGTGGTTCAGGATTCTCAGCAAATTCAACTATTTCATCCAGCTTTAAAGTATCATGCATAACTGTTTTTTTTATGGTGTTTTCCAATGCTTTATTTTCCTTTTTTCAAATTATATAGTTTGGTTTCCGGAGTCAATAAGACTAAACATAAATGTTTAGAGCTAGTTAGTGCAATCTTTATGAAACAAATTGTTTTTTAAAATTATCGATTGATACTATTTGTGTATCCTAAGTTGCGACGTGTAAGCATAGATATGCTTAATTAGCCTGCTAACACGATTTTTTTCTCAGCCTATAGCCTATACAATTGTTTCCTCTGTGCCAATTAAGCATCGTTCCGCACATGAAATTACTCTACATATTTATTTAAGACAATCTTCATGTAGAAGCTTGTTTTTTTATATGAGTGAAATTAACATCACCACCATAAATTTTGGCTGGTGTCAGCACAGAAGTTTGCAACTCAAATTATCACAAATACTTTTTGAGTATTAAATATTACATTTAAAGTATATATTTAGATTTTTACATATATTATGAAGCAGAAGTGTTGAATCCTGGAATAAAAATTTACAATTTTTGCGTTTTACCCAGATAAAATTCATTGTCTATTGAGAATAGAGTCATTAATTGCTCAAATTTTTTATCACCGACGCACAACTTGGACAGTCAACAGTCAACAGTCAACATTTCTGATTATGAAGCTATTCACTGGCTAATAAATCAAGGATAAGTGAAACTTTTGTTGTTGTTGCCATTAATGACAGGCTCAAATGTGTGATGTCGATTATTTGACATCACATATTTGATTTTACTCCATTTGAATATGGCAGGAATTGATGGTTATGAGTTGTGTTGGATTATTAAAAATAATCCTAGGCTTGAAAATACTCCGGCGATTATTGATAAAGTAAAAGCCAGAAAGGTTGTGGATATTTCACAAAACCTTTTACGCGTGTGGAATTACTAAAAATTATTTTCAGACAGTTGCCTTGAAGTAGTGATTATTCTTCTTGTGGTAAAGCATCATCAATTTTCGGATTTTGGTTGCTATTAGGATTTTCTATCTTGTTATCTGTATCTGATATAGAAGGTTGGGAAATGAGCACTAACTCAGGTTCTTGATGTTGAATATTTCCCCATTCATCTAGAACATCTTTGATCAATACTTCTTGTAGCCAAATCTTAGCAACCACAGTCAAGGGTAGAGCTAAAAATAAACCTAAAAAACCAAAGAAGGTGACAAAAAATAGTTGGGAAATTAATGTTACAGCTGGTAGCAATGATACTCGATGCGCCATGACGGTGGGAGTAACGATGTTCGCATCAATCTGTTGAACAATAAAATAGAGAACAAAGACTAGGAAAGGTTTCCAGGGATTATCCAACAAAGCGATCGCCATGGCTGGAACTAAACTTAATGTTGGACCTAAATTAGGAATTAAGTTAAGAAATCCTGCTAAAACTCCTAAAGCTAAAGCTGCCTTAACACCCAACACAGATAAGCCAATCACACTGAATATTCCCACAACACTCATGGCAATAAAAGCCCCTGCAATCCAACCCTCTAATGAAAGTTCGCATTGATCCAAAATCCCATGGATTCTGCTCCGATAAAATGAGGGAAACAAGCGAATAAATAATCTGCGATAGGCTTGAGGTTCTGCTAAGAACATTCCCGTTAATACTAGAACTAATAAAACCTTGAGCAGAACTTCCAAAGAGCCAGAAACAAAAGCAAAAGAGTTCCCTAATATCTGGTTGAGAAAAGGTTGTACCTGTTCAATGAGGCTATTGAGATTGGGGATATATGGAAGTAACTGACTGGGAATGAGGGTTTCTAGTTGTTGCAACCAACTATTAAAACGAGCAAAGCCTTGAGGAACCCGATAAGTTAGTTCTTGAAACTGCTGTACAAAAGGCGGTACAATCAGCCAGAAAAAAGAGAGAATGCCGACGAACAAAATAGCCACCGACAGAAAAACTGCCAAGCCAGGTTTGAAACCTAGGCGTTGAATGCGTTGCGCTAACCGATTTAAGCTAACAGCTAAAACCACTGCGGCAAATATCAGCAACAGCACCTGTCGAATTTGCCATAAGATATATAGGGAAAGAACTATGGCGATTAAGCCGATCCATTGACCAAGGTTCACAGGCTGTCTCCCAACTGTGTAATTCAGATTAGGTTAGCTGATTTTAGCAATTTATACTAATTTTGCTTCAGTGCTGACTGAAATCGCCACAATAAAGCCATTGCTATGATTATAGTTGGGGACAAAACTATCATCAGCGCATTAGCATCTGTTGCTGCTATGGATAAAATAGGTCCTATGTACTTAATGAGTACAGACAGCAAAGCGGAAAGCACTAGTAGTTTAACCACAAATCCGAGATTATTTTCCATTACAGTACGGCAATACACATTTTTATGTCGGGTACACCTGAAGTTAGGCAACTAAGGTTAGTTTCTAGATTGACACTCCCTTACCTTTAGGCTATGGGATTGTACATTCACCGTCAAAACTTGCTCAACCACCCTTAGTCCAAGGATAGTAGAGGCTTCAACCCTTGTAGCGTTAATATGCCTGACGGCACGCTAGGCCAACGGGTATGCCCTCCTCTATTCTTTCCTAGACTAAGAACATTTACTGCTGGGTTTACATCTCTTTGTAACTCACAACCACAACTACATCTGTGGGTACGGGTAGAAAGAGACTTTTCCACAATTGCTGCATTTTTGAGATGTGTAATGTGGAGTAACACCAAAATATTCTAACCATTGAAAAAAGTACACCAAGCCTCATCGTTAATTGATTTAACAAGACAATGATTTTTTACCGTGTTCTTAACATTTACAGCGCATTTCATCTGAGCAGGTACAGAAGGGCAACCATGATGCCCACCCCACAAGATTTATGACATTAAGGTTTGTACTTTTTTTAATTTATTTACTTGAAAAGTGCTGTAAATCTTTCTGGGCGACTAAAGCGTTGGCTTTGTTTACGTTACGATTAAACTCAACGAGGCTATCACCAACCCCGTTGGTCTTCAAAACCGGACGTGAGACTTTCACCTCATCCGGCTCCTCAATAATGCAGTGTTTGTCACGCATACTTCAGGGTGCTGCTATCTCTAGCAGTCTTTGTATCATGGCAATGCCTGTGTAAGAGTTGAAGATTTTTATATTCATCCTTTCCACCTTGCGATTTTGGGATGATGTGGTCAACTTCCAGCACATCGTTTTCACGAAAATATAGTCCGCAGTAAGCACATTTACCCTTTTGCCGTTTAAGTAACGTAGTTACCCTTGTAGGCATTTCAGGACTTTTCCCCAATCTTATACTCCAATAAATCAGGTTTCCGTCGTATGGAGACGATTCGCCTTTAACTTTTACATGACGAACTATGGGGGTGTCGGCATGGTCAAGTAACCGGAGGGGATTTTTACCCTTTTCCTTGGTTGCGAATACCCAATTATCACCGCCTATCGTGTGCCAGTATTTATGTTTAATCCACTCCCATGATTTGAGTGGATGACGGTGTTTTGCCCATGTAACCAGCTTTTGATACACCAGGTTATCTAAGTCTGTGTAAGATTCCTTGCTTACTACAGTCGCATAATAGTTAGCCCAACCCCTGATAATAGGGTTTAGATGCTTGATAAGTGCCACTTGTGACACAGCCTTATGAGCCGTAATAACTTCCGCGATTTGGTCATAATGTATCTTGAGCTTTTCTCTACTTGGGGTGATGATAGTCTTAAAACCAAGTTTTTCACCGTTTGATGATTTTCCCGTTTGATATTTACTAACCAGATATTGTCTGATGGTATATCCTAGAAAGTCGAATCCTGGCTTTTCTTGTTCATACTGTTCTAATGTATGTACAAGTTTTGTTTTGCTTGGTTTTAATTCTAAACCCATGCCTTTTATCCATTCAGAGATTATATCTCTACACTTTTGGACAATGGTTATGTCTTCATGAAGAATCACAAAGTCATCGGCGTAACGGATTAGGCTTAGTTTATATCGGTTATCTCTCTTACTTCCTGGTAAGGTTTCCGCAAATTGCTTAATCCGTTCTTCCATCCCATGAAGGGCTATATTTGCCAGTAGTGGAGATATGACCCCACCTTGGGGCATTCCCTCAAGTGTTGGAAACAACTGCTTACCATCCATCACTCCCGCTTTCAACCAGGCTTTGATTTGCCTTCTTATGGTGGGGAATGTATTTAATTTTCTTAGCAGTGCTTCGTGGTTAATGCGGTCAAAGCATTTCGCAATGTCGGCATCTAACACATATTTGGCTTTGTACCTAATTGCATTGAAGATTGCTTCAATCGCATCATGGCATGAGCGTCCTGGTCTGAACCCATAACTGTTAGGCTCAAATCGCGCTTCCCATTCTGGTTCTAATGCCAGTTTGACCAGTGCTTGCAATGCACGGTCTTTCATTGTGGGTATACCTAAAGGTCGCTTTTCATCCGTTCCAGGTTTGGGAATCCATACTCGCCTAGTAGGATCGTCCTTAGAACTCAGTTTGAGTTCTTTTACAAGGCGCAAACGTGCTGCTGGGGATAGAGATTTTACCCCGTCCACTGCTGCTGTTTTCTTACCTGTATTATCCTGAGTTACCCTACGAACCGCAATCAATTTTGCATACCAGGACTTCATCAACGTCTTCTGGAGTCTACGAACTGCTTTTACATCACCACGATTAGAAGCTCTATAGATGCGCTTTTGTAGCTTGAAGACTACCCTTTCAATTTTCTTCCAAGGTATGTCTTTCCATTCCACCGTAGTCTCTAAACTCGTATTAGAAATATTTACTACTACTTGTACCTCTATAATCTGCATTATCGTGAGTCCGTCTGCATATCCTTGGTATTACCCAAGGCATTCGCTTCTGACTCAATCTTTCCAGTTCGCAGCATCCGGTTAGCACCTACTCAATCATCGACCTGATTGAGAGCATACGAATGGTTACTTCGTTCCGAGAGTTCATACTATGTGTCTTTAGAGTTCTACTCTCCACCGGGTTTATTGGGAGTGCAAGTTGGTCGCATAGCGACACGCCAACCCCTTAACCTTTGCCTTTTGGCTCCAGTGTTTCAGCCTTATTTCACTGGTTCAAGATCACGATGGTTCAAGCGTAGATTCAGTTTCCTTACTCATGGACACTTCGCTCGACGGGTACTTACATAGGCTTGAAGTAGAGCCGCCTTTCACCCCCGTTTCAGGGATTGATGGCTAGTCGTTACCCTGGGGGACATGGCTAAGAAACCATGCTCTGTGTGCCGTCAACGCTGCACCTGCGCGGTAGGATTCTCACCTACATGAAACTCTCAGTTGTCAAGGTTCAGTACCTTGCGGGTAATCTTCCACTCATTACAGAGTTAGTTTCTACCCAACGAATCACACCGCCAGTCTCTTGGCGTGTTCATTCCCTAGCCCACTTACTTTTAGGTGCTTTCGAGCATATCTAGCCCCTGCTTTTCGTCTTTGATTCTTCCCTTTTTTCTTTGGTGTAAATTAGACGTCGAGAGTGTTTAATGGATTTTTATGCTTTTTTATAATAATCAAAAAAAGCCAAACAGACAACCGAAAACAAGGCAGTTTGGCGGGAGTTGACTAATTTTGTTAAATTTTGGATATGGGCGGAAAAGGTAGAAAATAATCAAGTTCAGCAAGGGGTTGTGGATAGCCATCCCACTGAGTATACTATCAAAACCCAGTGGGAAGTTATTGCCGAAACAGTACTGATGAAATCTTTACCGGCTTAATGCTGTTCAAAGCGATCGCTGTAAACACGAGCGATCGCTTTTTTGGTTTTATCGCATTGTTCAGCAAGTCAGGAGTTATTTAACTTCACCAAACGCATGTTCTACGTCTGCCATGTTGCCATATTCTCTTTCTGGCATTTGTTGGAGGATGTCAATAATTTCCTGGCTGGCATTCTTCTCTCTGGCATGGTTGACTAAATTTTGTTTGTTTGCCGGAAAATCTATGCCACTGAGGCTTTTTGAAATATCAACCGCAGATACTGCCATAACTCAACCTCTATTAATTGGTTCTTGAATCTAGGCTATTGGTGATCGCTGTCTCTAATTCTCTACCTAGGGTTGTATCTTAAGTATTAAAATTCTTGTGATTTCATATACATGGAAACTTGAATTTTTTAACCTGTATAGTCAAACAAGATATTTTTGGCTAATTTAGTTGCGTGTAGATGCTGGTTAATTTTGCTCATAACCCTATTAATTGGGTCTTTAATCAGCTTCTTTGCCAAATTTTAATTGTTTTATCCAAACTTGCAGAAACTAACATTTCACCGGAATCTGTAAAGGCTAGATCTGTAATTGTATGACTATGACCAGTAAAAGTAGCTAACAATTCCCCTGTTTGTAAATGCCACAATTTGATGCTTTGATCTGCACTACCACTGGCAATAATTTTTTCGTCGGGACTGAGGGCAATGGTATATATTTTGTCACTATGCCCTTTGAGGGTACGAATTAACTTCCCTGTGCCCAAGTGCCAAATTTTAATTGTTTGGTCCCAACTACCACTGACTAACAGTTGAGCATCCGCAGTTATGGCCAGGGAAGGTACGATGTGAGAATGACCAGTGAGGGTATGTAAGGGCGGTGAATCTTTAAGAATTTTTGCCTGGGGGCGCTGTGAAGTATGCCAAACTTTAATTTTGCGGTAGCTACCTGTAACCAAGGTCTGGCCATCTTGACTGAGAACCAGGGAATGAGCAGCTGTATCATCCAAAGATAAAGCGATCACTGCCTGACGTTGGATCAGATCCCAAAACAAAACTTTTCTATCATCTCCGGCCGTTACTAACATCAGTCCATTTGGTGCAAAAGCAACGCATCTCACCATCCCATTATGCTTGTGGAGGATATCGATCAAATCTAGTGCGCCTATGTGCCAAATTTTAATTGTTGAATCTGCACCAGCACTGACTAAAATTTGTCCATCTGCACTAAAAGCCAGGGAATTGACTTGATTTACCTGCCCAGACATTACCCAAGGATAGTCTGATAATGTTTCTATTAATTCACCCTTGGTTAAATCCCATAGCTTTATTTCGCCAAGACTACCACTTGCCAAGATGGGGGCAGTTTTGCCATTTTTAAACCTCGAACTAAAAGCGAGACAATAAATTCCTTTCCTGTGGCCTTTCAATGTTTGCCAACATTCCCAATCACCAACTAGTTGCTTTTGGGGATGTTCTGAGGGCAAAGTTTGAATTGTTTCTGCTATGTTGCTTTCATCTAATAGCGATGTATCTTTTTTGAGATTCTTTTTGGTGGTTAATGATTCTAAATACCAACTCAAGCCCCCAGCGTATAGCAAATTACTGGGATTAACATACAGTTTTGATTCTGTAAAGTTAATTTGGTTGGTCGGTAAAAAACCAGCAACTATGGCGTGCTTTTGGTAACCTGATTCACTGGTGGATGGATAAAATAAACACAGAAAAATTAATACTTCATAATTCTTGAAATCTTGTTGAGTAACTGTCCACTTAATTTTATTTTTCTTAATTCCATTAAAACTTTCTCCATCAGCTGCGTAAACTTGAATACTCAACTTGGGATGATCTGTCAGCACATAACTAAATTTGCTTTCCCCGCGCAAATTTCCCTCATCATCCAAGACCATGTTTTGTAAGGTGTCTTGTGGCAATTTCTTCACTAATTTCCCCAGACGTTCAGCTATGACCAGTCTGACAATTTCCTCTCGCGCAATATAATCTTGTACTTGCTGCTGGAAGTATTTAGGAAAAGGTATCACCCAGTCAGGGGCTTCGGGATAATCAGGTGGTGCGGGGGGTGGATTTTTGGCGATAATTTCGGCTTGTTGGCGGGAAAATTCTACTATTTTAAGGAGTGGGTCACCTGAAAATGCTATAATTTCACTGTGGCATCCCTTGACTTGACTTTCCAACAAAGATAATTCGTAGGTTTTAGGTTTTTTTATTCGCTGAAGGAAATCAGCTTGTTGAGCTTTTAGTAAGCTAATCCAATCCATCTGCATTTGGTGTAGCACAACAATATTGCTTATCTAAATTAAGCTATATCAATAGATATAAGAGATATGGTAAATCAAGATCCACAAGTAATTAATAATTAATATGACAAGTGCATCTTACATTTTTCTGGCTGGAGCAAGTCGTGGTGTTGGTCGAGAAATTGCCCAAAGTTTATCATTACAAAATGTCCAATTAAAAGCGCTGGTGAGAAGCGAAGCTGCTGCTACTGAACTAAAAGCCATGGGTATTGAACCTGTAATGGGAGATGCGTTAAATGTTGGCGATGTAGAACGTGCAATACTTGCTGATAAGCAGATCCACACAGTTATTAGTACCATTGGCGGCTTACCTTCGGAAGGTCAAAGGGCTGATTACCTCGGTAACAAAAATCTCATTGATGCTGCGGTTAAGGCTGGAGTACAAAGGTTTATTTTGATTTCTTCCATTGGTACTGGTAATAGTGCTGGTGCTTTACCTCCTCAAGCTTTAGCAACACTGGGGCTTGTATTAGTCGAAAAAGATAAAGCAGAACAACATTTAATTGCTAGTGGGCTGACCTATACAATCATTCGTCCTGGTGGATTAAAATCGGAAGCGGCAACAGGCAATGGTATTTTAACTGAAGATACCCATATTGTTGGTACCATTCATCGTTCGGATGTAGCCCAGTTGGTTTGTAAGTGTTTAAATTCAGAGCGTTGTCACAATAAAACCTTGTCTGCGGTGGACAAAAATATGGTAGCTGGGCAACGAGAGTTTGTAGAATTTAGTTTGGATTAATCAGGTACTGAGAACTGGGGGTTGGAAAGGGATATTTCCTGATCCCCCTTCCCTAGTACAGCCCGTAAACCTTGCACTAATCTGTCCAAAGCTGATTTTGCGGTATTTTGTTGTAATGCACCATAAGCAACCCGCAGATAACATCCATCTGTCATGCCAAAGGTTGTACCGGGAATAACTGCCACTTGATGTTCCTGAATTAACTTTTTAACTAATGCAAAGGCATCCATTTGAGTGTGAACTTTGAGGAAAAAATAAAAGGCACCATGGGCAGGGGCTATGCTACATAAACCTTTTAAGCTTGTGAGGGAATCAATGACTATTTCCCGCACCTGAGCGATGGCACCTATATTTTTCTGTAAATATTCTTCTTTTGCTTGTAACGCTCCTAACGCTGCATACTGAGAAATTACTGGCGGACAAATCAAAATTGTATCTTGAATTTTTTTCACTGGTATAAACAAGTGCTGAGGTATGACCATATATCCAATACGCCAACTAGCAAAACCATAAGCTTTGGAAAGACTATACAAAGAAATGGTGTAGTTGCTACTACCACTAAATCCCCCAGGGGAAATGTGTTTTACTCCGTTATAGGTAAAATGTTCATAGGCTTCATCACTAATGTGGTAAATGCCATGAGTGCCACAGATTTGATTGACTTGTTGTAATGCAGGTTCTGAATAAACAACACCTGTGGGATTGTTGGGGGAAATTGTGACTACAGCCCGTGTTTTTGGGGTAATTGCTTGGGCGATGGCCTGTGGACGCAGTTGATAATTTTCATCTGTTGCTACCAAAACTACACGACAACCTGCCATGGTGATAGCCATTTCATGATTAAAATAGTAAGGTGTATTCAGAATAATTTCGTCCTCTGGGGAAGTAATCGCTAGAATAGCATTCATAAACGCCATATTACTGCCAGCAGTCACCACAATACGATGAGCTTGATTAATTTCAATGCCGTTGAAGCTTTGCAGTTTTGCGGCTAGGGCTGTCAATAATGGGGGAATTCCTTCAACTGCTTTGTACAAATTATTACTTGATTCTGCTATAAATTGAGGCAGGAGCTCAATGGCTTCTCGGGGTGGTGTGTATGAAACTACACCTTGTCCTAAAGAAATGGTTCCGGGATTGTTGTGAATCAGTTCCCCAACCACAGGAATGATTGGCGACTGTACCGCGTGCATACGAGAGGTTAGGGAATCCATCATTGTATCTAAGTTTAATTTGTTACGACACACAAAGGAGCTTGTTGAGGTCATCGCTGGCCTGTAATTACCATTTTTACACCACGAGCAGGAGCAAGGGTAACACCTCTACGGCGGGGTACTTCTGGTTGAGTATCAACCAATGCGAGTTGATAGCGTGACAGGATTGTTGCTAATACTAGCTTCATTTCAAATATCGCCAAGGCCTCGCCCATACAGCGGCGCACACCGCCACCAAAGGGGATAAATTCATAAGGAGAAAATTGACCTTCTATAAAACGCTCTGGTTTAAACTGCTTGGGTTCTGGGTATAAATCTTTACGCTGGTGAGTTAAATAAATACAGCCAGCTACTATTATTCCCGGTTCTAAAGAATATCCTAAGAGTTTGAGAGGTTCTTGTACTATTCTCGGAAATGTTAACATTGCTACGGGATGAATCCGCAAGGTTTCATTACAAACAGCTGTTAAATAAGGTAGGCGGAAAATGCTCATGGGGTCTGGTAAAGACCCAAGGGTATCTAGTTCTTGCAGCAGTTTTTCTCGGATTTCTGGGTGTTTGTGAATCAAATATAATGCCCAAGAAATTGAAGTGGCTGTGGTTTCATATCCAGCCAACAACAAAGTCATCAATTCATCACGTAACCCCTGATCTGTCATAGAGTTACCGACTTCGTCTTTTGCTGATATTAGTAGAGAAAGGATATCAATCCGATTTTCAGGGTTTTGCCGTCGGCGTTCAGCTATTTCAGCGTAAATTAACTGGTCTAGTTGTTGTCTATTTCTTAAAAACTTGGACCAGGGACTCCAAGGGCCTAAATCCTTCTGTAGAAAGGGAAAAAATAATAAACTAGAAGTCAAAGGTGAGCGAAATAGATCTGTTATCAATAGCAGTTGTTTTTTGAGTAGCTGAGTGCGTTCTCCCTCATGGACACCGAACACAGTTTGTAAGATAACTTGCAACGAAATATCTTGTGTAGCATTGCGAGTAGTGAAGGGTTGATCTGTGGGTAATTGACTCCAGACTGTTTCTGTAATCTGACGAATTAACTCACCATAACTTTTCATGCGATCGCCATGAAAGGATGGCATTACTAGTTGTCGCCGTTTTCTATGGGGATCCCCATCCAGCATAAAAGTTGAATAGTTTCCCACTAAGGGGAGCAAAATTTTATTCTTGCTACCAGCAGCGAAAAATTTTTTGCGATCATTGGTTAAAATTTCTTGCAGCCCTTGGGGATGGTTAACAAATACCATCTTGTTACCAAAACCGAGTACATCAGAGGTAAAAATGTCAGGATATTTTTGAACGGATTGTTCCATATACCTGACGGGATCACCCACCCACTGTAATTGTTGGAAGAAAGAAGGAATTTTCAGAGGATTAGGTGCTGACATGAAGTTTCTGCTCTAGAAATTGTCAATATTTACTTTAACTTTTCAAATTCTCCTTTGCACCGGAGTTGCTGGATGCAAAAGGTTGAATCCAGCCGTTGTGGATAGCGGTATCAACAGCGATCGCTCCCATAGTAAACCAGCAAACACTTTCTGCTGCTTGTACTAAATTAGGTAAAACAGTACCGGCACAATCAATCTGAGTTAAGCCCCGCACTAAACCAAAAGCTAGTACACCACCAGATTTGAGTTGAGGATTTTGATCCCTACGGATGATATAGCGGTAGGTCACACCAAATAACAAGCCGGAGAAAGCGGCAATTCCCCCACTAAGCCACCAACGCCAATTTATATCTGCTTGCAAACTTGAGAGTGTCGGAAAATACTTGGCTAATATCAGAGTATTCACCAAACTGGTAATCAAAAAAGCCAGACACAGAGACGAACCCGCAACTGTTCCAGCTTTGAGAGATTCTAAGCGTTCTGCCAGCAGTTGAATATCTGAAATTTCCTTCACTTTCTATCTACCTGAATTAACCGGACTTTATATAACAACTTAGTAACACTGTTGCAGAATCAACTGCCCTTTCCCATTATGATAAAGATAAGAGAAGTTTTGTAATTATTTAGAAAGTAAAACTATGGCAATTTTAACACTGGGTTGGGTATCACTGTTGGTTGTGTTTACTTGGTCAATCGCAATGGTAGTTTGGGGACGTAACGGACTATAGAGAAATCGTGGAAAATCCTTTCCTGAACATTTTGGCTTTACTAGCCTTATTGCTCCTGGTGGCGGTTACTGGTGGCGTTGGCTATTTGACTCTAGCAGATTGGCGCGATCGCCGTCGCCGAGAAGAAGAAAAACGTGAAATCCGACGCAGTTCTCCCAAACGGCGATAATTCATTCACAGTTAAAAAATCCTTTTGTAGGGATATAAACATATTATGTCCCTACACTTTTCTCTGGAAAAGTATTTAGTTTAAAGAAAAAATCACTGCTCGTAACCCGCCCCAAGGGCTAGTAAATGAATCAAAATATCTATCTAAATCTATCTAAATATCTTCATATTTTCTTAAACAAGAACCTATTATTAAGACATGAGTGTTGACCACAGTCTCCTGACCAATGCGGTATCAAGGGAAGGAAACATGGGGGAAACGAAGCTAAAGGAAAGGTACCGGACTTTTTATTCAAGAAGTCCGATACCTGTCCTTTTCTGCAAGCCTTTTGCGCCTTGGCTAGTCGTTAAAGTTGTTTCACTTCTAAAACTAATTTGGCGACCATATCTTTAGCGCTACCAAAAAGCATTGTTGTTTTTTCCTTGTAGAACAATTCATTATCTACACCGGCAAAACCTGTACTCATCCCGCGCTTAATGACAATTGTCTGCTTCGCCCGATCTACTTCCAAAATCGGCATTCCATAAATGGGACTATTAACATCACTACGGGCCGCAGGATTGACTACATCATTGGCCCCAATTACCAAAGCTACATCAGCAGATTCTAATTGAGGATTGATATCATCCATATCATACAACTGCGTATAAGGCACATTAGCCTCGGCTAACAAGACGTTCATGTGTCCTGGCATTCTTCCAGCTACAGGGTGAATGGCATACTTAACATCAACACCCATCCGTTCTAACTGGTCTGCTAACTCTCGCACACTATGCTGTGCTTGGGCAACAGCCATGCCATAACCAGGTACAATCACTACGTTACGGGCATAACCCAACATCATCGCGCCTTCTTCAGGATCAATACTGCGGACAGTTTGATTAACTGTAGCACCTGTGGCAGTACCAGCACCCACGGTAACAGCCCCACCAAATGCACCAAACAAGACGCTGAATAGAGAACGATTCATTCCCTTACACATAATTTGGGTGAGGATTAAGCCAGAAGCCCCCACAAGTGCGCCAGCGATAATCAACATATTGTTCATTACCACAAACCCGGCCGCTGCGGCTGCTATCCCAGATAAGGAGTTCAACAGCGAAATTACCACAGGCATATCGCCCCCGCCAATGGGGATAACAAACATAACACCCAAGACCAAAGAAACTCCCACTACTGCGAAGAATATGGGTAAGCTATCCGGTGTGATGATTAAATAGGCACTGCCTACTATGTAACCAGTCAAAAGCAAAAGGTTCAATGTTTGCTGGAACGGTAATTTAATCGGCGCACCACTGATTAAACCTTGTAATTTGGCAAAGGCGACAAAACTACCTGTGAAGGTAACTCCACCGATTAACACATCCAGCAAAATGGAAATGTTGACATCTAGAGGTATGGGCTGAGAAGCTGCGATTAACCGCCAAAATTCGGCAACGGCGATGATTGCGGAAGCAGCACCACCCAAACCATTCAGTAAACCCACCATTTGGGGCATTTCTGTCATTTGGACTTTGTAAGCGGCGATAGCACCGATTGCCGTACCAATAGCCAAGCCCAACAAAATCATCTCATAGTTCAATACTTGCTGGTCTAAGAGTGTTGCTACAATGGCCAGCAGCATTCCTACAGCGGCTATCACATTACCATTGCGGGCTGTAGCTGGTGAACCGAGTTTTTTCAACCCGAGAATGAATAATGATGCAGCGACTAGGTATGCTAGTTGAATCCCTGTTGGTAGAAAATCCCTCACGCCTTAACTTCCTTTTTCTTAAACATTTGCAACATGCGATCTGTAACGAGAAAACCACCGACAACATTGACTGTTGCCAGTATTACAGCAATCAAACCAAGAATCACTGATACACTGGTATTTTTCGCACCGGCAGCTACAATTGCTCCTAATACAGCAATACCAGAAATGGCATTTGATCCCGACATTAAAGGTGTGTGTAATGTTGGTGGTATTTTGTTAATGACTTCAAAGCCAATAAAAGATGCCAACACAAACACAAACAAAGCAGCAAGTAATGTATCTGTCATGAAATAAAAACTCCTGTTGAGAACCGCTAATTGACACAGACCAATACTGGTAAGTTATGGTGGGTGTTCATGGGTGGTAAATTAGTGTGTACCAATCTGAGTAGTCACGGCTTTTAGCGCATCCCGGACGCGTTGGTTGCGAATTTCTCCAGCGTGGGTAATACAAGCGGCATTAATGATGTCGTCGGCAAAGTCTAACTGTAAAGCTTTGTCCTTAACTAATAATTGCAGCAAGGATGCCAAGTTCTTAGAGTACAACTGGCTGGCGTGAACAGGCATCGATGAAGGCAAATTAATGGGGCCAATAATTGTTACCCCATTCCAGACAATATCTTTGCCCGCTTCAGTGCAAGCGCAGTTACCACCCTGTTCTGCGGCTAGATCCACAATTACCGAACCTGGTTTCATCTGTGCTACCATTTCTTCCGTCACTAGCAGTGGTGCTTTTTTCCCTGGTACTTGGGCGGTGGTAATCACTACATCGGCATTTTTGACGTGTTCAGCCACAAGTTCTTGAGTACGTTGTTTGCTGGCTTCGGAAATTTCTTTGGCATAACCCCCAGCCGCGGTTGTTTCTTCTTCGAGTTTGACTTCGACGAATTTAGCTCCTAGACTTTGTACTTCTTCTTTCACTGCCGGACGAATATCAAAGGCTTCTACCATGGCACCTAAACGTCTGGCTGTGGCAATGGCTTGCAATCCTGCCACGCCAGCACCCATAATAAACACTTTAGCGGGGGCGATGGTGCCTGCAGCTGTTGTCAGCATAGGGAAATATTTTGGTAATGCTGCCGCAGCAATTAATACTGCTTTGTAACCTGCCAGTGAAGCTTGAGAAGACAAAGCATCCATACTTTGTGCCCTAGTGGTACGGGGGATCATCTCCACACTTAAAGCTGTCACTTGACGATTTGCCAGTTCCTGGGCCAATACCGGATTTCCCAAAGGATTGAGGAAGCTGATTAATACAGACCCTTCCCGCAGCAATTCAATTTCTGATCCCCCATTTTCTCGTTCTTGGGGTGGGCTAACTTTTAACAAAATGTCTGCTTCCTGCCATAATTTAGCAGTGTCACCGATAATTGTGGCTCCTGCTGCTTCGTAGGCAGAATCACTAAAAAAAGCTCGCTCTCCTGCACCTGTTTCTATCCGTACTTCCAAACCTTGTTTGATTAATCGGGCAACGGTGTCAGGGTTTAATGCCACACGTCGTTCACAAACTTCAATTTCTTTAGCAACCGCTATTTTCATGAAATCTCCTGGAGATAAATACCTCTTTTTTGGGGAATATGCCTGTAATTTTCCCCTGACTCAACTTTTGGGACATTCACCGTCTGTGATGGCTGTTCCTGATAAATTTAACCTTGAACTTTGGCTTTACTCTTCTTGGTTTTCCAGGGCAGCCTCACTTTGCCGCTTACAGATATCACGCTTGCTGATAGATAAAAACAGCTTTGCATATTGCAAATCCTAAATTAATTACCAAATTTGCATCTTTGTCTTTAGCTTGTTTTAGGGATTGCAAAATTTGAGTATTCCTTATTCACATATTTTTTAGCTTGATAGTTTCCTTATTATTTTTTAATGATGTTGCTTTTAATCAAGCTCATTTTTATTAATTTAGCCCAAGTTGATCAGCGATGGCTCACTACAAAAGTGAAATTTTATCACATTTTTTTAACTCTAGATACATTTACACATATTTAGCAACACAATCACATCCCCGATGTATTATCCACTTTTACTAGCATTGATAACTAAATGGTAAAATATTTACATACTAAATATATGGTCTTAGTATTTTTACTGTTACTCCCAGCCATATATGAGGCACTTTGTGTTTCGATTTAACGTCTCTTTTCAAAGTGTTAGTAGTCAAGTTTAGTTACGAAGGCTAAATTTTGGTTATTGAATAACAAACCTATTTGATGGTGGAGGAAGCCCATACTATGCCAAATTTACGATTTCTAGGTTCAAACCGCAAACTGCCTGTGAGACTACTTTCTGCTTTAGCCATGACTAGCTGTGTGCTGGCTGGGTTTCCATCTTTGAGTGAAGCCAACAGCTTACCGGGTATCACACTATTTGGCAGTATCAAAGCAGAAAATCAGTTACCCTTCAAATTTGATTTTGGTGGACAAGCTAATAGCTGGGATCGAATCAGACTAAGAATACCAGCCAAAAAAATGAATTTGGCAGTGGCTCAGTTTGCCGTTACCTACCCAAATTATTACGATGGGAGTTTCAACCCCAAAAAAGTTGAAGTCAAAGTCAGAGGTAAAAAAGTTCCTCTTAGTGAAGTGAAGTGGAACAAAGAAAGTCGCCTACTAGAAATTTTTCCCGAAGAACCTGTACCAGCAGGACGGGAAGTTGAGTTAGTCTTCTCTGACATCCAGACCCCGCCTTTTGGAGGAATGTATCATTTTAATTGCCAGATTCTCTCTCCTGGGGATGTACCACTGCTGCGTTATGTGGGAACCTGGGTTTTGAGTATCTCATAAACAGTGAACTACTCCAACTAAGCTGACGCTATAGTTGGAGGTTCTGGATTCATAGGCGAGTGCCGCAAATGAGACTTTAGCCCCATTTTTAGTCTTACCTCCCCGCAAGAGTTTTGTGTGTTGCACTATTTTCGGCTGGCTACGCCAGTAGGGTGCGTTAGCCAGGGGGTAAATGATATTTTTGTGCTAGAGATGTTAATATTTGACTATATCTGACCATATTTTTCTTAATATATAGCCACGTTGAATAAAAATTTATCGTTTTTACTGCTTGACGTGATACAATAGCGGATTGTAACTTTTTATAAAAATCGCCTAAGCGGAGAAAGATATGCAGAGAACCCTGGGCGGCACTTGCCGTAAAAGAAAAAGAACTTCTGGTTTTCGTGCCAGAATGCAGACACCCACCGGAAGAAATGTGATTCGGGCTAGGAGAAAAAGAGGTCGTCATCGTCTGAGCGTTTAGCAACTTTCCAGAAAAAGAGCAGATGTGGCTTTGCCCAAAGGAAATCGATTAAAATCTCGAAAGGATTTTCAGGCAGTGTTCCGGGAAGGAACACGGCGTCACAGTTCTCACTTCACATTGAGGGCTTTAAGACCTTCAGGTTCCAAAAAACCTTCCTTGGATACTGCCAACAGTGAGCAACCAATGCCCAGTACTCAATTTGGCGTTTCCATTAGCACCAAAGTGAGCAAAAAAGCAGTGGTTCGTAACCGCATTAAACGCCAAATCACAGCTGCGTTACATGAGTTATTGCCCAAATTGCCTCCTGGCTGGCGGTTAGTCATAGTTGTAAAACCAACAGCAGCAGAATCTCAGTGCGTAAGCCAAGAATTTCTGCAAGAATTAGAGCAGTTGTTGGTAAAAGCTGAGGTATTGAATGGGCATTCGTGAAGAAGTTTATTATGAGGGTGGCCCCCACGTGGGGGACTTGATTCTGAACACATTGATTGGATTAACTGTTGTGGGCATACCATTGACAGTTGGAGCAATTGTCAGGGCCTTATGGCTACGGTTCCGCATTACCGACCGCCGCATTTCTGTGATGGGAGGTTGGAAAGGACGCGATCGCACTGACATAATCTATTCAGAAATTGTCAAAATTGTTAAAGTTCCCCGTGGCATTGGCTTTTGGGGAGATATGGTAATAACCCTCAGAAATGGTAGTCGTCTGGAAATGCGGGCTGTTCCCAATTTCCGCAAGACTTATGACTACATTAATGAAAGAGTGACAGCTAAAAATCCCCTATATGGCGATGCTGCTAAAAAGTGACGGGGAGTAGGAAGTGGGGAACAGGTAATAGGAAGTAGCAAAGGTAAAATTTGCGGACAATTACGATAAATAATGCCAAAATTTTCACCTATTGATCATTCCCCATTTCCCATTTCTCAATTTTTGCCATGTGCGGCTATCCGTAGGGTAGGATGGTTACATGACAATGGTGATTTAGATAAATTAGATTCAGTTCAGTTTACAGTACCTCAGGTTGAATTCAGAATAATGGATTTTGGTATCGGGTTTCTTTCAAACAACGTGATGCTGCCAATCATAGATTTTTTCTATGGTGTTGTGCCTAGCTATGGACTGGCGATCGTTGCCTTGACATTGATAATCCGCTTCGCGCTCTATCCCCTGAGTGCTGGTTCAATTCGTAATATGCGGAAAATGCGAATTGTACAACCTTTGATGCAGAAGCGGATGGCAGAAATTAAAGAGCGGTACAAAGATAATCCGCAAAAGCAGCAAGAGGAAATGGTGAATGTCCAAAAAGAATTTGGCAACCCATTGGCAGGATGTCTGCCCGTACTACTGCAAATGCCAGTGTTATTAGCTTTGTTTGCCACATTACGTGGTTCACCTTTTGCAGGTGTAAACTACACTGTTAACCTGCAAATCTTGCCCGCAGAACAAATTGAACGAATTCAACCCCAAGCTTTTGCTACTTCTCCCCAGAGCATTTATATTGCAGATGGGGAACGCGCTCGTGTGACAGCGATTCTTCCTGGAGGTAACAAATTAGCCCTAGGGGAAAAAACTAAGATCCAATATCAGACTCTGGAAGGCAAAGGATTTCAGGAGCTTTTAGCAGAACACCCAGAAAATAATCTGGTTCCTGAATGGAAAGTCACTAAAGGGGAAGAAAAGGTGAAAATAGATGCGGAAGGCAATATAGAAGCTTTGCAACCCGGAGATGTGACTATTCAAGGCTCAATTCCTGGACTAGCAGCAGATAAAGGATTTTTGTTTATTGACGCTTTAGGTAGGGTTGGGGCTATAGATCCTGATGGTACAGTCCACTGGGATATCGTCTCGATGATCGTTATTTTTGGCATTACCCTTTATGTCACCCAAATGCTTTCTGGGCAAAACTCCAGTGGTGGTAACCCACAACAAGATACAGTTAACAAAATCACGCCAGTGATATTTTCTGGAATGTTTTTGTTCTTTCCCCTGCCATCCGGGGTGTTGATGTACATGGTAATTGGTAATATGTTCCAAGCTGTCCAAACTTACGTTCTCTCCCGTGAACCGCTACCAGAGGCGCTACAGCAAATCGTAGCCTCCCAAGAGCAAGAAATGACGGCTGAAGAAAGAACTTTGCCATTTGAACCAAAGAGTTCTAAGAAAAAGACTACAGGTTGATGATGCTTGACAGTCCAATGCAAAGAGGGCAGCAGTGGTTAAAAACGCTGCTGCATTTAACAGGAACACCAGCCGGCATTGAGGGGAATTTACAAATTTCCCCTTATAAATTTGGTGATTCACCAGAAATAGATAGCTACTGGTTGACCATTAATGAAACCAATCTCACACCTGAACAAATCCGAATTTTAATTGGCGCTGATGGTTCTGTTTTAGATGCGATTCAGTATTTAGCCAATTCGGTGCTAAATCTCAAGGTAGCCCAAGGTGAACAGGTTTTTTACACTATTGAGTTGAATGGCTACCGTGTCAAAAGACAAGCAGAAATTCGTGCCATAGCAGAAGCCGCAGCTGATAAGGTACGGGTTTCTGGTAGAGAAGTGGAAATTAAGTCCCTTAGTTCAGCTGAACGGCGGCAAGTCCATTCTTTTTTAAAAGAATTTGCAGATTTGCAAACCTTCAGTCGTGGCAAAGAACCACACCGTCATTTAGTTGTCTGTCCAGCGAGAGCGGTTGAATAATAAGAGTTAAAATAGAGTTATATTGTCAGCAGAATTGCTGATAGTGAAACATAAATTTTCGTACTATGTCGAAATTCTATGGACGCAATTTTTATTCCCCAGCTCACCAAAGCTCCTGAGCGGACAGAGGAAATTGAAGTTAAAGAGTTTCTGCCTGGCCTGGAAAGCTTAACACCTGTTCGTGGTCGCTTGCGGGTGCACCATCATGGTAATTACTTAGAAGTATCTGGTGTGGCAGAAACAATTATTACTTGCACTTGCAACCGTTGTTTGCAGCAGTATAATCATCGTTTGAGAGTGAATACCAAAGAAGTTATTTGGTTGGATGAAGCTGCCAATCAAGTAGAAGGCTTGCCTTTAGAAAGGGAGGTGTTAATGGAAGATTTGGTGGAAACTCTATCACCTGATGGTTATTTTTACCCTAGTGAATGGTTATATGAGCAGATGTGCTTAGAATTACCTCAGCGTCAGCTTTGTAATCTCGATTGTCCGGGTATTTTGAGGAATAATGCCGAGAGTGCAGACAAACCAATTGATAGTCGTTGGGCTTCCTTAGAAGCTTTGAAAAAGCAACTTCCAGGATAAGTAACATACTCCCACACTTGCATCTTGCTGAAGTGTGGGCTTCTCAGCCACTCTTGGTATCTTGTAAAATATTAACTGAGGTTTAAGAACTGGATGCGCCACGGCTCTATTTTTTAGATTTATCGCCGCATTATTGCATTAGGAAGATATCACAGGTTTGGCCGATGATTGCTGTTGCTATCAGAGTAGAAATACTCTAAACCTAAATCAATTCTGATTTCAGATGTACTTGCAGGTGCATTTTTTTATTATCAACTATTAACTTTGATACAAAATTGCGGATAATAGCCTTGAGCACCGCGGAGATTTTTTTTTCAAGAATTGTGTGAAGATAAGTTATGTTTTCAAGCAAATGAACTGAAATACCGTTGAAGAATTATTGCAATTAAATTAATTTTACGAATTACGAATTACGAATTACGAATTATAAATTGGAGTTACTATTATGAGTTTTCGTGAAGAGTTTAAATTATTGCTACGCGCCCGCTATCCTTTGATTTATGTTCCCACTTATGAAGAAGAACGAGTAGAAACCGCTATTCGGGAAGAAGCAGCAAAACAAGGTAACCGCTCTGTCTATACTTGGGATTTTGTTGATGGCTACCAGGGAAATATGAATGATCAAGGATTTGCCAAGCGTAATCCTTTGCAAGCTTTGGAATTTGTGGAAAAATTGCCAGCTTCAGCCCCATGTGTCCTGATTTTACGTGATTATCATCGTTTTTTAGAAGATGTGGCCATCGCTCGCAAACTTCGTAACTTAGCTAGGCTGCTGAAATCCCAACCTAAAAATTTGGTGTTGCTATCACCGCGTGTCGCTATTCCTGACGATTTAACGGAAGTTCTCACCATCGTGGAATTTCCTTTACCCACAGCCCTAGAAATTAGAACGGAGGTGGAACGCTTACTGCAAAGTACTGGTAATAATTCCCTTTCTGGCAAAGTTCTCGATGATTTGGTGCGTTCTTGTCAAGGGCTGTCCATGGAAAGGATTCGCCGGGTTTTAGCTAGAGCGATCGCATCTCACGGAGAATTGCAACCAGAAGATGTAGACTTGGTGTTGGAAGAGAAGCGCCAAACTATCCGCCAAACGCAAATCCTCGACTTTTACCCCGCTATTGAGCAAATTTCTGATATTGGTGGACTAGATAATCTCAAGGACTGGCTGCTGCGGCGGGGAGGTTCATTTAGTGAACAGGCGCGTCAGTACGGATTACCACACCCCCGTGGTTTAATGTTATTAGGTATTCAAGGTACAGGTAAATCTCTAACAGCAAAAGCCATCGCTCATCACTGGCATTTACCCCTACTACGCCTGGATGTAGGCCGCTTATTTGGTGGTTTGGTGGGTGAGTCAGAATCTCGTACTCGGCAAATGATTCAGGTGGCGGAAGCTCTGGCTCCTTGTGTATTGTGGATTGATGAAATAGATAAAGCTTTCTCAGGACTTGGTGCTAAAGGTGATGCAGGTACTACTAGCCGTGTGTTTGGGACTTTTATTACCTGGTTAGCTGAAAAAACTTCCCCTGTGTTTGTTGTTTCTACAGCTAACGACATCCAAGCCTTACCCCCGGAAATGTTGCGTAAAGGACGATTTGATGAAGTTTTCTTTGTGGGTTTACCTACCCAAGAAGAAAGAAAAGCAATTTTTAACGTTCATTTATCCCGACTGCGCCCCCATAACATCAAAGGTTACGATGTGGAGAGATTAGCTTATGAAACGCCGGATTTTTCTGGGGCTGAGATTGAGCAAACTTTAATTGAAGCGATGCACATTGGCTTTAGTCAAAATCGCGATTTTACTACAGATGATATTCTCGAAGCTGCGAGCCAAATCGTACCTTTAGCACGGACGGCTGTGGAGCAAATTCAAAAACTACAAGAATGGGCTGCATCTGGGAGAGCGCGTTTAGCCTCTAAACACAGTTCTTTAAGTGATACTTTTGGTAAGTTACGTAATTAATCATTCCGATGTTAAGTAGGTCAACGTACTTAATTAAAGATAAAACGTCATTGCGTTAGGGAAGCTTGGCGTTAGCCATACGGAACGAAGTGGAGTGAAGCAATCCCTATCCACATTTTACGTTGAATGTTGACCTACTTAATAATTTTTCCCAACGTTTATACAGAATTTTAATGGCGCCCTTCCACATTCTTTATTGGGGATGTCTATGTATATGCATAAACTTACTTGGAAACCTTGGGTTGAAAATGGAAAACCCTACTTAATCAAGTCATATTTTTTACGTATTTACTCGTAGTCTATGGAAAAATCTGGCACAATAGTATCGACAAATTTAAGAGTAGCCTGATACAGCAAGTAATGATATAGTACCTGGTGAAGTTGTGGATGGAAACTTTAATAATGACAGTTTTTCATGACTTCTCAAGCTCACTCAAGTTCTTCGGTTAAGCCGAATTTTCTGGAGAGTCTATTCCGACGATCACGAATACTTATTGGTATATTTATCCTTTGGACAGTATCTCTAGTGGCTTGCACTATCATGTCTCAACAGATCTGCAATCCTATCCTAACCTTGGGATATCTCTTTAAACCTGAGTCTGTCCAGTGGGTGAGTCTGGTAGTTCTAGCTTTCATTTTGTTCACGGTAGGATGGAACCCAACCACGTTGTTTCCCCAATCTTGGTTTGAGCAATTGGTTCTTTATTCCCCTGCTTATCATTACGGTCAATTAATCGCTTGGATAGGTCAAGCCAATTTCCAACCGATTTTTAGGTTTGACAACTACCCCCTAAGTTCATATCCTGTGCTTACTATGGTGGACAGTCGTTGCAGGGGTGCTAGCACGACGGGCTTATGGTCGGGAAGTTCTATCAGGCTAGGGGTAACAGTAACGATACAAGCAAAGTCAGAGGCGATCGCATCTTTCTGCATCTTGTGTATCAAAGCCTTCATGAATAATTAGCAATAGTAAGACGGCACTCACTTTTTTATCATCAAGTTACCGTAATTTTACGCTAGCTAGTCCAGTACATTCTTTATCGCAGTGGTCAATATTTAATTATGAATTACTATTGACTATTGACCATTGACGATGAGGTTTTAACTGTGCTATCTAGTTTACTAAAATTTATCTTAGGAGTTTTGTTAGCCATCGCTATTTTAATCGGTAGTGGTGCTGTAATTGCACTTTATTTCGTTAATCGAACTGCCATACCCCCAACTAAACCTCTTTTTGCCAATGATGGTTCTGTTTTGCAGGATAAAGCTCCTCAAGGGACTGAGGTCAAAGCTACACCAACACCAACACCTACTCCTACTCCTACTCCTACTCCTAAGGAAACATTACCACCAGGGGCTTACCAAGGGCGTGTTATTTGGCCTGAAGGTTTGAGTGTAAGATCTGAACCAAACTCAACTGCTGAACGTATTGGTGGGGTTGCTGCTAATGAGGAAGTAATTGTCTTGAAAGAAAGTGAGGATAAAAAATGGCAAAAGATTCGCATACAAGGTGAAAAAGAAGGTTGGGTAAAAATAGGTAACACCGAACGAGTAGAATAATTCGTAATTCGTAATTCGTAAAATCAAATCCGGGTAATTGGTTATTTCCCTAATAGACATCTCCGACAAAGAATTGACTCCCTTCCCGTTAAAAAATTACTTATGTTTTTCTCTGTTTCCTCTGTGTCTCTGTGGTTGGTTATGAAAAATTTAAGTAATTTAACAGTGGAAAGGGAGTACAAACTTCCATAGAAAGTCTCTACAATAGATATTGTTTCTTCTCAAGTCAACCTGCCTCGTCCGTAAAACCGAAGCTCAACTGAACTGTATGTTAAATGGACAAACGTAACTGCGAACCTTGCTGAGTTTTATTTACCTCTATGCGGGCTTGAAAAGCTTCTTTGAGATGGGGCATATGGGTAACAGCAAGAATACAAGCAAAGTCGGAAGCTATGGCATTAATAGAGGCAATCAAGCGATCGCATCCTTCGGCATCCTGTGTACCAAAGCCTTCATCTATAATCAGTAATTGTAATGCCGCGCCCGCCCTTTGTGCCAATAACTTCGCCAGAGCTAAACGAATGGCAAAGTTAATTCTAAATGCTTCCCCACCCGAATAAGTCTCATAAGCTCGCGTCCCCCTGGAGTCGGCTATTAAAATATCTAGAGTGTCAATCAACTTAGCATTTTTCTTAGCTCTACCGCTGCGCCCAGACTTTTGAGTGATAAATTGCACATGCAATTGATTAGCACTCAGCCGTGATAAAAGTTGATTTGTCTCGGCTTCTAGTTGAGGCAACACGTTTTCGATCATGAGTGCTTGGATGCCATTTTTACCAAATGCCTGGGACAATTCGTGATAGACTCGTTGTTCGTGGCGACAAGATTGTAATTCCTGCTGCTGTTGCTGATACTGAGTTTGCAGTGTTTCTAATTGCAGCATCATTTGTTCTAAACGGCCTAAACTAGCTATTTTTTCATCAAGTTGCTGTCGGCGTGTTTGAATTTGCTGCTCTAAAGTGCTGATTTGCTCAATGGGGTTAGCTGATTGTGCTAACTCTTGAGTTATACTTTCAATTTGACTAACAAGTTTTTGCAACTCATGCCATCTCTCGGTTCTAGAATCCTCTAAATCCTGCCATCGTTTTTGCAAATGGGGATACTGCTGCTGGGCTGATAATAGTTGTTGATAAGGTAATTGCCAAGATTGGGCTTGGCGTACTGCTAGGCGCAGGCTGTTATGTTGCTCTGAACTGTAACCAATTTCGGCAATGTGACCCTTAAGTTGAGTAATTTGTCTCGCGCAATCAGATTCTGTTTGTTCGTGCTGAATTCTGACTTGTAATTGGGCAATAATCCCTTGCAACTCTGGTTTGCGGGCAGCTATTTGGGCTTGGCGCTTGGCTGCATCTTTAATTTGCCCTTGTTTAATTTCTGCCCACCGCCAACGCTCTACTTCACTCCGAGCCAAAGCGTGGTCTTGGTCATTGTAATTCAGTTGTTGTAAATATTCTTCTACTTGTTGCAGTTCGGCTTGTTTGTCAGGAGCATAATCGCCGAGTTGTAGCGATCGCTCTAGATATTGCTTTTCAGCAGCCAATTGTTGTAATTGTTGATTAGCATCACTGATAGATTGCAGTTGTGCAGCTAATTGACCTCTTTGCTCTCTGAGGTGATCGTAAGGGGATAATTTATGAAAGATTTCCCGATATTCTTGCCTCAGTAGCTGAATTTCTCGGTCTGACACTGCCATTTGTTCCCTAAATACCCACAATTGCCCTTCTGTATCCTGATACTCATCTTTGGTTTTGTCTACTACTCGATTCCAGTGGTGCTCATCTAAAGGACGCTCACACAAAGGACAAATTGCATCCGGGGTGCGGAGCATTTGCAATTTTTGCTCGAGTTCGCCCAACAATCTTTCATATTCCCGTTGTTGAGCTTGGAGACGTTCCATAAAATGCCGTCTTTCCTGTCCTTTTTCCTGTACTCTTTGCAGATAAACTTTGTCTTTCTCCATTTGTGCAATCTGCATTTCTAAATCTCTCGCCGCTTGTTGCAGTTGCGGTTGACGTTGTGAACAGTGTTGTAGTTGGATTTCCGTAGCTTGTAACTGTTCTAGACGTGCTACTAAACCAGCATGAACTCTATCCAGTTGACTTTGCAGGTTTTGCCTTTGTTGTAATAAAGGAGAAACTTGCATTTGCAGCTCATCTAAATAACTCACGCGGCGACGGGCGGCTGCGAGTTCTACCAAAGCAGCTTCCACTTCATTGGATTTATCGAGAGTGTGCTGAAGTTCTGACTCTTGTTGTTCTAATGCTGCTAATTGTCCTTGAACTTGTTGTAGTTCCCTTTCTAGCTGATGAACTTGGTTTGTTAGTTGTTGCTGTTTTTGTTGCAACAGTACCGTTGAGCGGGTGTGTTCTTGAAATTTAGTCGCAAAACCTTCTTCCTGAGCTTGCAAATCTTGATACTGGGTATAGCCATTTTTAATTTCAGTTTCCTGATTTAATCTAGCTTGTAAGTTTGACATATCAATTTGCACAGCTGACTGTTCTTGTTGCAGGCGATCGCTGTCTTGAGTTAAATTTTGATGTTGTTGCCTGACAAAATTCAGTTGTTGTTGCCAATTTTGGCGTTGGTGCTGCACAACTTGCAAACTTTGCAATTGGATATTCTCAAAAGCTTGGACTTGTTGCAAGTGATTGAGTTCAGTTTCTAATTCTGCTTTTTGGGCTTGTGTAGCTTCCCATTGTTGTAGTTGAATTTTGCTCGAGTCCAGACAACGTTCTAACTCCTCAGCCCTAGCTTTAAAATGACGCGATAAATCTTTTGCTCGTTCTTCTAATTGGTCATATTGATTGAGTTTTAATAACTCAGCTAAAATTTCCTTGCGTTCAGTGGGTCGCTTGATCATAAATTCATCTGCACGACCTTGACGCAAGTATGCAGAATTAATGAAAGTATCATAATCAAGTTTAATGTGTTCTAAAATCAAATCCTGTGTGGCTCTCATTCCTTTGCCCGTCAGTGGGCGAAACCCAGAAGCGGTTTCGATTTGAAATTCTAAGACACAACTAGCACCGCGAACTCTGGTGCGAATTACCCGATATTTTTGCTGATTACATTGAAAAGTATAATCAACCCGAACTTCTTTCGCACCTGAATGAATCACGTCATCTTCAACACCGGCACGGCTTTCACCCCAAATTGCCCATGTGATTGCTTCTAAAAGAGAAGACTTACCCGCACCATTAGAACCGCAAATACAAGCCGTGTGCAAACCGCGAAAATCTAAAGTTGCATCACGGTAACTAAGAAAGTTTTTGAGGATAAGTTGTACTGGAATCATTGAGGCTACAGCGCCACATCTAAATGTTTTACTAACTAGGAGTACATATGCACTATTTGATAGTTTACCTATGTAAATATAGGTATTTTAGTCTGAACTCAGTAATTTCACTAATCTTAACAATATTATGACTCAGTTTTTCATGTGAAGCAAATTATTTTGCTAATTTTTCCAGAAAAATTTCAATATCTATCAAAAGAATCACCTGGAAAAACTACGAGAAACAATCTGTGTCAATCATCGTCATGTCATACATCACACAGAAAGCGCAACCATACTATGACTACCCTTCACCAATGGAAAACTAGAACTGTCGCAGTTATGGCCATGGCAATTACTACCACTGCTACTATTCCCATTGTTGCCTTTGCCCCTGCTTATGCCCAGTATAATATTGGTCAGCGCAGAAGAGTGACAATTCCTGCTAATGCTAACGTAAGTTTTCCTGTCACATATGACAAAGAGAAAATTATTGTGAGTCGTGGCGAAACATTGGACCTGACATTGAAAATATCCAACGACATCACCGATAATCAGAGAAATGTCTTAATTCCCAGAAACACTGAAGTTGTAGGACGGCTAGAACCAGTATATTTCAACAACAGAAACAGAAATAGTGAGAATGTAAGAGGTGTGCGGTTCGTAGCACAGAAACTTGTCTTCCCCTCTGGTGTCGGTCAGTCAATTAATGCCTCATCTCAGACAATTACCAGAACTGAAAACATTAGCAAAAATGATAGTAGCAAAATATTAACAGATGCCGCCATTGGTGCTGGTGCTTCTACTGCAATTTCATTAATTACAGGTAACCGTAAAGTTGAAATATTAGAACCTCTGGGTGGTGCGGCTGTTGGTGCTTTAGCTAGTATAGTGCTGCGGAAAAAAGAAGCTGAAGTGTTCGTCTTAAGACCAGAACAAGATTTGAAATTAGGACTTAACTCTAATTTAGATTTAGTCATAGACCGCTAGTAAGCTGCACTATATTGGCTCCGTGATTTTAATGTTCTCTCATCAGGGATGGCCACTCTCACTAGACCAGGCCATCCCTTCACTTTTGGCACTGCTGAAACCAAGTTCGAGTCGGACAATACTTGTACTACTAGATTTTGTTATTGCAACTATTTTTATTAATCTAGCGTCTTACTAGATATACAAGTTCTTTCAGATGGCTGTTATTAGTAATGAATAATAGAGTTCTTAACTTACCATTCAACTCAAGTTGAAACCTACTTGAGTTGACAATCTCATTTAAATTTGTAAAGTACTCATCTTAATGCAATTCCTTAGTAACAAAGCCTGCTGAATCAGGCTAATGAGGTACATCTACGCTAGAACCATCTAACTATGAAAAAGAAATGGCATGAATATTGATTTTTCAGATTAGAAATACAGTATTTACAAAATTTACAGATAAATAAATATAGTAAATTTGGTGCTTAAAAACCAAAAATAAGGAACTTATCAACAAGCAAATGGTCTGAATAAATAACAGAAAGAAAAGTTAATTTTACTGGAGCAAAAAGTAATGTTTAATTTAAATCGTTGGCAATCTGGAACTGCTGCACTTATGGCTTTAAGCGTCACAGTAGGGGCTATAGCACCCTTGATGACAGTAGCACCATCTTTGGCTCAAATTAGATTTTCTGATGTTTCATCTAACTATTGGGCAGCACAGTTCATTCAACAATTGTCACAGCGAGGTATAGTTGCTGGTTTTCCTGATGGTAGCTTCCGCCCTGAAGAACCGGTAACCCGCGCTCAATTTGCAGCCATGATTAACAATGCTTTCTCAAAAGCACCCCAACGGCAAGCAATAAATTTTGCGGATGTACCGAGTAATTTTTGGGCATCTAATGCTATTCGCCAGGCTTATACCATCGGTTTCTTATCAGGATATCCGGGTAATCGCTTTGAGCCTAACCAGAATATTCCCCGCCAGCAAGTTTTGGTGGCTTTAGCCAACGGTTTAAATTATTCTCCCAGGGCTAATACCCAAACAACTTTGCAATACTTCAGTGATAGCTTTAACATTGCTGACTGGGCGCGTAGTCCCATCGCCGCCGCCACTGAACAGCAAATTGTGGTGAACTATCCTAATGTTAAGTTTTTAAATCCCACTGCAACAGCCACAAGGGCACAGGTAGCAGCTTTTATATATCAAGCGTTAGTTAGTTCTAATCAAGCCTCGGCAGTTAGTTCACCTTATGTCGTAGCGCTTCAACCCAATACACCCACACCTGTATCTGTAACCATTCCCCAGGGAACTGCTATTCCGGTCAAGTATGATCAGGCAGAAAAAATTCTGGTTACAAAAGATGAAATAGCACCTTTGACTTTGACAGTAGACCAAAATATAGTTACTCAACAAGGTACTGTGGTTATTCCGGCTGGTAGTCAAGTTGTTGGTAAACTCCAACCTGCTCAAGGTGGTTCTCAATTTATTGCTGAAAAGCTAGTTTTAACCACAGGTCAAGAGTATAAAATTAACGCCACTTCACAAGTAATTACTAAAACTGAAACCATAAAAAAAGGTACGAGCACCAATACAATTATCAAAAATACTGTCTTAGGTGCTGGTGCTGCGGCTGCAGTATCTGCGGTGACAGGCGATCGCGCCATCGCCACGGAAGAAGTCTTAGGTGGTGCGGCTATCGGTAGTTTGATTGGTCTATTCTTTGGTAGAAACAGCGTTGACTTAATCGCCATTGCACCAGATACAGATTTACAAATGACAATCAATCAAAACTTACTGGTTTCACTGCGATAGTTATTGGTCATTGGTCATCGGCAACCAAATTATAAACGTGGTTCCTGGGGCATGGGGTGCAGTTATGGCTGAGTTAATTGCAGGGCTGAAAATTTCAATTTCCCCTTGCATTTGTTCAACTAATTGTTTGGCGATGGCTAACCCCAAACCCGTACCAGGAATTTCAGTTTGGGCTTGCACTCCGCGATAATGGCGTTCTCCTAAATGAGCTAAATCTTCTGCTGGAATTCCCGGACCAGTATTACTAATGGCAATTCCTTGATAATTAGCTTTTTCTTGCCCTGCCTGAATGGCAATTGTACCGCCTTCAGGAGTGTATTTTAAGGCATTATCAATTATGTTGCTGAATACCTCTTGTAATGCTTTGATATTGACTCTTACCCGTGGTGAATTTCTGTGAATTTCTGTTTTTATTTGTAGATGTCGCTCCTGTGCTATTGCTTTAGCTGAAACTAATAATGGTGTTAATAAATCAACTACAAAACAATCAGTTTTTTTCTCTCCCATTCCCGGCAATAATAGTGCTGGTTTCGGTTCTTTTTCTACAGTTGCTTCTACAAATACTTCATTTTCATGTAATGACAACGGCCCTAAATCTGTTTCTGCCCAATCAATTACTTTGTCAAACTGTCGCAGTAATTCTTCCAGGCGATGGCTTTCCCGAACAATATTTGCACCTACTTCTCGGTTAGGGTCGCCTTGTCGCAGCCGTTTTAACAGTAGTTTGCCAAGAGTACGTAATGCTGTTAGGGGGTTACGAAACTGGTGCAGCAAGTTATCGAGTAAATCTCGCTGTTGTTCTTGGAGAATTTTGTGTTGATGTACCTGATGCTGTAACCAAGCTCTGCGTTGATCTAAAATACAAGCGATGGCTAATGTTTGAGCTATTTTTTGAATTTCGCTTTGCTCTTGCTCATTCCATGCCCTATCTTCTCTCCCTGTAACTAATAGTCCCATCATTACACCTTCATGGATGAGAGGGAGGACAATTTGGTCTGCACTAAACTCTGATTCCTCTTTTAAATCTGGTTCTTGACCATTTGCTTTCTTTGTGTCCTGTGATGAAATCCGTGATCCCATCCCAGCTTGCAATAATTTACTTTGTTGGTCAGGTACTACCAAAACATCACCAACTCTGACCTCAGCAACTTCTTTCCCTGGTTGTAAGAGTGCTGTTTCCGGGTAAATCACCACAGGAATTAGTTTCGTCTCACCAGCGGGAGCATCTACCAATTCTTGTGTTAAGTAAACCACACTTAAAGATGCTCCTAGGCCTTCGGTTAGCAGTGCTATTTGTTCTCGGCATAGAGCCACAAAATCTGAACTGGCAGAAATTAACATTTTTTAGCTTTTGCTAAGGATCACAGCATTTCAAGGAATTTAGAGCGAAGTTGCTTTATTTTTTTCCCTCTTAGAATAAAGCTTAACTAAATATTTTCAGTCATGGTTTGCACCAAGGGATTATATGCTTTACCAATTTCATATTATTATTCTTTCTGTATCAAAAGTTTAAAAACTATTGATATTTTGAACTAGAACTTATATAATTGCGACGTATTTTGTAGCTATAACTACAATCTACAGCTTGAAAGAGGAGGAAAATAGGTTGGCAAGAAGACGTAAGCGCAAAAGTCGTCGTCGCCAAGAAGGACGACGCATTTTAGAGCACGTGCCTCAATATAGCATCGAAAGTGGCGAAGAAAAACCTGTGACAGCAGCGAGAAAATTTATTCAAGCTGAAGGTATTGCACCACCTGCATTGCTACTTGTAAAACGAAATGAACACACCACAGACCGTTATTTCTGGGCAGAGAAGGGGCTGTTTGGTGCTCAATACGTAGAAGAAAACCATTTTCTGTTTCCTAGCCTGCGGACATTAGAATCTCCGGGAGGTATGGAATCAGTGGCCATGGCTAGCCGCTAATAATAAATGGTTATCTTAAATTGTGGAATGTTGCTTCTGACAATCATTTAACTGGTAAAGTTGCTCAGTTTATGCAAAGTTTTTGTTTTTTTTAAGTTTGTGACTGATTTGCCAGTATATTCAGTCCAGTTAACCAGTCAATTGGACTTAATAGGAAAGTCAACTTCTTATCCAAACACATTGGTTTGTATGGGTTAATTTCTGGTTAAATGATGCAGAGGAGAGTCAGATAGAAAAAATGCAAGAGCAAAATACATCCCCAAGTGAGAGTTGAGTTGCCCTCTCCTCCTATGGATTGCCCAAGAGGCTCTGTAAGCAAGTATAATATTTTCCCTACGATGCAATGTCGTAGGGAAAACTTATGTAACTGCAAACGTTTTCTCCTCTCTGGGGTCTAGTCAACAGATTTTAACTCTAAAGCTCTCTGTAACTCCATTAGTTCATCTCGATGGGCAACGATAGTAATTTTACTGGGAGAGCCGAATTCACCTTGGCTGGCTTCTTCCATCTGTAACGAGACTTTCTCAAGTCTTCCAGCTTTTTTCCAATAAAACAAACCACTTAAAGGGGACAGTAACACCAATGGGAGAAACAATTTACCGAAGTTAGGAAAAAGCAGGGATAAAACCAATGACAGACAAATCATACCCGCAGATGTTAGCAGTGTTAAAAACACGGCTAGGAATCGGCTGGGTTGAACAAAACCTTCAAAAACCACTTGATTTTTTTCTGGGTCGATTGCGGCTACTTGGTAAGAACGCGAGCGAAAGTATTCCTTAAGTTTCGGCATTAAAGTAGCTTCATCTTGTTGAGATACAAGTTGTGCTTTTGTTGTGCGGTCTTTAGTTGAAGCCCGAATGAAGAAAAACAGCCCAACCGATAACAACAAGGTGAGCAGCAACGTAGATGGCAAAATTGCGCTATCCATAACTAATTTATTATTGTTTTCATAGGAGAAGACTCATGGAGGATTAATGATTCATTAGTTTCTCTTCCCCTTTATGTAATCTTGCCAAAGATATGCCAAATTTTGTGATCGTTCTTGCCATTCTGGAGAAACTTCGTACATCCGCCTGGGTCTTCCTCGTCCTTCGAGTTTCTTCCAATAACCTGTAATAGCCCTTTCGTCTTCGAGAAATTTAATCGCACTGTAAAGTACCGTATCTGAAAGGCGATAGGCTGGGTATTCGGTTTCTAGTCGCTGTATCAACTCAGTTCCGTAGGATTCACCTTGTAATAAAACATACAAAATGTAACAAACTGCTACTTCCTGACAGAGATAAGTTGGCGGAGGATTCTCAAAGAATTGATATATATCCTCAAGTTTCATGGTTTAGTGAATGGCTAAAAAATGCCTGATAATAGTGGTATTTACAATCTCGATAGTCAGTATATAATGCTACTACAAAAGCGGCGATATATGACCACCTTGACAGGGTTTTCAAAGTGTAAACATTGCAATGACTACCCAAGCAGCTACAGTCACAGGACAAATGTCTAGGTTTGAGGAGCGCAAAATACTACGCCCTTACCCAAGTTATAGGTGTTGTGGAGAGGAGCAATTAAAGCGATTACCTGGTCACTTGCGTGGTGTCAAGTAATGCCAAACTGGTCAGAACCGCCTCAGCATAAAATGCTATCGAAGAAATTTTACAAGCAAAATGCAGTTTTGTCTGTAAAAGTTAATAAACACTTTGTTTTACGGTGATTATCCCAGTACAGAACATCAGAAATTAAGCCATGGAAAATGTCAGGATAAAAACCTATATGCTTGCAGGCACAATCAAATAGTATTCAACACTGACTATTTGGACTTGAGATACTCATATCCCATTTGGTAAGTGTGATATTAAATTTAACAAGTCCTTAGCACACCAGTGATCAGTATGTCACAAAACTCCGATACTCCATCGTCTTCTTCTACTCTTCGGGCAATTGCCCAAACATTTCGCCTAACAGGTTGGATTAGTTTCTGGATTCAGTTGGTTTTAGGTGTTGTTTCTGCCATTATTGTGCTGCTGTTCGCGGTGTTTAGTCAGCAGCGAACTGGGGTAAGCAATAATCCAGGGACTGGGTTTGGCGTATTTTTAGCAATTTGTGGAATTCTGATTTTAGGAGGCGGTATTTATTTGGCTTACCGTTACACCAGAATTGGTAACCAACTGCAATCCTCAAATCCGAGTAACCGTCCCCGCAAAAGTGAAACCTTGCAAGTGTTACGCCTGGGACTGTGGATTAATTTATTAGGAATGCTGGTGACATTATTAGGGGCACAAGCGATTGTGGGGACATTGGTAGCAAGGGCTATATCACCCCAAGCTGCAACTACTCAATTATTTGACCCCACGCGCATTATTAGCGGTTTAGATATGCTTGTAGTGCAGGCAAATATCAACACCGTCTCAGCACACTTTGCAGGGCTAGCAGTGTCTATTTGGCTGCTGAATCGAATCACCAGAACTTAATAATTGGTTTTCAGTAAAATCATGATCAATGTGCAGTGGGATTTTGTAGCTTTGGCAAGACTGACAAGGCAGGGTTTTTGTATTGGCAAGACCCTTAATCAGCCAAAATCAGTATATGCTGGAGTTTTGGTAAGAAGACCATAGGCAAAAAACAACAGAAAAATCAGTGCTGGATATTAAGCAAATAAGGGAAAATCCCCAATTAATCCAAGAACGCTTGAACAGTCGTAGTGGTAAATACGACATCGAACCCATATTACAGTTAGACAAGCAACAACGGGAACTAGAGGGGACACGGAGTCAACTTCAAGCCCGCAGTAACGAAATTGGTAAAATTGTGGGACAGAAGATTAAATCTGGTGTTAACCCTCAATCTCCAGAAATTCAAGCCTTGCGGGAGGAAGGTAACGCCACTAAAGTTCAATTAAGTGAACTAGAACCGCAAGAAAAAAACATCAAAGTAGAAATTGAACTGCTGCTGTTAGCACTTCCCAATTTACCCAGTGAGTTCACGCCTCTTGGTAGCAGTGAAGATGATAATCAAGAGGTGCGGCGCTGGGGTGATGAACATCTACCTGAAAACCCGAAAATTATTCCCCATTGGGAAATAGGCGAAAAATTGGGTATTCTCAACTTTGAGCGTGCTGTCAAAGTTGCCCAAAGTCGCTTTGTTACTCTCGTCGGTGCGGGTGCAGCGTTAGAACGGGCATTAATTCAGTTCATGCTGAAGATGCAAACCGAAGCAGGCTATGTAGAAGTTAGTCCGCCTTTGTTAGTCAATACTGATTCTTTAACCGGAACTGGTCAATTACCAAAGTTTGCCGAAGAAAGCTTTAAATGTGCTGACGATCAATTGTGGTTAATACCTACGGCAGAAGTTCCTGTTACCAACCTTTACCGGGGAGAAATTTTGGCTGCGGAAGATTTACCAATTTATCACTGTGCTTATACTCCTTGTTTTCGTCGGGAAGCAGGAAGTTATGGGCGAGATATGCGGGGTTTAATTCGTCTGCATCAATTCAATAAAGTTGAGTTAGTGAAAGTTGTGCATCCCAGTTCTTCTTTTGAGGAGTTAGAAAAATTAGTAGGTAATGCAGAGGCAATTTTACAAGCTTTGAAATTGCCTTATCGTGTAATTGATTTATGTACTGCCGATTTAGGTTTTGGTTCAGCAAAAACCTACGATTTAGAAGTATGGCTTCCATCTTCTGAAAAGTATCGCGAAATTTCCAGTTGTTCTAATTGTGTAGATTTCCAAGCCAGAAGAGCAGATATTCGCTTTAAGGAAGCTGGTAAGAAGGGAACCCAGTATGTCCATACCTTAAACGGTTCCGGTTTAGCTGTAGGGCGGACAATGGCAGCAATTTTGGAAAATTATCAGCAACCAAATGGTACGGTTAAAGTACCAGAAGTGTTACAGCCTTATTTGGGTAGGGATGTTTTGTGATGTAGGGCTTTCCGTTGGTAGAGGCATTTTATATTCAAGTTGGCCTATATGTAACAGACTAAAATAGTCGGTTAAAAACAGACTTGAGCTATGAGCTAGGGAGTAAATTCCCTGGCTCCCCCCACCAGAGTGGGGGGCTGACGCAATTGTTAGGAGCGTGGTTCCAGAAGCGATGGCCTTTGTCTGGTATTAGGTATTTATCCCAATGACTTGTTCTTAGCACTGATGGTTTATGGGGTAGCCTGAGGATGGGTACTCAAATTCGAGTAGTGCGTTAGTACTGAGGGGGTGGCCTGTGGTAGACATGGCTTCACTCAATCGAGGGACTACTTCATGCTCTGGAATGATTTAAGCTTCTGTAACTATTCTTTAACTATTACAATGGGAGTAATATATCTGAATTTTTTTTGATTAATTTGCTCTATGTCAGTTTTAGCAGCGATCGCAGTCTTGGCTGTTCTGATCTTGGTACACGAGTTGGGACACTTCATTGCAGCCCGTGCTCAAGGTATTCTCGTGAACCGCTTCTCTTTAGGTTTCGGCCCAACTCTTTGGAAGTACCAAGGATCACAAACCGAATATGCTATCCGCGCCTTTCCTTTGGGGGGTTTTGTAGGCTTTCCCGACGACGAACCAGATAGCGATATTCCGCCCAATGACCCAAATTTGCTGCGTAACCGTCCGATTGTAGACCGGGGGATTGTCATCAGCGCTGGAGTTATCGCCAACTTAATATTTGCCTATTTGCTATTGGTGACTCAGGTGAGCGTCATCGGTGTAGGAGAAGCTAGCCAACCAGGAGTTTTAATTCAACAACTAGCGCCAGATGTCAGTTCTGTAGCTAGAGAAGCGGGAATTAAACCAGGAGATGTGATACTAGCCGTCAATGAAAGAGAATTTGGCACAGCGCTACAAGAAATTGAAGCTTTCAGAGAGATTATTAAAAATAATCCAGGTCAGCCCGTAAAACTAGAAATTGCTCGGGGGGACCAAAAGCTAACGGTGAATGTAATTCCTGAAAACAAGCCATCTGGAGGTACTATTGGCATCGGACTGGCTCCTAATGGTGAAGTTGTCCGCCGTCCCGTTCGTAACTTGGGGAAAGCGTTGAACATTGGTGCAAACGAATTTCAGCGCCTGGTGTTTATGACATTTCAAGGCTTTGGACAACTAATCACTAACTTCGGTGAAACTGCAAGTCAAGTAGCAGGGCCAATTAAAATTGTGCAAATTGGTTCTAACATTGCCCAAAATGACACGGGTAGTCTGTTATTTTTTGGTGCTTTGATCAGCATTAATTTAGCAATCATCAATATCTTGCCTTTACCAGCTTTAGATGGGGGACAACTGGCATTTTTGCTGATTGAAGGTGTGCGTGGTAAGCCATTACCTAACCGGATTCAAGAGGGTGTAATGCAAACTGGTTTAATGATACTTTTAGGACTAGGGATTTTTCTCATCGTCAAAGAAACTACTCAGTTAACTTCCCAGTTAGATTGGGTGCAAAAGTTATTCCAGTGAATGTTACCCGCCGCAAATCTCCATCTAAGAAGCAACGGGCGTTAGAAGTCCTCGCCCGCTTGAAAAATCTTTATCCAGATGCAACTTGTTCTTTGAATTACTCAACGCCACTACAACTACTGGTAGCAACTATTCTTTCCGCTCAGTGTACTGACGAGCGAGTTAATAAAGTCACACCAGCTTTATTCAAACGCTTTCCGGACGCGGCTAGTTTAGCAAATGCTGATTTAGCAGCATTAGAAAATTTGGTGCGTTCTACCGGTTTTTATCGCAATAAGGCGAAGAATATTCAAGGGGCTTGTCGGATGATTGTCAGCGAGTTTGATTCTGTGGTTCCTAATACCATGGAGCAATTGTTGCAGCTTCCGGGAGTAGCGCGAAAAACTGGAAATGTAGTTCTAGCTCATGCTTATGGTACTAATGCGGGGGTGACAGTAGATACCCACGTTAAGCGGTTGAGCCAACGCTTGGGTTTAACTAAATTTACTGATCCGATTCGGATTGAAAAAGATTTAATGGAGTTGTTACCCCAACCGGATTGGGAAAATTGGTCAATTCGTTTGATTTATCACGGTCGTGCTGTTTGTAAAGCCCGTTCCCCCCTTTGTCAAGCTTGTGGTCTGAGTGATTTATGCCCCACTGGTAAGAAAACTTTGGGGGCGGAAGAGGCGATACAAAATATCTCTAAAATTGATGGAGAGAGTGTATAATGAGAAATGCTGTCTTTAAATCAGTTAGAGAAGTTATGGCCAAGAAGAGTATGATTGAGCGCGAAAAAAAACGCGCAAAGTTGATAGAAAAATATGCTGAAAAGCGCGAAGCTTTGTTGGAAGAATTCAAAAGTGTTGAATCTCCTCTAGATAAGTTGGAAATCCACCGGAAACTTCAACAATTACCCCGCAATAGCGCCCCCAATCGTCGCCGCAATCGCTGCTGGGTAACTGGTCGTCCTAGAGGTGTATATAGAGACTTTGGTCTATCTCGGAATGTGCTACGGGAATGGGCCCACCAAGGCCTTTTGCCTGGTGTGGTTAAATCTAGCTGGTAGTCATTGGTCATTAGTCATGTGTCGTTAGTTTGCACCAAGAACTAATGACCATTGATCAAGCTATTGTCCACAGCAACGGTCTATGCCTATACTCTCTAACAGTAGATCGCTGACGGCGTTGGCGATGGCAAATTCTCCGTAAAAACTTTTGGAAAAATCAAATCCCTGCATCTCTGTGACAATGGCTATAACTAGGGATCCCAGGTCGTCTTCTCCTTCCATACGTTGTCTGACAAAAATTTGCGCCGCACGTTGGGCTATTTTTTGGTTGACTATTTCGGGTAGGAATTCTGTATCTAGCCACCGCAATAAACGGTCTTGCAACCATTGTCCTTCAAGATAAGGATTGTGGGAGGGTGGTAGAGTGATAGGTGGAATTGCTTCAGTCATCTTTGTTAAACGCAGAGGAATGCTGAGGGAATCCCAGAGTCACGCTAAGGGTGTTTCTCTGAGGTTTTTTGCTTGTTTGCTTAATTATGCAATACGATATCGCTGCTATTGTTCGCGGTTATGCTCAAGGTTATTTTCTCATGGCTGATGACAATACGGGCCTGGGATGGTATGGAAGTCGCGATCGCACTTTGATTCCTTTGGATGAGGGATTTCGTTACCCAAGGTCTTTACAGCGTTTTCTGAATCAAGAGCGTTTTAGTGTGGCTATTAACCGTGACTTTCAAGCTGTGGTGGCTGGGTGTGCTGACCGCGAAACTACTTGGATTTCACAGGAGTTACAAGAGATTTACTGGTTACTTTACCAGTATGGTTATGCTTATAGTTTTGAGTGCGATTCGTTCTCTTGAAATGAGTAGAAATTCTCAGGGATAAGAGACAAGACTGGTTTAAAAACCAGATTCTTGATAACTGTGTGTCCATGTAGGTGAAAATCCTATCCCCTAGGTGCAAGGGTGAAAGCATCTTCCCTATGGTAGCGACTAGCCATCAATCCATAAAGCGGGAAGAAAAGGCGTTCTTACTGGTAGCCTAAACTGGTACACGTTGAGCAAAGTACCCATGAGTAGATAACAAAGATGTGTTTGAAGCGTCGTGATATAAAACCAGCCAAATCAGGCTGACAGGCTGGAGCCAAAAGGCAAAGGACAAGGAGACGGCTAGTTTAAAGTAGACCGTTATGCACTTCCAAAAAACCCGGCGTATAGCATCACTCTAAAGGTACACAGAATGGACACACGGAACGAAGTAACCCCTTGTTAGCTCTTTTAGAAGGTCGAATCTAAAAGTAGGTGCTAACCGGATGCTACAAG
>WGNO01000028.1 GCA_016124525.1 Nostoc sp. RI_552 | reverse complement strand
TCAAACGAGTTGACCGTCGAACTAAAATTTCTGGCGCGCAGTGGAAACAGGAAAACGTGCCTCAAGTTCTTGCCCATCGTTGCGCCTACCTCAATGGCTTCTTATCTGTTTGACCTTTCTTTAAAAAGTGAGATGCTCCCGTTCTTAACACCTTTTCAAAGAAAAGCTTTGTCCAAAAGCTTACAAACTGATTTACAGCCAGAATATCGGCGACGGATTGAAATTATGTTGTTAGCAGATGTGGGTAAGTCTCAAAGCCAAATCTGTGAAAAATTGGGTTGCTCTCAGGAAATGGCACGTTACTGGATTGGTTTAGCAGAAGCAGGTTTAGCACACAAATGGAGTGAGCGGCCAATTGGTAGACCGAAAATTGTTAATGATCAGTATTTGGAACGCTTGAAGGAACTGGTAAGCCATAGTCCTCGTGATTACGGTTATGCGTTTACCTATTGGACGGCGCAATGGTTAAGTAAGCATCTAGCTAACGAATTTAATATTCAAATTAGCGATCGCCACGTTAATCGCCTGCTTAAGCAAATGGGACTATCAACTAAACGTAAAAGTTCCAGCCCACCTGAAACTGGCCAAAACAAAGATGCTGGGATTACGATTTGCGATTTGCAATCTCGATCTGAGCCTAATTTTCATTGGTCATTAAATCTAATTCAGACCAGTAAATAATTATGTTTTGGAGGTCAGGAAATGGCGTCAGCGTTTTCCCGTGAATATTTAGCTCAACAACTTATCCAAAGGTTGGGTGAATCACTGTCAGATGAAGAAATTGAAAGATGCTTGATTGGGGTAGAAATTGTTGAACCACCAATAGCAAAGCAGTTCTGGCAAGCCACAACAGCGCCTAATGGGATATATATTGTCCTTGGGGGTAAAGTGAGACTTTTAGATGGCTCCAATAACTTAATTACTACTCTGACGACAGGAGCATCATTTGGCGAACTGACTTTATTTACAGAAGAAGAATTTAATGCTTATGTTGCTAGAGCTTCTGTGAATTTAAAAGTTGCTTATTTCCCACAAGCATCTTTACAAGAGGTAATCCGCAAACATCCGAGTATTCGCGATCGCCTCAAACAACGTGCAGAATTGTGGGATTTACTGTTGTTATGTTGCCAAAGTTCTTTAGTGCCTGACAATGGATCTGTAGAAGGTGTATTCAAAGCATTGTCTTTGTTTGAGTGCCACGTTTTAGAGGGTGATTCACTTCCAGTGAGCTTATTCCAAGATACTAAGCTGTGGTTATTGCATCAAGGAGAATTAGTACACAGAGATGGGCGGAGGTTAACACCGGGAAACATTTATGTATATCCCCAACAGGAAAATTGGCAGGGGACTGAATCCACAAAGGTTTACAGTCTGAAAAATGCTAATTGGCGACTAGCATTACAATCCTGGCCAGAATTGGCGGAATTAGCCAAGTTACAAGAAGGGCAAGATGTTACAGAAAACACAGATGTAGAGGTAATTACCCCTAGAAAAGTCAGACAATTACCACAACCAGACCCAAAATTGAAAAAAAGGCAAAAACGAGCTTATTTTCCGAGTCCGAGAGTTAAGGCTGGACATTGGTGGGGACGGTTAACTAAGCGCTATCCGTTTTTTGAACAACAAAGTGCTGCTGACTGTGGGGCTGCTTGCTTGGTGATGATTAGTCGCTATTGGGGTAAGCGCTTGAGTGTGAATCGAGTACGAGATTTAGCCAATATCAATCGTACTGGTGCATCGCTGCGGGGTTTAACAACTGCGGCTGAAAGTATTGGTTTTACTACCCGTCCGGTAAAAGCTAGTTTGGATAAATTAGCACAACAAACTTTGCCTGCCATCGCCCATTGGGAAGGCAAACACTATATTGTTGTGTATGAAATCCGCAAAAAGCAGGTGATTGTGGGTGATCCCGCCTTGAGTCAACGCACTCTCACCCATGAGGAATTTAAAGCTGGTTGGACTGGTTACGCATTGTTATTACAACCCACATCCTTCCTCGAAGAAACGGAGGAAACGAGTACACAATTTTGGCAGTTGTTTGATTTAGTTAAACCTCATGGAAAAGTACTGCTGGAAGTTTTTGTGGCTTCGGTGTTCATTCAGGTATTTGGACTGGTTACGCCTTTATTGACTCAGTTGTTATTAGACCGAGTACTTGTGCAGCGTAGCACTTTGACGTTAAACGCCGTGGGTTTCGGGTTGCTGATTTTTGGCTTGTTCAGTGTTTTGATCAATGGATTGCGTCAATATTTGCTTGATCACACAGCCAACCGCATTAGCGTAGCTTTGTTGGTGGGTTTTATTAAACACACTTTCCGCCTACCTTTAGCTTTTTTTGAGTCGCGCTATGTTGGTGATATTATTTCCCGCGTCCAAGAAAACTATAAAATTCAGCGTTTTTTGACTGGGGAAGCATTGTCAATCACTTTGGATTTGCTGACGGTGTTTATCTATGTGGGATTGATGTTTTGGTATAGCGCACCAATGGCATTGCTGAGTTTAAGTATTATCCCACCATTTTTTATTTTGGCAGTGGTGGCTACACCTTTTTTCCGTCGGATTAATCGCGAGGCTTTTAATGCCACTGCTAACGAAAATAGTTATCTGATTCAGTCGCTGACCGGTATTAGCTCAATTCGCTCTATGGCAATTGAACAAACAGTGCGCTGGCATTGGGAAGAGCTATTAAATAATGTGATTAAAAAAACCTTTGCCGGGCAGATAATTAGTAACAAAATGCAGATTTTTAGCTCCGGGATTGAAACCCTGGTCAGTACTGGACTGCTATGGTTTGGGGCATGGTTGGTGATTCAAAATGAACTGACAATTGGACAGTTAGTTGCTTTTAATATGTTGTTGGGCAATATTATTCGTCCGTTTCAAAGGTTAGTTGTTTTGTGGAATCAATTCCAGGAAGTCGTGATTTCTAGTGAACGCATTAATGATGTTTTAGAGGCTGAACCAGAAGAAGATTTACAGCATCAACCCCGGCAATTTTTACCTAGGTTACAAGGTCATATTAAGTTTGAAAATGTGACTTTTCGCTATCACCCAGAAAGTGATATTAATGTCTTAGAAAATCTCAGTTTTGAAATTCTCCCTGAGCAGACTGTAGCCGTGGTTGGACGTAGTGGTTCAGGAAAAACAACCCTCGCAAAGTTGATATTGGGACTATACCTGCCGACGGATGGCAAAGTATTAATTGATGCCCAAGATGTGACTAGTATTTCGTTGCGATCGCTGCGCTCTCAAATTGGTGTTGTCGATCAAGATACGTTCTTGTTTGGCGGTACTATCCGGGAAAATATCAGTATTGCTCACCCAGAAGCCACTTTAGAGGAAATTATTGAAGCAGCGACTTTAGCAGGAGCAGATGAATTTATCAAGCTCATGCCTACTGGCTACGAAACTCAAATTGGTGAAGGTGGGGGGATGTTATCTGGTGGACAACGCCAACGTGTAGCCATCGCTCGTGCTTTGCTTGGAAATCCTCGGTTATTACTTTTGGACGAAGCAACCAGCCACCTTGATGCGGAATCTGAGCGAATTATCCAGAATAACCTGAAAACCATTCTCAAAGGGCGTACAAGTCTGATTATTGCTCATCGCCTGTCCACGGTGCGTCATGCGGATCTGATTTTAGTTTTAGATCGCGGCTTACTGGTGGAAAGTGGGACTCACGATGAATTAATTGCCAGAAGAGGTCATTACTTTTATCTCAATGAGCAACAACTAGCTCAAACAACTCAAATAGCTTGAAAACCTGGGAAGTAATGGGGAATGGGGAGTAAGAACCAGTTACCCTGATTCCCAATACCCAATCCCTATAAAAAGTGGACTGTTGAATTACTTATGCCAAATCCATATCAACATTTATCATCTGTACTTGCACAACCAAGGCTAGATCAAAATCACGAGGTTGAAAACTCTAGTGTTGTTGATAATCAGACACAGGTAGAAAGGGAAGCCAATGATTGGTTTTACGGTACAGAAGAACTACTAGATGCTTTACCAAAACTCTGGACACGTTCAATGCTGTACTTCTTGGTGGCATTTACCGTGATCATTTTACCTTGGTCGATGGTGACTAAAATTGATGAAACAGGCAGCGCCAGAGGACGTTTAGAACCCAAAGATGCAACTCATCAATTAGGAATTCCAGTTCCTGGTACTGTGAAAGCTGTCAATGTTCAGGAAGGGGCTGTGGTCAAAGCTGGACAGGTTTTGTTGGAGTTGGATTCTGATGTGCTAGAAAAAGAATTGCAACAAAGACAAACGCAGTTACAAGGATTGCGCCATCGCCAAGGGCAACTCAAGCTGCTCAAAAACCAATTGATACTGGCGATCAATATCCAAGAGCAGCAAAATAAAGCCCAAGAGTTAGAAAAAATGTCTCAAGTAAATCAGGCGCTACAAAACCTGGATACGAGAGAGAGTGCGTATAACTTACAAAAGTTAGAAAGACAGGCTTTAGTTGAACAGGCTCGTCAGAATATTAATTCTGCCCAGACTACCGAGAAGTTAGTCAAGAGTCGTTTTAACAGAGATGTTGCCGAAGTTGCACGCTATCGCCAACTATTTGAGCAGGGTGCGATTCCTCAAATCCAACTTGTAGAAGTAGAAAAAACAGCAGAGGATAGCCAACGTTTGTATTCACAAGCACAATCTGATGTAACCCAAGCTCAATTGCATTTAAAAGAAGAAATCAGCCGCTATCAAGGAACTATGAATCAAGTTGTGGCAGATATTAAGCAAGGAAAACTGCGGTTGCAAGAACAACAAAGTAGTTATCAAAGCGTTGTCCAAGCAGGTAAATTAGCGGTGCTGAGAAGCCAAGAACAACTCAAGGATATGGAAACGCAAATTAAAACCCTGGAGTCAGAAATGGGTCAAATTAAGAGCCAAATAGAGTCTTTGCAGATTCAGCTCAAACAACGAGTGGTGCGATCGCCTATTGATGGCATAATTTTTGAGATGCCCATCCGTCAACCAGGGCCTGTGGTGGAACCGGGACAAATCGTTGCCGAAATTGCGCCTAAGAATAGTAAATTAATTCTCAAAGCGCAGCTACCCAGTCAAAACAGTGGTTTCTTGGAAGTGGGAATGCCGGTGAAAATCAAGTTTGATGCCTATCCGTACCAAGATTATGGTGTGATGGAAGGGCGTGTGAGTTGGATTTCACCTAATTCCAGGGTTCAGCCTCACAACCAAGGCAATATAGAAACTTATGATTTGGATATCACCTTAGAACAAGCTTATGTGCAAGCTGGTAACCAACGGGTTGCTTTAACCCCTGGTCAAACAGCCACGGCAGAGGTAATTATTCGTCAGCGTCGAGTGATTGATTTTATCTTGGATCCGTTTAAAAAGTTGCAAGAAGGTGGTTTAGAGCTTTAGTTTTGTAGTCACTTACTCAATTAAAATACTGAAAAATACAATACTTTGCTGGTAAATAAAGTACACATATTAAGAGGATAAATGTGGTCTGCTGTGGTGTACTTGACTCAGACCAATGTGTTGTATGGGTATTGTAAGGTAAGCTCTTTAGACCCATAAAAAGAGGCATTTTGCTTGTTTCAAAATTAAATGATTATGCATTGTTTTGGTTGTTAGTTCACATGTTGTACCAAGTAATTTTTAATTGTCATTGCTAAGTGCAAGATGTGTGTTGTTAACAATTATATCAAGTCTGTTAAATTACTGAAAATATCTCATTGCGAATGAAATGAAGCAGAACGCAGCAATGAAAATGAATCTGGGATTCTGCTTTACTTGCTCCGCCATGAAAACTGTGGAAACAGACATGATGTTACCCCTATTTTTCTAGGTGTTAAATAGATTAAATAGGGGAAATTTTTGTTGTTTTTATTTTATGAAAATTTCAGAAAATGGTAGGTTTAATGACTGTTAATTAAAATATTAAAACTATCATCAGATAGAGACAATAAATAATCTGTCACGCAAAGATGATGAATAAGTTAATGAGTTAGTTACTTACCTTAAAAAGTAAGTTTTAAGTAGTTAATAATCTGAGGATTTCAGTGATGTCAAACAGTTTAAAAATTTCGCGTGAAGACATTATTTACTATCTAAAGATGGTTTTTCAAATCCCTAGTATATTAGAAGCGATTACTACTCACAGGATTATTGCTCAAGCTGCTGAAAAAGCAGGGATAAAGGTGTCAATAGAAGAACTGCAAACAGCAGCAGATAATCTTCGTTTAGCTAACCGACTATTTAAAGCAGAAGACACTTGGAATTGGTTAGAAAAACATCATCTTTCCCTAGATGATTTAGAAGAAATAGCCAAAATTAACCTCACGTCTTCCAAATTAGCTAATCATTTATTTGCAGACCAAATTGAACCATTTTTTTATGCCCACCAACTAAAATATTTTGGAGCGGTAACTTATGAAGTCATCTTAGATGATGAAGATTTAGCTTTAGAACTCTTTTATGCCCTACAAGAAGGTGAAATTAGCTTTCAAGAAATCGCTCGTCAATACATCCAAAATCCCGAAGTTCGTCGCGCTGGAGGGTATCAAGGAATTCGCCGCCGGATTGATTTCCGTCCAGAGATTGCGGCGGCAGTTTTTGCTGCTAATCCCCCACAAATTATCAAACCAATTATTACACCTAAAGGAGTACACATAATTGCAGTTGAGGAAATAATTAAACCAGAATTAGATGAGAATTTACGTTTGCAAATTATGGGAGAATTTTTTAACAATTGGTTACAGCAACAAATAGCTGCTGTAGAAATTGTGGCTAATCTTGAAGAAAATACTCACTCTCAAACATCAAACAATTTGCTTAAACAAGTTGAAGTGTAGACAATAGATATCTTTAGATATCTCCCATAAAAAGGGATATGTAATGAAAGCCTTTTTATGGAGACACATTCTCAAAACAATTAATTTAGCTGAAACTCCCTCTTCTTACTAAGAAGAGGGAGAGTTTTTATGAGTCTATTTATTGAATTTATCGGCTTGGTTTTGTTTTGATATATGCGGGATAAAATTATCTTCCAGTAGTTTTAAATAAATTTGAGGAGGTATATATTTTGTGGGGATACAGTCTAGTAAATGCAGGAATAAAATACAAGCCCAAGAATAATTACCCGCGAAAATGGCTGTGATGATCTGTCGGTAGTTTGGGGCATCAATATCAATTATGGTTTCGGCTGGTTGATTAATATCAAAATCTTCTTCAGTCATTACACAACCTCTTAGATGCTGCTGTCTTAATATTCTTCTTGTTTAATCGGCTAAATTATATTCTGAACAATTATGAATTAACAAAAAGTAATAGGATGAAGTCATTTAAATTGCCTGGTAGTCAAGAGGTGAGTAAATTGATGATAAAACCCGATTTCTTGACATATGCCTTTTAAGTGATGTGATATAGGCTAGAAATCGGGTTTATCTGGTTTGAAGAATGATTTAAATGGCTATAGGAGAATAGTGATCAACTAGTCCAAATTTGCCAGGTGCAAAGGAGTGAAGATATCTTCAGACTGAGGATTGAGGTAAGGACGTTGCAATTCAATTTCCAGCATAGAGAAATGTTTCAAAATAGATTCTAACCTACCTGCTGGGGTATCATTATGTTGTTGCCAAGCGTCAAGCAATGCATTAGCAATAATTTGGCAGCGATTCATGCCAAAACTTTCACGCTCTGTAAATTTGCTGTTTGGTTCTTCAGCAAGAGCTAACCCTGGGGCTAGTAATTTAGTAAACAAAGGCACTGATTGGCCAAAATGAGATTTGTTTTCTGTATATACTCTTTCTATTACTGGACGAACAGCTTCATAGTTATGTTTGTCAAAGTAAAGCACTGCTGAGTCACAACGTCCATAATCTGAGGGATTATATAGTGCTTTAAATGTGAAGGCAATTGGTACAGCATTGAGTTGGGTGGTTAAACCATCCATTACGGCAACTGCACCGTCTGGAGATAAATTAAAGTAAATTCGCACTATTTGTTGATCACCATGAGCAGCTGCGTTACCAACTGCCATGTAAAATCCGTTTTGCACTACATTTTTGGGTAATTTGATGGCAACTACATTACCAACATTTACAGCGTTATCTTGTGGTGGTAAGTGAATATGACGGTCAATGTGGACGGTTAAACCACCCTTATGCACTGCCAAAGCGCCATCCGTTTCTTCCTTCACTACTAGCCAGTCGTTGCTCCAGTAGCCTTCTCCTCGGTTGTTCTGATGCAGGCGATCATAAAAACCTATATCTACGCCCAAAAAGCTATTATTTTCTAAATTTGGGTTCAATGCTACATTTGTTGACTCTTGATCTGATGAGAGATTTTCTTTTAATGAATGGTTATAGTAGACACCATAAAGAAAACTACGCAGTTGCACACCTAAATACTTTTTCTGGAGGTCTGAGGGTAATTTTTGAAAGCGGGAAATTGCTTGCTCAGTTAGTTCTACGGTTTTATAGTTTGGGTGCTTGATACAATGGTAGGAAACAATTTCAATTTTATGAATAATGTCTTGTATTGATGTCTGCAATGGCTCTGGAATGGTTGTTAGTTGAGTTTGTAGCGAATCTAATAGTTGCATAAGGGATTGCCTGTGAATAAGAGGGTGTGATGAGAAAGGGGTGAAGGGGAATTAAATAACGTCGATAAGGCAAGATTGGCTGGTATTTGAGGTAAGTTTTCTACTTGACAGGCTTTAAGATGCTGATGAATATTTTGCGGGGGTGAGGTCTGAGGCATCCATACCAAAAATAGTTGGTATGGATGCTTCTGGACGACATAATAAACTCTTGGCAACTTGGAGCATACTGATGCCTGAATTACCAAAGGTTTTTTCGTGTTGGAGTGTCGCTTGAATAGATTGAATCAAAGCTAAACCGCAAAATTGCACTACTCGCTGTAAGAAATCAGCACGATGCTCTAGTACTTTGGGGAATTCAGCTAAATAAGCTTTAACTAGTGCAGATAGTGAAGGACGGAGTGATTGTAAAGGTGTGGTGGCTAAACGTAAAGACTCTTCAATTTCCATCCCTTTACCGACGACTACGCTGTATAGCCATAATTGCAGGTAACTAGCAATTATGCAGCCTAAGTCGTTGGCTGGATCTCCCCAAGAGCAGCGCTCCCAGTCAATTAATCGAATCATGCTTTGGTCTGGGGCGGATTTGTTTAAATTGACATCTTGCCAATTTAAGGAAATGAGAATGTTGTTCAGCTTTATGTCGTTATGAGTTAAACAGTAGGGGGTGAAACAACTACCCAACTCTGCGATCGCTTGACCCAAACTATCGTAACGTTGATAAAGGGCAAAGAATTTCAATCCGTCAGCCGGGACACTGCCAAAGATTTCTGGTGTAATTCTATCAATTCTATGATTTAGTTTTGGTGTTTCTTGATTAACTGCTTTTTGGGAATTTTCAAAGAATTCCCGATATTCTGAACGTTGGGTACTGATGCGATGAATTAATGCGAGAACGGTTCCAACTCTTGTAGCAACTTGGGTGGGAAAAATATTCTCTTTGGCGTAGAAATCGGCTAAATCACGATAGTTACTGAGATAATTGAAGATAATGATGGAATTTTCACGATCAAAATGTATTGCTTCTGAAAGCAGGGGGTATATGTAGCTAAGTTCTGGGTTTTCCCCTAAGAACTCATGAATTCGCCATTCTTGCACAAACTCGCCGGCGGTTTTTCCTTCTCGGTTGTGGCGCTCTTGCTTAACTAGAAGTTTTTTGTTTTCTGGCAGGGTGAGTAATAAGTTAAAATTTTTGGCAGGTTTGAGTTCAATATGAGTTGATAAACGTTGTTCTTCAGTACATAGTCCCAGGGGAATTAGGTAGTCAAAAACATTTTGATAGCTTAATAAAAATGGCATGGCGTTAAATACTCCTCAGTAATGTAAAAATTTGTTGCTGGTTAATTAAGAAACTGTAGAACCACAGGATTCCTATCCAAGCATTGATTGCACACAACATTTTCTTAGTGATCATGTCAATTGCTGAGTAAACAATGAGACAGGGACAAACAGATGAGATGAATAGCCACACTCGGTAGCAACGAATGACTTTGCTAGTGAGACAATGCTATAAATTGCAAATGTCGATAAAACAAAATCAACGAGGTGATAAGTAAAGTTAAGAAGTTGATAATACCCATAGTGGTAGGCATAGTCTTCACTACCGTATACAGAGAGAGAATACATATCAGTTATTTCGAGCAGAAAACTTTCTAAGTCAATGGGGTGCAGTTGAGAAATGATAATTTTTGCCATTTGCTCTGTACAGAAATTATTGAGGAGTTAGTGAATGTCAGATGAATTAAATCATTGACATTAAAAATTTGTAAAACTACTTCTCGCTCTTTGGCCTTAACTAAGATGAATAACCCCTCTTGGCTACTCAAGTCCCTGTTTCATTACTGCTCATCTAAGTTTAAAAAAGTAATTTTCCTAATTCTAAGAAAATTGCTATTACTTCTTACTTTTATATTAAGAAGAGTCATTAACTATTACAGAGGATATGGATAAGTCCCACTGTATGATTTAGCTACATAAGTAGCATGACCAATGCCGTATATACTGACAAACGCTCCAGTTAATGCGGTAAATATAATACCACCTACAACAGCGTATTCATCCCTAAATATAGAATCTGTATGGCTGAGTTCATGGAAAAAGGTTTCGGAATCGTGGAAGAGTTCAGAGCCAATACTGTATAATTGGGAGAGTGTGATATTTGCCATAAATTACTCCTAAAAGAGTTATGGTAATTAGACGGTATGAATATTGAATTTATTCCGCTCTTAGGGATTTTTGGTAATCAACAAATTTAGTATCGATGAAATAAATTAGTTTATGGCTTTAATCCTTGAGAGCTGTTCCATGAATAAATTACGGTACTTTAGTAGATATTTATACTAAAAGATTTAGCCAACAGCGTAACCTGATCCATGGCATCTACTAGTGTATATGCATCAAGTATTTGAAAGAGTATGGCGAGATTGCTGAGGGCGTTTGTGGTAGCTGTGGCTACAGTAGCTTGACCACCAGAGATGGGATCTACATCGCTGAGTTGATGGAGAAAACCTTCGGAATCGTGGAAGAGTTCAGAACCAGCATGGTGTAGTTGAGAAAGTATGATATTAGCCATGATACAGTTCTAAAAACTTGTGAAAACTTGTTTGACTAAAAATCAAAAGAGTTAAATCTGGCTGGCTCCCAGGAATTATTGGTAATCAAAACATCTGATGTGATTTGCAAAGATGATTTTTTACTTTTAATCCCTGGAGAGCCATTTATGTCAGCAGTTACCCAAGGAAATTACAAGACTAGACTGAATGACTTGGCTAAGTAGGTAACATGACCAATGCCATATGTATAGACATAAGCTTCAGCCAGCTTGGTTAATGTAAAGGGATTGCTAACAGCAGCTTGGGTGGCGATGGTACCTGTAGCGGCGGTACCTACAATTTGACCTCCAGAGATGGAGTCTATATTGCTGAGTTCATTGAGAAAACTTTCCGCATCTTGGAAGAGTTCAGAACCAGCAGGG
>WGNO01000016.1 GCA_016124525.1 Nostoc sp. RI_552 | reverse complement strand
GTATCTTCGTACAATATTTTAGCGATAGCCTGAATGTGTTCTTGCAGTTCTTTTTCCTGTTCGGGAGTCATCTTTACTACCTTTTATCTAGATTCCACTACTCTCATTATCCCTCACTTAAAAAACTGGGATGCTCCCGTTAAGAACTTACCTTCTTGGATATCGTAGTTTTCAAAATTTTCGCTTTGACTAAGAGAGTGTGACATATTGATTACCAGTTGTCATTTACTGAAAACGTGGGCAATTTTATCCGTTGCAGCTATGTAAAACCTCTATAAATCCGGCTTTGCAACTGCAAGAGTAATTAGCCTTTTCCAGCTAATTAAGTATTGAATTAATCTGGGTATAATGCTTGGTATTTTGCCTCTAGTATTGCAACGGACTAGAGGACACATACCCGTGTTATCTTGGCTTTTTATTCCCAATATTTCACCATGCTAGGCTTTCCACCGAGTTAGAGGTGTTATCAAAAAGCTACCGATACATCACGGAATTTTTCTATTTTTCCCAGTCAACACATTCTTAGTTAAAAGCTGCGCTCTTGTGGTGTGAGCAATAGTTTGCGTCGCGTAACCATATATACTTAGCAAGTAGAAGTAAGCAAACCTGACAAAATGTGAAGCAATCATAGCTGTTGTCTAATCCAATAAACAGCAATTTCTGGTAAGACACGTAAAACCAGTAAACTACTCACTGGCTAACCCTAATAACTAGACAAACTTCCCTCAGAACCTAGTCTTATATTATTGCTGGTGATTTCAACCAGTTATCTTGGTTGCTCATCACAGGGAAGTGATTTTGAGTCTTTTGGTGACTCCTATTTTGAGGATGTTACTGATAGCTTGCGTGGTGAATCCATACTGTGTAATACAGGTCTATAAGTCAACCTCAAAATATTCAAACTGGTTGTCTTTCCATTACCAAAAATGTGGTTGAAACCTGTTCCATTTAAAAATGGAACTTAGAGGCAGCTAAGGTCAGGTATGAATACAAATCTACTTCCTAGACTAGCCTAAGAGTAGCTAATATCTCATGGGCAGATTTCAATAAATCTGGAAAGCAAGTTTAACCAAAAAGCGAGAGTTATTCACTGTGTTCTCTTAACCTACTGTTATCCTTTTAGAAATTTTTCTACATCTAGTCAAGGGGTTTGATAAAAAAGAAGAAATCTTCACTCAATATTAATTATATATTTACCCGAAATTAATAATTAATTTTGTCTCGATAAAATTGATATATTTCTTTTTTTTACGCAAAATTAAAGCATTAAAATTTACTAATTTCAGCATAGTATGTATTTCATGATGACAATATTACCCAAGTTAAATTACATCCAGAAAATAATACTAAATAACAGATAAAATTTGGACATCTATCTTCAGTCATATACAATACACTCAATAAAATCTCTTATTTGAGATTACAAATATCCATCTCTAGGGTGAAATTGATGAAGTTGCTATTATGTCCAAAAATTATAATATCAAATACTTATTCAGGCAAAAGTTCAAAAAATGATCATATACTGTGTTACAGGGCAAAAACTACTCTAACAATAGATATTTCCGAAAATAATTCAGTTCGAGTCAAAAATTTAATGTATTTTCTTGCCAGAATAACCCGGCAATCCCAAAGGTATAAATAATTTTAGATATCATTTTACATTCTGTAACATTACAGAATGCATTTTCATAAAAAAACTGGAAGTTACTCACTTTAAGCTTCCAGCAATTGTTATATAAATTGGTCAAATTATCAAGCATAAATAATCCTATTTGGGAGAAAAAGGATTATTTTTTTTGAAAAAAGCGTAAGTGCTATAAAATCTATCAGTCATAACCGCAATTGAAACGCTACTTTTTCTTTTTCCCCACACCTAAAAACTCAATAACAGGCATAAAAATCTAAATTTGCGGGGAGAAACCCATTCTAAATTTATTTTGCTCACGTTTATAGGGAAAAAGAACCACCAATAGCAACGCCCTGGAATCCTCAGTCTTAATTTAGCAGTTATTTACTCTCTCAAATACTGACCGCTTCAGCAACAACAATCAGTCAGATACTTTCTTAATCAGGTATTCATTGACTTAATGTTTGTAAATGAATTTTTTTTGCTCACCTCTTCTTTAGTAGTTATATCTAATTTATAGGATTTTATCTATCAATATTTGCCATTTTGGCAGATTTTAGAGATTAATTTTTCTTGTTCAGCCAAAGTTCATCACCTGCATAAAAACCCCACCCACAATAGGCGGAGTTCGTATTAAGTAATTGACTACTTGTTTTTTACTTCACTCACCCAAGAAGCACTCAGTAATATCAACTAATTATCTAAACTGCCACTCTTAATTTCCTGTGTTTGCTTTCCCACCACCTCAAGATAAGCAAAGTCTTTTATTTTACTTAAACAACTAGTTGAACTATTAATATTAGATTTTTTGTTCATTGATGGTTTAACAGCTTTGATATTTTGTTTATGCTCTTGCTGCGCTGTGCTAACTTGGGTATTTTCTTTCAGCAATCGATTATAAGTGCGATAGGGAATGTAATGTAAAGGATTGTAACCAACAATACGTAGCATTAAAACACACGCCCAGGAATACTTACCTGCAAGAATGGCTTCTACTATTTGATCGAATTGTTGAGGGTTGACTGCTTGATTGAAGTTGCTACTAATTCCAGGAATATTGTGATTCATAGTGTGAGATATCTTGGATGAGACTAGTCTAGATTCGTAGGTTATACCTGTTCAACTTTACTTGCAGATACTTATTAGCAGTACAGCAGATTATTGAATGAAAAAGAACTTTATGAACAGATAAATGTAGAAGCTTTTGAAGTTATAACTACTTGTCCTATTCCCATGTGTATACCTTTCAGGTATTGTTTCTTTAAACAAATCAAAAATTGCCCTAAGAAGCAAACCAAAATATTTATTTCTGATAAATTACTTGTGATTTGGCTGAAAAAAATTATATTACTTAACATTATTTCAGCAGGTGAATAATAGTGAAAATAAAAATTATACAGTTTCATCTCTGCTAAACTTCTCCCTTGACTTAAGGTTTAAACTGCATTTAACCCGATGGTTATTTCCATAAGCTGACCTTCAATTGAAAGTCTGTTTATTTCTTTATATAGCTTTTAGTAGATGCAGTTTTGGCCTCTTGAAAATGTCAAAAGTCCCTAATTTAATAAGTTTACCCTGATAATTTTATTGTATATTTCGAGAGAATATTAAAAACTACTTTACTAAGTATACTACTATTTACTGTTAATGTCATCTCCATTTTTATGACTATACCATTGAATTTACTGATTCTTTTTCAATTCCAATTATAGATTATGTCAGCTTTTTCATGCAAATTATTTACTAGGGATTGAGGGGTTAAACCCCTCATTTACTATTGGTTTTAGACTTGTTTATTTATCAGCTTATTATAAAATATACCACTAAACAGATGAATCAACAACTGATAGTTAGAGCAAATTAAATAACATCAAAAAAACTAAAAAATATAGTTCACTCTAAACTATTAAAAATTTTTCCTATTTAAAATTAAAACTTAGTCTATAGTGAGTAAAACATTTTATTCTTTGGCAATAACTATAAGCTTAATGTATTTATTTAATTAGTAAAAATTGTCATCTATTTTAGTAAAAATTTAGCAAGTAACTAGAAAGAATAATTAGAACTTATTCATGCTTCATGGTGTCATTAGCTCCGAAAATAGCTAAAATAAAACATCCTCAAAAGGATGTATCACAAGTATGATATGGCGGGTTTTGTCTAAACACCATTGATAAAGTTCAAAAAATACCAAGTATTATGATTAAACTTGTAATTGCAGTTGAGCGAAGTCGTGATAAACACCAGCTTTTGCCATTAATTCCTCATGAGTACCTTGTTCAACAAGCACACCTCTATCTAAGACAAGTATGCAGTCGGCGTGACGCACACTAGACAAACGGTGAGAAATGATAAAAGTGGTACTATATCCTCCCATCCTGGCTAAGTTCTGGTGCAAGCGTTGTTCGGATTCAGCATCCAATGAGCTAGTCGCTTCATCCAAAATTAAAATAGCTGGTTTCCTAATCAATGCCCGAGCAATGGCAACTTTTTGTTTTTGTCCACAAGAAAGCCTCACACCTGTTTCTCCCACTAACGTCTTGTATCCCAAAGGCAATGCCTCAATAAAGTTGTGTGCTTCCGGCACCTGGGCAGCCGCCATCGCCTGTTCCATACTAAACTCTGAACTGTATAGGGTAATATTTTCTAAAATAGTTCCAGAAAACAAAAAACACTCCTGTCCTACAAAACCCAACTGACTCCGCAACCATTGGGGTGAAACCAAGGAAATATCTTGCCCATCAATTAGAATTTTCCCTTTGTCGGGACGATATAAACCAGCCAGCAAATTTACTAAACTACTTTTACCTGAACCACTTCGACCAACAATGCCAATAGTCTGGTGTGGTTTGACCTGAAAAGAAATATTTTGTAAAACGTAGCCATCTTCATCAGGATTATAACCAAAAAAAACATCATCGAATTGTACTTCACCTTGAATCGAAGGCATTACTAAAAGTGGTGTTAGGGAATTTTCTTCTACTGCGGAGGAAAAGACATCTTCTAACTCTTCCACAGAAATCCGTACCTCCCCATACTCATCCCACAACTCTACCAATGCCAAAACCGCCATCGCAATATTACTCATCAGCAGATTAAAAGCAACAAACTTACCCAGCGATATCTGTTGACTAATCACCAGATTTACCCCGAACCACAGAATAACCATGCTACCTAATTGATTCATCAAACCCTTGACCAGTTCTAAGCTACTCGCCAACTTCCCTCCGCGCAAACGCACCTTCAACATATTCTGAAAGCGCTCTTGCCAATGCATCTGCACAAAAGATTCAACTGCCAAAGTTTTCACTGTAAAAATCCCAGCAATCATTTCTCTCAGGGAAGATTTGTGCCCTACTGATTCCCGCAAGATTTGCCGCGACGCTTCTTTGAGAAATGGACGGGAAACTACACTCACAATCACCATTAATAACATCCAAACCAACACCAAGAAAGTGAGTTGCCAGTTGTAACTAGCCATTAACCCTAAATAAATCACCACCATCAGGGCATCTATAGTGCCACTAACAGCTTTACGAGTGAGAAACAATTGAATCTTGCCATTTTCCTCCACAAGGTTGACAATGTCCTCCACTGAACGCAATGCAAAAAACTGCAACGGCAATTGCAACGTATAGTTGATAAAACGACCAATCAATTTCATATCAATTCGATTGGCAACATACTCCCACAGGTATTGACGCTGTGCTACTAAGACAATGCGCCAAACACCCAAGCAAAAGAAGCTAATCGCAAAAATATTTAAAGTATCAAAATCTTTTAGAGGCATTACTTGGTCAATGACCACCTGGCTAAACATAGGAGTCGCCAAGCCAATTACTTGCATCAACATTGAGGCGAGAATAATTTGACCCAGTAATTTTCGGTAATGCCCTAATGTATCCCAATAACGACTCAGAGATACTTGTTTGCCCTTAAAGGTATGAAAACGTTGAGTAGGGTTTAAAAGTACAGCGTATCCTGTCCAATTAGCTGCAAACTCCGTCAGTGATAGCCACCGTTTCCCTACAGCAGGATCAGAAATCAACAACGAAGGTCTTTGAACTTGCCAAACAACAACATAGTGATTTTCTTGACACTGAGCTATCCAAGGATTTGTATCACCGTCTAACTCCTGCAAACTGGTTCGCACTGTTAACACATCGTATCCCAAGTTATCGGCAGCTGCGGCTAAACCGTGAACAGACACACCTATAGAATCTACCCGTGCTAAATTTCGCAAAGTCGACACTCCCCACTCCTTACCCCAATACTGGCTAATCATTGCCAAACAAGCAACACCAGAATCTGATGAACTTTGTTGTTGAATAAAGGGATAGCTCGGCCAAGAGTTACTTTTTGATTTTGGCTGCTTTTCCTCTACCGATGCAGCTAGTAAAGATCCTGCATCAAAATCTTGATTTGGCTGTTCGCTACCCTGGGGAACAGGAAGAGGGATTTGGATGATTTGTGGGTTATGAATCTGTTGATTTTCTACTTCAGCCTGTTGAGGAAATAATTGTGGTAAAATCTCCTTAACACATTCCCAGTATTCTACCGATAGATAGTAAACTAACAAATCTGTTTGGGCAATCCCATCAGTAAATGCATCATCAGGAAACTTCCAGCTGTCTCCTATCTGTTGTGAGTTATCAATTTTTCCCCCCGCCAACCAAAAACGTCCTTGTGCTCCTCCAGTTGCTTGTACCAATGACGAACCAGCTGTAATCTTTAGAGCTACAAGGTAGGGTAGGAACTCTTGGAGAGTGGAACTGCTCAGTAATGCCAACTCCGTATGAGTTTTAAAGAAAATCAGTGCTTGCTGCTGGTAAATTAATTGCTGTAAATCACTTTCTAAATTAGGTATAAGATATGACAATCTTTGCAGATCAGAAATAGTTATTTGTGCTGCACAGCCTGCACTAACAGCGATCGCTCGATATGGTAAAATTTGATGACAAAAGAAATTATACCCCCCAAAAGTTTGCCCTGCCACCAGCAATTGTGTAGAAACTTCCCGCCCCAAACTTGGATGAAAACCCCACAAGCGCACTTGTCCCTCACAGATTAAATACACAAAATTGCTGCCATCTTCAGTATCTCCGTTGAGATCTTCCCCTGGTTGAAACTCTCGAATCCCCCAAGATGGATACAAGTCTGGGGTCAGACTTGTATCCCCAGTAACTATCTCTAAAAGTTGGAGGATGGACGCTACTCGAGCAGGAGATTGTTGATTGCTGGTATTTTTTTTCATATCTCCCTCAACTTTGAATGACAAAGAGAAACGGTAAAGCACACAAACAAAAGAAGAAATTCGGCACCATTGTTCATCAACAACTGATATGAGCGCAGAAAGTCATCAATTCTGGTAATTATTCCGTTTTTTGGTAAAAACACAACCAATGGTCTCACTAATTGTTAATTTCTCCAGTTTCATTTTTGACATACCTCTTTGACACAAGAACTTTAAAAGCAAGACTTTACTCACAATATCTAGATGCAATGAACACAATGACATTCTCATGTCAAGCTATATTTGATGCATAGTTTACTAATTCTTTATGTGACTGAAATTAGTAACCTTCTTGTTTTGGCAAAACCCAGTTTTAATTTTTAAGTATTTAAAATCTTTTTTTAACCCTAGTTATATGTTCTTTTGGCTCATCAAACACCCGGAAAATAAAACCAAAAATTGAAGATGCTGATTTTTACACCCGCAAACACTATGCGGCTTTGAGCGGCACAGTAAAATATACGTGTCAAGTTTTATGTATTTGTCCGTACAAATTGTATTTGCCACTACACAGACAAAGCCCGCAAAACCAAGTTTTACCCTGTACAAGAATGCACTAGATGCTTTTAAGAATTGTTCTCACTCAAAACTAAATAAATTGCCCAAATAGCCATAGCCCGCAGATAAGTACTAGCCCGGAAAGTACCAGATGCAGTAATTGCTTCTGGTGTGCGGAATTGCAAACCATTGCAGTAAATTTGCTGTACCACAGATGCCGTTAACTTCAAAGCTTCATCTTTCATTGCCATTTGCACCAGAAACGCCGCCAGTCCAAAGTTAATTCCTGTCCAGACTTCCAAAGGATGAGTAGCATTAGGGTTTTCTGGTGAACCATCCGGACGAACACCGTTAGCCGCACCAAACTCACCATTACAGAACTTGAGAAAACAAGCATCATAAACAGTTCGTAAAGCAGACAAAGCGCCATCCCATGGTACAATGTCCGGCAATCCTAATAAGCGGGCATAGAATTGTCCACACAACTGATCCGCCATCACCACATCGGAACCACTCTCACTATCCAGGCGGAAATATTTACCATTCCAGAGTTTTTCTTGATAAACAGGACGTGACTGTGTTAACCATGTTTCGTAAGTGGATTTTTGCTTCCTCAATTCCTGGACATCCCCAACATGATTGTTGGATAAAATTTCGCTGATAGCCATCGCCGCTTCTAAAGCCGCCAACCACAACCCGCCACAATAAGCACTCACACCCTGTAATCGCCAATCATCAAAAGTCTGGTCAGGGGCCCCTGAATTTTCAGGAATCCCATCACCATCTAAATCAAAAGTTTTCAGATAATTGAGAGTTTGCACGATTCCATCCCAACAATCTGCCAAAAATTGCACATCATCAGCACCAGTTAGCAGAAAATCTCGGTACACCTGCAACACAAAATCACTACCTAAATCTTTCCACAAATTGCAGTCTTGATAGCAGGTGTAATTCGTTTTTTCCCAAACGTGCTCATTAGGTGCCCCCAAATCATGAGGCGTTGCACCTGCGACTTTCCGAGCTGCGGTAGTCCTATCAGCCCCAATGGTATAGTAATAGCCGATTACACGCTGATCATCATCACTATGGGGAATTGCCCTCGCAAATGCCCGCATCACCGATTTTTCTAGTTCAGGAAACAGCATTAACAGCCCAAAGGAACCATACAACCGTACATCTAAACTTTCATACCAACGATAATCTAAGCACTCCAGCACCGCAAATTGACCAATACAATCAAGTTCTGATGCTGCACTCCAAAGAGTTCCGCCGCTAGTCAGGTCATATAGCTCATTAAACAAAGCCATCTTAAACCAATCGGGTAAATCTTGTCGGTCAATAATTGGCTGTTGCCAAGCCAGTATTTCTTGATACCAGTTTTTGTATTCTCTCAGGGCAGTAGTAGCCATCGCCCAAGCTTCATTACCACTAGAACCAAAAAAGTCAGTATATCTGCGGTAATAAGTAATTCCTGCTGCAAATTCTGTTACTGGAAAATCCCAAGACACCACAACAGGAATTGACAAAGTTTCCCCTGGTTGGAGAGTGAAACGTAAAGCGATCGCTGCCCCTACCTGTGTATTTTCTGAAGCAGGAGTAGCATCTTGAGCATTCGGCAAAGAACCATCGACACTAAAGCTTTGCCATATATCTTCCCCCGTATCACCTGGAAGCCAACGAGTATGATAAAACACCTCAATCCATGGAGACTTGACAGTAGCAATACACCAACTGCCATCCCCCTCGGCCACTGAGTCACCACTACCAACACCTCCTAAAAAGCAACTAAAGTATTCAGTGTTTTCTAGGATTAAATTGTAATTACCGTAACTTTCACCCAAACGCGGTTGATATGTATAAACCGGACTACCATCATCCCGTATCAGCACTTCTGGAGATTTTAATGCATTAGTAAACCAGCCCACCATATTTTGCCAAGTGAGCATAATGCTCAAAGTAATAGGTGCATCTGTGGGATTATGAGCATTCCAGTTAAAAATCGCCACAGGATAGCTAGATTCTCGATAATTTCCTGCCCAAATAGGTGAAAACTGCTCACAAGTTAACTTTGCTTCAAATACATTTTCGTAGACAAACCAGCTACGCGGGTATAGAGCATGATAAGTTCCTGTATGTTGTGTTGTTGTAGATGCTGGATACCATTGCCAAGCAGCCAGACTACCATCCTGAGGTGGTTCTGTAGCCAAAGCATAAGCTTGAGAAAATGTACCATGAGATTCAAATACACTAAATTGACAAGCGGGGATATTTTGAAACGTATGTTCCCCGCCGTCAATATGCCACAGATTAAAGTCTCCTCGTGAAGAACGACCAATACAACCTGCACCAAAGCCACCTAAAGGCATACCATGCCAAGGGCCATCATCAAGATTACTAGGGTAGCGAACAGTGTAGGGCTTGTCCCAGCCTAAACCGATGGGACGACTCCAAGTGCAAGAGGGAATTACCGACGAGAGTGCTTTTGTCATCGCCTAATTTTACAGCATGGGGTTACTTGACACTCCCCAACCTCAAAGCGTGGGGATTCTTCATTCTTAGACTCAACTTACTGTGGCAAGATTCCCAAGCCAAATTAGTCGTTGAATCTCCTGAAGCCTTCGGATCTAAGATCCAAGTTCCCGTATGCCCTACGGTACTTACAGCTAGGTTGAGAATGTTGATAGCGGCATTCCAATCTCTATCTAAGCAGAACAGTGATTCTGTTAAACTCCACTCCAAAACCATTTTTTTCAGTCAGAAAAAGAGCAAGCCGCAAAACTTGTACAAAGCCAATTCGCTACAACATCCACAAACTCTGATACTAGACAAATGTAGGGGATGAGCTATTTTTACCCATTCCCCAGACCTATTTAAAGTTCACGTACTAAAGGCTGACCGTCTTTAACTTCCCCCACTAAAACTACATCTACACAATTGACAAAAATCCCATTTTCCAACACACCAGGAATATTATTGAGTGTTTTCTCCAAGGTAACTGGGTCGTCAATAGAGTCAAATCTCACATCCAATACCATATTGCCTTGATCGGTGATCACTGGCCCGGCTTTTTTCAACCCCATGCGAAGTTCAGGTTTACCACCAAGTTTTTTAATGGCATTAGTAACAGGGGTAATTGCCATTGGAATCACCTCCACAGGTACAGCAAAAGAAGAACCCAACCGGTCTACCAACTTACCACCATCTACCACGACAATGAATTGCCTTGCCAAGTAATCCACAACCTTTTCGCGGGTATGTGCAGCACCGCCTCCTTTAATCAAATTCTTTTGGGGGTCAACTTCATCAGCCCCATCAATAGCAATATCAATGTGGTCAACAGCATCTAAAGTAGTCAAAGGTATACCGTACTCTTTCGCCAGCACTTCTGATTGAAAAGAGGTAGGAATACCCACGATATCCTTAAGTTCACCAGACTTAATGCGATCGCCTAAAAACTGAATTGTATAGGCCGTAGTTGATCCCGTACCCAACCCCACAATCGAGCCTGACTTTACCAGATCTGCCGCGGCTTTGCCAACTTCTTGCTTCATCAACTTTACTGGATCTCCTGTTCCACTCATCCCAAAACTCCTAAAATATTGACTCAATGGTTCATCACGGCCGACTATACTACATCCTAGGCAATTCCAAATTCATTCAGGCAAAATTCGCCATCATTTCCCCCAATTCGATCATTTATCGGCAACACAACATCATCATATTAGTTACGTTATAATGTTTATCTAGTTTTTAGTTCAAATTTAATACTAAGTAAAATCATTTTTACTCTCGTTATAATCATTACTTGATTGTGATTTGCCATGTTCAGTACTAAGTTCTCCTACTCCATTGTTAGGGTTGACTATCATGACTACAAAACTTAAATTGACATTTTAAATAAAGTAAAATTGAAACTTTATATGTAGCAGTAAAGTTAGTTAATAATAATATTCCAACACTTCTTAAAACTGATATTATGAGAGAATATCGTGGCAATTTATTCTTCCCTAATCAAAGGTTAACAAGAGCAGAAAGTTTAGCGATTTTTGCCCAAGTTTATGGAGTGTTTCAGTTTAGTAATGACACTCTAAAAGACATACCTAATTCCTATCCCGATGCAGGATTAATTCCAGATTGGGCTAGAAAAGCCATTGCTAGGGTAGTTGCAGAAGGATTTATTAACACAGATGCCCAAAAGAATATTTCCCCATTGCAGCCAATGACCCGTGGAGATATAGCTTATGTCTTGAGTCAATATTTACAAAGACAACAACCACAACCAGAAATGCCAGTAGTTCCTGGTATTACCCCTAGTCCTGAGTCAATGTGAATTAGGAATTGGAGACCGAGAGAAAAGTTTTTTTCTCATCACTCATGACCAATCACCAATGACTAAATAATTTGAGAGACATCCCCACCGTGGGAAAATTAAAAAATGCTAGAAGTAGAGTTTAGAGAGGAACACCCGATAATATGCATCTGAGTGAAATTACCCACCCTAACCAGTTGCATGGTTTGTCCATTCGGCAATTGCAACAAATTGCCCGTCAAATTCGCGACAAGCACTTACAAACCGTATCAACAAGTGGGGGGCATCTCGGCCCTGGTTTGGGAGTTGTAGAGTTAACACTGGGGCTTTACCAGACACTCGATTTAGATCGGGATAAAGTCATTTGGGATGTAGGACATCAAGCTTATCCCCACAAACTCCTGACAGGACGCTATAACAACTTTTATACCCTCAGACAACAATCCGGAATTGCTGGTTATCTGAAGCGCAGTGAAAGCAAGTTTGATCACTTTGGTGCCGGACACGCTTCTACCAGTATCTCCGCAGCATTAGGCATGGCTTTAGCAGGAGAATTAAAAGGGGAAAAATTTAAATCAGTAGCCGTAATTGGTGATGGTGCCTTAACTGGAGGTATGGCTTTGGAAGCCATCAACCATGCCGGACATTTACCTAAAACTAAACTACTGGTTGTTCTCAACGACAACGAGATGTCTATCTCCCCCAACGTAGGGGCAATCCCCCGTTACCTCAACAAAATGCGCCTCAGTCCACCAGTACAATTTATCAAAGATAATTTTGAAGAACAGTTTAAGCAAATTCCCTTTGTTGGTGAATCCTTGTCCCCTGAACTCGGACGCATCAAAGAAGGAATGAAGCGTTTAGCAGTTCCCAAGGTAGGAGCAGTCTTTGAAGAACTGGGTTTTACTTATATTGGTCCAGTAGACGGGCATAACCTAGAGGAACTAATTTCTACCTTCCAACAAGCACATGAGATCACAGGGCCAGTTTTGGTACATGTGATCACGATAAAAGGGAAAGGCTATGAAATCGCCGAACAAGACAAAGTAGGCTATCATGCCCAAAGCCCGTTTAACTTGACAACAGGCAAAGCAATTCCCTCAAGTAAACCAAAACCTCCCTCTTACGCCAAAGTCTTTTCCCATACTTTAGTCAAACTTGCCGAGCAAAACCCCAAAATTATCGGCATTACCGCAGCAATGGCCACAGGAACAGGTTTAGATAAACTCCAAGCTAAACTACCCAATCAATATATTGATGTCGGTATTGCTGAACAACACGCTGTAACCCTAGCTGCGGGTATGGCCTCAGAAGGAATGCGCCCTGTAGCAGCTATTTACTCTACCTTCTTGCAACGGGCTTACGACCAGATCATTCACGATGTTTGTATTCAAAACCTGCCTGTCTTCTTCTGTTTAGACAGGGCAGGAATTGTCGGTGCTGATGGCCCAACCCACCAAGGTATGTATGATATCGCCTATCTGCGCTGTATTCCCAACATGGTGTTGATGGCACCAAAAGACGAAGCCGAGCTGCAACGCATGGTAGTCACTGGCATTAATTATACAAGTGGCCCAATCGCCATGCGCTACCCCCGTGGTAACGGCTACGGTGTTCCTCTCATGGAAGAAGGCTCGGAACCTTTAGACATTGGTAAAGGAGAAATTCTCCGCAACGGAGATGATGTGCTGATCATCGGCTACGGCACTATGGTATATCCAAGCATGCAAGCAGCGGAAATTCTCAGCGAACATGGCATTGAAGCAACTGTAATCAATGCTCGTTTTGTCAAGCCTTTGGATACCGAATTAATCTTGCCATTGGCCAAGGAAATCCGCCGTGTCGTCACTGTGGAAGAAGGCTGTGTTATGGGTGGTTTTGGTTCCGCCGTGGCAGAAGCACTACTAGATGCCGATGTTGTTGTTCCTGTCAAGCGTATTGGTGTACCAGATATTTTAGTAGAACATGCCACACCAGATGAATCGAAAGCGGAATTAGGTTTAACTAGTCGTCAAATAGCAGAAAGAGTTATGGCTGCTTTCTTTAAAAAGCAAGCATCAACTCTCGTTTAGTTAACATTGGACATTTTCAAAACAACAGGGACAATTCATAAATTGTCCCTATCACTTTTTTCAAACACACATATTTCAATTAGCTCAATGTTTAGTTAATCAAAAAAAATTCCCTTTTACCCCATTACTAAGGGTGACAATTAACGGATACATTACCCTTCATCCAAGATAAAATATGTACTCCATATTCACATGAATCTTTATTCATAAAATTATCTTATCTCATATATAAATCTTGTGCCATCTGGCAAGTTTTAAACTGCTGTTAGCATGTTTCATAATTGTCTGAGTTAGCAGGAAAACACAAAAACTAATATTTAATAATCCCCCAATATCATTCAAAAATGCCAAGGTTTGAGAGGAAAATATTATAAATAAATATAGCTAGGATTAGTGTATTTATTCTACTAATTTTTATCTCGCCACCTGAGAGTTAATTAAGTACAAAAATTATTTTTTAAAGTTTTATAAAAACTTAATATTTAATATTAACTAAATTTATATTAGTATTAAATTTAATGCACTACTAGGGATTAAACAACCAATCACTGGGTAAAAAATACAACTTCAAAACCTATCACTACCATTAAAGCTTGTATAAAATACTAATATTTTAGTCAGTGGAAGTGATTAGACTGAGTGAATAATAGCTATGAAATTAGATGCGATCGCAATCCTAAACCAGGATATGAATAATTTATTAATGACTACCCTCATATCAACACCCATTAAAGATCCAGTACCAGTATTTTTGATGATTTTAGGGATTATGCTCATTGCCCCCTTGTTATTTGAAAAAATTCGGCTACCTGGAATTGTGGGATTAATTTTGGCTGGGGTCATAGTTGGGCCAAATGGGTTGGGATTATTGGCAAGAGATAACACAATTGTTCTACTCGGTACAGTCGGTTTATTATTTCTCATGTTCATGGCAGGATTGGAAACTAGCCTTGATGACTTGAAATATAACGCTGATAAGGCGGTAATTTTTGGACTGGCTACTTTTCTTGTACCTATGGTCTTAGGTATTGGAGCCATGATCGCCATTGGCTACGGTTTTCTCCCGGCTATTCTGGTGGCATCCTGTTTCGCATCTCACACTCTACTAGCATTGCCTGTAGCCAGCAAACTGGGAATTATGCGTTCTCAGGTAATGACCACCACCCTGGGAGGGACACTAGTTACTAATACTTTGGCACTTTTAGTTTTAGCGGTGGTAGTAAGAGCCCATGAAGGCAATTTAACTTTACAATTTTGGCTATTCCTCATTCCTTCACTGATAATCTACACCTTCCTGACGCTGTGGGGAGTACCTCGTGTAGGACGGTGGTTTTTTCAACGCTTTGGACACGATGAAGGAGCAGAATTTACTTTTGTTTTAGCTACTTTGTTTGTCGTTTCCTATGGCGCAGAATTAGTCCAAATTGAACCAATTATTGGGGCTTTTTTAGCAGGAGTTGCCATTACTCAGCTCATCCCATACCTTAGCCCCTTAATGAATCGCATTCAATTTATCGGTAATACACTGTTTGTCCCATTTTTCCTGATTTCTGTAGGGATGTTGGTGAATCCCAAGATTCTCATTCAAGAACCCCAATCCCTACTGGTATCAGCAGTCATGGTGACGGTTGCTATTGTTGCTAAGTTCATTCCCGCTTGGGGTGCAGGTAAGTTATTTGGATTAAATTTTGACAATATTATGGTGATGTTTGGGCTATCCGTCGCTCAGGCAGCTTCCACCCTAGCCGCCATCACTGTTGCTTACAATATTGATTTGGTTGACGAATTAACAGTTAATGGTACCATTGCTATGATTTTAGTTACCTGTGTTGCTTCTCCTTGGGTAACAGCCCAATGGGGACAAAAAGTCAACCCAGGAGAATCAGGAACTACAATCACCAAAACAGCAAACATAGGCGATCGCGTTCTAGTACCTGTAGCTAACCCCACCACCGAAGATAATCTCCTACAATTAGCTATTTTTTTAGCAAAATCTGCCCAAGGTACTCTGTTACCCCTTCACATTTTACTAGACCAAAATTCCTCCATTTCCCTCGCGGATAAAACTCGACAAAACCAATTATTATCTACTGCGGAAATGATTGCCCATGCTGCTGTCACCAAAGTTACCCCCATTGGTCGTATTGATGAATCAATTGATAAGGGCATTGCCCGGGTAGCAGAAGAAAAACAAGCTAGTGTGATTATCTGCGGTTGGAAAGGTTACTCAACTTATCAAGAAAATTTGTTTGGCAGTGTCATCGACAAGATTGTGAATCGCAGTTCAGTACCAGTTTTAGTCAGTCGATTTCCATTACCAATTGAGCATACAGCACGAGTCTTTCTGGCTTTTACTACTCAACAAACTCACGCTAGTTCTTTTCAACAAAGTATCCAATTAGCCAAAAGCCTGGCAACAGAACTGAAAGCATCTTTACAACTGTTACACGTAGTATCAGTAAGAGGAGCAAGTATAGAAATTAGTCATATTGGATTACTAGCAGACACACCAGTGCAAAAAGTGCGAGGTAATTTTGTCCGCCAAGTTTCTCGTTTACTTAACACTAACGATTTGTTGCTGTTAAATGGAAGTGTTGAGCAGAAAAGTCAACTTTTTTCATTACTGGGCCATGCACCAGAAGCCATCGCTCGCAGTCACCCGGAAGTAGGGATAATTATTGCTTACTTTCCACATTAAGGGATGGGACAATGAGTTATACAATTTTTTATCTTGACAATCTTCTTCATTTTTCTGATGCTTTACCCCGTTATTTGGCAAAACGACTCTGTTTCCCTAATTGACCAAACTCGCTTACCCAACGAGTATAGTGTCGTGCAAATTCACCGCAGTGAAGACATGGCACAGGCCATTAAAACTATGATTGTCCGAGGTGCGCCAGCTATTGGTGTCGCTGCGGCCTATGGTATGTATCTTGGTGCGAGAGAAATTGAGACGAATAATCACCATGAGTTCTTAGAACGCTTAGAAAAAGTTGCCGAGTTATTGCGTTCCACTCGTCCGACAGCGGTGAATTTATTTTGGGCAATTAGCCGGATGATGAAAACTGCCTACGAAACTCTGGGAACTGTGGAAAATATCAAACAAAACCTTTGGCAAACAGCCCAAGCCATTAATGTTGAAGATTTACAAACCTGTTATGCTATTGGCAATCATGGTTTGGCAGCATTACCCACCACCCCCGAAAAGCTGAAAATTCTCACTCACTGCAATGCTGGAGCTTTAGCTACGGCTGGCTACGGTACAGCCCTGGGTGTTGTCCGTTCTGCTTGGGGAGAAGGACGTTTAGAACGTTTATTCGCCGACGAAACTCGCCCCCGCTTGCAAGGGGCAAAACTCACCGCTTGGGAATGTGTTCAAGAAGGTATTCCCGTAACGGTAATTACTGATAGTATGGCAGCTCATTGTATGAAACAGGGTTTAATTGATGCTGTGGTTGTCGGTGCTGACCGCATTACCGCCAATGGTGATACTGCTAACAAAATTGGTACTTACAGTGTAGCCATCGCGGCTAAAGCCCATCATATCCCTTTCTTTGTTGCGGCTCCTTTTTCTACTGTGGATTTTGCCCTGGCTGATGGTAGTCAAATTCCTATTGAAGAACGCAACCCAGCAGAAATATACCAATTAGGCGAAACTATACTGACACCTTCAGGTGTTGATTTTTACAATCCCGCTTTTGATGTTACCCCCGCTGAGTTAATTACAGCTATAATTACCGAAAATGGGGCATTTCTTCCTAGTGAGTTGGCAAAATTTCAGTTTCAGCCAATTATATAAAAACTATAAAAATCTGGTTTGATATGCTGAAAAACTAATTACTCATAAGCTTTATAAGAAAATAGGCTGAAAATTCTTGAGGTTAAGTTTTGAGGCCGGGGGAATTTTTTAGCTGTTCTTCAGCCAAGGGATAAAAGCTAGTGGAGGCATTTACGGTTCAGTTATTTTGCCTATTCCTTTTGTTGAGCAACCTAGGGTTTAACTGTTTCTGTACAAATATTATTAGCTGTGGTAACAAAATAACTAGGAGTCCACAAAGTAGGAAGTTTTAGCACCTCAGGAAATTCTGTTCTGGGGAAATGACATACTCTCCCTTTGACTCTGTTCATGATTTGACATGGATTATGGGTGGGTTTGGCGTTAATAACCTTAATAAGATGTATATCGTCTGGCATAACTTCCATGGCCATAATTCCCTGTGTATTCTTGTTGCAAATATCACAGATAATTTGCTTTAGTCCTTCAGCTATTGCTTTGGTAAGAACTTTTTTCCCGCATTTAGGTATAAAAACCAAGGGATGGTTAAGTAATAAAACTGCGTTGCCTTCATGTACTCACCTGGAGAAAATTTAGCTGTTTTGGAAATTACCCTTGCTTAGGGTACATGGATAGTAGATATTAAATAATATCTACTACAATCTGAAAAAGTATAAAATATATGAACAAGTTAATTGCCGCAATTGCATTAATTATTTCCTCAATCTTGATCACAAGTTGTGGTAATTCCCCCAATAAGCCTGTCAATGAAACTAAAAATAATAGTAAAAATGATCCTGTTGAAACAACTCTAGGGGAATCTTCACCAGAGATTTCCATAGCAACCGATGAAACTAAGGGTGTAGCAAACACAACTGCGAGCAATAATCAAGCTAACACCAATAAAACTCAACCAAAAATTGGCAAGGGTGCAGCAAACACAACTGCGAGCAATAATCAAGCTAACACCAATAAAACTCAACCAAAAATTGGCACAGTTAAAGAATTAGTCATCGGGGATATTATTTGCTACGCCACAATAGTAGATGAACAGAGAAAAGAACACCCCTTAGGTGCTTCCTTTGAAATTTGTGCAGAAGCAGAAAAATATTTAAATCGGAAAGTACGCGTCTCTTATGAAATTGCATCATTAAATGATTGCCAGAGTATTGAACCTTGTGGCAAAACTCGCCGAGAATCTATAATTTCCCAAATGGAAATTATAGCGGACAAATCACTAACTAAACCTCAAGCCAGTGATTCACAAACATTTAATAATGGTAAGTGGACAATCACCATCGGTAATAGAAACTCTTGGTCAGGAGTGAACAACACCGGAAATCTCACCTATAAAGGATGTGATGCTCAAGGCAATTGTATTAACTTAACAGGTGGTAAAGTTAGCTGTCGTGATGGTAAATGTGTGACTGGTTGGGTAAATGGAGATTATAGATACATTTTGTCACAACCTATTACCGAAGATGGAAATGCTTCTCCCACCCTTATTGTCAATGAGGGGGACAAGGAAATTCTCAATGCTACAGGTTTTAAGATTGTCTCTAGATAAATTTTTCCAGCCAGGTGAGGGGGACTAAGTTGGCGATATTCTATTACCAGCAGTATCAAAGACAAACAATTGACTTAAATCTAATTGTAAAGACAAGGGATAGCCTGGACGGGGACGAATATCACTAGCTGTCTGAATATTTAGGAACGCCATGGAACCAGGTAAACTCGCACGAATCAAATTTTCCCGACCCAAAGGTTCTACTACCTTCACCTCAACTACTAACAATGCTGAGTTAACAACTTCTGCTGCTTGGCCATTTCCTGGTTCGTTAATATAAATATGTTCAGGACGAATCCCTAAATCAAAACTCTGACCTTGGCGTAGCTGCACCTTTTCCCTCACAACTGCTGGAACTGGTAATGACTGTCCACTCACATCAAAAACATCATTTTTGTAGACCCCAGGCAAAATATTCATGGGGGGATTACCCAGAAAAGTTGCTACCATTTGGTTAGCGGGAAGGGCATAAATACTTTGAGGATCACCAATTTGCTGAATCCTACCCCGATCTAGAACAACAATCTGATCAGCTAAAGTCATGGCCTCAACTTGATCGTGGGTGACGTAGATCGTTGTAATCCCCAATTGTTGATGTAACTGTTTCAACTCTGCTCTGGTATCATCCCTTAACTGAGCATCTAAATTAGATAAAGGTTCATCAAGTAAAAATACTTGTGGTTCCCGGGCGATGGCTCTTCCCAATGCTACCCTTTGTTGCTGTCCCCCGGAAAGTTGTTTGGGTTTGCGATCTAGTAGATTTTCTAGGGAAAGCGATCGCGCTACATTCACCACTCGTTCTTGAATAATCTTCGGGTCAACTTTCCGCATTTTTAAGCCAAAGGCGATGTTTTGCGCCACCGTCATGTGGGGATAAAGGGCATAGTTCTGGAATACCATCGCTATGTCACGCTGTCTGGCGGGTATATTATTGACCAAGCGATCGCCGATGAATAGATTACCCGATGTAGCAGACTCCAACCCCGCAATGGTTCGTAAAATTGTAGACTTACCACAACCTGACGGGCCCACTAAAACCCAAAATTCTCCATCAGGGATTTCAAAGGTAATGTCTTCGATAGCAGTGACATTGTTAAATTTACGCTTAATCTCTTCTAAGTAAACTCTTGCCATGGGTCAATTTTAATAAAGAACGGGGAACAAGAAGTAGGGAGTAGGGCACAGTGAACAGTGAACTAGATAATGAGTTAAAATTCCGTTGGGGTAATATTTATCATTTTTTGTTGCTATTACACCAAGCTGGATGGGACAATAAGGCAGCCATAACCCGCACGCCTCGCAATTGATTCGACAGCGGTAAGTGACCTCTAGGGGCGCTTAAATCCCAAGTAAACTGATGGGGATATCGCGTCCAGTTATTACCACTTTTCCAGCCAATTTTCGGCCATAAGTTCTCCCAGTTTTTGCCTACACTTAACCAAATTTCTCGTTGCACCGAAAAACTAAATTTACCTTCCGAGTGGACTAGCCACAGATTGTTAATAGTTTGCAGGTCAAGAATGGGGGCATTTTCTACCTCAGTAAAATACAACCATTTCCTTTGTACCGCCGCTGGTCCTGCTAGTTCACACAGCTTTTGCACGGTCACACGATCCGCTGCTTGGAAGTCTTGAATGGCAAGTAGCTCTTGCAAGGAATTGTATTTTATCCCCGATTCTGATTTTAGAGGTACAATTCCTTCAGGATAACGGGAAAGTAGAAATTCTTTGACTTGAGGTGCATCAGAGTTGTACAGGAATTGGTAAACTTTGCCATGGATCCAAGTGGCTGGGCAATCCTGTTGTTGCTGTAAAAATTCCATTAATACATCTAAACCTTCGTTACCCAAGTTAGCTAACTGTGGGATAATCTCTTGTTGGATTTGAATAGACCCAGCGATTAACGATTGTCGAAGAAAGTCGATGTCATTAGCAGTGCCTGATAAAATCATTGGGTCTGTCATGCCATTACTCGTGTTAGCGTTCAGTGAAAAGGCGATTGGCTATTGATTGTTCTTCTAAGTGAAGGACTAATAGCGAAAAGTAGTTTACTATTTTTGACTGCGCGGAGCGCAGTACCGAAGGCAATCGTACAAAATTGCAATACTTTCGCTCTCATCCCACAGCTTAGTCCCAAATACAGTACAAGGGAAATAAGGGGAAAATCTGCGCCTCGTGATTTGGTGAACAAAAGACATAGCAAATTCTGCAAGTTTGTGAAAGCAAAATTTTTGTCCTTGCAGCATATCGTTTAGGAGTGTTTGAAGTATGTACGACAAGATTATCCCCCCCACAACCGGAACAAAAATCACCTTTAAAAGTGGTGAACCTATTGTCCCTGACAATCCAATTATCCCCTTTATTCGGGGCGATGGTACGGGTATAGATATCTGGCCTGCTACCCAAAAGGTGCTAGATGCTGCGGTGGCTAAGGCATACCAAGGTCGGCGTGAAATTAGTTGGTTTAAGGTTTACGCTGGTGATGAAGCTTGTGATTTATACGGTACATATCAGTATTTACCTCAAGACACTTTAACGGCAATTAAAGAATATGGTGTAGCAATTAAGGGACCTTTGACTACTCCCGTAGGTGGTGGGATTCGTTCTCTCAATGTAGCACTACGGCAAATTTTTGATTTATATGCCTGTGTGCGTCCTTGCTGTTATTATCCAGGGACACCCTCACCCCACAAAAATCCCGAAAAACTGGATGTAATTGTCTATCGGGAAAATACTGAAGATATTTATTTGGGTATTGAGTGGAGACAAGGTAGTGAGGTGGGCGATCGCTTGATTAAAATCCTTAATGAAGAACTGATTCCATCTACTCCAGAACACGGCAAGAAGCAAATTCCCCTGGATGCGGGTATTGGTATCAAGCCTATTAGCAAGACTGGTTCTCAGCGTCTAGTACGCAGGGCTATTAAACACGCTTTGTTGCTACCTAAACACAAGCAACAAGTAACCTTGGTGCATAAGGGCAACATTATGAAATACACTGAAGGCGCTTTCCGTGATTGGGGTTATGAACTAGCTATTACTGAATTTCGCCAACAATGCGTTACGGAAAGGGAGTCTTGGATTTTAAGTAATAAGGAAAAAAATCCTGATATTTCTCCAGAAGAAAACGCCCGTCAAGTTGACCCAGGTTATGATTCCCTGACATCAGAGAAAAAAGCGCAAATTGTCCAGGAAGTCCAAACTGTTCTCAACTCAATTTGGGAAACCCACGGTAAAGGCCAATGGAAAGACAAAACTATAGTTAATGACCGAATTGCTGACAGTATTTTTCAACAAATCCAAACCAGACCCGATGAGTATTCTATTCTGGCAACGATGAACTTGAACGGTGATTACTTGTCTGATGCTGCTGCGGCCATTGTCGGCGGTCTGGGAATGGGTCCAGGGGCAAATATTGGCGATTCCTGTGCCATTTTTGAAGCTACCCACGGTACTGCACCTAAGCACGCAGGGTTGGATCGGGTTAATCCCGGTTCGGTGATTTTATCTGGTGTGATGATGCTCGAATTTATGGGTTGGCAAGAGGCGGCAGATCTAATTAAACAAGGTTTGGGACAGGCGATCGCTAACCGTCAAGTGACATACGATTTAGCCCGGTTGTTAGAACCACCAGTGGAGGCTTTAAAATGTTCTGAATTTGCTGACGCAATTATTCAACATTTTAGTTAATTATGATTAGGGTGGGGTTTCCCCCCCTAATGCCAATTTTCTCCCCCGGGTAACTGAGTTAAGGTTTTCACCACAATTGCAGGTAATTCTTTGGCTGAATAGGCATAAGTCAGGGCTAAAGACTGCAAAGCATCTTATCTTATATTAATTTATTTCTATCTATCATTTCACCCAGTTGAAATTGATTGTACTTACCATTCATAACTTCCAAACTAGCATCAGCGATGGCATCTTCAATCACTTCTTCCTTTATCAAATTTACCCATTCATCTTGATTAATGTAATAGGATTTTTTATTATCTTTAATATTCAACTTTTTCACTTCTCGGATTGAATAACGGATAGAACTGACCCACGAAGCTGTTAATCCTTGTTCTACTTGATTTTTAATGAGATAAATCAATAAAATCTTGACATAAGATTGGATATTACGCAGAATGGCTTGTTTACTCATCCCCTCTAACTCGTCAACAATAGTCAGAGCATCTGCGTAACGTCCTTGTATAATCCTATTTCTGAGGTCTGTTGGTTCCCAGGTCATTTTCCTTAACCTCCACCCTCTTTGACTCCCTTAACAACAGTGTACCCACTTTTGTATGGCTACCCCACCGAAGCCATCAAAAAAGAATAGGGAACAGTGAACAATGTAAAAGAGCTTTTACAAAGGCTTTTGAGTAGGAATACCAACAGGACGGGGAAAATTATCCGGAGTTTTTACGATTTTTTGCAAGTATAAGCAATGACGAATACTGTTAGTTAAAGGTGTTATAAATTCGTCAATTGCAGAAATTTTACCACCGAGTTTCTTCACAGCATTTTGCAAAGATTTAGTTTCTTCCTCTGTCCAATTACCACGATAAATAACAGCTAAACCACCATGTTTAAGTAATGGTAGAGTATATTCGGCACAGACAATAGCACTACCAACGGCCCGAATTAAAGCCACATCATAGTTTTCCCGGTGCTGGGGATGATGACCTATTTCTTCGGCTCTCCCAATTACAGTTTTGGCATTGGTAACAGTTAATTTAGTCAATATTTCGTTAATAAAATTAATTTTCTTACGGGTTGAATCTACTAGGGTAATTTTACATTTACCCATAGTTATCGCTACAGGTACGCCGGGAAAACCAGCACCTGTGCCAATATCAATTACAGAAGCATTTCCTGAGAAGGATGGAATAATTTGCTTTTGTGGTGTAATTCCTCGCAGCGAATCCCACAAATGTTTTTCCCAAAACTCCTCCGGTTCGGTAATGCGAGTTAAATTTAACTGTCGATTACCCTCTAAAATTAATTCATACAACTGCTGAAATTGTTGTTGCTGTTGTTGGTTGGGTTGCCAATTCAGGGTTTGTTGCCATGTTTCTGCCATTTCCGGCAATAAGTTAGTCATTGGTCATTGGTCACTAGTCATTGATCATTGGTCAACAGCAAAGGCTCTCACACAGATGTTCCAGCTTTTTGAACTTTCTCTTTCAGTATTGCCGAGTCTACTAATTTTAGTTCACCGTGGTTCAGTGTCCAACATCGGTCTGCCATAGCCAGCATATCCCCAGCATCGTGAGTGACAATCAACAGCATCCAATGTTTTTTCAGTTTAGCCAATAAACTCACCAGTTGGCGACGCATTGACCAATCTAACCCCGCCGTCGGTTCATCTAATAACAGTACATTGGGCTGACGAATCAATTGTACCGCCAAGGCTAAACGTCGCTGCTGACCACCACTCAAAGCGTGAGGTGCTGCAAACAGGGATAAATGCTCTAACCCCACTTCGCTTAATGCTTCCCTAACACGATCTGACCCTAGTTCAGGATGCCCTAAACGCAATTCTTCTAAAATCGTACCACCGCAAAAGTGCCTTTCTGGAAACTGAAATACTAACCCAGCCAACTGTTGTAACTGTTCAGATATCAGTTCTTGTTCCCGCCAGAACAGTGAACCAGAAGTTGGTTCCGCTAGTCCAGATAAAATTTCTAGCAAAGTACTTTTGCCAGAACCACTCGGTCCAATAATCATACCCAACTGCTGGGGTGCTAATTCTAGATTAATGGATTTGAGAATCGCTGACGGGCAGGCTGTGGGATGATAAGTTAAATTTCTGAGATGAAGCATTTGTTAGGACTACTAAAAAGTTAGCGCATTACTCTAAGAGTAACTACAAAATTAGATGACTGAAATTACCAGTTTTTTGAGAACAATCTGATAATAACTGCAAAAACCTACCGCTATGCTTTTCTACGTTATCCCTGATTTCACTTTTAACTAGAACGACAAAAAGGGGAACTCGCCAACATATCCCAAGTCTACCTGGGTAGAATACCTGGGCTGAAACCGACACAGATTTTAGTTAATTTGCTTGTGCTTTCTAAGTAACAGATACAACAATTTTAACTCCATTATTTTTCAAGGGTGACTATGCATAAACGGTTTTTTACTCGGCAATCCATAGGGTTTACCACACTTTCTCAGCTTGTTCACACCGGGTTTGTTGCTGCAATCGCTCTCAATTTGTGGGTTAATCCCTCTCTAGCCGCCGATCCATTCCGCACTCAAGAACCGCGTAATATTGGCGAAAATACAGAAGCAGCTTTTAAAGCAGTTTTTCAACAGGGTAATTATCCACTTGCCGAAAGTTACTTGCAAAAAGCAATATCCAGTGATCCAAACGAGCCTTTAGTTTATGCCATGAAGGCATCTTTAGCATACGCAAATAAAGACTTGTCCACCCTCGATTCTTACAGCAAAAAAACCTTAGAAGCCGGAGAAAAACTAATTGCTACAGACGAATTACGTGGTAATATGTACACAGCCGTGGGACATTTTTTTGCAGGAGCAACAATTCTTACCCGTGAAGGTGTACTCAAAGGTACGCCAGAAGCATTAAATCGCCTCAGAAAAGTTTATCAACATTTAGATAGAGCAGAAGCGATCGCACCTCAAGATCCAGAATTAAATCTCCTCAAAGGCTACATGGATTTAATGCTAGCTGTGAATCTACCCTTTGCTAGTCCTGATGAAGCCATTGCTAAATTAAAAGCCAATGCTGCACCTCAATACTTAGCCCATAGAGGTATAGCTCTTGCCTATCGTGACTTAAAACAGTATTCTCAGGCTTTGGAATATGTGAACAGTGCTTTAAAAAGCACATCTGAACACCCTGAGTTGTATTATCTCAAAGCTCAAATCCTTAGAAAACAGGGAGAAAAAGCTAAAAGTCCTTCAATCATGGAAGAAGCCCTTGTTAATTTTGATAAAGCCTTGACCAAAAGATCCCAACTTCCAGCAGATTTAGTCAGACAAATTGAACGTGAACGCAACAACACCTTTAACCACTTAAATAATTTAGTTGATTGAAGAACATTGATTGAGGAGACCCGATTCATCCCGTCTCCTCAATTCATACCCTGATATGCTAATTCTTAGAAACGGTAATTCATATATTCCAGGGCAATGCAAATTCAGTTCCGTGAAATTAACCCTTTTGACCTGTGGATTTGGCTCAAATTCAGCACAATTCCTTCTGGACGTGAAAAGCAATATGTAGAAGAAGTTTTCAATTCCTGGTTTTATCTGGGGAAATTAGGTGCATTTAATGCCGAGAATCTCCAAGTTCAAGAAACAGGACTGGAAATCAGCTACATGAATTATGACTCCCAAGGGTATGATAAAAGTTTAATGGCACTTATGCACAATATGGGCGAGTTTGAGTATGAGGGACAATGGGCTCGTTGTTGGTTTGACATGGGAACTGCTGATGCCATCGCCCTTGATATTTTAATCAACGCCCTCAAACAGCTAAATGATGAATATGTTAATATTGAACATCTATACATCGGTGGTGAAAACGAAGATTGGCCTGTAGAAGATAGTGAGAACCCAAATTACTCTATCTACGATAATTAACCCCATTGCCAACAAATTAAAAAAGAATGGGGAACAGTGAACAGTGAACTGGATAGAGCAAAACAAATATTTTCCCTATTCCCGGTAATTTTGAGATGAGCAAACAAGAACAAATTCGGGTATTAGCTTTGGGATTAATCCGGGATGGCCATCGCATTTTTGTTTCTCAAGGGTATGATCCTTTAAAGCAAGAAACTTATTATCGCGCTTTAGGTGGAGGAGTTGACTTTGGCGAAACAAGCCAAGGTGCTTTACAACGAGAATTTCAAGAAGAAATTCAAGCCGAATTAACAAATATTCACTATGTGGGTTGCATAGAAAGTATTTTTACATTTAACGGTAGACAAGGACACGAAATTATTCAAGTTTATCAATGTGATTTTACTGATACCAAATTTTATCAACTAGAAAGCCTGATATTTTCTGAGCCAGAAAATTGCCAACATCAAGCACTATGGGTCGATATTGCTCATTTTAAATCAGGGAAACTAAAATTAGTTCCCGAAGCATTCTTTGCATATTTATAACTAGAAATCTTTAGGTAGATGCTAATAGAGTAATTAACCAAAGAAAGCAGAAATGTTGACTGTTGACTGTTGACTGTCCAAGTTGTGGGTCGGTGATACAAAATTTGAGCAATTAATGACTCTATATCTGGGTAAAACGCAAAAATTGTAAATTTTTATTGCAGGATTCAACACTTCTGCAAAGAAAGCTTAGTCATAGCCCTACTCCCAACTTCCTTCTTAATAAATCCCCAACTTTTCACAGGCTTCTGTGAAAAGTTGGGGATATCAGTATAATATCTACTAATTCTCTATCTTGAGAAACGCAAAAGTTCAGCCGACTACAAAGGACGGTAAACTCGATAGTTGACGTTAGGGAAAATATTGTCCATTAATTCCACCTTCTGCAGCCAACCGCTATCGACCTTGCCAATTTTCACATCTTCGTAGAGCTTATTGAAGCGCATCAAGTGCGATCGCGTTCTTCTCACCGCATAGGGTACCATCGTTCCCGTCCGCATAATAAAAGCCCAGTCAGAAGATTGTGCTAGCAAAAGTTCCCGCGCCGCTTGGTTGAGTGCTTTTTCTTGCAATTTGTCCTCAGCTTCTATACCGGATATTTCAATCATGCGTTCGGTTGCTTTGTGTAAATGTGGGTATATCCAAGCATTTGTTTCATTTAACCAATACTCATGGAAACCCTTATAACCCCAACTCGATTGCGAAGGGCGACAAACTTGCTGGGTAGGATTTGACTGCAAATAATCCCCTAGATGAGCCATTTGATATGTTCCTTGGTCATACCAAGATTTACGGAACAGGTAATCAATGAACCAGGGTCCTTCGTACCACCAGTGACCAAACAACTCTGCATCATAAGGGGAAACAATTATTGGCGCGCGACCCATAATACTGTGTAAATGCTCAACTTGGCGTTCACGGTTATACATAAAGTTCGCAGCGTGTTCTGCTGCTTTTTCCCTAGCCCAATAAGGGTCATACAATTCTTTGTCTGACAACCCTAAACCGCGGCCTGTAATTTTGTGATATTTAATCCCTGTGTTTTTTCGCTGACCATTAGGCATGATGTAGGGTTTGATGTACTCATATTCTGCTTCCCACCCCAAATCTTTATAAAATTCCCTATATTCCGATGCCCCCGGATAGCCTACTTCAGATGACCATACCTGCTGAGAAGATTCATGATCTCTACCAAAGGCTGCAACTCCTGTTTCTGTAAAAATCGGTGCATAAGTACCAAATCGTGGTCTTGGTCGGGCATATAAAATCCCATGTCCATCTGTTAGAAAATAGCGTAAACCAGCATCCGCCAGCATTCGCTCAACACCTTCATAGTAAGCGCATTCCGGCAGCCAAATACCTCTGGGCCCTTGTCCAAAGGTTTCCTCGTAATGTTCGCAAGCTACCTGAATTTGTGCCCACACGGCTTGGGGATACATTTTCATCAGTGGTAGATAGCCGTGGGTAGCTCCACAAGTGATTATCTCTAAGTTATTAGTATCTTGGAATTGCTTAAATGCTGTTACTAAGTCACCATTGCATTTTTCCCATACCTGACGCGCTTCGTTAAACTCAGTGGCGTAGTGTTCCGCTAAATAACGAATATGCCCATTATTGATATTATGCTCGATTTCTAGCTCTGTAAGTTCTTCTAATTTTGCCAAGTGCGCGTCATAGCGTTCTTGCAGTAGAGGATCGCGCAGCATCGACACCAGAGGTGGTGTCATACTCATAGTGATTTTGAAGTCGATACTATCTCGCTTTAAGCCCTCAAATACTTTCAATAAAGGTATGTATGTTTCTGTGATGGCTTCATAAAGCCATTCTTCTTCTAATACATAGTCACTTTCTGGGTGACGAACAAATGGCAGGTGTGCATGAAGTACAAGCGCGATGTAGCCGATAGCCATGGTGTTTTAAGGGTAATACGTGTGAGTTGATGTATGAGGGTTTGGCGAAATTAACAATATTTTAAGACTTTATGGGGTTGCTGTCTGTGGTTTTCTGGTTCAGTTTAGGTTTGAAGTTTTTTACTCAGGTTCTTTTTTCTTTCCGCTGCCCTGGGAATAAAGTTTTTCTAATGGTCTTTTAGGGATATGGATGTATTTTTACTCAATGATTTTTTAAGATGGGTTTGCTCAATCCAGTCCACTGTTCCCTATTCTTCGGCTTCTTGATACAATTGTTCTATCTCTTGCAACTGGGTTTTGCGTGAGGGGCGACGATATTTTTTTCTCTCTAACTTCGGTTCGTATTGCTGCTTACCGTTACTTTTTGTTTTGATTTTCAGAGTTGATTCCGGGTCAGCTTGTTCAACAAGCTGACCATGGGAAATTTTGAACTGACGGGCGATAGCTTCGTCTAAAAATTGTAAATAATGTTCATACCTTTCCCAGTCGCCTCCCACTACACAATCAGGTTCGTCTCGATGCAGACAGTCTCTAAATCGACAGCTGGCTAATGCTAACCGCTCTCTGGCTTCAGGAAAGTAATATACTAATTCTTCCGGTCTGCATTCCAAGTCGGGTTGATTAAATCCGGGAGTATCTGCTAGTAAACCGCCCCCTGGTAGTTCAAATAATTCTACGTGGCGGGTTGTATGACGACCTTGTGCTAGTTTGCCGGATACTTCTCCTACTCGCAAATCAAGGGTGGGATTTAGCATATTAATTAAACTGGTTTTTCCGACTCCAGAAGGACCAGCAATTACTGTTATCTTATTTTTTAAATGCTTCAGTAGTGCATCTATATTGATGCCTGTGTGCACGCTAACAAAATGGGGCTGATAACCCCAGCCGGCTAGGCGATGGGCTATTTCCTGTTGTTTTTCTGGTGAGACTAATTCACTTTTGTTCAAACATAATTGCACTTCTACCGCTGTAGATTCGGCTTTGACTAGAAACCGACTTATTTGATACGGCTGCCAAGGTGGGTCTGTGAGAGCAAAGGTGAGTAGAATTTGGTCAACATTGGCAATGGCTGGTCGGTCTATTTGGCTTTGGCGAGGTAGGACTTGAGATATTGCTCCTCTACCACTAGACCAATGGGCTGCTGATACTACCACGCGATCGCCCACCATTACCTGCTGCCCAATTTTTTTCAAGCGGGTTCTGCGCGTACAGAGGAAGATGGGGGCCGTGGATGCTGGAGAATAATCCTTGTTGTCTCTTTCTAGTTTTGTACTCTCGTTTTCTATATCCAGTTGTACTCGATAGAAGTTTGCCTGGAGGGCTAATACTGTACCGAGCAACTGTCCATGAGTAGATATTGTTTCAAGGGTTGTCATTAGGCTGTGGGGGGACGGCGTACCAATAAGGAAAAATAGCCTAAGCAATCTGTAATTTTTTCAATGTGATATCCTGCCATGACTAAGCTATCAGGAACTTGCTCTATGGGTTCTCCAGAATCTAGCCATACTTCTAATAAACTTCCCGGCTGCATTTTTTCCAAATATAATTTTGTGCGGACAAAGTTAATGGGGCAAGGTGTGCCCCGCAGGTCAAGTTGAGCTTGGGGGGTTGAGGGATGAGAGGTTTTCATTACTTAAACAGATTTCCCAAAAATCCTTCTATACCACCTTTACCTGTACGGTCTCCCTTAATTTTAGCTAGCTTCTCTAGCAATTCTCTTTCTTCTGGTGTCACTTTAGTAGGAATGTCTATTAGTATGGTCAGCAGTTGGTCTCCGCGACTGACAGGATTGCCTAAGCGAGGAACTCCACGATTTTCTAGCTTCATTACTGTGTTAGGCTGAGTTCCAGCCGGGATAATCAGTTCTACTAACCCGTCTACAGTTTCTACTTCCAAGCGGCAACCTAAAATTGCTTGTAGATAGCTAACTTTAATTTCCGAAAGAATGTTAATACCATCCCGTTGGAATTGTTCATCTTCATTGACAAACAAATAGACATACAAGTCCCCAGGAGGTCCACCACGTTGACCAGCATCTCCTTCCTGGGAGATTCGCAAGCGTGTACCATTATCTACCCCTGCGGGAATAGTAATTTTTAGTTTCTTTGGTACTTGATTTGTACCTTTTCCATCACAAGCATCACATTTGTCTTCAATTACCATTCCACTACCGTTACAAGTGGGGCAGGTTGACACTTGAGTGAAACTACCAAAAGGCGTTCTAGTAACGCGACGGACTTGACCCGAACCACCACAGGTGGAACAATTGCGAGGGCGAGTACCTGCTTTGGCTCCGGAACCACCACAGGTATCACAGATTTCCAAATGGGAAATGCGAATTTCTTTTTCCCCCCCAAATACTGCTTCGCGAAAGTCTAACTTCAGGTCTAGCCTGAGGTCGTCACCACGCACCTGTCCACTGCGCCGTTTTTGGGTTTGACCACCCATCCCGCCACCAGCAAAGCCACTGAATATACTTTCAAAGATATCGGCAAAGCCGCCCATGTCCCCCATGTCTTGGAAGCCTGCACCAGCAGCACCACCTGATACACCTGCTTCACCAAAACGATTATAACGTTCTCTAATATCAGGCTCAGAAAGCACTTCATATGCGCGGTTAATTTCTTTAAATCGATCTTCCGCTCCCGGTTCTTTGTTCACATCTGGGTGATACTTCCGGGCTAAACGGCGATAAGCTTGTTTAATTTCTTCTTTGTCGGCGTCACGAGAGACACCCAGAATTTCATAATAGTCGCGGGCCATATAACAAAGGTAAAAGTTAGGAGGAAGAAAGCAGAAAGCAATAAACGCCACAGACACTTGCTATCTTACGGTAAGTCATATTCCTCAACAGTGGCTACTCGTAACAGTAGGCCACTCAGCACAATAGAACTTACTCCTGTGCTTCGCCCAAGGGCGAACAGTCGCTCAAGTGACTTTGGAAGGGCGGCTTGCCGGAAACCGGGCAGAAAGAAAAAGTAAATTTTTATTAATATATCGATTGTACCTTTTACCTTTCACAAAAATCACCGGCAAGTTTAAAGCAACATTTGCTTTCCTCATGGGAGAGAACAAAAGCCGCCAAAGTAAAGCACATAAACTGCCTCTCTTACAATTGTGCTACCTACCAGGGTCAACCCCTGGTGATGAACCATAGGAACTACCCCCACAATTAGGTGCGGAAAACCCCCCAGGAGGATTGCAGTTAAAACACTGACATTTGTATATGGTGAGCTTATTGTCATCAACTCTTGACCCATAGGCAACCTGTGATCACAAGGTGGGCTGCAAAAGTCCGGCAAACCGTCACCAGCCCTATCCTTGCTGACATATGCAATGCCTATCCTTGGTATAACCTAACCACTCTTGGTCAATCAGACGAGGAACTACAATTTCACCGTCAGATCAACTCGACTGATCTTCCTGTACAGGTGGTGTGTCTTCCTTAGGAGCAGCCACCTTGACCATGGAATGGCGCAGCACGCGATCGCCTAAATAATATCCGCGTACTAATTCTTCCAACACTGTTCCTTCTGAATGTTCATCCGTAGGTTCGCGCATAACTGCTTCATGGAGATTAGGATCAAATTGTTCACCTTCAGGACGCATCGGTGACACCCCTATGCGTTTTAGAGATTCAACTAGTTGTTTATAAACTCCTTGATAACTTTTGTGAATTGTCATCTCGCCTTCGGTTTGTGGCTTGAGGTGCGCTCGTGCTCGCTCAAAATTATCGACTACGGGTAGCAATTCCAAAATTGTATTCCGCTTCACTTGCAATTCCAGCTCTTCCTTTTCTTTGCTCGTGCGTTTGCGGTAATTCTCAAAATCCGCCGCAATCCTCATATACTGAGTATTGCGTTCTTCTAGTTGCCCCTTGAGAGACTCAATTTGTTGAGTTAATTCTCCCAAAACAGCGGTTTCTACTTCAGTCTTTTCCGTCGCAGCTACACCATCTTCTATTGTCATCGTCGTATCATCCGATACATTGCTTGGGGTTTTCACTTGCTCAGTAACCTCGCCGCCAGATTCGTTAGAGTTCATTTGGGCTGGGGAGTCAGTCTTCATTGCTTGCTTTACCTCTGTTGGTTCACCCAATTGCTGGCTTGTGTTGTTCACTTGTTTATTTTCGTCTATCATCGTCTACTCGTCCCAGATTGTTTTTATGGCAGTAAGTCGCCACAGCCTACAACTGAAGCTAATTTTTTTTGCCGACACTTTTCTAAAAATAATCATGCCACCGCCTTCCTATTGTGACAAATGATGAACACGTTAGCGTAGACACCCAGGGGACGGTATTCCAAACAAGTAGATTAGCACCATAGATTAAGTCCTTTGGAAGATTGTTAATTTCACATCATAATTAATAGCTTTGTCTTCTCACTACCAACCAAAATTAACATCTTTACATTGTTCATTACTTTCGCGCAAATTTCTGGAGTGGAAAACTAACATTTACCCAGGTAAATGAAAGTTCCCTAGTACTCACCATGATAGCGACGGCAACACAGCGTAAAACACCAGCACAGAGGGAATCATTCCGCGGCACTCCCCTATGAGTACAGAAGCTCCAACTATAGCCTCAGGTGTAGGTATTTACATTTTCCAGTGGTACTTGATTACTTGACAAATTGGGGCATAATTTCGGCTGCGGTGAAAATGCCATAAATACCCCGCTGGTGTAACTGTTTACCAGCTTTGAGATAACCAAAGGCAGGTCCACAAACATTAGCAGCCATGCTGGTTTCATCTCCTAAAGTAAAAGTATGAGTGGAAATCCTACCTTCAAAGGTGCGTCCTGTCACCTTAACGTTGGTACTAAGGGGTTTTTTTGCATTGCGAGTATCAACCACGCCACCAACTGTAACGCGATCGCGGGAACAAATACCGGCAAACTCCAGCATAATATCATCAGCGTGTTCCATATTCTCCAAGGTCAGCACGCCATTGGTTTTATCTAATAAAGCTTCTACTTCTGCATCAGTCATTGCCCTGGCAGTCTCTACACCATAACCAGGCATATGTCCAATATCTTCCCGAACCGTAGCGCGATAAGCTTCCCAATTGGCAATACCCACACCAAAAGTAATTTCTACTTTGTGAATTTCTGCATAACTTTGGGCGGCTAAGGCTGCGGCTGCTGTTAATAGTCCTGGTGTGGCACCACATCCACACATATAACTAATTCCAGATGCTTCTAATTGTGCCTTCATCGACAACAGTTGTTCCACTGCACTGGTGCGCTTAATGGCATCCACTAGCACACCCCGCCAACCAGACTTGATAAATTCTTGGGCGACTGAAGGAATAAAGTCATTGGGTAAGTTAGGTAATGCCAGGAAATACCCATCTACAGGCTGACTCGTAGCAATTAAATCTTGAATGCTGTGATTGCTTAATGTGCCAAATGGTTCCAAATAACCAACTGAACCTTGACATTGGTAGGTTTTAATGCAGTCTCCAATATTCAAACCTTCTGTAGAGTAAGCGTAGCCTTTTTGGTCGGCGGCTGCAACTAAGAGCATTTCCTGTTTCCCAGCCAATACCCTAGCGGCTGCTTGTCCCAGTCCACCGAAACCCAGGACTCCGACGCGGATAGGTTGGTTTGTTAGGTGTGTATTCATAGTAAATTTATCGACTTGTGTTAACAGCTATAAAGGTTAATTATGCTCCATTATCCTTCCTTCGTTAGCTGACTAATGGTTTTTTTACCAGAATATTTTTGTTGACAATTTCACACTCCCCGACCTCAAGGTACGGGGTTGACACTCCCCTTGCCTTTAGGCAAGGAAATTCTACATTCACCATGGAAACTTGCTCAACCAGACATGCCCCAAAGAAAGTAGAAGCTTCAACTCCCGTAGCGTTATATGCCTAACGGCAGGCCACGCCGACAATGCCCCCCATAATTACTGCTGGTTTTACATCTCTTTGTAACTCACATGGAATATTTAAATAGGAATAAATGTAAATCCATTAACCTTACCTCAGCTAGATTAATGGTGTAGATAAATATTTATTATTAAACTAATAAATTAAATTTAAACCGAAACAATTAACTGTATGGAGAAAATAAATCAAGAAAAACAATATTTTCTGAAATATCTCTCTACCGCACCTGTACTTGCAGTTGCTTCAGTTATACTTGCTTTTACTACTTGGACTATTTTTAATTACATTTTCCCTGACCTTCTGTTTCACCCCTTGCCATAAAAACCATTGGTTATACTGCCATTACCGAAGAATCAATAATTTCGGCATTAAATTACCGGGAAAATTCTAAAATAATTTCTTTTATACCCACATAAATCTCTAAAGCCAGGAGCTTCGGTCTCGTTTTTTTGGCCAAAAAACCACTGGTTTCATACCCTGTTGTACTGCACAGGTAACATACTTTCACTGAGTGCAATTACTATCATGGAACCTAATCTATGCTAAGACTAGCATAGTTTTAATGAAAATGATAAATTTTTGCAACAAATCCTGTATTTTTGTGAAGCCAATAACTGTCCATAGCAGTGCTAGTGCTGATTTTTAGGGCTTTTTTGGCTGAATCTAGCAGAGCAACTGTCAGCTTGACTAATTTTTCAGGTTAAGAGAAACTAACTAATAACTGATGTATGTGCTTATAATAATAATAATTTTTGTAAAAATTCTGAGATATATATTTTGAAAAACGGAACATTAGTTAACAAATGCCAGGTTTGTATCTAAGTAAAAAGTTCCAAAGGCTACATTTTTAGCCTGCTGCTCAGGCAGTACAGTTCAAAGATACTATCATAGTTGGCCAAAAGCATGGAGACATTAGAGTTCATCATCTATCCAGACGGTCGAGTACAAGAAAAAGTCACTGGCATTATGGGCAATTCTTGCGCTGAAGTTACAGCAGCAATAGAGGCACAGCTGGGGCTAGTACTTAGCTATGAGCCAACCTCAGAATTTTTTGCTCCTCAGGTTCAGGAATCTCCTGTGGTAAACACGCAAGCCACATACAGTGATTGGTAAAATTTCTCAAAAATTTAGTGTCATTTATTTAACAACTGCCATGTCACACTTTAGCCAAATCAAGACTCAAATCCGTAACCTTGACTCTTTAAAAGATGCTCTCACCGAATTGGGCATAAACTGGAAACCTGGCCCACGCGAAGTACGCGGCTATCGTGGTCAAACCCATCCTGCAGAAGTAACCATTGAGCAGGAAAATGGCTATGACATCGGCTTTAGATGGAATGGCAAAGAATACGAATTAGTAGCAGACTTACAATATTGGCAACAAAGCTTGTCTGTGGATGGATTCTTACGTCAAATAACTCAACGCTACGCTTATCAATCAGTTATCAAAGAAACCACCCGTGCAGGCTTTCAAGTTGCCGAAGAACAAAAAAATCAAGATGGTTCAATTCGCCTAGTAGTTCAACGCTGGAGTGCCTAATGGCTGATTTTGTAACGTCGCCGTCAGAACAAGAAAACAACCGTTCCGGTCTGGAGCCAGAGTTAGGCGGTTTCTTACGCGACGAGCCAGAACGCTCTGGTCTAGAACCAGAACTGGGCGGTACTGAGCGTCAAAAGGGCATTTACGTTGACGAAATTACTTGCATTGGGTGCTTACACTGCGCTCACGTGGCGCGCAACACCTTCTACATTGAACCAGACTATGGGCGATCGCGAGTGATTCGCCAAGACGGTGATAGTGAGGAGATGATCCAAGAAGCAATTGATACTTGTCCGGTTGATTGCATCCATTGGGTTGATTATACTGAACTAAAAAAGTTAGAAGAAGAGCGCAAATATCAAGTAATACCTATTGCAGGCTATCCAGTAGAACAATCTGTATCTACTAGCGAACGGCGACGTAAAAAGCAAAACTTAAAAAACAAAAAATCCCATTAATTCCATTAGTAATTAATAATCAAAAAGCCTTTGTAGGCTCTCTTGTATCAGGTAGAAATGAACATCCCTACCTGATACATATTTATGAGCATTTACCAATTATTCTTAATTTTCAGGAAAAGTTTGCACCTTACCATCAGGACTGAGAACAACTCGAATTTTGAGAATTTCTCGATTTTTATTGGCAGAAACAAAAGGTTGACCGATTTCTGGTATCCCGCTACTTTCGATAAATTTTGTCGCAGCCTGATTGAGAGGATAAATCCTTTCAATACTACCATCAATATCCACTATCAAACTATATTCTAAGGTTTCTGTAAATCCAGTAGGTGGCTGCCACCGCTTTGTGAATATTTCTCTGGCTTCTGCTACTTGAGGTGTGTCAAACAAAGTCCTTTGAGTTCCAGATTCCTCGATTTTAGTCCTTACTGGTTGACTCATTGACCTAGTAAGTAACGAACTCTGATTATCTACCTCAACATCAACATTTACAGAAGAATTAATTGCTGTTTCAATTTGCTGTTGATTAACTAATGAGTCCGATGAAGAAGGAGTCTGGCTAGTTTTTTTGTTCGCATTACGAGACACAGACAAGGGAAGTGATGAAATACCAGGTAATGCATCTCCCTTAGCAGACAAGCTAGGTGTTAAAGACCGCTTTTGAGTTAGCGCACTTTCATTTTGGGGATTTGATAAAGCAGTAATAGTTTGTTGAGGAGTTGTAGAGGTTATAGTTCCTAAATTGCTATTTATATCACGAGCTTTCGACTTAAATATAGATAGGGGAGCTTGTGCAGATGATACAGATGAAGAGGAATTCCTAAACAGATCAGAATTAGATGCTTGAGAAATCTGTTCAGACAAAGTGACAGAAGGAAATTGAGAATTTGAGCCTACAGGTGGTAGCTGTTTTAAATCATGGGAAGGGGTAAATTCTGTTGGCAATCTGGGAACTTGGAAAGAGGATAAGGGTTCTAGGGCTGTTTTCCCCTCTTGTGGCTTAGATATTTTTGCCGTTTGTGGTTGATTTTGTCTCTTACTGTTAGCAAATTGCCAAGTCACCGGTAACAAACCCACACCCAACACCATCACTGCGGCAATAGGAGCCCAAGCAGGTAATCGCAGATTCAAATTTTTTTGAGTTTCATTTGGTAAAGCCATGATATCAGTAGAGTAACCATCTAAAGCAGTTGCTAAGTCGAATAGTTGCAGCAGACTCAGTTTAATAATTGAACCAGTTGTCTGGTTAGCCAGGGAACCCAGAAACAAATTATGAGTTAAATAATTTGCTGGTTCTAAGTAGATTTTCCCCTGTGATGTTTGGGATGTAAAAGATTTGAAGGTTTTAATATTTCCTAGTGGAGATGGGTTAGACCCGGACAATTCCAATTCATGGGACACTTTATTAGAATCTTGGGGTTCGGTCAGACTGAGCCAAAAGTTATCCGGGGGTTGCTGTAGAAACTCTTGTACATAGCTGGTGACAACATCACACAAATTTTCTAGTTGATCCCGATCACCCCGAACCAAAATTTTACCTTCTTCCGGTAGTTGGGGAGCATCAAAATACAATTCAAAAGATAGCTGCTTGATCACTGTTTTTCCCATCAAATGAGATAAGGGTGAACTTTGCGCTAATATTTCCAGAGTACAAGTCGGGGGTGTATAGCGTCTAATGACTGAATTTAATCGTGGCATGGCAGAAACGGCGAGGGAGAAGATTATTTAAAATTTTGCATAACTGTCTATAAGTGCTAGCCAGAAACGGCGGTGTCCACCAGGCGCACTATAAAACAATAAATCTACAAGCAGTTTTAGTGCCAAGTGGGTGAGTAGATCTGTGGTTATTTGTTCGTCTTCTTCCATCCGTTCTTGGTAGGTGTTACAGAAAGCATCGATGTAATCTCCAAGTAAAGCAGCCTGATGAGGTTTCCGCTTGTTTTCCGCCATTTGTTCTAGTAGACCAACAGCACGGCGAATCAATTCTTGGTGCTGTTTGGCGAGGTAGCAAATAATGAGAACGAGCGAGCGAGCTTCCTCTACATCTAGCTTTTTCCGCCCACCTTGACCTTTGCGTAAGGGATTAGACTGACGCAATCGCCACAAAGCTACCCGGTCTGGCACTCTTGATTCTAAATTGAGATTAATGGCCGCAGACAGCATGGCCTCGGAACCAATACCAGTTAAAGTTTCTAGCGCCAACAGCACCAAGTCTAATTGAGTTTTGATATTGTCCCATTGAACTTTACTTGAGGCTGGGAGCTTAATTAAATCCCCCCACTGGGGATTTGGTGTGGCTGAATCAGCGGCCGAGTGCATAACTTTTAGCATAGGTGATCAGGCTTTAGGGGCTGTTGCTGTTACCCATTTTGAAACAAGACTCTTAAATATCAAGGTTGGTTTCCCATTGCTATTAGCCAGAAGCTGCCGCAAGCTTTGCTCATGTTGGTAAACAGCAGTAGTCTTTGTCTTACTCTACTAGAAGAAAATTTATTTTCCACCTTGTCAATTGACATGAGCAATGGTGACACCACTACCACCATCTGCTTGCTCTGCTGGTTCATGGTGGCTAACTCTGGGGTGCTGCTCCAAAAATGCATGAACTCCTTGGCGCAACTTCCCAGTTCCGTGTCCGTGAATAATCCATATTGGGCCTGTAGCCTCAGAAATTACTTTATCTAAAAGAATTTCCGAATCAGCTACCCGTTTACCACGTAAATCCACCGTATTCCAAGAAGTACGAATAGCTGGGGTGTTTTGTTCTGGTTGAGTAACAGGTGCTAGCGCTGGCTTTTGTTTCACCACCGGTTCAGGTTTTTGACCATCCAAAGATTCAATATCTTCCAGCTTCACTGTCATCTTCATCATGCCAAAACGCACACTGAATTCACCATCGGCATTGGGAGAGGTTAAAACTTCTGCTGTTTGCCCAAACTGGGAAATCCTCACACGATCACCAACTTTAGGCGTAAACCCAACCTTTGGTTTCGGCGCTACTACTGGCTGATATTTTTGAGAAATTTTATTTAACTCATCCGTTGCTTGCTGGGCATCTTGGGCTTTGGGTTTACCCTGTTGCAAACGGCGAATTACTTGGGCAATTTCAGCTTTAGCCTGGGTGATCGCTTGCTGTACAGCTAGTTCTTGCTCTGCCCGTAAAGCTTTTTCCCGTTCTTGCAAAGCTTGAGATTTTGCCGAGACTTCTTGATATAACCGTTCGGCTTGTTGCAGCAAACGTTGAGCTTCCGCAGCTTTTGTTTCTTGACGGCGGCGTTGCGCTTCCAACCCAGCAATTACCTGATTAACTTCATCTGTTGCACCCCCCACCTCAGCTTTTGCCTCTTCTACCACCTCTGGTTTTAAGCCTAAACGCCGGGCAATTGTCAAAGCGTTAGAACGCCCAGGAATACCCCACAATAAACGATAGGTAGGTGAAAGTGTTCTTTCGTCAAATTCCACAGAAGCATTTTCAAACCGCTCATCCTCATATTTCAGCGCTTTTAATTCACCAAAGTGAGTGGTGGCAATGGTCAACTGAGCATGATGAGCGAGATATTTCAATAATGCGATGGCCAATGCACTACCTTCCACTGGATCCGTTCCCGCCCCGACTTCATCAAGTAATACCAGGGATGAAGGATTGTCAACTTCATTTTCTTCACTGCCCAAAGCATCCAAAATCCGACTAATACGGCGGATGTGTCCAGAAAATGTAGATAAACTTTGCTGTAACGATTGTTCATCCCCAATATCAGCTAGCACCTGGTCAAACCAAGGTATTTCCACTGGTTCACGGGCAGGGACAAATAATCCCACTTTAGCCATCAATGCTGCCAAGGCCAAGGTTTTTAAAGTAACTGTTTTACCCCCAGTGTTAGGCCCCGTAATCGTTACTACCCGAATATGGGGACTGATGATCAAGTCCACAGGAACCACGGGTTGACCATGTTCGTGCTGTTGTTGCCACACCAGCAAAGGATGGCGCAATTGCCTCAGTGTAACAATTTCCTTCTCTTCACGGTTGATAAATCTGGGCTGATTGGCTCCTAACCAAAAACTATACCTAGCTCTAGCTGTTGCTAAATCCAACGTTGTCACAATTGCCAATAATCGTTCTAAATCTGGCTTGACTGCTGCTACTTGCCCTGTTAACTTGCGCCGAATTGCTTCTTCTTCTGTTTGTTCTCTTCTTACTGTCTGCCGCAGTTGGTTACCCAATGGCACTATAGAATTAGGTTCTACGTAAAGTGTCGCTCCACTAGTAGAACTATCATGCACAATACCAGGGATAGCATCTTTTTGTGGTGCTTTCACAGGGATGACATAGCGATCGCCCCGTTGGGTAATTAGCTGTTCTTGGACTGCACCAGATTTTACAACTAAAATCTGGTGCAGCTTTTCTGTAATTTCACTACGTATTTTACGTAATCCTGTGCGAATTTCTCCGAGTTTTTGGCTGGCACGGTCGGTTACTTCACCTCGTTCATCAATACATCGGTGTATTTCTTGCTCTAATTCAGGATAAGTCCGCAATTCCGCGACCAACTCAGTTAATGTGGTTAAATCTTCTTGGTTATCAATAACACGACGTAAATTTCTAGCACCTGCCAAAGTCGTAGCGATGGCTAGCAGTTGGTCCCCCGCTAAAATACTGCCAACTTCTGCCCGTTCTAAAGAATCACCAATATCCTGAACTCCCTCAAACGACAATCCGGTTGTCAATCGAGTTTCCAGATGGTAAACTTCTGATGTCTGGGCTAATAACTGCTTACTGACTGTTTGAGATGCAGGTATTTTGAGGCGAAGTGACGCCATCGTCCCTAGTTTAGTTGCCGCGAAGGTAGAAAGATGCTGGCAAAGGCGATGCCATTCGAGTAGTTCTAAGGTTTCAGATTGGATCAAGGCTTCAATATCTAATCTGAAAGAATTGTAACAATTTCAGACGGTCAAAGGTTAAAACCTCAAGGGGAAATTTTTCTTGCTTCCCATGCAGGCTATAACCCTCTCAAAGTACGAAACTACATCCTTAAAAATTTTTATGTAACCCACTCACAACATCCATGCCATGTTAACTCTTAACACATAATCTTTAAAGATTTTGGAAAATTTTCGCATTTCTTGATCATTCTCATCACCGGGCATTCTTCCTTGGCCAAAAAATTATATCAGCATACACAGAGTATGCAAGTATAAGTGTATATTCATTTATTCGAGGTATACTTAAATTTTAAACCTTAGCTAACAATTTTGCCCAGAGACTTATGCAGTAAAAATTATTGGTTGCTAGCAAAAAAAAACGCCCCAAATCCCCTCACAATTTGATACCCTAGCTTAAACAGAATTGAGAAAAGTTAAAGCGTGGACATTCAACTTGGGCGGGGAAAAAAAGCTCGTCGAGCTTATGGAATTGATGAAATTGCTCTGGTCCCCGGTAACAGAACACTCGATCCGAGTCTAGCAGATACTAGGTGGACTATCGGCAATATTGAGCGACAAATCCCAATAATTGCCAGTGCGATGGATGGCGTAGTCGATGTCAAAATGGCCGTAAAATTGTCACAGCTAGGAGCATTAGGAGTTATCAACTTAGAAGGTATTCAAACTCGCTACGATGACCCAGAGCCGATTTTACATCGGATTGCCTCTGTAGGGAAAAGTGAGTTTGTTTCCTTAATGCAAGAACTGTATGCCGAACCGATAAAACCAGAATTAATTGAAAAACGCATCCAGGAAATTAAACAGCAAGGTGGTATAGCAGCAGTAAGTGCCACCCCAGCAGCTGCAAGCAAATACGGTCAGGTAGTGGCAAAAGCTGGGGCAGATTTATTTTTCGTGCAAGCTACGGTAGTTTCTACGGCACACTTATCACCAGAGTCGATAGTTCCCCTGGATTTGGCCGAATTTTGCCGTTCTATGCCCATTCCTGTGGCGTTGGGGAATTGCGTGACTTATGAAGTCACTTTAAATTTGTTGAAAGCTGGGGGCGCCGCGGTATTAGTGGGAATTGGCCCCGGTGCAGCTTGTACCTCCCGTGGTGTCTTGGGTGTTGGTGTACCCCAAGCAAGTGCGATCGCCGATTGTGCTGCGGCCAGGGATGACTATTATCAGGAAACTGGTAATTATATTCCCATCATTGCCGATGGCGGTTTAATAACTGGTGGCGACATTTGTAAATGTATTGCCTGCGGTGCCGATGCGGTAATGATCGGTTCTCCCTTTGCCAGATCTGCCGAAGCTCCAGGTAGGGGTTATCATTGGGGAATGGCAACTCCCAGCCCAGTACTGCCCCGTGGTACACGCATTAGCGTTGGTACAACTGGCAGTCTAGAGCAAATACTCATGGGTCCTGCAAAACTAGATGATGGCACTCATAATCTTCTAGGAGCCCTAAAAACTAGCATGGGTACATTAGGAGCCAAAAATATCAAAGAAATGCAGCAAGTTGAAGTGGTAATTGCTCCTTCCCTATTAACTGAAGGAAAAGTATACCAAAAAGCCCAACAATTAGGTATGGGTAAGTAAAAAGATGCGGAATAGGCATTAGGGAATTGCTAATAAAAAATAAATTTTTTACCACGCCCTATGCCCCATACTTAAACTCCACTGCTTCAGAAAAATTTTTTCCACACTGTTAAACAATCCCTGGAAAAATCAGATATCTAGCCTACAATAGAGATAGCGGAGACGCATGTTTCCGTTCACTCCTCACACCACACTCCGCCCGGACTACTGTTCGGGCGGTTCCTTATGTTTGTGCATAATCTCTTTAGCTTTGTTGCAAATGTACATTCTTGACTTCTAGCCTGCTGTTTTTGCTATGGTAGAATTTTCACCAAACTCAGAAATATAATTGGCAAAGGTTTTTAGGCATGTCAGCAGCCACAGAAGTTACGGATTCTAATTTTCAGCAAGAAGTAATCAAAAGCAATATACCAGTTTTAGTTGACTTCTGGGCACCTTGGTGCGGTCCTTGCCGCATGGTAGCTCCTGTTGTGGAAGAAATAGCTGGTCAGTATGAAGGTCAAATAAAAGTTGTCAAGGTAAATACTGACGATAATCCTCAAGTCGCCAGTCAGTACGGTATCCGCAGTATCCCTACATTAATGATTTTTAAAGATGGGCAGAAAGTTGATATGGTCGTCGGTGCCGTGCCTAAAAGTACACTAGCTAATACCTTGAACAAACATCTAGGTATATCTTCGTGAAGAAGTTTGCGAGGCGCGAAAACTCGCGTCTCAACAAAACTTTTATGGTGCCAAACACCCTCAAATTAACAATGCTACAGTAAAACGTTGTTCTGGAAAATATGTTATTGCTTCCCAAGCAAAATGGAGTTTTTGTAACGATTTATTGCGCTACATAACTCCTATTTAATTTTTGGTGGTGTAGCCTAGGTTATGGACTACCTCCTTTTGAATGTTCCACTTTACCTGTGAATTTTTTTCTTTCCACAGCAGTAAATTTACAGAATTAAATCCATTGCCATTAATTTCTTGACAACTGCCGCGGTTAATTTTAAATCAGAATATTGTTAATAGTCTGGACTATGTTCATAGTCAGAAACCATGCACCATCACATAACGATTACTCAAAGCAGTTGTCAACTGCATTCCAAAATCAGGTAAAATGTAATGCCATTGTAGCGACAGTTCTCATGACCTCATCTGCGTCGTTTGACACATCAGAGACTCTTCAGGCGGATATCGCTGAACTATTTGATCGCTTACCGACGTTAAAAAATCGCATCCTAATTCAGCAAGCCCTGGCTACTATAGTACGTCTAGCTGATAGCGAGATTGAACGTCTTGACTGGAAAATCTTGTCCGCTGCTTTAGCAGATATGGAAAGAGGTTTCCAGCTATTTTATGACTACCGACACGTCCGCAAAGTAACTATTTTTGGTTCTGCTCGTCTATCGCCAGAAACACCAGAGTATCAGATAGCCCTTCAGTTTGCTCGTGCTGTTTGTCAGTTAGGATTCATGGTAATGACAGGTGGTGGCGGCGGCATTATGCAAGCTGGTCACGAAGGCGCTGGACGAGATAATTCCTTTGGTTTAAATATTCAGTTACCGTTTGAGCAGCAAGCTAACCCATTTATTGAGGGTGATCCTAAGCTGATTCATTTCAAGTATTTCTTCACCCGGAAACTATTTCTCCTTAAAGAAAGTGATGCTGTAGCCTTATTTCCTGGAGGTTTTGGGACTCAAGATGAAGCTTTTGAGTGTATGACCTTAAGCCAAACTGGTAAATTTGGACCTGTTCCTGTAGTTTTAATTGATCATCCAGGTGGAGATTACTGGCTCTCTTGGAGCAAATATGTTGATCAGCAACTAGTCCAAAAAGGTCTTGTCAGCCCTGAAGACCCAAGCCTTTACACAGTGACAGATAATCTAGAAGTAGCTTGTAATGCCATTACTAATTTTTATCGCGTTTATCACTCTAGCCGCTACGTAGGAGAGCAGTTGGTCATTCGTCTTTCAACAGATTTATCAGATGCTGTGGTAGAAAAGTTAAATGCTAACTTTAGCGACATTCTGGTGAAAGGAAAAATTGAAAAAAGTCAGGCTTTGCCCCAAGAAAACCAAGATGAGACCGCAGAACTACCCCGCCTCGTTTTCTACTTTAACCAACGTGACTTGGGTCGTTTATATCAGATGATTGCCGCAATTAACCAGATGGGTACTCCTCCACCGTCAGAAAAGGAACATCCAGAAAGAAAGTAGCTACCAGGGGTGGTTTCCCCACCCTCCTTAACCACAGTTGCAGAATTTTTAGATGGTGATGTGCTACGTAAATTCAGCGAAAAACCTGAAGGATGGCAATCATCAGGAAAACCAGTAAAACCATGATTTTACCGGAGAGCAAAAAATATTTTGTTCAATGCTAATGGCAAAGGTGCCGCTAATATTTTAGTTAAAGTAGTGATAAAACTAGATTTAGACCTTAGTGGAATCAATAGGGTGTCCTTGATAGCACCATTGAAAGTTCCTTTGTGGACTTTTTAAGAATCCCCTGGCTTCTAAGCATGGGAAGTATCAACAATTCTGAAATTCTGATCATCTTCAAAAAACCTGTACATTAACACAGGAAAGATATAAGGAAATCAAATATGCTGGAATTATTGGGTTCAGGTTTAATTTCTCTTTGGTTGGAAATGGCTGGTGTACAAATCAAGCCGGCGGAAGCCTTAGAGGCATTAACTTGGCAAAATAGCCCTGGCTTGGTTCTAGCACCTGATCCAAATCCAACGGGAACCACCACAGTAAAAAAATATTTGCAAGCACTGACTTCCTCGCAATTGGTGACGGAAAACTTAACCAATAGTCAAGGAATTTGGATGCAGTCAGGGCCGATTTTGATGGCTAATCATCAAGGTACAACACCTCTACCCGCCGCCTCTCTCACCAAGATTGCCACTTCACTTGTTGCTTTGAAAACCTGGGGGCCAAACCACCAGTTTGAAACTTTGGTCAGTGCCACAGGACCAATAGTTAACGGAGTGTTACAGGGAGATTTGGTGATTATCGGTGGTGGTGATCCCTTGTTTGTTTGGGAAGAAGCCATCACTCTGGGTAACACTCTAAATAAAATCGGCATCAAACAAGTTAAGGGAAATTTGCTCATCACCAGCAATTTCGCCATGAATTTTGAACAAAATCCCATACTAGCTGGTCAGATGCTCAAGCAAGCACTGAATCGTTCAAGTTGGACTCGTCCGGCAAATTATACACATTCAATCATGGCCAAGGGGACAGCCAAACCCCAAATTGTTATTGCCGGTAGCGTCAAGTTAGCACCCCAACTAAACCCCCAAGCAACCCTGCTGGTACGTCACCGTTCTTTAACCTTGCAGCAACTAATCAAGGAAATGAATGTTTTCAGTAACAACGTTATGGCAGAGATGTTGGCGGAGTCAGCGGGAGGAGCAGGTGTCGTGCAATCCAAAGCTACCACATTGGCTGGAGTACCGGAGGCAGAAATTAAGTTAATTAATGGTTCAGGATTAGGGGTAGACAATCGTATTTCTCCAAGAGCAGCTTGTGCTATGTTAATGGCGATTCAACGGGAAGCAGTCGCCCATAAAATTAATGTGGCTGATTTGTTTCCTACCTTTGGATTTGACCGTCGCGGAACATTGCAAGGGAGAAAAATGCCTGATGCCACTGTCATGAAAACTGGTACCCTACGCGAAGTGAGCGCTTTAGCTGGAGTGATACCCACAGGCCACCGCGGTTTGGTTTGGTTTGCTATTATTAACCGTGGCCCACAAATTTCTGGTTTCCGCGCTAGTCAGGATCAGTTATTACAAGCTCTTGTTAAACAGTTAGATGTAGCTCCCAATATTCCTCCTACCATTACTCCCAAATCTCCTAAATATTTTTCACCTGAATTGGGTTCTGCTACTCGTAACGAAATTTTGTTAGGTGTGAATAATAATAATTCTTAATCCCTAACTCAGCAGATCTGTACAAATAAACCTAGTTGCAAAAGCACAAAAAGCAAACAATCCTCAAACCCTTACTCATCAGCAATGACTAATGACTAATTAGGGTATTGAGGAACAATTTCTGTTACTACCCTGCTTCCAGATTTCCCCCTTGTTACTAAAATGTCCTTTGTTTGCAAATTACCAACGGCTGTTTCACCTGTAAAATTTATTGGTGGCTCAATTTGACGATAAACAACATTTCCCTGAGCTTCTAATAATTTTTTCTCTAAATACCAATTTAGTTGATTAGAACTGAGGGTTTGACTACCCTGCCCTATAACTTTAACATTACCCTTTAAATTAACAACTTTTTCCGGTATTTTCATTTGTCCTTGATTGGCTGTTACTGTCACATTTTCAGCACGTTGGACAACAGTTACAGGGGAATTTGTCATCACTGTTTCTGCTTTTGTGTCCCAGGTCATGGAGTTACTAGCTATTTGCGTTGGTGGATCCAGTAAATCTAGCCGGGCATTTTTTTTGATAGTAGCAACTTTAGTTTTTAAGTTGACTTTGCCAGCACCTCCCTGACCACGGTCAGTAATTTGATTGTTATTGTAACGCTCAATTTCTATAGGGACATCGCTAATTAATGCTTCTTCTTTTATCCGCCAAATTAAATTTTCTGTTCGCATTTGCACTGGAGGGTCAACGGATTTGGCTACTACTCTACCAGAAAATTCTATACGCTGTTCCCGGGTTTTAACTCGTGCTTCTTGGGCCGTTGCCTTCAGTTGTTTATGAGTCCCATTGAGTTGATTACGAACAATTAATAAATCTTCTTTAGGTAACCATTCTAATTCATTACCTTGCAATACAATACCATTGATAGGGTCTGTTGCCAGTATCTTTCCCTTCAGAAATAGCTTTTCACCATCCTGTTCTATATCTGCTTTGTCTGCTCGTATTTTATAAACTGGTTTACCATCCTGGTATAGTTCACCAACAGGACTTTCTGCCTGCCCAATTTGTTTTTCTTTAGTGTATATTGCTTTTTTAGATCTGACTTTCCACAGTGGTTTTCCTACTTCATCTGCCTGTTCTAAAGTGACATCAAAAAATGTCAAATTGCTTTCTTCCAAGGATGAATCAGCATCATTTGACCCAGAACCTGGGGGGGGTTTGCCCCCACAAGCCACTAACCCAATTACCAATAAAAAAGTTAAAGGCAGGTAAAATAATTTTACTTTTAGTTGTAAATAATTGAGTGATGAAAATAATTTGGGTAAATTTACTTTAATTTGACCTTTTTCCACACAATTGACACTATTTTTCTGCCTAACTTTTTGATATTTCATTAATCTTGGATTTCTAACTGTTGGTTAGTTTCTCTGATATCTTCCAGAAAACCCATGGTGGATAAAGGTCGATACGGATAGCTTTGACGCGGATTTTTTTGGATATCTTCTTTGATGGCTTCTAAATCAATGTAGCGATCGCTGACATTAATTAAACTATCACTGGTCATGGAGCGCAAACTAACAACTTCGACGCGCACACCACGATAACTTACAGAATTTACCGCATATGCCAAATCTCCATCGCCACTGACTAATACTGCAGTGTCATAAGAATCTACTAAAGCCATCATATCCACGGCAATTTCTACATCCAGATTGGCTTTTTTTGAACCGTCTGGTAACTGCACTAAATCCTTAGCAATGACTCGGTAGCCATTACGACGCATCCACAACAGAAACCCTTGTTGCTTTTCGTTAGTGCGGTCTACACCAGTATAAAAGAAAGCTCGCAATAGTCTAGAACCGCCAGTTAATCGGCATAGTAGTTTAGTGTAGTCAATTTCGATTCCTAGTTGTAACGCAGCATAAAATAAGTTAGAACCATCAATAAATATAGCTACACGACCTCTATTTTCTAAGACTTGTTCCGGCGTAAATATTGAATCACTTTCTAGATTATTCAACATTGTTGTCATACCTCATTATTATTGTTGTTATATTTGATACTCATTTACCAAGCTGATATCTTAGAACGGCTTATGATAAGGCCTCGGAGCTAATAAGTAAGTTAAGCCCCGATTAGTTTTTTGAGAAAATTAAGAAGTTGAACAGATGAAAAAATGATAGTAAATTAAAGCGCTAATCCTTTTTTGGAGCTTCTATTCGCTTAAACACGGGTTGGGGTTTACCCAACAATTGTTTACTGGTTAGTATTCCCCATTTTGAATGGGTAGCAAAAGAGCCCAGCATTGAAGTTTTTATTTGATCATTAAAGTCAATTCCAAAACCGAGCTGCTCATAAATAGCACTACTAATATTTGGAATCACTGGGGAAAGAAGATAAGCTGCTAGTCTAACAGATTCTAGAACTGCGTACAGTACTGTTTCCACTTCCTGCTGCTTGCCTTGTTTATATAGTGACCAAGGGGCTTGTTCATCAATAAACTTGTTGCTGGTTCTAACCAGGACAAGGGCAACTTCACAGGCTTGGTTAAAAGCTAACGCTTCATAGGCTTGTCGTACCTTTTCCCCTAGATGTAAACCAATCGCTCTCAAAGGGTTGTCGTCGTTAATGGTTTCATTGGTAATTGGTATTCCATCACTACCACAGTATTTTTTCACCATATTCAAGGTGCGATTTAGCAAATTACCTAAGTCATTAGCCAAATCTGCATTCAAAACATTAATGAATCTAACTTCATTAAAATCGCCATCTTTACCAAATTCGATTTCCTTAAGGAAGTAATAACGAACTGCATCACTACCATAGGTTTGAACTAACCTTACAGGATCTAGAGTATTACCCAGAGACTTGCCCATTTTTTGACCATCTTTAGTCAAAAAACCATGCCCAAACACCTGCTCTGGCAAAGGTAAACCAGCTGACATTAACATGGCCGGCCAATAAACTGCATGGAATCGGAGAATATCTTTACCAATTAAGTGCAGGTTGATTGGCCACCAATTTTTTAAAGCATTGGCTAAAGTTGCTTCTGCATCTGGCTCTAATAATGCTGTGACATAAGCTAGCAAGGCGTCAAACCACACATAAAGGGTATGTTTGGGATCAACTGGTACAGGAAAACCCCACTTTACATTTACCCGGGAAATGGAAAAATCTTGTAACCCTTGACTGACAAAGCTTAAAACTTCATTACGACGACTTTCTGGTTGAATAAAATCTGGTCGAGATTGGTAAAATTCCTCTAGTTGTGCTTGATAATTAGATAAGCGGAAAAAGTAGTTTTGCTCATCTCGCCACTCGACTTCCTTGTTAGTATGAATAGGGCAGCGCCTTTCCTCTAATAGTTCCCGTTCTTCTTTATATTCTTCACAAGATACACAGTACCAACCTTTCTGTTGTCCTTGGTAGATATCGCCTTTTTCCCAAACTCTTTGGAAGAACTCTTTGACGATGGCTTCATGACGAGAAGCAGTAGTCCGACTAAAGCGATCAAATTGAATATTTAGTAAATGCCATAAGTTGATAAAACTAGGCACAATTTCATCACAAAACTCTTGTGGATCTTTCCCTAAACTCTCTGCTGAACGCTCAATTTTCTGCCCATGTTCATCTGTACCTGTAATCAGCAATACCTCATGGCCTAACAGCCTGCGAAACCGCGCCTCTGCGTCTGCTGCCATTGTTGTGTAAGCACTGCCAACATGAGGAACATCATTGACATAGTATAGGGGTGTTGTCAATGCAAATGTCTTTTCTGTTTTATTGACTAAATCCATACACAATTAAAAAATAAATTATTAAAATCTTTTGTATCTGACTTTTATTGGTAAAACCACGCAATTATATAATCATACTCCTAGTTTGACAAACCGTAATTTAATATTAGCAAATTTCTCACGACAAAAATTGTTTATTAATATGTATATATCAGGTTAGTATTGACTCACAAGACATAATTCACCTAGTGATAACTCTTTATAATGATTGCTATCATCTGAATTGTGATTGTAACTACATAACCCCTATCTACAAATAACCTAGCTAGGTTTATAGATAAAAATTTTCTAGATTAAGATTGGCTAACTATTAATACAGAAATGTAAAAATTCAATGGGATTTTTTCAGAAAAAACATATTAATTTTCCTATGAGCGGCAATAGACCCCTGGATATTTCTCGCTATTTCCTAGCGGCGTTATCGACGCAAATGTTTCGCTATCACGAAAATCGCATTCCCAAAGATGCTAGTGTTCTGGTAGTCAGCAATCACCGTAGCTTTATGGATGCACTGGTTTTAATGTCGGCGCTATCCAGTCCAATTCGTTTTGCTTGCCATCACTATATGGGGCAAGTACCAATCATGCGGGAGATTGTCACAGGAGAATTGGGATGTTTTCCCTTAGAGAATGAGCCAAACCGTCAGCAAAGCTTTTTTCAGCAGTCACAGAAAATTTTACGGTCAAAACAGATGGTAGGTGTTTTTCCCGAAGGAACTCGGCCAATGGTGACATCTACCCTTCCCCATGAAGTCGGTAAGTTTCAGAGAGGATTTGCTCATTTGGCATTGCGGTCTACTGTACAGGATTTGGCAATTTTACCAATTGCCATCGCATCCCTACAAGAAGTCAATACATATGGCTTACCTCTACGACTGTTAACTTTCTTCGATCCTTCAGAACCTTTATTCGATCAACCAGGGCTGCATCCCTTGGTTATATATCGTCGAGTTGTTGTATTAATTGGTCACCCTTATTGGGTTACGCCACAACATCAGCAAAAATATCACGGCAAACAAGCTAAAAATGTTGTGAGTGAACTGACTGGGCATTGCCATAATCAAATTGCTACTCTACTACAAAAAGGTTGTTACTAGAAAGTCCGGTATTTTTGACATTTCTATAGAAAAACTCGCCTAAACTTCACAAATATTAGTTGTTTAAGCAGTGTTTTTTCATCTGATAAATTTAATCTTTTTTTATGAATTCAGTTGAGCAAAATTATTCAATTGCGATTCAGTGTGGTTTTTATTAACCAGGCTATTATTTTATCATAATTTTAGTATGGCTATTGTGCTTGAATCCTTCTGTAATCCCATCTACAAAATTCAGGGATTTTCACCCAGGCAATGCCAAGAAAACCAAAAAGTTAAATTGAAATTTTATCATGCCAAAAGTTGAGCTAAAACCTTGTTTTCTCACTCCTAACCGAGTCCAACTAGATTATCCGTTGTTTGTGTATTTACCAGGATTAGATGGAACTGGGCAACTGTTGCGATCGCAAACAGCAGGCTTAGAACTTGGCTTTGATGTTCGGTGTTTGGCCATTCCCAGACAAGACCTCACCACCTGGGATGTATTAAGCAGTAACGTCTTGGACTTAATCCACACCGAATTAGAAAAAAGCTCCCAAAGACCAGTTTATCTTTGTGGTGAGTCCTTTGGAGGTTGTTTGGCAATGAAAGTAGCAACCAAAGCACCACAGTTATTTAAACGAATTATCCTGGTCAACCCAGCATCTGCATTTCAACTTCGTCCCTGGTTGAGTTGGACATCTCAAGTGACTTACTTTGTTCCAGAATGCTTTTATGATGTTGGCGCACTAGGTTTATTACCATTTTTGGCATCCTTGGCACGTATTCCCCGGAACGTGCGCTACGAATTGTTGAAAACTATGCGTTCTGTACCCCCAGTCACAGTTAACTGGCGATTGTCTTTATTGAAAGAATTTAATGTCACTGAAAACCAGTTACGCCAAGTGAATCAATCAGTTTTGCTCATCGCAGCTGCAAGCGATCGCCTTTTACCCTCTGTAAAAGAAGCCAAACGTTTGGTTAGCATTTTACCCAACACTAGGATGGTTGTATTACCCAACAGCGGACACGCCTGTTTACTAGAAACAAATATTAATCTCTACAAAATTTTAGGAGAGCATAATTTTTTAGAACACCAGCTGAAACTATCTCAGGAGTTGGAAACTAAGGCAAGAACACAAAAGTCAAAAGCTAATGACCAATGACCCCTAAGTTTGTTCTTTGAGGAAGATGTCATATCCTTCTCTGTTTACTAAAACTTAAAGAAGAGCCTGTTAATAATTATGGTCTCAAAAAATGGCAGATAAATCGAAACTAGAAACAGAGGTAAAAAAGGCAGATAATTCACCAACGGAAGAAAAGGAATCTATATTCGAGTCTTTAGTTAAAACTGTCCAGGCTATTGGTGAGGTAGGAGAGACAATGACTCATACCCCAGCCCAAGCAAGCAAAATAGTTTTAGATAAATCCATTGGCCCAGGAATAGTTGCGGCAAAACAAACATATAAATTAATTGAGCAAGCCACTGAAATCATTGGTAATGTAGTTCATCGCATCAGTGAAAATTGGTTGATTAGAAAACTAACTGGGGTATTAAATCTTGATTGGTTGATTGGCATTAGTGAAACCGTCGATTTGGAAAAAGCACAAGCACATGTAAATCAGATCAAGCAAAAGTATTCCCATGAATCACCCAGTCAAATCGCCCATAGGATCATGGTTGACAAAGCCACGAAAGCCGGAGGAATTGGTCTAGCAAGTAGCATTTTGCCAGGACTGGTAGCCCCGTTGTTGGCAATTGATTTAGCTGCAACGACAAAATTACAATCAGAAATGCTTTACCAAATTGCCGCAGCTTATGATTTAGACTTAAAAGACCCCGCCCGTAAGGGGGAAATTTTAGCAATTTTTGGTTTGGGTTTAGGTGGTGGTCGTCTTTTGAGATTGGCTGGATTAGGCTTGTTGAGAAATGTACCTTTTGCAGGTGCTGCCATCGCCACTAGCACAAATGCCACAATGATATATTCCCTGGGATATGCAGCTTGTCGTTTTTATGAAGCCACCCTAGATGGGTCAACTTCCCTGACCGCTCCAGAAACATTAGCAACTTTACAGGCAAAAAGTGATCAATATCTGGAAACAGCCTTAGCTCAAAAAGCAGTGATGGATCAAATTTTGGTGCAAATAATCCTCGATAGTTATCCAGGGAAGACTTGGGAAGAAATCTTATCGGAATTGCAAAGGGTGAATTTGAGTGATGACTCATTGGCAGCCATCGCTGAAAACATTAAATCACCCCAGCCCATAGATCAGCTATTACAACAACTGAATCCTGATTTTGCAATTCCTTTATTGGCTAGATGTAAAAAAATTGCCCAACTGAATCCTGATTTTGCAATTCCTTTATTAGCTAGATGTAAAAAAATTGCCCAAATAGCCGCTAGTTAATCCTGAGATGATCCAACAGACAAGGGAGAAATTCCTCGTTACTCCCTGAGAAAAACATATCAACAAGATATATTTCAAGATTTGCATCTCCCATCCAAACATCCCTACAGGCATGTTTCAGCCAATAAAAAGAAAATTTTACGTAATACTGGTACAAGCAGGAAAACTTACATCCAATCAGAAAATGAAAATTCAACCCAGTGACACGCCTTTGCTACAGTGGGCAGGCGATACTTTGGCCATAGGATTATTTGAAGATGCAGTGGAGTTAACCGATGAACTAGCAAAATTAGATGAACAGTTTGGCGGTGTTTTAAAAGAACTGATTGCCGAAGAAGAATTTACAGCCAAAGCCTACAGCACCATTTTCACCCGCGTAAGATCTGCTAGCCCGATCCGCAAAGTAATTTTAGTGGGCTTGGGGAAATTAGAAGCTCTAAAACTAGAAACCCTGCGACGTGCTGCTGCTGCTGTAGCCAGGGTGGCAAAAAAACAAAAAAGCATAAGTCTAGGCTTGAGTTTCCCATTATGGAATAACCAGTCAGATGCAACTGCTCAAGCCCTCACCGAAGGTGTACAACTAGCCCTACACCAAGACCTACGCTTTAAGTCTGAACCAGAAGAGAAAGAAACAAAACTCCAAACCTTAGATTTACTGGGATTAAGTGGACAAGAAGCAGCAATTACCCTCGCCAATCACATCGTTTCTGGGGTAATCTTAACCAGGGAATTGGTAGCAGCACCAGCCAATGAAGTCACACCCATTACCTTGGCAGAAACAGCCCAAGGGATGGCTACTGAACACGGCATAGATGTAAAAATCCTAGAACGGGAAGAGTGCGAAAAGTTGGGTATGGGTGCTTTTTTAGGAGTTGCCCAAGCTTCAGACTTACCGCCAAAATTCATTCACCTGACTTACAAACCCGAAGGTACAGCGAGACGCAAACTAGCAATTATTGGTAAAGGTTTAACTTTCGATTCCGGCGGACTCAATATTAAAGGTGCTGGTAGCGGCATAGAAACCATGAAAATGGACATGGGCGGTGCAGGTGCTATATTGGGTGCGGCAAAAGCCATTGCTCAAATTAAGCCAGATGTAGAAGTTCACTTCATTTCCGCCGCCACAGAAAACATGATTAGCGGTCATGCCATGCACCCAGGGGACATCCTCAAAGCATCTAACGGCAAAACAATCGAAGTGAATAACACCGACGCTGAAGGACGTTTGACCTTAGCTGATGCCTTGGTATATGCAGACAAATTAGGAGTAGATGCCGTTGTTGACTTAGCAACCCTCACGGGTGCTTGCATCATTGCCTTGGGTGATGATATTGCCGGCTTGTATACTCCAGATGATGCTCTAGCTTCTGAATTAGAACAAGCTGCTGAAACAGCCGGGGAAAAATTATGGCGGATGCCAATGGAAGAAAAATATTTTGAAGGTTTGAAATCTGGAATTGCCGATATGAAAAACACCGGGCCCCGGGCTGGTGGTTCAATTACTGCCGCTCTTTTCCTCAAACAGTTCATCAAAGATACTCCTTGGGCCCACTTAGATGTGGCTGGGCCAGTGTGGACAGATAAAGAAAACGGTTACAACAGCCCAGGAGCCACCGGTTACGGCGTGCGAACCCTAGTTAATTGGGTATTAGCTGCCTAAAAAGTAGGGAGGAGGGAAGAGGAAGTAATGACTTGAAGATTTAGGATGAGGCTGTAATCTACGATACTCATTGCCCTGTATAGGCTTTGCTCAAGCCAATCCAAAATTCCCCATTCATTGCCCCACTTCTGACTCCCCAAGCCATAGGAACAGTAGAAATCCCCAGATTTATCTGTAGGGACAATCCAAAGTGTTTGAAAATTCCTGGTATCTTGACCTGACTACAAAAATATATTGCAATAGTCGCGAAAATCATACTTGAGTCAAAAAGTTACGATTTTTGAGCAAAGCCATCTGGTAAAATTTGTAAGGTTTCTAATAGCTCTAAGCAATGGGATCGACAGGCGTACGGATAGCAATTGACGCAATGGGAGGGGATCATGCACCCGGTGAAATCGTAGCTGGCGCACTCCGCGCTAGTGAGGATTTGGGTGTGAAAGTATTATTAGTTGGTGATCCCCAAAAAATTGCAGCTGCCCTGCCCCCAAAAACTAATTTGGAGCGGGTAGAGATCGTTTCTGCTGAAGAAGCGATCACAATGGATGAGGAGCCCTTAAATGCAGTTAGACGCAAACGCAAGGCTTCTATTAATGTGGCAATGGATTTAGTCAAGCAGCAACAGGCAGATGCTGTGTTTTCTGCGGGACACTCTGGAGCAGCTATGGCAGCAGCTTTGCTCCGCCTAGGACGATTGCCAGGAATTGACCGGCCAGCCATTGGTACGGTTTTTCCCACAATCAAACCTGCTAAACCAGTACTAATACTAGATGTTGGTGCAAATGTAGATTGCCGTCCTAAGTTTTTAGAGCAGTTTGCCATCATGGGGTCAACTTATAGCCAGTATGTCTTGGGTATTACCAAACCTCAAGTAGGTTTGTTGAATATTGGTGAAGAAGACACTAAAGGTAATGAAGTAGCTCTACGTGCCCACCAACTACTACGGGAAAATTCCGAAATTAATTTTATTGGTAATGCTGAAGGACGTGATGTACTTTCTGGCAACTTTGATGTGATTGTCTGCGATGGGTTCGTGGGCAATGTGTTATTGAAATTTGCCGAAGCAGTGGGTGAAGTAATTTTGCAAATCTTACGAGAAGAATTACCCCAAGGATTGCACGGTCAAATTGGTACAGCAATTTTAAAACCGAATTTGACACGAGTCAAACAGCGCATGGATCACGCAGAACATGGTGGTGCTCTGCTTTTAGGGGTTGCTGGAGTCTGTTTTATTGGCCACGGTAGTTCTCAAGCTCCTTCAATTTTTAATGCAATTCGCATGGCCAAGGAAGCTGTAGACAATCAAGTGCTCCAAAGACTACAGTCTCAATATAAAATCCTACAGCAGGAAACAAGTTAGGAATTAGCCATAAAACTAGTGATCAATAAACTGGAAAAAGTCATTGGTCAATAAGAAATGACTAATGACTCATGGCTGACGACTGATAACTAATGACTAAAATGCTTATAGCTGTGGAGATTAGGAGTGGAAAACTTAGGCATAGCAATTACAGGAAGCGGATCGGCAGTACCAAAAACTTCCCTCACCAACCAAGCACTGACTGAATTGGTGGAAACTTCAGATGAGTGGATTGCCACGAGAACCGGAATTAGTCAACGGCGTTTGGCACTACCATCTGAGTCTTTGAGTGTCCTTGCTACTGCTGCAAGCAATCAAGCTATTACATCTGCTGGCATCAAAGCAACAGACCTGGATTTGATTTTGCTGGCAACATCCACCCCTGATGACTTATTTGGTACTGCATGTCAAATTCAAGCTGAATTAGGCGCAACCAAGGCAGTAGCCTTTGATTTGACAGCTGCCTGCTCTGGCTTTGTATTCGGGCTAGTGACAGCTGCCCAGTACATCAAAACAGGTGTTTATGAAAATGTACTTTTGATAGGGGCAGATATCCTCTCTCGTTGGGTAGATTGGCAAGATCGACAGACTTGTGTATTGTTCGGTGATGGTGCTGGGGCAGTAGTATTACAAGCTAATCCAAGTGATCGCCTATTAGGATTTTCTCTAAAAAGCGACGGTACGCAAAACCATCTCCTGAATTTAGGTTATAGCCCTTCTACCCAAGAATTGCTTCCAGAGGTAAATATCACTCAAGGCACTTATCAGCCCATCACCATGAACGGCAAAGAAGTCTACCGCTTTGCTGTCCAAAAAGTCCCAGAAATTATTGATAAGGCTTTATTTCAAGCCAATCTCACTGTTGAGCAAATAGATTGGCTAGTATTGCATCAAGCTAATCAACGGATTATTAACGCCGTTGCTCAACGCCTAAATATCCCAGAAAACAAAGTAATTAGCAATCTTGCCCACTACGGCAACACCTCTGCCGCCTCCATTCCCCTAGCCCTAGATGAATCCGTGCGGCAAGGCAAAATTAAACCTAACGAAATCGTTGTTGCATCAGGCTTTGGTGCCGGACTTACTTGGGGCGCAGCAATCTTTCAATGGGGAAGGTAGTCAAAGGTTAAAGGTCAAAAAAGCATACTCTCTTCGATGACAAATGACCAACGACAAATGACCAACAACAAATGACCAACGACAAATGACCAACGACAAATGACTAAAACTGCATGGGTGTTTCCCGGACAAGGTTCTCAAGCTCTGGGAATGGGAATTGATTTATTAGATATACCTACCGCCAAAGATAAATTTGCCCAATCTGAAGCGATTCTGGGCTGGTCTGTAACGGAATTATGTCAAGAAGACGAACAAAAGTTATCACGGACGCTCTATACACAGCCAAGTCTTTACGTTGTAGAAAGCATCTTGGCTGATCTTCTCCGGGAACGGGGACACACACCAGATGTAGTTGCCGGTCATAGTTTGGGTGAATATATCGCTCTTTATATTGCAGGTGTGTTTGAGTGGTCAGCTGGTTTACATCTAGTCAAACGTCGTGCCGAACTCATGGATAGTGCCGCAGGTGGTATGATGGCAGCTTTGATGAACTTTGACCGCGAACAGTTAGATATGGTTCTTGCTCAGACACAAGATGCTGTTTTGGCCAATGATAATAGTCCGGCTCAGGTGGTTATTTCTGGCACTCCAGAAGCTGTAAGGTCTGTGATGTCGAAAGTTAAAGCCAAACGTGCCATACCCTTAAGAACCTCCGGAGCTTTTCACTCACCCTTTATGGCAGCTGCGGCAGCAGAATTCCAAGACATTCTGGAGTTGGTGGAATTTGAACCTGCTGTTGTACCAATATTGTCTAACGTAGATCCGTGTCCATGTACTGATGCCAAAATTATTAAGCACCGCCTCAGCCAACAAATAACCGGCTCGGTACGTTGGCGAGAAATTACTCTACAATTACATGCTCATGGCATTGAGCAAGTGGTGGAAATTGGCCCCGGTAATGTGCTAACTAATTTAATCAAACGCACCACTCCAGATTTAATCCTAAGAAATATCCGTAATGCTGAGGAACTGCTACATAAGGGTTAGTAGCCAGTTAGTGTTTTGATCACAAACCCTTACCGGAAAACGAACTAAAGTCATGGCCATTGCTTATGCTAAATTTTAATTTGAGTTGAATTAACCTGTTAAGCGGCTAAATCAGCTCATCTCAATTTAATTAAGATAGGTAGTGCGGGTATACTTTGACTGCCCTCAGTAGGAGTCTTCCTCGCTATGATTATACAAATTAAATGGTAACAGCTTATCTTCCGTGACCAGAGAACGCGAACCTTTTATCAGTCTGGTACTGTACCACGCTTTTAAGTGGTCAGTTGTTAGCCCTATGCTTCATGCTTACTTTCAAGGGCGAATTTATGGGGTGGAAAATGTCCCCCAAACAGGGGAAGTAGTAGTGGTGAGTAATCATGCTAGCTACTTTGATCCGCCCATTGTCTCTAATTGTGTATGTCGTCCTGTGGCTTACATGGCCAAGGAAGAATTATTTGAAGTTCCCGTTTTAGCGCAAGCAATTAAATTGTATGGTGCTTACCCAGTGAGTCGAGGTAGCGCCGACCGCCAAACCATCCGTTCCGCCCTAGAGTATCTTAATAATGGCTGGGCTGTGGGTGTTTTCTTGCAAGGTACTCGCACTCCTGATGGTAGGATCACAGATCCTAAAAGAGGGGCTGCACTACTAGCAGCAAAAGCCAAAGCACCATTATTACCCGTGAGTTTATGGGGTTCTGAGAAGATATTACAAACAGGCTGGCCAATACCTCGTGCAGTTCCTTTAACTATTAGAATTGGTAAATTAATTCATGCACCCATTTCCACTGACAAAGAAGAATTACAAGCTGTGACCCATCAGTGTGCTACAGCAATTAATGAATTGCATGATTTAGGGCGGTGACGGAGATCACTAAGCAATATACCTTAGGGAGGTAGCGATTGCGCCAGGAACAGTACCGGAGGCAATCACAACTAATATTCGATATGCTCAAAACATAACTTAAAGATATAGACTTGCCCTTGTGGGTCTAAAACACTTCTCTAACGACTTTTACAACATCTTCCCATTACAAATTACCAAGTAGTATGAGCGGCTTGAAAACCAAAAATATTTGGGATCGATTAAATAATTTGGTCTTAGTCCGCTTTTTACTCTTTGTCGCTTCTGGCTGGGCTATAGTTCAGCTTTTAGCTTATTTTGAAGCAGTGATTGTTATTTTTACATTTGCTGCTATTTTAGCTTTTTTACTCAACTATCCTGTGGAATGGCTACGGCGCTTTTTGCCCAATGGTTTAGCAGTTATTGTAGTTTTTTTGATCAGCATTGTCATCATTGGCAGTTTAATAATTACCGTGGGTTTAGCGGTTATATCTCAAGGACAACAATTAGTTGACAGCATCTCTCTATTTTTAAACTCTTTTATACCTCTATTAGAAAGAATTGAACAATTTCTCCGCAGTCGTAATCTACAAATAGATCTAACTGTTATTGAACAACAATTACGATCACAAGCTGTATCAGCTTTGGTCACTAGCTTGGCCTTTTTACAACAATTTTTAACTGATTTTTTGACTTTTATATTAATTGCGGTTATTGCTTTTTTTATGTTACTTGATGGAAGAAAAATTTGGCATTTCACTATCAAAGTTATCCCCATACATCACCGCGTTAGATTTACCAATATTATCAGACATAACTTTTTAGGTTTTTTCCGAGGTCAACTACTGTTAACCTTATTTCTGACCAGCTCGACTTTTGTAGTTTTCTCAGTCTTAAGAGTACCTTTTGCACTAATATTGTCTTTAATAGTGGGAACACTAGACATAATTCCGGGTATAGGAGCAACATTAGGCGTTAGTGCAGCTACTTTGCTAATACTATCTCAAAATGTGTGGTTAGCATTAAAAGTATTAGCAGCTTGTATTGTGCTACAGCAGTTACAAGATAACTTACTTGCACCTCGAATTATGCAAGGTGCGCTCAATCTTAACCCTGTTGTAGTATTTTTTGCTTTGTTAATAGGCGCTAGAGTAGCAGGTTTATTGGGTGTTTTCATCTCAATTCCCATTACGGGAGTAATTGTGTCTTTGTTTGAAATTGACGAAATGAAATCAGAGGTTTAGTTAATTTTTATTCACTGATAATTAGCTCAAGTTCAAAAAAGGTCATCAGCAAATTCGCCATTTTCCAAGCATTCGGGAATATATAATCATGTAAAATCAGTCTTAGAAAGACTAACAAGGGGAATTATGTCCGATTTAAGAACAGAACTAACAGCAAATCTGGATGAGGCTGAGTGGGATTGGCTAATTCCTCATGTACAAAGGGATGCAGTGATTGTGGTATCACAGGATTTGAACTTAATTGATGTAGGGGTGGCCATCGCCACTGATCAAGTTTCATCGGTACAACAGTGGATTGATCAACAACTAATGGCTAAACCGTCAAATACACAATTGGGAAATTGGAATAGCGATCGCTACAAACGATTTCACACACTCATCATCCAACCCTATGTTCTAGTCCAGGAAATGGCGGTATAAATTATTAGAATAGAAGCTTGGTGAAGATGGGGGTGAAGTTTAAGTCCCACCTCCATCTCACTAACCATTCAGTTTTTGTGATTATGTTCAACACCGGTGTAACCGGTAGCCACCCAAAGTAAAGCTCTAGCTCCATCACGGATAGATTTATCCATGGGTTCATGTACCTTTTTTGAAGGTACTGATACTGGTTTTAATTTAATGCCCCGACTACCCAAAACTATCTCGCCAATTACGCGGGCGCGCCGCATATGAAACTCAGAAGTAATTAAATAAATACGCTTAATACCTCTGGCTTGCAACTTATCTACTACTGTAGTAAAATTAGTAACAGTATCTACCGCTTCATAATCCAAGTGTAATCTTTTGGGATCAACTCCAGCCCTAACAAACACATTCTCAGTGGACTCAGGTGGACTACCCCCAGAAATCCAAATTGGTAAATTTGGATGCTCGCGGACAAAATTCGCTGTAAACTTCTCTCTTTCTAACTTTGGCGTAGAACCACCCAGAACTAATACTGCTTGGGGTGGTAACTCCTCAATTTTCGATTCTTGGTATCCCAGCCACATCAGTATAGGTAGGGCGAAAACCATAAACCGAAATGAATGACCTGTAAATAATAGATTATTCTTCAAGGCTCTATACTTTCGTCTGTTCAATCCAGGTTTTTATATGAAAAAAGATAAACAACTATGTAGGTTAGCAGATTGTAGGAAAATTTACCCAAATATAAACTGACATGTTTATTTATTCTGCATTTATTCTGCACTGTGTCGGAAATTTATCAAACACTTCCGACTCCCTGTTTTATTTAGTTATTGTCTTAGGACGGGACTGGCCAGGCTCGAACCGGCGACCTAGCGCTTAGGAGGCGCTCGCTCTATCCATCTGAGCTACAGCCCCAACTGTAAAGCATATGCAGGCAATTACTATGATAGCAGTAGTCTTAGCTAGACTGCCAAGAATTATCCCAAGAACCGCCGCCTATTTCTAAACCACAAAGAGAACTTTGGGCTTTCAGGATTGTTGTAGACTTTTTGTCAGTGAATTTCCGTAACTTTAAGTCTAATTTTCCTTGCATAGTATCCCGACAACAGAATAGTAAACCATTGGCCGTAGGTGCCCGCAAGGGTGTACCAGGTAAATGGGTGGTTCCAGTTAATTCAACTTCGTAATCTAGGTTTTTTGCCCGCATTTGCCATCTACCCCACGGCTGAATATCCCATTCTACTTTTGCATTCCAGGGAACGAATTCATAAAACTTGCCTTGATGGTGCAAGCCAATCATAGCTACAGATTCCATCCACCACAACACCCCACGTTTACCACCCCCAGCAGTTAAAGCCAAATCGGCTTCGCCGTCAAAGCTATTACAATTTAACCAAAACCATTTTTGCGGAAAAGCACCCCCCCAATTTTTTTCTCCGTAAGCTGGGGCGTTAGTAAATTCATAGATTTTACCATTCCAATCAATCCAACCACTTGCCACACCATGTGCCATTAAAATTTGCCATCCAGGTTCAAAAATCTGCAAAAATGATAGCCAGCCGGCGGTGGATTGCTGAATACTATTTTGATTTCCCCAGTAGTATTTCGGCTCAATTTCGTACAGCCAACGGCAATAATTACCAGTAGCCGGATCGTGAATTTCTCCCTGATTTAAAGTAGCTGTAGCTTGATAACCTTCTTGAATATGACGTTCAAACTCCGTGGGTAGGAGGTATAGAGGTTGGCTTGTGAGGTCGGTTTTACCCCAATGACCTAATGCGAGAACATCTCGACTAGCCCAAAAATTTTTTACATCAGGAAAGGTGCGACATATATACTCATCATTCGGTCCCAAAACTTGGGCTGCACCACCGCTATCAGGTTTACCGCCAATGGGGTCTTCAATGGAGTACATAAAAGCAAAAGTTTGACCACGGTGTGGCAAAGTTACGCGATAATACCAACCTTCAAAGAAGCGGCGACCACCACCATCCCAATGGTACCCACTATGAGGAGTTTGGGTAAATTGAAGAATATTTACAGGAATGGTTAACATAGATTTATCATAGATGCCTGTTTCTTTCAGTATGAGTGATGAACTCAATATTAATTGAGCTTATAAAATTTTGGGATTGATATTCGGTGCGTCACAGACACCAGTGAAACAAGTTTACCGTGGAATGCTAGCTGCGGAAAATACGAAGAAGCCATCGCAGACTTTACCATAAACTAAAAATGAATACCTCACCCTTAAAGGTGGCGGGAATCTCCTTGGTCTGGAGTAGTTAGTTGTGTAGCTTTTAGCCCTGATGGTCAAACTTTAGCTAGTGGAAGTGGGGATCACAGGGGGATAAAACTAAAATATTAAGAAAAATTACCGCTTTGTTACAAGAAATGAATACTGCTTAAGTTTACTAAACACCTTGCACTACATTGAATAATGTGATGCTAAATTAAGAGAAGGGTACAAACAAGTTAAAATTTAATTAACCTAAAGTTTGCAATTGGAGCCTGTACCTCCTGCTCTATTTACCTCGCAATTATTACTCATGTGTTGCATCCACTAAAAGTTTGTTCATTTTTCGGTTTTGAACTGTTTATTTTTTTTGGAGGTTTTTGAATTTAGAGAGATAGATGCCTGTTTGTTTTTGTGATCAAGGATGCTCAATTTTGAGATTAACAGTTGCGAAGATTGTCCACCTTATTTGAGTTAGTTGACCCTGTTTTTTAAATCTTCTGAAAAAATTTCATGTTTAATAAGCCGCCGTGGGTTACTGATACTTTTCCATCGTAACTTGCGGCGGTTTAAGAATAAGTAAAAAATAACTATTGGTTAATTAAAGTAATTACAGTGACTTCAGGTGGACAAAATAAACGTCCAGGACGATAAGTTCCTAAGCCGCGATTGACGTATAACTGATTGTGGGAAACTTGGTGAAAACCTTTGGCCCACTCCCAATGACGTACTACTTTTGAGCAGTCTCCTAGTAATAATGGTTCCCAACGTAGCAGTTTTGGAGGAAGTTGTTTCAGTAGCTTTTGATAATGAAAAACCACGGGGCCAAGTCCTGGTAGCACAATATGACCTCCGTGAGTATGTCCAGATAATTGCAAATCTACTCGCCACTGTTGCAATATCTTAGCAGTATCTGGGTTATGAGATAAAACAATCCTGGGTGTAGCAGAATTCAGTTTGTTCATAACTAACCCGGGGTTGAATTCCCGTGACCAATAATCCGCCAGCCCTACTATTGGTAACTCTTGTCCGAAAGGATAAGCAATTTCATTCCACAGGACATGAATCCCAGTGCTGGTTAGGGCAGATGTTACTTCGGCTTTTGAGTTTTTGTAATATATATCATGATTGCCCAAGACGGCATAAATACCACGGCGGCTTTGTAGATGTTTGAGTCTGAGGGCTAGTTGGTGAATTGGTCTAGGATCATCGGTTACATAGTCGCCAGTTAATACAATTATGTCTGGTTCAGCTTCGTTAGTAGCAGCGAGAGCTTGTTCTAAAAGTTCTTCAGAAAGTCGCACCCCATCATAGTGAAAATCTGTCAACTGTACCAGCTTTGTACCTTGCAAAGATTGTGGTAGATCCGCAATCTTAACCTTTAACTTATCTACACTTAAACGTCCCGTAAACAACCAGTGCATAGTGCAACAGAGACTCCTCATGCCAGCGTTTACAGCTTATCAAAAATTAAAATACATCTTGGGTAAGTGCAAGAATTTAAACTTAAATTACGCCCTTTCCAGGATAATTTCTGTAACTTCAGGTGGACAAAATAAACGTCCAGGAAAATAAGTTCCCAAACCACGATTGACATAGAGCTGATTATTTCCTAACAGATGTAAACCTTGCGCCCATTCCCAATGGCGTATTAGAAGGTAGTTTCTGCCTAGAAAGGGAAAGCAAGACCGTAGTTTCATCGGTATCTTGGGGAAAATTTTTTTGTGGTAAATTAGGATGGGTCCTAATCCTGGGATTACGACTTGACCACCGTGTGTGTGACCAGATAATTGCAAATCTACTCGCCACCTTTGTAATAACTCCGCAGTATCAGGGTTGTGAGATAACACAATTCGAGGTGTATCAGGATCTATTTGGTTCATCACTAACGCCGGATTGAATTCTGGTGAATAAAAATCCGCCAGTCCCACCAATGGTAATTCTTTTCCAAAAGGATACCCGATTTCATTCCACAAAACTTTCACTCCTATGGGATTCAGGGCGGCGATAATTTCCCTTTTTGAACGTCTGTAATATATGTCATGGTTACCCAGTACTGCATAAATACCAAACTGACTTTGTAGGTGTTTGAGTCGTAAAGCCAGAGTATGAATCGGTTCTGGGCTTGTGGTTACATAGTCACCAGTCAATAAAACTAAATCCGGTTTTAATTGGTTGCTAGTTGCGATGGCCTGTTCTAACAATTCTTCTGACAGTCGCATACCATCGTAATGAAAGTCTGACATTTGCACCAATTTCTTACCTTGTAAACATACAGGCAAGCCCCTAATCTTAACCGTTAATCTCTGTATACTCAACGGCCCAGATAAAAACCAGTGCATAACTTATTTAATAAACCCCCACCGTAACATAAAAATATGCCTTCGCGCAACATTCATTAAAGTGGAGTCGTCATACTCACAATTCCTGACCATTGAACTTTTTTCTCTTGTTGCCGGCGATAGGAAAAGAAATATTCTGGAGTTTGGTAAGTACAATAAGGGGCGATCGCTATTTGTTCTGCACTAATACCGAAGGTTTCCAGTTGTAAAACATTCACTCGTCGCACATCCAATCTCACCTTTCCGGGGCTGGGATCCTTTAACAAAGGTGAATTTGGTAACTGATACAAAGCATCAATGATCTGCTCTTCCCCTCCATGGGGGGTAATACTAGCGCCAATTTCCGCCGCCACTTGCACAGAAACTTGGTAAACTTCACCTGCTATGGCAGGCCCCATTGCAATGCGTAAATCGTCTAACTTGCTACCTTTTTCTTGCAGTCTGGCCATGGCCTGGGGAACAATCTTCTGAGCAGTTCCCCGCCAACCCGCGTGTAATGCTGCCACTTGTCCAGTTTTCACATCACCAATTAAGACAGGTGTACAATCTGCGCTGGCTACCCAAACGGCTTGTAGCGGTCTTTGGCTCATGACACCATCCCCCAAGACCAACCCAGAGTCTTCTTCCCCTGTCTGGTTCTCAATTTCTTGTGGAGTCAGAACTATATTGCCATGTACCTGCTTCAAGCGATATGCTGATGCATCTGGGTGCAGGACTTTTGTCAATTCTTGGGGCGATCGCGGCCAAAACTGCTGAGTAAAAAAGCCGTGATACCAATCTTTAAGAAGACTACAAGTAAGATAAGGTAGTCCTTGCCAATTATGCCAGTGCCAAGTGTGCATCTTGAACCAAACCTAAACATAAATCAAAATCAATCAATTAATGCTAACTTGAACAACGGGATTTCGGTTAACTGCTGTGGGATTTAATCGGCAACTCTTAGAAACTGCCCTAAAATCAGGAATTTGGTATAATTATTTACCATCTTCCCTACATATTTTTGACAGTGTTTCTTCAACTAATCAGATCCTCTGGGACTTGCTAAAAAACGGAGCCGATAAAAACTCTATCGTCATTGCTACTCAGCAAACTGCTGGTAAAGGACAATGGGGCCGTCAGTGGATTTCTCCCACCGGAGGACTATATCTTTCGGTGGGCATTGTTCCTAAACTAGAAGCTACCGATAGTTATCGGCTGACCCTAGCTAGTGCTTGGGGAATTGCTGCTCAACTGCGCCAATGGTGCATAAGTGTAGGCATTAAATGGCCTAATGATTTAGTATTGCATGGTCGCAAACTCGGCGGCATTTTGACAGAAACAAAAGTCCACAATGGACAAATCATACAAGCAGTGATTGGCGTTGGTATTAACTGGGCTAACCCGGTACCTGATACTGGCATCAATCTCCAATCCTGGCAAGCTTCCCAGCCTCACAAGGCTATCTCTTGTCTGGAGATACTCACTTCCACAGTTTTACTCGGCATAAAATCCGGTATTGACTGTCTGTGCCAAGAAGGAGTAAGTGTACTCTTGTCTCGATATTTAGATTTATTGACAAATATTGGTGAACAGGTATACATCAATAATCTTTTAGGCACTGTGGTGGGCGTAACTTCACAAGGAAAACTTTGTGTATCTTTTAATACTGATGACACAAATGAGATAAAGACACCAGAAATTTATATGGAACCCGGTACAATCAGTTTGGGTTACCGTGAATCTTCGGTTTTACTTTAGGTTTGTTGAAAATTAAGCTCTTTGGGCAAGACAAACCACTGACATCATCTCTTTAGGCTAACTTAAAAAAACAGAGAGAAACAATGACGCAGCGCTATAAATCTGCCCATCATCACTCCCACAACTTATCAAGACGCCATTCTTACGGGAAACTCTTGCACATCTATGTATCTACCCTACCAGCACAAAGCTTTTTTTTGCTGAGTAGTGTCAGCTTCCTAAGTAGCGGGTTAGCAGTTGCCCAAACACAAACAGGTATAGATAATATTGTTCCCACTGTTGAAACTTCCCGGCCAACAGCAGTCATCCCAAGTAACGTAAAAAAAGATATTGTTTCTTCAGCACCCTCTCGACCAGAATCAGACCTCGCACAACGGCAAGCTGACCTGAAACAGAGACTCCGTAGTAGACAACAAATATCACCACCTAAGGTAAATGTCACATTAAAGCAACCTAAAACAGAGGTATCACCACCTAAGGTAAATGTCACATTAAAGCAACCTAAAACAGAGGTATCACCACCCAAGGTAAATGTCACATTAAAGCAACCTAAAACAGAGGTATCACCACCTAAGGTAAATGTCACATTAAAGCAACCTAAAACAGAGGTATCACCACCTACTGAACACCTTACCTTGCCTGAAAAACTCCCAAAAGTTGCTAGACCATCAAGTAATTCCCACAGAGTTACCAGTGCAGAACCAGGGAAAACCAAGGATTATAATAACGCCTATATCGATCCCATCAACTACAACACTAACACCACAGCTACCTATCAAGCACCTAGCTCTGTACTGCTAACAGAACGCTCTAGTGGTTGTCAAACCGTTTTACCATCTGGGCAAAGTATCTCAGGGAGTAATTGTGCTGGGGTAACCCAGAAACCTGCCCCCAATCAGCCCGTAGCTAATTCTGATGTTAAAACAACACCTAACTGGATCAAAGCCAGCCAAAACACTCAGGTATCTAAAGTTGCGCCAGTTCCACCAGTAATTACCACAAACAGTAAGAACACATGGCAGCCTAAACAAACCGCATCTCGTGATATCAGCAGAGCTGCATATCGCCCGAATCGGTTTATCCCTAACCCCAGCAATTTCTCTACTAAAACAGCTATCGCATCTCCCATCCCAGGCAATGGAGGAACTCTACCACCACCAATGGCAGTAGGTAATATTGCACCCCGTCCTAGTAGAGTAGATTACAACTTTCCATTAGCATCCGTATTGCCACAAATTCCCTTCACTGGGACACTGGCCCATAGTAACCACAGGGGAATGATATTTCCGCTTTCCATACCCGCCCGTATTACTTCTGTATTTGGTTGGAGAACTCATCCTATCACAGGCGATCGCCGCTTCCACTCCGGTACAGATTTAGGTGCTCCCATGGGTACACCAGTAGTAGCCAGCGCTCCTGGTGAAGTGGAAACTGCTAACTGGTTGGGTGGTTATGGTCTAACCGTAATTATCAACCACCCTTCCGCCCAGCAAACCCTTTATGGTCATTTGTCAGAACTGTTTGTTCAACCTGGTCAAAGGGTAGAGCAAGGAACCGTGATCGGGCGAGTTGGTAGCACTGGTAATTCCACAGGTCCTCACCTGCACTTTGAAGTCCGCCACCTGCAACCACAAGGTTGGGTTGCCGTGGACTCAGGTGTACAATTACAAATGGCTCTCAATCAGCTTGTACAAGCCTTACAAACTCCTCGACTGGCTCAACAACCGGATAGCTAAGAATGGGGATTGGGGATTGGGGAAGAGTTTTTCTAATACTCAAAACCCACTCCCTAATTACAGATATCCATGTTCTGCTAAAAAAGCAGGTGTCACTACATCGGTTTGCCCCTGTTGTCTCCCATTGGAAAGAAACTTCTCCACATATTTGCCCAAAATATCCCCTTCTAAATTTACCCAACTGCCAGAGACAAGATCACGGAGATTTGTTTCGTCATAGGTCAGGGGAATTACTGCCACTGTAAACTGAGATAATTCCGGCTCATATGCAGCTATTGTTAGGCTCACACCATTTACAGCAATGCTACCTTTGGGGACAATATACCGCGCGATCGCATTGGGTGCAGTAAAGGTCATCTCCCAAGAACTAGCAGTTTGTTTAGCTGCTACCAATTGACCCACACCATCTACATGACCCATGACAAAATGACCGCCTACTTTACCTCCCACCCGCAACGAAGCTTCTAAGTTCACATATCTCTGTTGTGTTTCCTCTTCTCCCAAAGTCGTTCGGCGCAGAGTTTCCGGTGAAGCAGTAGCGATAAACCCGTTATTTAAGATTTTCTCCACTGTTAAGCAAACGCCATCCACCGCAACACTATCGCCATAAGCCAAGTCCTGCATAATAACAACAGAAGACTGACTTGCAAAGCTAATCTGCCAACTATCGCCCCCCAAGGGTTTCATTGTTCCTAGAGATTGGATTAATCCTGTAAACACGGCTTTTTTTTCAAACTAATTCTATTTATTGCCTAATTTTCCCGAAAATCCACTGTAATTATGACATTAATGTAGAACACTTTGAGTATAATTTCTGACTATTTTTAGTATAGATTTATTAACATATTCGCATCCTTCACAAGGCATACTTGGTTAAGAAGGTTATTGTCTACATAGACGACCTTGACCTACTCTGGTGTTCACAACAAGTTCGGAGTTTAATAGAAGCAATTATAGAGAACAATGGTTATGTTTATTTCCGCCCCCAATTTACCCAGTGCTAGGGTACTATTTGTTACACAGCACCCAATCATCCAAAGGATTGTAGAGGCTTAGGCAATGATTGAAATGAGAGTCGCTGGCATAGCATTAGATGCCATAACCCGCAGTCCCATCGTACTTTTGAAAGATGCTTCAGATCGACGTGCTTTGCCAATTTATATTGGACAGGAGCAAGCAAGGGCAATTATGGGTGCGCTAGAAAATCAAAAGCCTCCCAGACCGTTAACACACGACTTAATTGTGAATCTTTTAGAGTCATGTTCCATGATTCTAGAAAAGGTGATTATTCACTCCTTACAAAAGGACACATTTTATGCAGCCTTAATTGTTCAGCAGGGGGAAATCAAAAAAGAAATTGATGCGCGTCCCAGTGATGCCATCGCTGTAGCTCTCCGCACTAACTCCCCTATCTGGGTCATGGAAGAAGTGGTTTCCGATGCTTCAATCCCTGTTGACCGCGACGCTGATGAAGCAGAACAGCAAGCCTTCCGGGAATTTATTTCCAATCTTCGTCCAGAAGATTTAATCAAACGCTTTGGCAATGGCGAGAGCTAATTAAGTCAACATTAGGAAGCAGGAATAAGCACGGGGGGAAAGTGCAGAAAAAAATACATTGTACTTCTAGCCCAATCCTTCTTCCTTTTTTCCTTTTTTCCAGGGTGTACACACAAACCAAACACAGACTAACCCTCTGCTCACAGTAGATTTTATGCAATACCGACGCTTTGGAAAAACGAACCTACATCTCTCGGTTTTTTCTTTAGGAACAATGCGCTACCTAGCTGACAAGGAAAATGCCCGGCACACCATAGCTAAAGCCTTAGCTCTAGGAGTGAATCATATCGAAACAGCCAGGGGTTATGGCAAAAGTGAGGAGTATCTTGGTTCAGCTATCAAAGGCGGATTGTCAGCATCCCGTTCCCAGATTCATATCACCACTAAAATCAGCCCCACAATTGATGCTGATAGTATGCGTCAGTGCATCAATGATTCCCTAGAACGATTAAATCTAGATTATGTAGATTGCTTAGGAATTCATGGCCTAAATACCTGGGAACATCTCCAGTGGGTACAGGCCAAGGGTGGCTGCATGAAGGCTGTCCACGAAGCCCTTAATGATGGTCGAGTGCGCCACGTTGGTTTTTCCACCCACGGTTCATTAGATGTAATTATTGCGGCAATCAATACAGATTTGTTTGAATTTGTCAATCTACATTATTACTATTTTTTCCAACGTAATGCTCCAGCAATTCAACTAGCTGCTGAAAAGGATATGGGCATTTTTATCATTTCCCCAGCTGATAAAGGAGGTCGCCTTTACACACCACCCCAAATGTTAAGAAACCTCTGTCAGCCTTATTCACCTTTAGCATTAAATTATCGCTTTTTACTCAGTGATCATCGGGTTACTACTTTGAGTGTAGGCGCAGCTAACCCACATGAATTAATCGAACCTTTACAAGTTGCTGATAATGATAGCCAACTAACACTATCAGAAACTTTAGTTTTACAAAAGTTAGAACAATATCAAAAAGCTGCCTTAAAAACTGAACAATGTAGCCAATGTTATGCTTGTTTACCTTGTCCAGAAAATATCAATATTCCAGAGGTATTGCGGTTAAGAAATCTAGCTGTTGCCTACGATATGAAAGAATATGGAAAATATCGTTATGGTATGTTTGAAAATGCTGGTCACTGGTTTCCAGGAATGAAAGCAAACCGTTGTACAGAATGTGGTGAATGTTTACCTCGCTGTCCAGAAAAATTAAATATTCCCGCATTATTAGATGATGCTCACGAAAAATTAAGCGGGAAGAATAGGAGAAGACTATGGGAATAACGCGTAATTAGTAATTTAAAATATTCATAATTTAAAATGCAAGTTAGTTAAGTTGATTTATCTCTACACGTTAAAATAGTATGTTAAAAATAATAAAAAAAGGTAGACGTCGAAATACCACTAATGAGTACCATCAAAATTCACTTAGTTGTTGGCATTGATAACGTTACCCTAACAGTATTTTACACTGAAGAAGAAAATTGCTGGCAGTTCCGCTTGATTAGTCCTGGGGGTGAAATGTTTGGTGAGGGCAAGATTTTCTATACCCCCGAAGGCGCGGAGAAAGCAGGGCGAAAGTGGATTCAACAAGGGAATTAAAGCAGCAAAATCAATTCCCCCCCTCGGCCAGTGCTTCTAAATGAAAAGCAACATTACTCAGGGCCATTTCAATCTCGGAACTATAAGGAATTCTCCGCCATTTTGGGGTAGTTGCATTGTCCATTGCAGTTGTTTCGAGATATTGAGCAACAACCATTAGTTTTTCGGCATCTGTTGCGGCTGTGGCTAAATTGTCTAAAAATTCTTTAGGTGTCATGACTCTCCGACAAAAACGTAACAGTATGAGAATTTCAATACTGCTAGGAGAATAACTACTCCACCAAAATTAGTCTGTTCATCATACTCATGTTTTCCACTCCCAACCAGCAAATACAACTCATTCATCAGGTAATTGGACACCTGGTTAGAAAAGACTTCCCTTTTCTGCTATCAGAGTTTAGATAAATTAATATTTAGTAATATGCATTACTCGTAAATCATCGGCCTCAACACAAATAACCCGCCAGGGTAGACGTGACCATTAATTAGCAAATTTGGGGCTTGCTAGATTATCTATAGCGTTACGATTTTGTAAACCCCTTAGGTAGCAGTGGGAGAAAAGACGGTCATAACTTGTGACTCTTTAACTATCAAAAAAACTCTTAGCAACTTATACCTGTGATTTTGACATCATTATTAGAGTTATTGCGCTCTTTCTAAAAAACTAATTGCTACCCTTGTTTCATTTTTGTGAACAAAGATTCATATTGCTCAATTGCTGATGGAGGTAAAGGACGCAAAAATTCACTTTTGTTGAAAACTTCACTATTGCTGTGCAACAGGTTTCTAAATGGTTTCTGAAGATCCCATGAGGTAATATCAAAAGAAATTGGCGAATTACTTCTAGTTAGCACAGAAATTTTTTTAGCGATATCTGGTTGCCAACAAAAATCAATCCACTGTGATGCAAAAGTATCTTTTTTAACTCCTTTAGGACGCACCCATAGGTCAGCCCAAATTGCTGTTCCTGATTTCGGGATCACTACGGCAAGCTGGGGATAATTCGTCAGAAGCGACATAATATCAGTTGACCAACCAACAGCTAGCCAAGTATCTCCAATAATTAACGGTTCTAAGTAGTTATTGGAACTGTAGAACTTTACCTGTTGGTTTAATGCCCTTAGTTCATTTTTTAAATCCGGTATTGTGTTTAGATTTTCTGTATTGTAGGATGCCCCCAGCTTTTTCAAAACCAAGCCTACTACTTCTCTAGATTGATCCAGTAAAGAAATCCGCTCCCGCAATTCATCTCGCCACAAATCACTCCAATCCTGGGGATTCCAATCCAAACTCTGGAACTTTTCACGATGATAAACAATTACCGTACTACCCCAACGGTAAGGAGCAGCCCAAACATCTCCTTCGGTATCCCAGTTGCCTTGATTATCACGCTTTACCAGTTGCTTCCACCTTTGATCTAAAGCAGACCAATGTTTTAACTGTTGGACTTCTGCCTCTTCTAATGGTTGAATAAGTTTTTCCTCAATAGCTGCTTTCAGCCAATAATCTCCCAAGGTTACTAAATCAGATGGAACTTTTGGATGGGATTGCTTAAACGGCATGAACCTAGTCCAAAATGAATCATTACTGGTTTCTGATTTATTTTGCCAAGTTTGCAATTGTTTAAACAAATCGTGTATCTGATCCACAGGCGAAAAGTTAAACTGTACCTGTTGCTCTAAACTCCGGCGAAACTGAGTAACTATCTGACTGGGGATAGAACCTTTTAACAACCGGACATTGAATTTTGTCTGGTTGCTTCCGCCACAACCAACTAACAGCTGCGAAAGCCCCAGTCCACCTGCACCCAAGAAAAAAGAGCGTCGATCCATCGATTTTGGATTTTTAATTTTGGAACTTTGACTATAAAAAATTATAGCCCAACTGCTTATTAGACCGTATTTTGTGAATAATGTCGGCAAACCGAGACATTTACGGACTTTAGAGTAATATTCTAATAGTCGCTGCTAATAAATTGATTTCTCTCCACAATCATCATGAATAATAATAATACTGGTTTAAAATATCAAGACCTATTTATGAGTAAATACTTAGTGTTCAGAAATAGACAAAATCTTGGAAAAATTAAATAATTCAAAAATATAGTTAATATCACCAGTAAATTGAATAACATATAAAAAATGTACCGACGAAAGGAGGAGGGTATTTAATGGAACCACTACAGAAACATATCCTGACTTTGAGTCATAAACTTGATGCCCTCTACCAAGTGATTGAGCAACTTGATAATAGAGTTGCTCAAGCTTTCTCAGAATGCTCTTTGGCAAATGCACGAGCAAAGAATAACTACGTAGAAAATAGTGGGGTAGTTGCCCACCAGTTTAAAGGACATATAAATTTAAGTCCACAAATGGAACACAAGGATGTATTAACAGATGGCATGTCTTTAGAGATGAATCGACAAGGTGGAGATAAAAACTTAACACCAGAAATTCAAATACAAAGACTAACAGCACAATTAACAGCAGCATACAATCGCATTGCTGCCTTAGAAGAACAATTGATGAAAGATAGAATTCATTAAATTACTAAATGATGAGTACCAAAAAAGGCCGTCAGCAGTTCTTAGATTCAGGCAATTTTGTTGTTCCCATGGGAAATGGAACTTTCACGGCTTAGTTATTAGCATTTAGCAATTCTCAACTGCTGCTTCTACTTAAAAACATAGTTTACAAACAACCTATCAGCCGCTCTAATTGAGTTTCAATGGCAGTTAAAAATTCTTTTTCTTGCCAATTTTCCTTGAGATAAGCAGCAATGCAAGCAGCACCTGCCCCTACGCCTTCTTTCACAAAACCCTTGTCATAAGCTTGGAGTTGGGGATAACGAGACTTTGCAAAACTTAACTGAGTGGCAAATAAGGGAGGAATTGTTTTACCCAAGGCAAGGGCTAAGTCAACGGTGCTACCAGTTGGATCTTCTGCTACCCAGCGGGTAGTACCCACAACCACTGCTCCTGGTTGCCAATACAAGCTATAAGCATCGGCGATGGCACAGATTAAAGCGTAAACCGCCAGCATTTGTGTGCCACCAGCCAGCAAAACTCCACAACTACGACTAGCAGCGATGGCCATACCAGCGACCACCACTTGCATGGGATCCCCCACCCCAGCAACAAGTTCTAAAGGATCTAACGAAAGAGAGGAAAAACACAATTTTTCTTTTCTCCGTTGCCTCATCTTCTCCAATCCAGCTTTTACCACTGCCCACTTTTGTTTATGATTACAAACAGGATGACTACTGTTAACTTTTCCCACTGCGTCTATACCCAAGGCAGTTAAAATTGCCAGTGCAGTTGTAGTACCCCCCACAACGCACTCCCCTAAAATCAAATATCCTTGTTGAAGGTTCAAAGCCAAACGTTCCCCCCACAGTAGTCCTTGGTGTAGCAAATGGTCTACTGTTGTAATGTTCATAGCTGCACCTTGACTTAAACACTTAGCTGGACAGCCACCCAAATCAATCAATGGTACAGCGGCAGGTTGAGGTAATCCAGCATTAAACAAATAAACTGGCATATTCAGTGCTTCAACCACAGCCCGAGAAATTAGCACCGGAGAAGCCCCCGCAATCAGTGGTGGTAGGGGATACACAGGTTTCCTTCCTGCCCCATAATATAAAAACTCAGCGTCAGCACAAGCTGTATACTTTCGTGCTTCTGGAGTACTACCAGCGGCAGAAATGCCCGGAATGAGAGCAGTATCAGTAAAACCTAAAACACAGGCAAATATCGGTAAAGAATCCCCATACCGACGAATCCATTTTTCACCTTGTTCTATTTCAGTATAAATACGAATCAATTATTCAACCTTCATAATCCATAAGAACTTGTACCCATTGTGGCGGACGGGGAAGATAATTTCCCAAACGTTCCAATAACAGCCATGCTGCCAGGTGTACCATAAACAGATAAATAAAGTTATTAATTACAATTAACACCAGTGCTCCCACTTGTATTAAAAGTAAACTGGGAGTAGCTAATAATTGCATCCTCAAAAATGCCCACTCTATCAGTTCCGTTACCTGGTTAATAAAATAAACCCACAGATCTTCACCCGAAAACAAAGACAGCAACCACAATCGAAAAAACACCCCCAATGTACCCAACAGCGTACCTAAACTGATAGATACAATCCAGGGAAACCGACGATGCCATGTTGCTCCTAAAAGCACCCCCATAAAAGCGAAAGGCATAACAAATAATAGACTGCGAATTGGCCCCATCAGCACGGATAACAGTAACCCCGAGGTCACAGCAGCCATCCAAGAAGCTCTTTTGCCCCAGCGCAGGTAAACTAAAGCAATTGGTACTGGGAAAAATACCCGTAATACCGGACCCAAAGGAAAGTACAAATTAATCAACCAAATTAAGCTCCCAGCACTGGCTAAAAACGCTGTTTCCACCATTTGTAACGGTGCATCAACTTTTAGTCTGGGTTCTCTCAACTGGTGTTGACCTAACTCTTTATTTAACGAATTAGGAAATTCATGGGACGGATTTTCATCTGGTAAAGAATTTGGAATGTTCATGGTGAAAAAAGTTTAAACAACTTTGTCCTCAGTCCTCTGCGTCAGTGGTCACTTTACACGATTATCTTTTCTAGAGCTAACAAATCAGGAATACAAATTGTGCCACTATTTCTTATAATCAACCCTTTTTTTTCTAGCCTTGTTAAGGCTCTTGTTACTGTTTCCCTCGCCAATCCACTCAAACTACTCAATTCTCGATGAGGTAAATTAGGAATTTCTGTACCAGTTTGTCCTTGTGTTCCCTGTCCTTCTGACAAAAATAACAAAGTGTCTGCTACTCTTGACTGACTATTAGATTCTCGCAATCGTAGTCGGCGGTTCACTTGTCGTAAGCGTCTAGCCATCAATTGTGACAATCGCAGTCCCGCCAAGGGTTCTGTATGAATCAACTTAACAAAATCCCGAGATGGTAGACTACCAATCATCGCTGGAGTCAGGGTAATCACATCAGTAGAGCGTGGAACTTCATCTAATGCTGCCATTTCACCGAACAATTCTCCTTTACCAATAATATTAAGTGTTACCTCTTTACCTTCCAGGTTGTAAGTACGAATTTTAACCCAGCCATCTAAAACAAAATATACAGAACCACCCCAGTCATTCTCTAGCAAAATCACTTGATTTGCTGGGTGTGTAAGAGTAACAAGATGACTGAGAGCTAGTTCTATAGCAGCTTGGGGTAACCCCTGAAAAAAGGGAGCCGACGACGTAATTATCGAAGGATTGCTGCTTGCTTGCAAGCTATATCGGTCTTCCATTGCGGCATATTTAAGCTTTATATATAAAAAAACAAGGCGATGTATTCAGCTTAAGCTATCAAACCACAACCCACTTGACACAAACACAGTATATTGCAGGAAAAAGCTATAAAGAAATTCGTTTATTTACATGGTCAGGCAAAAGGGTAGGGGAATTTATCCGATATTTGAGTCTACCCAGAGCTAGATTATAAACTTGGTACAGGGGTTGCCACCGGTAATTGTGATTTCTCATTATATCCACTGTAGTCTACCACATCTATGCAAAAATGGTAACTTTATTAGCGATAAGAGTATCAAATATTGCCCCCTTTTGAGTAGGGAACTCCGTGATTTAGTTAAGAATAGTCAACATAGTCAATTCTCGGTAGTGTAACATGTTTAGCTATTCACCAACAACAAAACTCAAGTGAAAAATACCCCTTGCCATTCAGCCACGCTTTAGCTACATTGTTTGCTCATACAGGTGCAAAGCTGGCTGTGGCATTTCTGGATGTTTTTTATTACTAAATACCTCCTAAAATGTGTAACATCGATTACAGTATGAAAGAGCAAAGGACTTTGTGAAAAAAACTTCGCAAAACCTCTTGTATTTGAAGATTTCAAATAGCCCTCAAGTTAATCCGCTCTAACAGGTGCTGATTCATGAGCAAATCCTATTTCAGTAATTCTTACGGTAGTTATCGCAAAATTAGATACTTACTCTAAAAACCTCTCTTGGAGGGATAAAAATAATTGTCCGCAGATAAACATACAAAGTAATGGCGCGCTTATTTAGATGGGGGTTAATGGTTGATAATATCTGTAATAGCTGGCTTGTACTATCCGTACTGGCTTCTAATTAGCAAAAGTTATAACATAATTCTGGTTGGGAGTCCCTAGAATTCCCATTTTCCCAAGTTTCCTAATTCTCTAGTAATTTTCATACAAGTTAACGTACAGTTGTAGCTAAGGTAATTTAAAGTGACTTCCCGCGTACATGAAATCCAAAAATTGATTGCAGACATTGACAACTTACTGAACACCAGTGGTAAGCGCTTACCTAGACTTCTATCCAATCAAGCACCGGAAGCCAAGGAAGTTTTAGAAAAAATTCGTAACTTCCTTGTCCAGGAAAAAGAAAGTGAGATTTTAAACAGTAACCACCAAAACCAGGTGAACACAGAGGTGCGAAAGTCACCTTTGTTGGACAAATTTGTTAATCAAGGTAATAGCCAATGTTTAGAACGGCAAAATCAGCCTGAGCAAGAACAAGGTAATTTATTAATTCAGCAACTCAAAAGCGAATTATCTTCGTTAATAGGGCCGTTGCAAGCAGAATTGGCAACAATGAGCCAAGAGAGGGAAAACCTCAGACAAGAAATTAGACAACTAGAGCAAAGGAAACTGCATAACTACTCTTTAAGCCAGCAGTGGGCTAACCAAGACCAGATGATTGGGGAATTTTTGCAGTTACTTATCAGCCGCATAGCATCTAATTTAACGCCGGAGATGGTGGGTGGTTCTGCCAGTGACAATAATCCCAGCAGTATAGAATTGGGATCTACTAGGATTCTACATACCTCAGAATCATCAGAACAGTTACAAAAGTTAACATATCTCACGGAGGAATTGGATCAGCGTCTACTATCCCTAGATGGAACTTTAAACTTTGTCTTTGAAGCATTACAGCGCAATATAAACACTTATCACGAGTCTTTATCCCAAGGGTTGGCCAGAATGCACAGTGATGGTGTGCAAGGGGAGCAGTTAATGGCCAACTTTGTCAAGAATTTAAGCCAACATTTGCAGCAACAAGCCCAACTGACTGTGTTCTCTTTTCCGGAGTTAGAAAAAAATCAACCTCTATCTCCATCAACATCATCATCGGTACCGACAAATCCCACGGATGATATGACTGATCAAACAACTCAGTCGTGGGAATTTTCACTGTCAAAGGCTTCCTCCTCATTGACGGTGAATGACGAACAAAAAGATGTAATTGCTACAGATGAGCTGGGTTCAATGCTTTTGGAGCTTGGTGTAGATGATTCTGTATCACCTCGTAATATTGCAACTGAGCTAGAGCAGAATGATTTGGAATCAATTGATGATGAGGTGGCTCAACTTTATGCCAGTTTATTGAGTACTGATAATTTGATTTCTCTCAACGTTGATGTAGAAGATTTATCATCGTCGCACATTACACCAACTACACTGACTTCAGAACCAGAGGTGATACCTGCAAATAATATCCCACAAATTATACCAACAGATGCAATGGAAGGGGTTCCACGGGTTCTGGAACCTTCGGTTCACCATGCAGATGTAGAGCCACAGTCATGGCAAGATTTTCCTGTATTGTCCCCCACAGAAGTGACATCAACTGATAATCTTCCCGTGGAATCAAGAAATGCTGATACAATTACAGCTTTAACTCAATTATTTACTGATGTAGAAGCTGAGGAGCAAATTTTAGAAATTGCTTCACATGGGGAAGTATCATCAGTCATAGCCTATAGTCAACAGTTGCAGCATGAATATTTAGATAACTATATTCCAGCTTACTCACAAGAGAGCCAGTGTGCTAACTTGCAAGATATTACTCTGGATGAAGGGCAAATGCAACAATTAAATCAGGACTTGGCCAAGTTTGATGAAATTATCAATCCTGATTTGAATTTGGATGTTTTTCCAGGTTTTGAAAATAGCATAAACCAACAACCTTTAATGGATTCTGCTACTGCAAATTTTCCTGACTCCAGTGTAGATGTATTTGAGGTTAACCCGATATCTTCTCCGCAAACAGAAGCTGACTTACATTTTAGTCCCTCAACTGAAACAAAAGATAAAGTTACAACTCTAGAGACAAATGCTGACAAACAAGGCTCTTCAATGGTAACTTCCAACTTTGTAAATAATACAGATGTTGCTCTCAATACCCCGGAGTCTGTTTGGTATCTCGGCATTGATGTGGGAACAACAGGAATTTCCGCCGCTTTATTGAATCGTTCTAGTGCTATTGTTTATCCTATCTACTGGTCAGCAGAAAACCAACAGGGAGTTACTTCCTTTCAACAATTGTTTCGTTTACCAGCAGAAGTTTATCTACCGACAACTTCCACTCAAGATACAAAAGCACATGACGGGGAAAGTCAGCAGCATAACTTTTACTCAGTGCAATTGAAGCCATATTTACAGATAGCTATCCCCTATAAGAATGAACAACAAAAATGGGAGCCTGTATTACAATTCAACCACTTTTCTGCAGGCCCTTTAATTTGGGTTGTGCGATCGCTTTCTAAGTTACTTTTAACTTTAAAATCAGATCCCCACAGTACAACCCAAGGTTTAACAGCTAGCGCTGTGGGTTTAAGTCAAGAAATTTTCCACAACATTATCAATAACATTACTGGTGTCATTTGCACCTGTCCATCTGGCTGGTCAGAACAATATCGCTTTAATCTGCGAGAAGCTGTCCTAATAAGCAAATTAGTCCAACATCCACAGCAAATATTTTTTGTAGAAGAAGCCATCGCTAGTTTACTCAGCATACTCCATGGGGCTAATGGCGAAACAGTGCAAATTAAGGATTCTCAAGGTTTGCATCTAACAAAAACCAGGGATGATGCTCTAGTGGGTCACACCTTTGTCATTAATATTGGCGCAAGTACAACAGAAATGACACTGGTTGATTTGCCAAAAAATTTGCAACAATTGGCACACAGGGATTTCATGCTTCATAGTTTCCCTTACGGTAGTAACGCCATTGAGCAAGACATTATCTGTCAGTTGCTACTTACGCGAAAATACGGGCAACCACGCAATGTCAACCAAGAAGATAATCAAACAAATACCAACAATTCTTGGCAATGGCAACCTGCTTTTCCCGGTTTAGATGAAATGCGTTGGGAAAGTTTAGGATTAGAAGAATTAGATTTACCCCAAGTAGGTGAACCAGACATTGCTGCTCGCATCCGTCTCCAGCAGAAGTTAGAAAGTTCTGTGTTAGGACAGGCGGTGCTAAATGCAGCTCTGACTTTAAAGTTAATTTTACAACAGCAAGATTCCTTCACTTTGGAATTGGCAGATAGGCGCTGGGTATTACAGCGCCGAGATTTAGAAAACCACGTTTTGATACCCTTTGTGCGCCGCTTAAACCGAGAATTTAATAAATTGTTAGTGGCTCGTGGTATACCCACAGAAGCAATTAATCAAGCTATCTTAACCGGTGGGTTAGCTTCTTTAGCGGTGGTAAATAGTTGGCTACGGCAAAAACTTTCCAATAGCCAAATTATTCAATATTTGTATCTCGGTGAAAACGGTACTCCTAGTTGTAGTCGGGTAGCTTATGGTTTGGCAACTTTACCTTTACATCCCCAGGTTTTAGAACAATCTAAGCAACGTTACACCGACTATTTCCTGTTTATGAAATTGCTGCAACTTTTACCGGATAGAACTTTATCTTTTGGGGAAATTCTCCAGCTATTTCAAGATGCTGGAATTAATACCAGTATTTGTCAGCAACGCTTATTAGCTTTCTTAGAAGGTGAATTACCTCCGGGTTTAATACCTGGAGCGCCAAATTCTACTTGGCTGAACTTCGGTTCTCAGAATAACCCTGACTACACAGCGATCGCCGGTGCACCACTATTCGAAAAGCAAGGAAATCTCACTTATCGTCCCAAGTTTTCACAATTGCTGGTTTTGCAACGTTATTTAAATGCAATCAAAGTCAGTAGTCAGCAACCCATACAGGAACCTTACACAGCGAATTTTGAATCACTTGTGATTCATTAGCCGTTACCGGAATATGAAGCCTCATGTATGGCTAAATTACAGCGCATTTTATCTAAGTAGGTACAAGGGCGGGATAGTTGAGTTATTAGCCGATGGCGCTGCGTTTGAAGTAGAATTTAGCGATAGTAATGGACAAACTTATGAATCTGTTGGGTTGCCTCCAGAGCAAATTATGGTGTTATATTTTGAGTCAATATCCCCTAATTTAGTACCGGAAATAGTTACTGCCTAAGTGTTATTCATAACAGCAACTGTAGTTGTACTTATATACCGTTGGGGTATTGGAGCAGGAATTTTAGTAGCTATTTTAGTATTAGTTGGCTTAATTCGGTCTAATAAATCCGTCTTAGCAAATATTACTTACTTTATAATTCTAGAAGAAAAACAGTCAGAAAGTTTGTAGGTTTCAAGCAAAGGCAACTCTTAATGAGAGTAAATAAAATTTATGATTTTGTTTCTAAGCATGAAATAGAACCTTATGTGGACTCGTTAAGCAATCTTCAAGATTATTTTCAGAGCTTAAAGCATGAATAGTTTTGCAGGCATAACCCAACACAACCTATGTTTATATTGTTGGGTTTCACTTCGTTCTATCCAACCTACTCGTTTCTAATATGATCATCAAAAATAATATCCTCACCTGCACCCCACATAATGTCATAGATACCTTGACGCACAGCACGATGAAAACTGGAATATTCCCAATCTTTTGCTGATTTTACCAAACCATGTTTCACCGGATTATAATGAGTGTATTCAACATAATTTTGAAAATCCATCTCATCTTTAATTAAATGTTCCCATTAACTGGTCTCCACAAACAGTTAGAGAGAACAAAGGAAAAAATGCAAAAATTAATGTTTCCATTCAATTAGTGTCCCCAGCGAGTGGGGACTAAAAAAAATAAAAATAGAGTTGGAACCTTCATATCAGTTTCCATTCAATAGTGTCCCCAGCGAGTGGGGACTTCAGAAAGGAGATTGTTATCTCCTTAATTTAATTAGTTTCCATTGAATTAGTTTCCCCAGCGAGTGGGGACTGATTGAATTAGCAGAAATTGAGCACATGCCTGAGTTTCCATTCAATTAGTGTCCCCAGCGAGTGGGGACCGGTATGTTGAGTGCGATGATGAAATATCATTCACAAAGTTTCCATTCAATTAGTGTCCCCAGCGAGTGGGGACCCCAATGCAGACTGTGCCCGAGTGGGTAAATACAACCAGTTTCCATTCAATTAGTGTCCCCAGCGAGTGGGGACTCAGCGGGGGGATAAATAGTAGTGGGCAGACCCTGCTAAGTTTCCATTCAATTAGTGTCCCCAGCGAGTGGGGACTAAAGTCACCGAAGCTATCGAAGGCGCTTATACAAAGTTTCCATTCAATTAGTGTCCCCAGCGAGTGGGGACGGAATGAAAGTAATTTTTCAAGCAAAAGTATGCTGGAGTTTCCATTCAATTAGTGTCCCCAGCGAGTGGGGACTCTATAATAAACGGGTGGTCGCTGAAGCCCCCATCGAAGTTTCCATTCAATTAGTGTCCCCAGCGAGTGGGGACTTCCAGGTGGAAGCCTGGAACAAGACGGCAGAGATAATGGTTTCCATTCAATTAGTGTCCCCAGCGAGTGGGGACTTTAACCAAGACCCCCCGGTGAGGGGCACGGGCCTGGCCGTTTCCATTCAATTAGTGTGTCCAGCGAGTGGGGACGCGCTATTAATAATGGGACTACCTGAAAAGGTAGTATCGCAGTTTCCATTCAATTAGTGTCCCCAGCGAGTGGGGACAGGACTTACCCGAGATGAGGGGTGTTAGACCTCACATAAGTTTCCATTCAATTAGTGTCCCCAGCGAGTGGGGACAGAGGAGGAGACTCCTAGAGGTAGCTGAGGGCTACGTTTCCATTCAATTAGTGTCCCCAGCGAGTGGGGACTCACGTTAGGTTTAGAGCCCCTTTACTGGGGTGAGTGGAGTGAGTTTCCATTCAATTAGTGTCCCCAGCGAGTGGGGACTCTCCAGGAGGCTCTTGATATCGCGAAAGAGATTAGTTTCCATTCAATTAGTGTCCCCAGCGAGTGGGGACTAATAAGAAAAACAATCAAACTCTGGGCGGAGATCTTAGGTTTCCATTCAATTAGTGTCCCCAGCGAGTGGGGACGAAATCACCAAAGCTGTCTAAAGCATTAATACAGAGTTTCCATTCAATTAGTGTCCCCAGCGAGTGGGGACCTGGGTTCTTTACAGAGCTCGAATGCGAGTTTTACTGTTTCCATTCAATTAGTGTCCCCAGCGAGTGGGGACCTGCGCGGTTCAAGCGGCCGTCTCAGGAACCGCTGTTTCCATTCAATTAGTGTCCCCAGCGAGTGGGGACTAAAAAAAGGTCAGGGAATGGATTCCACACAAAAGGTTTCCATTCAATTAGTGTCCCCAGCGAGTGGGGACTAACAAAACCGTGGTTCAGCCACAGGTTGTAGAGAGTTTCCATTCAATTAGTGTCCCCAGCGAGTGGGGACATAGGGACTTACCGAGGAATTTCACCTCGTTCTTAAGTTTCCATTCAATTAGTGTCCCCAGCGAGTGGGGACTACACACGCTGCTGATCTTATGAATCAGCAAGGTAAGGTTTCCATTCAATTAGTGTCCCCAGCGAGTGGGGACTCAGGTTTAAATGTACTACTGTCCAGATTAGATGCAGTTTCCATTCAATTAGTGTCCCCAGCGAGTGGGGACTTTCTTTCGTGAACTTATAGCCTTTAGGAGGCAAATTGAGTTTCCATTCAATTAGTGTCCCCAGCGAGTGGGGACTCACCCATTTTAAACCCTTACCTGGTAAGAAATCTAGATGCACTTTCCGAAGTTCAGGAAAGTTAACGGCTGAAATAGACTTTACCATAGTAGTAAAACTCCTGAAACCCTTACCCAGCAAAAGACCGAAGTTCAAAACCAAAAAATAACTATTCCAGGGATTTTGGTTGAACCTCGGGAATGATTCACTAATGCATCGTGGGATCCACTGTACCCGCACCTAGTCCCTAGCCCAAATAATTAGTGAACTTAGCAAAAATCTACTTACCATCCTTCTTGACACTCCTCATATTTACGGACAGGGAGGCAAATGAGCAGTGGGAGCCATGGTACATCAGCATTATGTCAATTAATCAATATTTTTGTTAATCCTCGACATTCTTGCATTTAGCCTTTGACACCACTATGGGTTTCCGTAGGTACGATGTAACGCTGTAAAAATAAAAACAATAGTAATATTGGCGCAATAGAAATTATTGAACCTGCAGCAACTAACCGCCAATCTAAAGAAAATGTACCGGCTAACTTTGCTACTCCCAAGGGCAGAGTATATAGGCCTTCATCTTGGATGACAACTAAAGGCCAAAGAAAGTCGCTCCAAGAACCAATGAAGACAAAAATAGACAAAGTAACTAACCCTGGGCGAATTGCCGGCAACATAATATGCCACCATAAACCCAACTCTGAACTACCATCCATCCGCCCAGCTTCTTCGAGTTCCTTGGGTACGCTCATAAAAGCTTGTCGCAGTAAAAAAATCCCAAAAGCTGAAGCTAAATTAGGAAAAATTATTCCTAAGTAAGTATTCCTTAAACCTAATTGAACCGTTAAAATATACAGAGGTATCATCACGATTTGAAAAGGAATCATGATGGTAGAAACCATGGCAATAAAAATCCAGTTTCGCCCCACAAATGACAATCTTGCTAAAGGGTAAGCAGCTAAAGAACAAAATAATAAATTCAAACCCACAGTCATCACAGCTACCAAGGTGCTATTGTATAGATATTGTGGAAAAGGTAAAGCTTGCCACACAGTAAAGAAATTGTTTAATGTTGGTTCACTGGGGAACAACTGGGGCGGCCACTGTAAAATATTTTCTCCAGGAGACTTCAAAGCTGTGCTGACTAGCCACAATAAAGGAAAAAGCGTTGCTAGTGCGATGGCTCCTAATAAACTGTAGATAAAAATAAGTTGCCGTCCTCGGTTAGAAATATTTAAATTAGTCAACTTTATTCCCCTAAATTAATAATTTGTGATTTGTAATTCATAATTAAGCCTACTAGCATAATAGGGGAAAAATTTAATTTAGCCGCTATAGTTTCCGGCGGTTTTCAGTAATAATATTCTGTAAAGGTTTATCCCAACTTTCAACAGGTATTTGGGATAAATAAGCAAAATCAAAAACAATACCTATGGTCTGCTTATTTGCCCATTCCGGTGAACTGAGTAAGCGATCATAATATCCACCACCATACCCCAAACGATACTTCTGATAGTTGCAAGCCACACAAGGAACAAGAATCAAATCAACTTCCTGGGGATCTACACTGGGAGCATAGGGATGAGGTTCGGCAATGCCATAAGCTCCGATGTGAAGGGGATCTGCCGGTGTCCAGAAATGCCAAACAAGAGACTTGCCAACGCAACGGGGAAAAGCCCAATTGTAACTAGTATCTCTAAACAATGGACTAAGGTCAGGTTCTTGACGAAAGCTAAAATAAGCTAGGATTGTTCTAGCCTGGATAAATACAGCAGACTTTTTTAGTTGGCTACAGATGCCATGGCTTTTTTGTGTCCATTCTTCCACAGATAGTGATTCCCGTTTTTGTAGCAAAGTCCGGCGTAATTCAACTTTCTTCATTAACAAACCTCCGGGTACCTTGTCTTTTTCATTGGCAGGTTCTGGGTTACTGAGTTAAAAAAAGGTGGGCAACAATGCCCACTCTACACCAACTATTCAGCGTTTTGCCGATACCAGTCAATGGTATTCTTTAGCCCTTGTCTAAAACTGACCTGAGGGCTAAAACCAAAAACTTCCTTGGCACGTTCAATATCCAAACAACGCCGGGGTTGACCATTGGGTTTATCTGTTTCCCAAACAATGTCACCATCAAACTCCATTAATTCGCAGATTAGAGTAATTAAATCACGGATCGAGATTTCTGAACCCGTGCCCAAATTAACTGGTTCAGAGTCATTGTAAGATGTAGTACCCATGACAATTCCCCGGGCTGCATCTTCTGAATACAGAAATTCACGGGTAGGACTACCATCACCCCAAACAGGAAGTTGTTTTTCTCCCTTGATCTGAGCTTCATGAACTTTACGAATTAACGCCGGAATTACATGGGAACTACGGGGATCAAAGTTATCTTCAGGTCCGTATAAATTCACTGGCAACAAGTAAATGCCATTAAATCCATACTGCTGGCGGTAAGATTGTAGTTGGACTAAAAGCGCTTTCTTAGCGATTCCGTAGGGAGCGTTAGTTTCTTCAGGGTAACCATTCCATAGGTCATCTTCTTTGAATGGTACTGGTGTAAACTTGGGATAAGCACAAATAGTGCCAACACAAACAAACTTTTTCACTCCAGCTTCATGGGCAGCGTGAATCAATTGAGTACCCATGATCAAGTTGTCGTAGAACAACTCCGCAGGTTTTTCCCGGTTAAGACCAATACCGCCGACATGAGCTGCCAAGTGAATGACAATATCTTGTTGGTTAACTGCACGTTGACAATTTTCTAAGGAACGCAAATCACAGTCACGCGATCGCGTGACTGTAATTTTACCACTATCAAATCCAGCCTTACACAGTTGATCAATTACCTGACGGCCGAGAAATCCTGCGCCACCAGTGACAAGAATCCGTTGGTTTTGTAATTCTAACCTGGTCATAATGTCATAATTTTATTGTCTGCCGATAAATCAAAAGTGGAGAGACCCCAGCTCTTGACGAATAGTGGCGATATCATTAGCAACTGTACCATTGCCACTGGGTGAACACTGACCTAATGCGTTTAAATCTGCTTCTACCATTAAAGCTACTAACTCGTCAAAGGTAACTGATGGTTCCCAACCCAACTTTTGTTTTGCCTTAGTAGGATCGCCAATTAACAAATCCACTTCTGCAGGACGGATATAGCGCTCGTCGAACTCAACATAATCTTCCCACTTGAGGTTGACACAACCAAATGCCTTTTCCAAAAATTGGCGCACGGAGTAAGTTTCACCAGTGGCAATCACGTAGTCCTCAGGGTGGTCTTGCTGCAACATCAACCACATTGCCCGTACGTAATCTTTAGCATAGCCCCAGTCTCGTTTGGAATCCAGATTACCCATATAAACTTTTTTCTGTTTACCAGCTACAATTTTTGCAACTGCCATCGTAATTTTACGGGTTACAAAAGTTTCACCGCGACGTGGTGATTCGTGGTTAAATAGAATGCCATTACAAGCAAATAAATTATAAGACTCGCGGTAATTCACTGTTTGCCAATGGGCATAAACTTTAGCGCAAGCATAGGGACTGCGGGGATAAAAAGGGGTTGTTTCGTTTTGAGGTACTGCTTGCACTAAACCAAACATTTCTGAGGAACCTGCTTGGTAGAAACGCACCTGTACTCCCGTACGTTGCTGGTAATCGCGAATTGCTTCCAGTAAACGTAAGGTTCCCATTCCTACGGAGTCAACGGTATATTCCGGTGAGTCAAAGCTAACTCTCACATGAGATTGAGCACCCAAGTTATAAATTTCCGTGGGCTTTACTTCTTCTAAAATACGGCGTAAAGTTGTACCATCTGTCAAGTCACCGTAGTGAAGAAATAACCGCGCTCCTTGTTTGTGAGGATCTTCATACATATGATCAATGCGGTCTGTGTTGAAGGTAGAAGTCCGGCGGATAATACCATGTACCTCGTAACCTTGTTCCAACAAAAACTCACTCAGGTATGAACCATCTTGACCTGTAATACCGGTAATTAACGCGCGCTTCCTTTGGGTCATCTCAATTTTCCTTTGTTTTTTTTGACAATGTATTTACATGGAAATACATGTTTATTTTGACAAACTAGTAGCTAAACACTACACTGTTTGATGGTAAACCTAACAGTGGGAACTGTTAACAGAGGTTGTCCATTACTAAATCTAGTAAACACTAATGTTACAATTTGTTTTAAGCAGTTTAACTCAAAAGCAAGCTCATGTATCTTATTTTTATTTATATTTATTATTATATTTATTATTATGTTGTATAAATTTTATGTACGATTTTATCCCAAAACTTATTTACAGGTCTTTCAGAAGAGTTGAATTCTGGAATAAAAATTTACAATTTTTGCCTTTTACCCAGATAAAGTTCATTGTCTATTGAGAATAGAGTCATTAATTGCTCAAATTTTGTATCACCGACGCACAACTTGGACAGTCAACAGTCAAGATTTCTGCAGGTCCTTATATATATTAGCTTTAAATCAATTCCCTAATATCAGGCATGAATTATTAATCATGTCTAATTTTTTCAGATTATAACAGTGGGGGTAAAGGATTTCCCATGGCCTCACCCCCTGCTAGCCGACGCCTTACCTCTTTAGTATGCCCCTTTATTCTTGGGCATAATAACTACATCAATTGTTTTCAAGATTATCCATAAATCAAGCCAAAGATTCCTAAATTTCACATAGTGCAGGTCTATTTGCACTCTTCTTGGGTAAGGAATGTCATTACGTCCAGAAACTTGCCATAATCCAGTAATTCCTGGACGGATTGTTAAAATATGGTCAATGTGACAACCATATTTTGGCAGTTCTGAAGTCACTAAAGGGCGCGGACCCACAACGCTCATGTCTCCCTTGAGAACGTTCCAGAATTGAGGAAATTCGTCCAAGCTGGTAATTCGCAAAAATCGACCTATTTTCGTGATGCGGGGATCTTGCTTCAATTTAAAGCTGCTTTCAAACTCTTGCCGTAACTGGGGAGAGGTTTCCATCATTTGTATTAGGATTTCATCTGCATTGGTCACCATTGTCCGGAACTTAATACAGTTAAAAGTCTTATAGTTTTTGCCCACACGCTTCTGGACGTAAAAAATCGGTCCTTCCGAGCTACAAGCAATCAGCAAGGACAGAATTAAATAAACTGGGAAAAACAAAATCAATACCAACAGGGAAAACACTATATCAAACAGTCGTTTAGCGAACTCTCCGTTTAAAGCCTGAAAAGAAAAACCTGTAGGTTTGAGCCTGGGGGCTTTTGTTTTTTGTTTGCCACTCAAAAAAGTGCGCGTAGACGCGCTAGTATTTTGCCGTTGGGCTTTGCCATTCCTCAAGGGTTGGCCTCGCTTTCCGGAGAGGAGTGAGCTCTGGGCAGTCATTATACTCCTTAATAATCCACACCACACATAGTCCCAATCTTAAAGCTAAAATGAACTGCTTCTGGGAATAAATTGCCAAAAGCCCACAAAACAAGTGATTAAATTTGGTTCATGGCCTTGAAGATGTTTTTTCTTTGTTGCATTGATCTATAAATTTGAGATACCGCTCGGCAAAAACCGACGATGAAAACTGGGAAACGTGCGATCGCACATACTCAGGATTGAAAGCATTTTGATAAATTTCAAATTTTTTCACCGCCTCCATTAAAGCTGCTTCTGTTTGTGTACCAAAAAATATACCCGTTGCTGTATCCAGACAAGAACGTAAATCCCGCACTGTTTCTAAAGCACCTCCCCCACCGTAAGCAATTACTGGAGTGCCACAAGCTTGTGCTTCCACTAAGGCAATGCCAAAATCTTCACAAGCTGCATAAACAAATGCTTTAGCTCTAGCCATATATTTTTTTACCACATTATCAGGTTGCCATCCCAGTATTTGGATATTAGAACTTGCCATACTGCGAATCTTTACCATTTCCGTGCCTGTACCAATAATTACCAATGGTAGTTGTAATTGATTAAAAGCTTTGACAATTAAACATACTTGCTTATAACTGACTAAGCGGGAAACAGTGAGATAAAAATCTTCCTTTTGAGAGAAAAATGGCCAGTTATCGATATTGACTGGGGGATAAATAACTGTTGCTTCTCGGCGATAGCAACGCCAAATGCGACGAGCTGTGTGGTGGGAATTAGCAATGAAGTAATCAACGCGATTAGCACTCAATACATCCCACTGGCGCAAGCGATGCAATAAATACCGAGTTACCCATCCAGCCATACCCTGTCCCAAGGGACTTTGGCGCAAATAATCGAAGGTCAGATCCCAAGCATAGCGCATGGGGCTGTGGCAGTAACAGATATGCAACTGATCGGGAGTTGTCAAAATTCCTTTGGCAACAGCGTGAGATGAAGACAGAATTACGTCATACTCACGTAAGTCCAATTGTTCAATGGCCAATGGCAACAAAGGCAAATACTTTTGTACACCATTACGGGCATAGGGCCAGTGTTGCAGGAACGTTGTGCCGATGTGACGTTTATATAAATAACTTTCAGAATTGCTGGATTCAAAATCAATGAGGGCATATAAATTAGCATCAATATGATTCAGAATTTCCTGCACAACTAGCTCTGAACCGCCTGTGGCTTTCGGTGTGAGCCACTCATGAACTAACGCGTATTTCAAGGGCACAGCTAACTTTAATAGGTAGAAAAAACTTAGCAATTGACGGGGTTAACTGAAAAGTTTTTTAGCGAACAATCAATGGGAACTGCCTTAGATTAAACAGAAGACGTAATTATCTCAAAAAAGGTTCCAGATGAACACTGCAACCTGATACCCTCAAATTGGGGACCGGATAATGGAGAATAGCACAATTTTGGCTGACTCCCTAGCTTCTCCTCCCCCTCGCTACTATTTGACAACAGATAAAAATTAAAGACTGGGAATTTATGCGAATTTTAATCATGGGTGGTACGAGGTTTATTGGTGTTTACCTCACTGGATTGTTGGTAGAGCAAGGGCATGAGGTGGTACTGTTCAATCGTGGTAATCGTCCCGTACCTGCTTTAGCAGGAGTAGGACAAATTCTGGGCGATCGCACTGACGCTACCCAACTAAAAGAAAAATTATCATCAGAAAGATTTGATGTCATTTTTGACAATAACGGACGGGAACTAAGTGACACTAAACCACTGGCGGAAATTTTTCAAGACAAAGTGCAACATTTTGTGTATATGAGTTCTGCCGGGGTGTATCTCAAATCTGACCAATTACCTCACATAGAAGGTGATGCAGTAGACCCGAAAAGTCGTCACCTAGGTAAGTATGAAACAGAAGCTTATCTGACTCAACACAATTTACCCTTTACTTCCATTCGCCCCACTTATATTTACGGACCACTTAACTATAACGATTTGGAAAGCTGGTTTTTTGATAGAATCCTTCGCGATCGCCCAATTCCCATTCCTGGTAATGGCTTGCACATCACTCAGTTAGGTCATGTAAAAGATTTAGCCACAGCCATGTCCAAGGTCATCGGCAATGAACAAGCCATTGGACAAATTTATAATGTCTCTGGTGATCGTTTTGTGACTTTTGATGGTTTAGCCCGTGCTTGTGCTGTTGCTTGTGGTAAATCACCCGAAGTGGTGAAAATTGTCCACTACGACCCGAAAAAATTTGATTTTGGCAAGGGTAAGGCTTTTCCCATGCGAGTGCAGCATTTCTTCGCATCAGTAAATAAAGCCATGACAGAATTAGCTTGGCAACCCGAATATGATTTAGTTTCCGGGCTGGCTAATTCTCTAGAAAACGATTATCTCCCCAGTGGCCGGGACCAAGCTGAAGTTGATTTTTCTATGGATGAACAGATTTTACAAGGTGTTTAGAAGTTTTCTAACTCTGTGCCGAAGTTCCGGAGTTTAGCTTCTTGGCTTTCCTGTTTTACCCTTGGGAAAGCCAATTCTTATCATCATCATTGAATAAAGTTTATCTTTTGTGGCACAATATATATTAATCCTGATATCACCGTCAAGGCAACAGATAGCCAGAAAACAGTTAATGTAGGGACTTGCCAGGCTAGTGATAAAGGTGCAATTAACAGGGATATAGCGATGATTTGACTCACAGTTTTGAGTTTACCCCAAATATTCGCCCCTGTAATGGTGGTTTGATTTACCCGCCAACCCGCGATAGCCAATTCCCTGGCTAAAATTACAAATACCCCCCATGCGGGAATCTTTTGCAATTCCACTAACACCAACAACGGCGCAAGTACGAGGAATTTATCCACCAAGGGATCAAGAAATTTACCCAAATCAGTAATTTGGTTGAGTTTACGGGCCAAATAGCCGTCTAACCAATCAGTCAACGCCGCAACTAAAAATATTGTCAAACATATCCATCTGGCTTGGGGTGTGGGATTATACAATCCATACAATAAAAATGGTATGCCCAAAAGTCGAGAAAAAGTAATGGCGTTGGGTAAATTCATGATTTGAAATAATAGTTTGAGATAATCAAATAATTCCCCTAATGTCAAGGGTAAATCACTCACTAATTGCGGTACTAGTAATATATCTTGTTCAGCTTCTAAGAATATTCTTTCCTGCTGATAGGAATCAACTAAAACATTATATTCTTCTAGGTCAATTAACCAAGGACAGGATATGACTTTGATTATCTAAATCATTAGAGCGTTTCCCAATGTAATGAAGTACACAGCAATTTATTCTCTGTTCCCTGTTCCCCTTGTCTGTGGTGCGAAACAAAATATCACCAAAATAGGTTTTTAGTCTACTTGCATGGCATGATCTGTATTTTGAGATGATTCCAACAATACTATGACTGAAAATACAGATTTTCGTATTGAACGCGATTCCATGGGCGATCGCCAAATCCCTAGTAGTGCATATTACGGTATTCAAACACTAAGGGCAATAGAAAACTTTGATATTAGCGGCATCAAACCCTTACCTACTTACGTAGATGCTTGTTTAATAATTAAAAAAGCTACTGCTATCGTCAACGGAGAATTGGGTTGCATTCCTCTAGATATCAGTCAAGCAATTGTGCAAGCAGCCGATGAAGCACTCACTGGTAAATTACGGGATCAATTTGTGGTAGACGTTTATCAAGCTGGAGCTGGAACTTCTCACCACATGAATGTCAATGAAGTTTTGGCAAATCGCGCCTTAGAAATTCTCGGTGAAGAAAAAGGCAATTATCAACGGGTTAGTCCTAATGACCATGTAAATTACGGACAGTCCACCAATGATGTGATTCCCACAGCAATTCGCATTGGCGGGTTATTAGCACTTACTCATACTTTACAGCCAGCATTAGAAAAAGCCATGGCGGCTTTGGAAAGCAAAGCAGAAGAATTTCAAGATATAGTCAAATCAGGTAGAACCCATTTACAAGACGCTGTACCTGTGCGTTTAGGTGAGAATTTCCGAGCTTGGGCACATATATTATCAGAACACCAAAACCGCATTTACACAGCCTGTGGAGATTTAATGGTGTTGGGTTTAGGTGGTAGTGCTGCTGGTACTGGGATGAACACTCATCCCCAGTATCGCCCCCGTGTTGTAGAAGTGATTTCCCAACTGATAGAAACACCCTTAGAACCTGCACCCCATTTAATGGCTGCAATGCAGAGTATGGCACCTTTTGTCAATGTTTCCGGGGCTTTACGTAACTTATCTCAAGATTTAGCTAAAATCTCCCATGATTTGCGGTTAATGGACTCGGGCCCCAAAACAGGTTTAAAAGAAATTCAACTACCCCCAGTCCAACCTGGTTCCTCAATTATGCCCGGTAAATATAACCCAGTCATGGCAGAGATGACATCAATGGTATGTTTTCAGGTCATGGGTTACGACAACGCCATCGCTTTAGCCGCCCAAGCTGGACAATTAGAATTAAACGTCATGATGCCCCTAATTGCCTATAATCTGATTCACAGCATTGAAATTCTGGGTAATACCATCGCAGCCCTTACCAAACGCTGTATTCAAGGAATTACCGCCAATAAAGAACGTTGTTTAGCTTATGCCGAAGGCAGTTTAGCATTAGTGACAGCACTGAACACCCACATTGGTTATTTAAATGCAGCATCTGTGGCAAAAGAATCTTTAGAAACTGGTAAATCTCTCAGACAAATTGTATTAGAACGAGGGTTAATGACCGAAGCAGAATTAGCAACAGTTTTAAACTTAGAACAAATGAGCGCCATTGTTCCTCTTAAGTAATTGTTAATCAATATTTCTCAAAAATCTGAAAAAAAATGTAGAGACGTTGCATACAACGTCTCCTTAACTTCTACAGCAAGAAGCCTCACATCTCCCCCAATATGAATCCGGGGGGTTTCAACTTACTAGGTAAGTTTCATTTACCCTAATAAGCTCCCACTCCCCACGAGCTATTGAATGACGGGACACCCACTCGTTCCCACTGTCACCCTCAAGGGGTAACATAAGAAATTGTTTCTAATTTTTGTAGATAAAATAGCCTACTTTCCGAGAACCAAATCCTTCTGTCATTAAATTATTAGCAAAGTTTCTCGCACCAGCCTGAGCAATTCGCGGGTTATTAGGTTGACCTGGTTCTGGACGTACTACAGCTATGTGTCCAATACCTCTAGGATTTTTCCAACAAACTAAAGTTGGAATCCCTTGTGCTGCTGAAGATATAGCTATATTTACACTGACACTTTTCCATCCATTGGTAGGGTTATTCAACCAGTCATACATCTCATTTGCTCCTTGTTCTTTTCTACCCACCCAATGAGTTAAGGGCGCACGCAAACAACGCATTACATCTCTGGCAAATATATTGCAGTAAGTTTCACCACCTTGAGGCCAGTATCGTTTATTCTGAGGGTCTGCAACGTTCAAATAATCTATAACTTGAGGAATTTGCTCAGGAGAACGGACTTGCGGATTTTCCACAATCGGTGGCTTTAGTCCGGGGAGTGTCAATAAAGGCTTTTCCACTTTGACAAAATGGCTCGTCGGAAAATAGATTTTGTTTATATAATTGGGGGTATATTAATACACTTTATTATCCATGCAGACTCAAAAACCATCTGTCAGTTTCATTCGGGCTACTTCCTACGAAGGCGAGGCTTTGCAAGCATCTTTAGTTACTTTGCTAGAACCTTTTGGGGGGATGTCTGCCTTTGTTAAACCTGGTAACAGAGTTTTACTAAAACCAAATCTTCTCACAGGTGCGCGTCCTACTAAGGAGTGCACAACCCGCCCTGAACTGGTTTATGAAGTTGCCCAGATGGTCATAGAAGCTGGTGGTAAGCCATTTTTAGGCGATAGCCCCGCTTTTGGTAGCGCCCAGGGAGTAGCAGAAGCCAACGGCTATGTTCCACTGTTACGAGAATTAAATATACCCATCATTGAGTTTCATGGTAAGCGTTACCAAACTCTCAATGAAGATTTTAATCACCTGCGGCTGTGTAAAGAAGCCATGGAAGCAGATGTAGTAATTAATTTACCCAAAGTCAAATCACATATGCAGTTGACTTTAACAATGGGAGTAAAAAATCTCTTTGGTTGCGTCCCAGGTAAAATGAAAGCTTGGTGGCACATGGAAGCTGGCAAAGATCCTCACCGCTTTGGTGAGATGTTAGTAGAGACTGCTAGAGCAATTAACCCGAATTTAACCATATTAGATGGTATTATCGGTCATGAAGGTAACGGCCCCAGTGGTGGCGAACCTCGTAATTTAGGGATTTTAGCAGCTGCAGCAGATGTATTTGCCTTGGATAGGGCAATGGTAGAAATCCTCAAGGTCAAACCTGAACAAGTCCCCACAGTTGCAGCCTCTCAACGCCTGGGCTTTTGTCCAGAATTGACTGACATAGAATTTCCTCATTTACATCCTGATTTACTCAAAATCGAGGATTGGCAATTGCCAGATAAGTTAATGCCCATTGATTTTGCCATGCCTCGTGTAATTAAGTCTACTTTTAAACATCTTTACATTCGCTTTCTCAAAGAACCGATGAGTACCTATGGTCGAAGTTCATAACTGAACAATTAGTGGGAGTTGTCTTTTTCATGGGGGTTGGTTTGAGTTGAAAGCTATGCTACCTGTCCATGATAGATTTTTTCGTGTCTTTTTTTGCCTAAGTATGGGCTGAAACTAATACCTAGTAATAATTTGAGTATCCTGAGAGGATGTCTGAAGTGTTTTTGTTGTGGCATTTAATAGGCATTTAATATTTATATATGCCTCTCAACCACCCTTTTTAAGGGGGATTTGAAGTTTTTATTCACCTCTTTGTCAAGGAAAGTAAGGTGGGACAATATGTGAATATTAACACAAGTGTTGAATCCTGCAATAAGAATTTACAATTTTTGCCTTTTACCCAGATAAAGTTCATTGTCTATTAAGAATAGAGTCATTAATTGCTCAAATTTTGTATCACCGACGCACAACTTGGACATTCAACAATCAACATTTCTGATAAAGATGCTATGTACAGATAAGAAAAAAGCGTGACAATCTTATCCCTGGTAGTTAAACTATGATTTGTACTTCAATTGGCGGGCAAGATGCCCACCGCACAAAAGTTTCATGATTATGATTTGTACTTCATAAGAACGAAATCTGCTGTATTTTGAAATATTAATTATTAAAAGTCAGGTTTAAACTGACTTTTTTTATTTAAAATTTATTTTTTTGGGTTGTGCCTATTAACAAATTTGTTTTTCCCTAGGGTAAATGAATCATTGTTGTGGGATTTTCCATACTATAAATTAAATTAGATTTTGTTGCAATGAAAACATTTGAATTAAGTAATTTTTCGTGATTTGTTACTGAATTTAGTCTGACTAAGCTAGTTATAATAAATGTTACACTCATAAAGTATTTTATGTACACTAACAAAAAAAACAATTTTTGCTGCTTTGCTTAACCTATTATTAACTAAGGAACAAGAAATTACAGCTATGAAGTCCCACTCATTGGCTACCAAAGTCAAGACTTTAATGTGTTTGTGTAAGTTTGTATCAAAAACAGCAGTTAATAAACCGCTATTATGGGAATTGGCAAAGTGTTTGAAATTTTTGAATGCTACATAGTTGACAGTGAAAAAATAGTTAGAATATCATCAACACTCTCCTCTAGAGAGTAAAACTACAAAAAAAGTGACGAATTTCAAATTTGTATGAATGCAAATAGCGAGTCTGCCAGCCCTACCGATACATATTCCCATCGTTTGGCAGACATTGTGGGAACTGCGATCGCTCTAGTGACTCTAACAGTACCTGTGTTTGTTATTGCTCACTATTCAACCGATGTTCCAAACCAGCAAACCCGAACCTATACACTACCAAGAAGTGGAAATTAAACAACAGCTAGCAGTAACATTTCACTACAAGTTAGCTCGAGAAAGGAGAAAACAGATTGTGATCTGATATTTTGGATGTGTAGTTACCAGGACATAACTCTGAATTTCTATTGTCTTCTGACTGATTCGGATATAAGGATTTCAAATTTTTTGGTTTCTCACCAAATTATAGATGTGTGAATGGTAGAAAGCGTTGGGGGGGTTCTCACAGCGCTTTTTGCTGTTGGGACTGGACTCATACTTGCGATGTTAAACAGTAATTCAGTTGAATATGTTGGGAAGAAAGTCCATCTTGGCTTTAAAATTCTACAAAAGGAGCCAAAGTCAGTGCTACCTAATTTACTGTTATCAGAGGAGTTTGTTTGTGGATTTATCCCGTATTCCTGCTCAACCTAAACCCGGTATACTCAACGTTTTAATTGAAATACCCGGCGGGAGTAAAAATAAATACGAGTTTGACAAGGACTTGCAAGGCTTTGCCCTAGACAGAGTGCTTTATTCTTCGGTACGATATCCTTATGACTACGGCTTTGTACCTAACACTTTAGCTGATGATGGTGATCCTTTGGATGGAATGGTAATTATGGATGAGCCAACCTTTCCCGGCTGTATCATTCCAGCACGACCCATTGGGATGTTAGAGATGATTGATGGAGGCGATCGAGACGAGAAAATTCTTTGTGTTCCTGACAAAGATCCGCGTTACGCTGGAGTAAAATCACTCAAAGACATAGCACCACACCGCTTAGAGGAAATTGCCGAATTTTTCCGTAGCTATAAAAATTTGGAAAAGAAGGTAACACAAATTCTGGGTTGGCAGGATGTTGATCAGGTTTCAGCTTTAGTGGATAAATTCATCAAGGCTGCCAAAGCATAATGTAAAAGTTTAATAGTTATGAGTTATGGGTTGTGAGTTATGAGTTTTTATTTCTAAGTTCTAACTTCTAACTTCTAACTCCTAACTGTAGAAAACCTTTGTTGAAACATAAACAGCTTTGGCTGGTTGCGATTTGCAAAAAGTGCTCCCCAAAAAAAAATCAAAGAAATGCAACGTACCGTCCTTTTGGCAAAGATTCACAATTGTACCCTCACAGGGGCAAATATCAACTATGTTGGTAGTATCAGCATCGATAAAATTTTATTAGACAAAGCTGGCATTTTACCCTACGAGCAAGTTCAAGTAGTGAACAATGCCAACGGAGAGCGTTTTATTACTTATGCAATACCAGCCCCAGCTCATTCCGGCGTGATTGAGTTAAATGGGGCGGCAGCACGTCTAGGGATTACAGGCGATCGCTTGATTATAATGACTTACGGGCAGTTCACTGTGGAGGAGTTAAACAATTACTCACCTAGGGTAGTCATTGTGGACGAAAAAAATTGCCCATTGGAAGTACGGCACTACAATGATCTGCTCAGTTCCACAATGTGACTGCGGTTACCAAGGTGAAGTTACATGAAGGCTCTGGATTCATGGGTGGGGTGGTTCGGAATTCATCTTCAATGCTTGGCGAAGTTCTTGGAGTGTTGCAGCTACCGCACCACTGGTTAATAATTCTGCTGCTTTGGTTAAACCAGATTGCATATTTGAACATAGGCCAGCCCGCCACAGGTAAAATCCCCCGTTCCATAAAGCTGTGTGCATAAGTTCTCCTGGTTGACCAGCTACAACTTGTTTTATTTGGTCTAGTAATTCCGCCGTGGTGTTCAAGGGGACATTTTTGCTTGTAATACCATAGTCATGGGGTGACAGTAGCAACCTTTGTATTTCTAGAGAACTTTGAGATAACCCTATAATTGCGGTGCGATCGCGTGGTAAATCACAACTACCTTCTAATCCCTTAATAAAAGTATATTTGTCTACTTTTCTCAAATTCAACGCTACCCGAAACATTGTTTCTGTGGGCGGATGAACAAAACCAGCCACAATATGAGCATCCCCAGCATAAGGACACCAAATTAATTCCATTGTCGCTAAAGGTGGACGCTTGCCGAGTTGGTCGCGATATTCCCACATAGCTTGAATTAAAGGAAAATGAACAGGTGTATAAACAAAACCGATTTTGGTTTGTGCAAATACTTGCTGGGTTTTTGCCAGTGGTAAAGCAGTCCAATCAACACCCAGGCCTTGCCAAACTTCTATTAAGGGTAAGCCATATTTTGTGGGTAAGCGATGGCCTCCGTGCATCACCACTGGTTGTCCAACGGTGGCCAGTAGTAATGCTGTTATTACGCTTATTGGTGCAGTGCGGGTTCTGCCATCATAAGGTATTCCCAAAATCATCACCGGGGGTTGGGAAGTGATTGGTTGTAACTGTGGCCCCAACTCCTCATAAGCATCTAACATCCCTGCTAACTCTTCGCCGGTGGGGCGCTTGATGCGGTGAGCAATTAAAAATGCTCCAATTTGTGCTGGTTTGGCTTCACCTAGCAGCATCATTTTAGTAGCAGTGGCCGCTTCAGTACGAGTTAAATTCTCTGCTGTATGGTTTCCGCTACCTACTTTTTTTAGTAGTTCCCTAAATACATTACTCATGCCACCCATTGGTCAAAGGTCAAGTTTTGACTAATCAATCATACTTTAGGAAGCTGATCCCTGGGGCTGAAATCGCGGTGGAATGTGTTCGCATACCAGTCGCCAAAAGTTTTGGATCGGGGGGATTTGCAGACGGTCTTGAGTTGTTACCATGACCACCTGACGAGTAAAATTAGAATTGTCAGGTAAAGGACGAACAGCAAGGGTAGGGTCGTTAATAGCTTCTATGAGTGCTGAGTGAGGTAGCAAAGCCACCAGTTGGCCTTGGCGCACCACTGCTCGAAAAGCATCCAAGGTATTTACTTCTAAAGCTGCTTGCAGTTTCGCTCCTAAGTTTTCAAATTTATCTTGCACTAATCGCCGCATCCCATAACCGTCTTTGAAAACTACTTGGGGATAATGCACTAATTCCGACCAAGGAATAGTTTCATATTGAGCCAGGGGATGTTGGGCTGCTGTCAGTACTTTTATTTGTTCTTCTAGTAGTGGTTCTACTACCATTTCTTTACCAGTGGTTAAGAAGCGATTATTCATGACGATAGCTAAATCTACTAATCCATCTTTAAGGACTTTTAGGGCGCGATCGCTACCCAATGATGTGACTCGCAATTGTACCTGTGGATAATCGTGACAAAATTTTTGTAACACTGGTGGCAAGTAGGAAGCACACAGGGAATGAATTGCCGCAATACAAAGTTCCGGTTGCTTCCCGGCGATTAAATTTGTTAATTCCTGTGTCGCAGTTTGCCACTCCTGGCATATTCTCCGGACACGAGGTAGCAAACATTCACCGCCTAAAGTGAGCTTGGCGTGACTGGTGCGGTGAAATAGTTCTACGCCCATATCAGCTTCCAGAGACTGAATTTGGCGACTAATGGTTGATTGGGTGACCCCACATCTTCGGGCTGCTTGTTGAAAACTGCCTGTTTCTGCGATGGCCAGAAAAGCCTGCAACTGCTCTAGCCGCATTTTCTGTAGCTTGAATTACATTTATGGCCTTCACTACGTTAACGGTTTTTTCCGGAAATTTTAGTAAAGCTTGATACAGATTTTTTTGCTATCGTTAATACCAAAACCGCTTTAATATGCTTACCTGTAGCGCAACAATTAATTGAGGGTGGACACGAAGTTCTTTGGTGTACCAGCAAATTTTTTCAGTCACAAGTAAAAAACACAGGAGCAAGTTTTCTACCCATAATCAATACTCTTCACTGTGGCGATGGTGACTATGACAAATATTTTCCTCAATGTCCTGCTCTCACAGGTCTAGCACAGTTGAAGTTTGATTTTAAACACTTGTTTATTGATGTAATATGAGGATACTTACAGGATTTAGCATCAATATCGATAGCACATAGAGAGTTAAAAATAGGACTTAATTTACCCTAACATAGTCAGACATACCCCGACATTTTGTAGTATAGTAGGACAAGTAACAAACTTAGTCCATGCCAATAAACTATGTACCTCCAAGAGTCGCTGCTACCAGACTGGGAGTC
>WGNO01000009.1 GCA_016124525.1 Nostoc sp. RI_552 | reverse complement strand
GTTACAGCCTTCTAGGTAAGATGAAGCTAATCCGTGGGTGTACCAAGAAGTGACGAAGGTTGTACCGGTTAGCCAACCGCCTAATGCTAAGTAAGCGCAGGGGAATAATAATATCCCTGACCAGCCTACGAATACAAAGCGGTCGCGTTTTAACCAGTCGTCTAGTACGTCAAACCACCCTCTTGTACTGGGGGCGCGCCCAACTGCGATGGTCATTGAACTAAAATCCTCTTTTACTAAAATTGCAACGTTTTTTTGAAGCAACGCTGTCGGCAATTTTCCCGACTTAATGCGACTGCGATGAGGAATTAACGTTTATTTGAGAATCTCAGCAGCGTGAAAGCGTCTGAGAGCCTGAGGCTTCACCGTCTTGATGAACGGCATTTCTCAGAGTTATTACATTACACGTACCATCGGCCAATTATTTAGCTTTTGGTAGCTTAATGATTCTTAACTTATCACATTAGTTTGGGTTTTCGCCCAATTGATTTCAGTAAATTAGGTATTAAACACAAACCTATTACTTATTAAAAATATCAGAATTTTAACAATCTGACACAAGTTTTCTCAGAAATCTGAAAACTATAGCTCCTTAACTTGCAAGAAAAGCTCCCGAAATGGCAGACTTGAACAGGGAAGAACTCACGAGCCAATGTAGTTCAATGACGGCATCAACAAAAATTAACGCGGGCGATTTGCCCAATGGCGATCGCAAACCTTCAACTACCCTGCATCAAAATGTTTTGGGTTCTCGTCGGTTTAGCAACTACTGGTGGGCAAGTATCGTTACAATGGGAGCCACAGGCTTCTTGTTGGCTGGGATATCAAGTTACTTGAAGGTAAATTTACTTCTAGTTACTGATCCAACTCAACTGATATTCGTACCCCAAGGACTAGTTATGGGACTATACGGTACTGCAGGCCTACTTTTAGCCTCATATCTATGGCTAGTGATCTTATGGGATGTGGGAGGCGGTTACAACGATTTCAATCAGGAAACTGGTGGGATCAAAATATTTCGTTGGGGATTTCCTGGCAAAAACCGTCGCATTGAAATTGACTGCCATATTCAAGATGTGCAGTCTGTACGAATAGAGATAAAAGAAGGTCTCAATCCCCGTCGTGCGCTCTACCTACGCGTCAAGGGGCGGCGAGACATCCCTTTAACACGGGTAGGTCAACCCTTATCTTTAGCAAAGTTAGAAACTACAGGGGCAGAATTAGCCCGCTTTTTGGGAGTAGCGTTGGAAGGATTGTGAGAAAGAGGTAAGAAACTTAAAAATCGCAATACTCAATTTAAACTCTCAAAAACCACTTAAAAGGATAAGATACTCTGATTGAATCAGTAACTGACTATGCGGTTTAAAGTTCCACAATTTCTAGTTGCGTTTTTGATAGTCGGTGCTTTGATGTTGGGAGGATGTTCAACACAAGATGTGACTTCTAATTCAGCAATCGCTGAAGCAACATCTGTATCTGAATCTGAAACAATAAGTAATAATGTTCCGGGAATGAAAAATTTACCACACCTCGAAGGTAAAGCCACTGTGGTGATGACGGTTAACGGTTCGCCGATTACTATCGAGGTAGACGGCACTAATGCCCCATTTACAGCTGGCAACTTCGTTGATTTAGTCCAAAAAGGTGTTTACGATGGGTTAGTTTTCCATCGAGTTATACGCGAACCCCAACCTTTTGTGGTTCAAGGCGGCGATCCTCAAAGCAAAGACCCAAACTTTCCAGAAAATAAACTGGGAACGGGTGGTTACGTTGACCCAAAAACCGGGAGAGAACGCCGTATACCCTTGGAAATTAAGGTGAAAGGGGAAAAAGAGCCAATTTATAGCAAGACATTGGAATCGGCTCGGGTCACTAAGCCACCTGAGTTGCAACATAAACTCGGTGCAGTGGCAATGGCCCGATCGCAAATGCCAGATTCAGCTTCCTCACAGTTTTACTTTGCCCTATCAGATTTAGCTTTCTTGGACGGTAACTACGCTGTGTTTGGTAATGTTACCGAAGGGTTTGATGTAGTTAACAAAATTCAGCAAGGCGATCGCATTGAATCAGCTAAAGTCACTGAAGGCGCAAACAATCTGAAAACAGCTAATTAGGATAAATTAGGGCAGTAGAAGGTCAGGAATTTTAAATTTTAGATTATGTTTTCATCTAAAACACCTGCTGAAATTGACTTTCTCTGTCCCCATTATTCCTCATTGCCGAAATGGTTGTTGTCACTGGTATTGGTTTAGTTTCATCCTTGGGAACCAGCTTAGAGCATAGCTGGCAAGAGTTAATGGCAAATAAATCTGGTATTCAATGGCATCAACCATTTTCAGAACTGGAAGCATATCCTCTGGGTCTAATTGGTACACAACCTGCTGAATTAGAAATTTTGACCCAACTGGTTGTCTCTGCAGCATTAAAAGATGCTGGATTAGTTCCTCCTTTACCTGATTGTGCCGTGGTGATTGGATCAAGTCGCAGTCATCAGGGTTATTGGGAGTTGCTGTCCCGGAAAATGTATGGGAATAATATCCTCCAAGCTGCTGTTCATAGTAAGAAGGTAGTAATAGAGAACTGGTTAGATTTTTTACCTCATATGATCGCAATGGCAGCCGCTCGACAAATCGGTACATCTGGCATAGTTTTAGCACCAATGGCTGCTTGTGCTACTGGCATTTGGGCCATGGCTCAAGCCACTTTACTGATTGAAACTGGGCAATGTCAACGAGTGATCGCAGGTGGGATAGAAGCACCAATTACACCCCTCACGCTGTCAGGGTTTCAAAAAATGGGCGCTCTGGCAAAAACAGGGGCTTATCCCTTTGACTTGCACCGACAGGGCTTGGTACTAGGTGAAGGTGCCGCAGTGTTTGTGTTGGAATCGCCAGAATTAGCAAAACAGCGTCAAGCTAAAATTTATGGCAGTATTCTGGGTTTCGGCTTGACAACAGATGCTTTTCATGGTAACAAACCAGAATGTACAGCAAAAAGTGCGATCGCAGCTGTTCAGCAATGTCTACAAAGAAGCTCTCTCAGACCAAGTGATATTGATTACATTCATGCTCATGGCACAGCCACAGAGCTAAATGATAGAATAGAGAATAAAATTATACAAAATATCTTCCCGAAGGAAGTAGCAGTAAGTTCTACCAAAGGCGCTACAGGTCACACTCTAGGAGCATCGGGAGCTTTAGGTGTGGCATTTTCGCTTTTAGCCATGCAGAAGAAAATACTACCACCTTGCGTAGGATTAAAATCACCAGAATTTGATTTAAATCTGGTAATGGAGCCGCGTGAAAGTCAATTACAAAACGTTTTATGTTTCAGCTTTGGCTTTGGTGGTCAAAATGCCATTATCGCTTTGAGTAATAAAACTGAATCCAATTTAGGAGTTGAGATTACCCAAAAATAAATTCGCCAATTCGTTAAATTTACCAGCCCAACCATCGCCTCCAGCAAAACCTAGATTGTAAGAAGTCGATATGATAGAAAAGTAGATAAAACTTAAAAAATATCAATCAAATGCTGATTGACTTACCCGGCTTGGCCAAAGTCAAAGACTCAGTAAAAGAAAAACTTTTCTTCGGTCATGAACCCAGCGGCGAATTAATTGCAATTCTATCCGTGTACCTTGTCCAAGGAATTTTAGGGTTGGCGCGTCTAGCCGTCAGCTTTTTTCTGAAAGATGAATTGCTATTAAGTCCAGCTCAAGTCTCAGCAATATTGGGAGTTGTGGCCTTACCTTGGATGATCAAACCAGTATTTGGCTTTGTTTCCGATGGTTTACCCATATTCGGCTACCGTCGCCGACCATATTTAGTCATATCTGGCATCTTAGGAGCCACTTCTTGGATTAGTCTGGCAACCATAGTTCATACTAGCTGGGCAGCTACCTTGGCCATCGCCCTTGGTTCTCTCTCGGTTGCGGTGAGTGATGTCATAGTTGACTCATTAGTTGTTGAAAGAGCAAGAGTAGAATCTCTAGCAGGAGCCGGTTCACTACAATCTCTATGTTGGGGTACTTCGGCATTTGGAAGTTTACTGACTGCCTACTTTAGCGGAATGCTGCTAGAAAACTTTACCACGCGCACTGTATTTTGGATTACTGCCTCATTTCCCCTCATCGTTTCTGTAGTAGCTTGTTTAATTGCTGAAACCCCCATCAGCAAAAATGGTAAAGATCATCAAAGCAATAATTCTCTCAGCACTAAGGATCAAATCAAGCAACTACGCCAAGCAATTACCCAAAAATCAATTTGGCTACCTACAGCTTTTCTATTTGTCTGGCTAGCCACCCCAACAGCAGATTCCGCCTTTTTCTTCTTCAGTACTAACGAACTACATTTTGAACCAGAATTTTTAGGCCGGGTACGACTGGTAACAAGTGCTGCTTCTTTACTGGGAATTTGGATTTTTCAACGCTTCCTTAAAAGTGTTTCATTTCGCAAGATTTTTGGTTGGAGTACAGTCATTTCATCAGCCTTGGGAATGACAATGCTCCTGCTGGTGACTCATACTAACCGAGTTTTGGGCATAGATGACCGCTGGTTTAGTTTAGGTGATAGTCTTATCCTTACTGTCATGGGGCAAATCGCTTATATGCCAGTGCTGGTACTCGCAGCAAGATTGTGTCCCCTAGGAGTAGAAGCGACATTATTTGCCTTATTGATGTCCGTTTCTAACCTAGCCGGAATGGTTTCCTATGAATTTGGCGCTATGATCATGTATTGGCTGGGTATTACCGAAACTAACTTTGAATTGCTCTGGCTATTAGTGATTATTACTAACCTCAGCACACTATTACCACTGCCCTTCATTAGTTGGTTACCTGCTAACGACCCGGAAACCGAGTCACCAAAATTACAACCCCCTCCAGTAAAGGGTAGAGAAGAAACATTTTTGCCTCAATGAATGCTAATTCGTCAAAAAAGTGCGGGCAAGTACGAAATGCGCCCAACTCCTTAACAACAAATGAAAATGTAACAAAAACTACAGAATAACTATTTCTTCTCCAAGTCTAGGATAAAATAGGCGGACATATATCCGGTACGCAAAGATACCGCGACTAGGAGAAGATTTTATGGTTTTAACATCTCCGTTGCCTTTAGCAGCCACTACTCCGGCGCACATTTGCCCCTTTGCTCAAGCTTGTAGTTACTTAGAAGCAGCAGGTAAAGAATTAAAGCTACATCAAGGTGTATTGGAAATCCTCAGCCATCCCCGCAAAGTAGTGACGGTTTCCATTCCCGTAAAATTAGATAATGGTGAAATTCAAGTTCTTGCCGGACATCGGGTACAGCACTGTGATATTTTAGGCCCCTATAAAGGAGGAATTCGTTACCACCCATCTGTGACATTGGGAGAAGTTTCAGCTTTGGCCATGCTCATGACGTGGAAATGTGCGTTGTTGGGTATACCTTATGGTGGTGCAAAGGGCGGTATAGCCATAAATCCTAAAAGTTATAGTGTCAGCGAATTAGAAAGAATCAGTCGCCGCTATATCAGTGAGTTAATTAAAGATATAGGACCATCAGTAGATATACCTGCCCCGGACATGGGTACTTCTGCCCGTGAAATGGCTTGGATGATGGATACTTATTCTGTAAACGTTGGTCACGCTGTTCCAGGAGTTGTGACCGGTAAGCCTCTTTCTATTGGTGGTTCCTTGGGACGGGAAATGGCAACGGGAAGAGGTGTAATGATTATTGTACGTGAAGCGTTAGCAGAACAAGGTAAATCCCTGACCGGAGCCGAAGTAGTCATTCAGGGTTTCGGTAATGTCGGGGGTGCAGCAGCAGAATTGTTACACGAGGTAGGAGCGAAGATTATAGCTGTCTCAACGGGTGCAGGAGGTATTTTTGCCCCAGATGGTATTGATATTCCAGCATTGAAAGCCTACGCTGCCGAAAATCTTAAAAGTGTTGTAGGTTTTCCAGGAACAATACCAATTACCAATTTAGATTTACTAACTTTACCTTGCGATGTTTTGATTCCAGCAGCTTTAGAAAACCAAATTACCACAGAAAATGTGAATCAGGTACAGGCGAAAATTATTGCAGAAGCTGCTAATGGGCCAGTGACCTTAGAAGCTAACAAATTTCTAGAAGCCCGTGGTGTAACAGTTCTACCAGACATTTTAGCTAATGCTGGCGGTGTTGTTGTCAGTTATTTAGAGTGGGTGCAGGGTCTTTCTTATGTGTTTTGGGGTGAGGAGCGTGTTAATCATGAAATGGAAAAATTAATGGTGCAAGCTTATCAACAAGTGATCCAGCAGTCGAAGATGAAGCAAATTCCTTTGCGATTAGCAGCTTACACTTTGGGGGTGGGTAGAGTTGCACAAGCCCTGACCGATAGGGGTATTTATCCTTAGTCATTGGTTATTGGCACTCAATTTATTATGGTTAGTTTATTTTAGTATGCGAAACTTAGTCAGCCAGGGGAGTGTCAATGACACGGTTATCACAATCTATAGGAGAATTAACAAATGGATGAATTTATGAAAGCCGCGATGGCAGAGGCAAAACAAGGTAAAAAAGAAGGTGGGATTCCTATCGGTTCTGTTCTTGTCAAGAATGGTAAGATTCTCGGTCAAGGACACAACAAGCGTGTGCAAGATGATGATCCTGTCACCCACGCCGAAATAGATTGTCTCCGCAATGCTGGTAGAGTTGGTAGCTATAAAAATACAACACTCTATTCAACCTTAATGCCGTGCTATTTGTGCGCTGGTGCAGTAGTGCAATTTGGTATTAAAAAAGTCATCGTAGGTGAATCGAGAACTTTTCCAGGTGCTAAAGAATTTATGGTATCCCACGGTGTAGAAGTCATTGATCTCAATCTTGATGAGTGCGAACAAATGATGAGTGAATTTATTGCCGCTAATCCCCAATTATGGCATGAGGATATTGGCAAGTAGTCAAAAATATGGTGATTCACAATTAAAGAAAGACCCACCACCAGGCTTGATCATTGACCTTTGCTAATTTACCTTTAACAACTCAAATTCACCGTTTTTTTGCAACAAAGTCTAAATATTGGCGAAATACCTATGATTCGTTGCCTCCATGATTGGATAAAACAGTAAATAGCAAATTGACAGAAGAGCTTCAAAAGGCTATACCTATCAAGGTGCATCATACATAAGCTGTAATCTTATGCCTAGTGTTGAACGTGACGAAAATAGAGAGCATCGCATTGAAACAGAAATAATTGTCGATGCTGAAGATAAAGAAGACAGGGCAATGGGTTGGTATTACTACCTGGACGATACTTTAAACGTGCCTTTTATGGCTAAGTTGATTAAGAAATCACGTAAAACATCCACAGAGGAGGAGAAAATAGTTGAGGTGCTGGGAATGGCACCAGACGATGAATGCTTAAAAGATATGTATGTGGAAGTAGTTGAACCCAATGGCAAGGATGAAGACGTGTTTACTGCCAAGCTCTCAGATATAGTAGCAATTGATACCGACAGTGAAACTGAAGAAGCCATGGCAGATTGGCGTTATTGGCTTGCCAGAGGTTATAAATTCTAGAAGCGAGCCAGTAAGAAAATTACGTTGCTAGGACTAATAATACAATTAGTAGTCTTGTGGCTGATTGTCAGTTCTGGACAAATAATTGCACTACCGCCAATGGGAAAATTACATCACTAAAAACAGTTAGCTCACAGGCTTTTAGCCCTGGGATGGGTGCCTATTACCTTTAGGTGCAGTGATTAATTCAAATTTACTTGATTGAGACACCATAACCACTGTGCAATGGTGTGCCTAAAACTTTAATTTTCAAAAATAATTACTGGTAAATATACTGTTCCAGTTTGTACATTAATATTGATAAATCTTTAATTAAGAGTTATTACAGAAAAATATTATTGCAAGGAGTTGGGTCAAACATGCCCTTTCGGATTTTAAGTTTAGACGGTGGGGGTATTCGTGGAGTAGTTGCGGCAGCTATGCTGGCTGCCATTGAGAAGGACATTAATCAACCCTTAAATCAGTACTTTGACTTAATTGCCGGAACTTCCACCGGGTCGATTTTAGCAGCTGCCATCGCCACAGGAATCACTAGTCAAGAAATTATTGACATATATAAAGAAAAAGGCTCGATTATTTTTCCCTACACAAGTTATTTTTCATTAAAGCGAATTCCTTTATTATTCAGGTATGGTTTATCTGCTCCGAAGTTTTCAGATCGTGGTTTGACTCAAGTCCTTACAGAAACTTTAGGAAATACAAAACTATTAGATATTACGGATCCGTTACTATTAATTTTTGCTTATGATACCATTACCAGAGAGCCAATAGTATTTAAAAGCTGGCGTGAAGATGCATATTATGGAAATCTGCCTTTATGGCAAGCCTGTGTTTGTTCGGCTTCTGCCCCAACTTTTTTTCCGGCACATAAATTAGACAAAAGAATCAATGGAACAGTGCAATGTGCAACTGTAGATAGCCTTATTTTATGTGATCAGGTATCTTCAACTAACAACATATACAAAAATGCACAGTTGAGAATAACCAGTGGCCCAGGGAAAGGTCAAATTCGTACTATTAAACAGTATGAAGGAACAAAACGACGAGCCTGGATAGATTCCCCTTGGGAAAATATCCCAGATAATACCTCTGGCTACTCTATTAAGACTATCTATTCTGCCATTGATGGTGGTATTGCTGCTAATAATCCTTCGAGTTGTGCACTTGCTGAAGCTATAAAATTAGGCCATAAAATTGAAGATATTACTGTCCTCTCCATAGGCACAGGGGACCTTACACGAATCATACCATTTGAAAAAGTGCAAACTTGGGGTACCCTACAATGGGTGCAGCCTTTAATCGGTCTATTGTTGGATGCTTCTTCAATTGTTCATGAATACATCACCAATCAAATCATTGGAGAGCGGGTTTTGCGGTTGCAATTCAAGCTTGATAGAGAGTTAACAGGTGAACGCTTAAGTGATGATATTGATGATGTGAGTGAAAAGAATATCAATAATTTAATTGAGGCGGCAGAAGTTTATATTCAACAACCAACAGTGCAAGCTGACTTGCAGAAGTTTTTAGAACTTAACAAATAAATATTGAATTGATAAAACTTATGAGTAAATTGTGATAGCGTTTATCCGTTGAGCGACATAGAAGAACCCCACCCCCAAGCCTCCCCCCAGAAGGGAGGAGAGGAACATAGAGGAATATAGTATATGGGAATCTGATTTGATGGATGAAAAAACTAAGTATTTTAAGGTGCGTGGGGATTAAATCCGCAAAGCACTATTATTACGCTTTGTTACGTTACTTGTCTGTTCAAAAATCAGATAGGAGTCCTTTGACCCACAATTGAAAAATTGTATCATTAAGCAAAAGCAGGTTAGAAATTCACAGGTTAGACCTAGTTCTGGTGTATTCAATACTGATTTTGCCGCCAAAATCTGGAATAGGTGCGGCGGGTTTACTGACAATGACTTGGACTTGTGTAACGCCATCACATTGTTGGAGAATAGAATCAGCGATCATACCCACTAACCTTTCCAGCAAAGAAAACTTAGCAGTTTTAACGATATGTTGTATCGAGCTAATGACGCTGCGATAATCTAAGGTATCTTCAATTACGTCAGTCTTAGCAGCTGTGGAGAGATCTAACCATAACTTCACATCCACCTCAAACCATTGTCCTAGTACCTGTTCTTCTGGTAGATACCCAGTGTAGCCATAGCAGCGAATATTGGTTAAATGAATGCAATCCATAAGACCTAAGAATGAATTTGACATTTGGGGGAAAGTGCAAAAGCCCAACTTGATCAGAAGAATTTTAAATTGAATTTAACTATACAAAATCTAAAATTAAAAATTATTTGATATCTATGCTTGATTCAATACCGTTTGCCCATAAAAATGTTAATCAACTTTGGGCTTATATCTTAACCGAGACACTAAAGCGCCTGGGATTGAATTGTGTCATCATTTGTCCTGGCTCACGTTCTACACCTTTGGTAGTCGCCTTTGTGCAACAAATACCTCATATTGAAGCTATTTCTATTCTCGATGAGCGTTCAGCCGCCTTTTTTGCCATGGGTAGAGCTAAAGCCACTGGGCTTCCCGTAGCATTAGTTTGCACTTCTGGAACAGCAGGAGCGAATTTTTACCCAGCAATCATTGAAGCCCAAGAAAGTCGCATACCATTATTAGTCCTCACCAGTGATAGACCACAAGAATTGAGAAATTGTCATTCTGGGCAGACCATAGACCAAGTTAAATTATACGGTAATTACTCAAACTGGCAAGCAGAGTTAGCTACACCCTCCCCAGACATAGGAATGCTCGCTTATCTGCGACAAACAATTATTTATGCTTGGGAGCGCTGTCAAATTCCTACACAAGGGCCAGTACATTTAAATATTCCCTTTCGTGACCCCCTTGCACCCATTCCTGATGGAGTTGACTTGACTGATTTACAGTCACAGTTCAACTCAGAAGAGTTTTTTTCAGGTACAGCCAATAGCAACCCTGTTTCCCATTCGCCATTCCCTATTCCCCAGCAGTGGTTAAAATCTCAACGAGGGATAATTATTGCTGGTGTAGCCCAACCCCAAAAACCAGAGAAATACTGTCAAGCAATTGCGCTTCTTTCTCAAACACTCAACTGGCCTGTTTTAGCTGAGGGACTTTCCCCTGTGAGAAATTATGCTAACCTTAACCCCTATTTAATTTCTACCTACGATATCATTTTACGCAATCAGCAACTTGCCCAAGAATTAATGCCAGAAATAGTAATTCAGGTTGGGGAAATGCCTACTAGTAAAGAACTACGTAACTGGCTATCTAACACGCAACCCCAACGCTGGATCATCGATAGTAGCTATCAAAATTTAGACCCTTTACATGGAAGAACCACACATTTAAGAATATCTGTAGAAGATATAATTTACAGAGAAATTCAGAATTATGAACGAGGAGTTTATTTAAAAAAATGGTGTGCAGTTGAAGAACAAGTCCGAAAAAATATTGATCAGACTTGGGAAAATATAGAAGAATTGATTGAAAGTAAAGCCGCTTGGTTAATTTCGCAAAATCTCCCCCCCCGAACACCATTATTTATTTCTAATAGTATGCCAGTGCGGGATGTGGAATTTTTCTGGAAACCGAATAATTTAGGGATAAAACCTTATGTTAATCGAGGTGCAAATGGTATTGATGGCACACTTTCCACTGCTTTAGGTGTTGCACATCATCAGCAAAGTACTGTGATGTTAACAGGAGATTTAGCTTTGTTACATGATACCAACGGATTTTTAATGAAAAATAAATTTGTTGGACATTTGACAATTATTTTAATTAATAACAATGGTGGGGGGATTTTTGAAATGCTACCCATAGCCAAATTTGACCCACCTTTTGAAGAATTTTTTGCCACTTCCCAGGATATAGATTTTGCTCTGTTGTGTGCTACATATAATGTCCAACACGAGTTAATTAGTTCTTGGGAACATTTAAAACAAAACTTGAAAACGTTACCAAATACAGGAATTAGGGTTTTAGAGGTCAAAACAAATAGGAAATTAGATGCTAAGTGGAGAAAAGAGAATTTAGAGAAATTGGCGCTGGATATTACAGTATGAACTTAACTTTTACATTCTTATTTACGCTTATGCGCCCCTGGATGAGATTTACTTCTGCAACCACTCTGAAAAATCCGCCTGATTCGAGATATTAGCGATCGCTTGTCCCTGAAGTCGCGATAAAATTCTCAAGCACAACAGCGCAATTACCCATGACGCAAATCAACTGGCAAATTGCCAAAGACTACGAAGATATCCTGTATCATAAAACCGACGGTATTGCTAAAATCACTATTAACCGTCCCCATAAACGCAATGCCTTTCGTCCTAAAACTGTCTTTGAACTACACGATGCTTTCTGTAATGCTCGTGAAGATACTAACATTGGCGTAGTTCTATTTACTGGTGCAAGCCCCCACACTGATGGTAAATACGCTTTCTGTTCTGGTGGAGACCAAAGTGTAAGGGGACAAGCGGGTTATGTTGACGACACTGGTATCCCCCGCTTAAACGTCTTAGACTTACAACGGCTAATTCGTTCCATGCCAAAAGTAGTAATTGCTTTAGTGGCTGGCTATGCTATTGGTGGTGGACAAGTTCTGCACTTGATTTGCGACCTAACTATTGCCGCCGATAATGCCATTTTTGGACAGACTGGCCCTAAAGTGGGCAGTTTCGATGGTGGTTTTGGCGCAAGTTATCTCGCCCGCATTGTGGGACAAAAAAAGGCCCGAGAAATTTGGTTTCTTTGTCGGCAATATAATGCACAACAAGCTTTAGATATGGGTTTGATAAATTGTATTGTCCCAGTGGAACAACTAGAAGCTGAAGGTATTCAATGGGCGCAAGAAATTTTAGAAAAAAGTCCGATTGCGATTCGCTGTTTGAAAGCGGCCTTTAACGCTGATTGTGATGGACAAGCTGGTTTACAAGAACTGGCGGGGAATGCGACTTTACTGTATTACATGACAGAAGAGGGTTCTGAAGGAAAACAAGCCTTTCTAGAAAAACGTCCCCCAAATTTTCGCAGCTTTCCCTGGCTACCTTAAAATTATTACAATCGCACCCTAAAAACAGGATGCGATTTTTTAAGATGTAAAAATTTACAGCACTAGAAATATTAAATATTTATCTTATTTTCTACAAATTGAGTTGAATTCAGGGCAACTAAATTTGCATAACCTTCGTCTTAGCCTCTTGTGAGGTGCAGTTACCTATTTCCTCTACAGGGGTAATGATACTAGTGTTCGTATCTGTGGCCAGAGTTTGTGAGCAACCTAAAACTTTTGTTGCATCTGGTAGACCCCAAGCATCTTCCAAAGTTTCCCAAGAAGGTGCAAAAGGTGGAAGTGCTAAAGAACAAGCTTTCCAACCTGCTTGCACTCTCGCTCCTAACTGCTGGCACATTCCGCCTCGGCGACCTTCTGGTAGGTAATGACGACAATATCGACAGGCAGATGTTAAGGATTTAATTGCTTTCATTTGGATCCATCTTGAATGCAGTTTATGGCTGATTTGCATGCTTATATTTTCCTCCCATATATAAAGAGGTAATATTAGCAAAAAGTCATTATTTTACATATGTTTCAGCGATCCCCACGAAAAAATAAACTTTACAATGTTTTTATATTCTTGTTATATATTTCAATGATCACAGTAGTGTATGCACAGTAATTTTTAATTAAAAATGCATGGGGATCAACGGTAAAGTTATAAATTTTGATTTGCCTAGTATGTTTCTGTAATGGAGTGCTGTGCTTTATTCAGGATGACAGCATCATTTTGTCTAAGATTATATGTCTTTCAATAACTAAAACTGCTTGGCAGCACAAACACAACAGACCTGCCACCGCTGAAGTTCACCAGGTGGGGTGGGAGATTGACATTGAGGACAAAGGGGTAAGCCTTGCCATCGCCCTTGGATTTTTTTAGCCCAAGATGCAAAAGCAGTGTTGGCGTTCTCAACAGTGGGCGTAACCTCAGTGGGAGAAATATTGACATCACCGAGATAACTGGGATGTTCCCGTGGGATGAGGTTTTTTTGCTGTAAGTAATCTGGAAGAGGCTGCCAATATTGAGTAGAAAAGCGAATATCCACCAACGGCAAAGACAACTTCTGATTTAACTTTAAAAGTAGAGTTCTCCGGGCAAATGTCATATTCTGTGCCCAAGCAGCACTAGAAGTTGCTACCAGCAAAACATCACGCTGAATTGATAATGGTCGCGTATGAGTGGCCGCAACTTGTCCGACAATATCTGTCCATAACTGGAGTAAGCCCTGAAATGGGTGCTCTTGCCATTTAGCCTGCTGTTTGAGAACACCTAAAATATCATTAACTGATTCCAACGACATTTTTGAGATTGCTCAACTTTAGTTATGGATTAAAAGATTTTCTCTATGATTACGCTTAATGTATCTTAAGTTAATTCAGTTGCCAATGCAGAACTCAAACCATCAGCAGATGGGTTTGATGATGTAATTACCGATAATAAAGGCTATCACCCGCTCTTTACCGCATAAAAAGTAGTTACTGATGCTTATTTATCACCTGGACAAACCGCGATTAGTCTAGCTGGATTAAAGACCGTTGAGACAGCACAACAAAGGATAAAAGAGCTAGAGTCCCAAGGTATTAAAGCTAGGATTCAGTAGCAATGACCTGTAAAAATCTACGATAGGATGAGGTGCTGGGATTGATTCTTGATTTTTTCTCCCTCCCCCCTAAACCAGTACCAAGGGCTAGTAAGTGAATCAAAATATCTATTTAAATCTTTTCGTATCTTATTAAACAGGAAACTAACAACAAAGCTTCAGTGTTTACACGATGCTTATCAGTGAGGAAGAGAATTAATTAATATCTTAACTCTCAGTGGTGGACATGATGTACTGTCTTCTATGTACTAGACTTTATTCCCGGAAAAGTTGTAAAATGGTGGAATAATAACATTTTTTGTAGAAGATGTAAAAATCATTGCTGATAGCGGATTTGAATGTATCTCGGATGTTAGCTAATCATCAACTGGCAAAAGCAACTTCTGATTTGGGTTTTTATGAATTGAGGAAACATTTAAACTATAAATGTCAAGTACATAGCTCAAAATTAGTGATTATTGATAGATGGTTTCCTAGTCCTAAAACCTGCTCTAATTGTGGTATAAAAAAGAATCTCTCATTGAGTGCAAGAGTGTTTAACTGTGATAGCTGTGGATTTGAATGTGACAGGGATTTCAACCCAGCTATTAATTTGAGTCAGTGCAGTCTTGGAATTTCCCTAAATGGAGAAACTGGTGTATTAAAAGCTGTCAGTTAGGCAGCGTTAGCCTGTGCATTGGGTAGTGCGCCGACACTTACAAGATGAAGCAGGAAGGAAATAAAGCCCAAAGTAGATTTGAGTAGATTTTATATAACGGCTGTGGACAAAAAGTAAATGGAGAGCTGACATGGAATTCATCAAGCGTATCCTGGGGATAATTCGCGCTAATATCAATAGTCTAATAGGCAATGCCGAAGATCCGGAAAAAATTCTGCAACAAGCTGTGAACGCCATGCAGGAAAACTTGGTGCAATTGCGCCAAGGAGTAGCACAAGCTATCGCTACTCAAAAACGCACAGAAAGACAGGCCGCAGCTGCACAATCCACCTCAGAAGAATGGTATCGCCGCGCTCAATTGGCACTACAACAAGGGAATGAAGTTTTAGCACGGGAAGCTTTAACTAAACGCAAGGCTTACCAAGAAACTGCCACGGCTCTATATAGTCAAATTGAGCAGCAAAATGATGTGGTAGCAAGATTGAAAAAGGATATGCGATCGCTGGAGTTAAAAATTGGCGAGGCTAAAACTAAAAAAGATATGTACATAGCTCGCGCCCGTTCCGCTGAGGCTTCTGTCCGACTTCAGGATATGTTGGATACTAGTTCTCGTACAAGTGCTCTGAATGCATTTGAGCGTATGGAAGATAAAGTTTTACAACTTGAAGCACAATCAGAAGCCATCGCTCAACTCGGTACTGACGAATTGCAAAAACAATTTGACTCCCTAGAATCAGTCGATGACATTGATACGGAATTAGCAGCGATGAAACGTCAAGTTTTAAACCCGGGTGAAAATGCCTCGCCACAGAAGTTACCTAAAAGTGAAGACTCTTAAAGATTGGGCAATCATCGAAGTTAGGATATATCTTAAAAAATAAAGGGTGTCGGGAAGTACCGAACCACACCGGAATGATTACATTGAAATAGGAAGCTATTAAATAGTAAAAAAGCGAACTGTCGCAAAAAGCGCATAAAGTCTACAAGGAAAAACACAATTATGGGATTATTTGATCGCCTTAAACGAGTAATCAGTGCTAACCTCAACGATTTAGTTAGTAAAGCTGAAGATCCAGAAAAAATACTAGAACAAGCCATCCTGGAAATGCAGGAAGACTTGGTGCAGTTGCGTCAGGGAGTAGCTCAGGCCATCGCTGCCCAAAAACGAACTGAGAAACAGTACAATGACAATCAAAATGAAGTTAACAAATGGCAACGCAATGCCCAATTAGCTCTACAAAAGGGCGATGAGAACTTGGCACGACAAGCCCTAGAACGCAAAAAAAGTTTCAGTGATACCGCACAGTCCCTCAAAACTAGCCTAGATCAGCAATTTGACCAAATTGAAACTCTCAAGCGCAACTTAGTCCAGCTACAAAGCAAGATTGCGGAAGCTAAGACGAAAAAAGACACCCTTAAAGCTCGTATTACCTCTGCCAAAGCTCAAGAGCAACTTCAAGGTATGGTGCGCGGTTTGAGTAGCACCAGTGCTATGGCAGCATTTGAGCGCATGGAAGAAAAAGTCCTGATGCAAGAAGCTCGCGCCCAAGCAGGAATAGAGTTGGCAGGGACAGATTTAGAAAGCCAATTTGCTCGGTTGGAAAGTAGCGATGTTGAAGATGAATTGGCAGCGTTAAAGGCACAGATGTTAGAGCCTGGGCCTCAACCCCAAGGACAGCTACCACCACAAGGCCAAACCACCCAACCCAAATCTAATGAAGTGGTTGATTCTGAATTGGAAGCTCTCAAAAGGCAATTGGATCAAATGTAATTTGACTTGATGATGCTATACAAGTCCCACACCTATTGGTTGTGGGATTTTCCATGACTAAGCTGTTATGCATTTAACTTGTATAATCACAGGAGGCAACATACCCACACTACCTATTTCACTGCCTTCCCAGAGCACACAGAGAAAAAACATGACTAGTCTCTTCACGAAAACAAAGTAATTAAATTAATCAGAAGTACTTTTTATAAATAATCAGTGTAGGCTCTGCCGTTCTAAGCTAACAATATTCAGCACTTTTAAGATAGAGTATTGTGTGTGCGAGCTTTGATCGATGTCAGCCAATGGAGAGTGTCATGAGTAAGGGTGTAATCAGCATAACTGATAGTGAGTTTGAAACTCAAGTATTAAAGGCCGAGCAGCCTGTGTTGCTTTACTTTTGGGCTTCTTGGTGTGGCCCTTGTCAATTGATGTCGCCATTAATTGACCTAGCGGCAACCAAATACAGCGATCGCCTGAAAATTGTTAAAATGGAAGTCGATACCAATCCGATGGCGGTGAAACAGTACCAAGTAGAAGGCGTACCAGCCCTGATACTATTTCATGGAGAGCAAGTCTTAGCATCTGCCGAAGGAGCTATTGGCAAAAAAAAATTACTTCAATTCTTGGATACAAACTTAACTATTAATTAGTCCATAGGCAGCAGTAGCTGACTAACAACTTATGCAGTTTGCTAAACGTTTACAACCTCTGCAATCCAATGTGTTTGCTGATATGGACAAGGCCAAGGCAGTGGCTTTATCAGCAGGAAAGCAGTTAATTGATCTGTCTTTGGGATCTTCAGATTTACCAGCCCAGCCCCATGTGATTGCGGCTATTGGCGACTCTCTCCATGATGCCAGTACCCACGGTTACTTGCTGTTTCATGGCACTAAACCATTTCGCCAAGCAGCAGCTAACTGGTATGAACAAAAATTTGGGATTAAAGTTGATCCAGAAACTGAGGTACTGCCCCTGATTGGCTCCCAGGAAGGTACTGCCCATCTACCCTTAGCACTCCTTAACCCCGGAGACTTTGCTTTATTACAAGATCCGGGTTATCCATCCCACGCTGGGGGAGTGTATTTGGCTAGTGGTCAAATCTACCCAATGCCACTACGGGCAGAAAATAATTTTTTACCAGTGTTTGCTGAGATTCCTGGGGATGTTTTGGCTCAATCACGCATGATGGTATTGAGCTATCCTCATAATCCCACGGCTGCCATGGCTCCTTTATCTTTTTTCCAAGCAGCTGTGGCTTTCTGTCAGCAATATGACCTTGTGTTAGTTCACGATTTCCCCTATGTAGATTTAGTATTTACGGAAACGGGAGATGCACTGAGTAGCCAATGTTTAGCTCCTTCCGTGTTGCAAGCTGACCCAGATAAAAGTGTCTCTATTGAATTTTTTACCCTTTCTAAGTCATACAATATGGGCGGGTTCCGTATAGGTTACGCCATCGGTAATGCCCAGTTAATTCAAGCTTTACGCCAAGTTAAAGCGGCTGTTGATTTTAATCAGTATCGGGGAATTTTGAATGGTGCTATCGCTGCCCTCACGGGTCCCCAAGCTGGAGTCACAGATGCCGTTGCTACTTTCCGTAAACGCCGTGATGCTTTTATTACATCTCTACAGCGAATCGGCTGGCAAGTCCCCACTCCTCAAGGCACAATGTACATTTGGGCTAAGTTACCCTCGCCTTGGCATCAAAATTCTGTGGAATTCTGTACTCAGTTAGTTAAACAAACCGGTGTAGCAGCTTCCCCTGGTGCTGGCTTTGGCAAATCAGGAGAAGGATACGTCCGCTTCGCTTTGGTGCATGAACCACCTGTGTTAGAAACTGCTGCAGCAAGAATTGCTCAGTTTATTGCTTAATTGCTATGTTAACGGGGGTAGACCAAGCCAAGGTGTAGAAGCCCAAATCTAAATAAAGGCAATAGCATATAATAAGGCACCCAAATTATATTTAATCAAACTTTTAATCAGTTTCCCGAAATTATTGCCGAAATTATTATACAACATTGATTTTTATCGCCTTAAACTTTCATCCTTCGGTTCCACTATCCGTATAAATTTATATTGATAAACGGTTTTCTGAAAATAAATATGGGTACATTTGTAAAATTACTTCAATGTAGCTGTGACAATATTTGCTGAAACACTACCACTGATTAAAGATCCACAACGCTTGGAAAGTCGCTTAACCGAAATTCCACCGGAACCGGGAGTTTATTTGATGCGGGAGAGTAGCGATCGCATTATATATATAGGGAAATCACGTAAATTGCGATCGCGTGTTCGTTCCTATTTTCGCGATGGGGATAACAAAAGCCAACGTATAGCCACAATGGTCAAGCAAGTGACAGAAATTGAATTTATTGTCACTGATACGGAAGCTGAAGCTTTAGCACTGGAAGCCAACTTAATTAAGCAGCATCAACCATATTTTAACGTCCTACTCAAAGATGATAAAAAATATCCCTATGTTTGTATTACTTGGTCAGAAGACTATCCCCGCATTTTCATCACCCGGAAACGCCAAATAGGTAAAGCCAAGGATAAGTTTTACGGACCTTACACAGATGCGGGTTTATTACGAGAGATATTACGATTATCCAAAAGTATCTTTACATTGCGACAAAGATCTCAACCACTGTTCAAAGACCGTCCTTGCTTGAATTATGACCTAGGGCGATGTCCGGGTGTGTGTCAACAGCTGATTTCCCCTGAAGAATACCGTAAAATTGTGCAGAAGGTGGCGATGGTGTTCCAAGGACGAACTCAGGAGTTGATTGAAATTCTCGGAACACAAATGCAAACAGCAGCCGAAGCATTAAACTTTGAATTGGCTGCCCGGATTCGCGATCAAATATCTGGTTTAAGATCCTTAACGGCTGATCAAAAAGTTTCTTTACCAGATGATACAGTTTCACGGGATGCCATAGCACTAGCAACTGACAAAGAACACGCTTGTATTCAATTATTTCAACTTCGGGCTGGAAAATTAGTAGGACGTCTGGGATTTGTGGCTAATACCCAAGGGGAATCTGGTGCTATCTTACAACGAGTTTTAGAAGAACATTATCAAACTGCCGATCCAGTGGAAATTCCTGCCGAGATTTTGGTACAGCATGAGTTACCAGATGCAGAAATATTGGCGGATGTTTTGACTCAACGCAAGGGAAGAAAAGTCACGATTTTAGCTCCCCAGCGCCAAACTAAAGCAGAATTAATTGAGATGGTAGAGCGAAATGCTGAGTATGAATTGCAAAGAATGCAAAAACTGAGCCATCGCAACCATCAAGCAATGCAAGATTTAGCCGCTATTCTCGATTTACCAGACTTACCGCACCGCATTGAAGGTTATGATATTTCTCACATTCAGGGTGCAAATGCTGTCGCTTCCCAAGTTGTGTTTATTGATGGCTTACCTGCTAAACAGCACTATCGCCATTACAAAATTAAAAATCCCACAGTCACAACCGGACATTCAGATGATTTTGCCAGTTTAGCCGAAGTTATCCAAAGGCGGTTTCGCAAGTATAACCCAGAGCCACAATTACCTAGATTGGGGAATCCTGACTGGCCTGATTTAATTATGATTGATGGGGGGAAAGGACAGTTATCCTCGGTTATCGCTGTTTTGCAAGAAATGAATTTATTAGAACATTTGCGAGTTGTCAGTTTAGCGAAGCAGCGAGAAGAGATTTTTGTACCAGGAGAATCTCAACCTTTAAAAACTCATGCAGAACAACCAGGGGTACAGTTGTTGCGGCGGTTACGAGATGAGGCCCATCGATTTGCTGTGAGTTTTCATCGTCAGCAACGTAGTGATGGATTGAGGCGATCGCGTTTGGACGAGATTCCCGGTTTAGGACACTATCGCCAAAAGCAGCTTCTGGGGCATTTTCGCTCCGTTGACTATATACGACAAGCGACACCCGCACAACTAGCTGAGGTTCCAGGCATTGGGCCAAGGTTAGCTCAGGAAATTTATGAATATTTTCATCCCCTTGAGAAAAACTAAAAATTAGCGATCACAATGATAATTCTGCAACGCTACTTGATATAAGTCAGTATTAATGTTTCCTGTTTTGTTCAACAACGCTACTGTGGGCTGTGTTGTTGTTCAGCCTAACCCACTGTCAACAATTCAACGTACACCACTATGACATAACACACCCTATTAATGGCAAGATTTAAATTATTGACCTCATAAAATTCCACATAAAATATTAATTAAATCTTAAAATAAAAATTTTTGTTACTAAGGATACAGTATTTTCTATGTCTTAACTTTTCAATACAATAACAGCTTTTAAAAATTGCCCAACATAACCAATAAATAAAGCTCTCTCAAGCTATTGGTGATAGGGATCACTGAAATCCTAAGCAATGTGTGAGTGTAAACTTAATTTATATATCCAAAGTAAGATTGTAAATTTAGATAAAATTGGAGATAATGTACAACAGAAGATAAAAAATGGAAATTTAAGCAAATCTAAAATTTTTTTAAAATAATAGATCAGCTTACATCAGGGCTGGTTGTTAATTTAAGTTGCAGCAAATCATTTTTTTTGATTTAATTTACACTTTTGTCAAATAAAAAGTAATATAACCAGGGGGAAAATGAATACAATACAAAAAATTCACTGTCCAAATTGTGGCAGTGAAGCGGAGCGTCACTATATTTTTGATAGTCAATTAACTCGGACACAATGTCCAAGTTGCGATTATTTAATGATTAATTGCACTGTAACTGGCAAAGTAATTGAAGCTTATGCTCCAGGTATTAATGTTAAAAAACAGTTCAGTCTTAAGGTGAAATAAAAACTTATTTACCAGCACGAAGTTGTCCGCAAGCAGCATGAGCTTCTAAACCACGAGAGTAACGAACACTGACAGCGATTTTTTCTTGTTTGAGAACGTTAACAAAAGCTTGAATGCGATCGCGGGAGGGACGCTTGTAGTCAACTTCTTGAATGGGGTTGTAGGGAATTAAATTCACATGACTTTGGAAGCCCCTGAGACATTTTGCCAGTTCCAATGCTTGTTCTGGTAAGTCGTTGAACCCAGCAAGGAGGATATATTCAAAAGAAATGCGTCGTTTAGTTATTTCCACATATTCCCGACACTCATTCAGTAAATCTCCAAGAGGATAGCGTCGGGCGCTGGGAATAAGTTGTTCTCTGAGTGCTTGGTTAGGGGCGTGCAGACTCACAGCCAGGGTAATTTGTAAATTGTGTTGGGCAAATTGACGGATGCGACCGGGAATACCAACTGTAGAAACAGTAAGTGATCGCTGTCCTATCCCTACATCTTGATTCAAAGATTTCAAAGATGCTAAAACACTATCAGTATTCAACAATGGTTCACCCATGCCCATAAACACCACGTGGGTAACCCGTTGCTGAAAGTCTTCTTGCACCGTCAAAACTTGATCAACAATTTCATGTTTTTGCAGATTGCGGGTGTATCCACCTTTACCTGTAGCACAGAAATCACAAGCCATTGGACAACCCACTTGAGTAGACACACAAACTGTCAGGCGTTTTGCTGATGGAATACCGACAGTTTCAATGATTTGATTATCTGCAAGTCCTAGGAGATATTTGATAGTGCCATCGGCTGCAACAGCACGATGATGTGTAGTGGAACGTCCAATGGGGACTGCTGCAATTTCTGCACGCCATTGCTTAGGAAACACAGAAATATCGGCTAGCGATCGCACACCCTGATGATAAATCGAATCGTGTAGTTGTTTACCTCTGTAAGCCGGTTGTCCCTGTTGCTGTACCCAAAAGCTTAATTCCTCAACCGAAGCACCTAGTAAAGGAGGAGTTAGTTCCGATTTGACTGAATTATCCTGAGAAACAAGCGGTGTAGCAGACATATATATTCAAAAATAAAAAATTAAAAAATTGATCTAGACTTCCATGCTACAACCTTAAAATCCTTTTGAGGGTAATCAGTGACCATTGGGTATAGTCCTTTGTCGGCGGTTGAGTCTTTTCTTTGAACTAACCCCAGGACACAAATAAAGAAAAAAATAGTAATTTTATTTAGGTATGTGGGAATACTTCAAATTCTGCCGACTTGACGATGGGATAAGATTTTCCCATTATTTGGGTGAATTTGTCCTCAATTATTTGTAAATCTTGTGAGGGTATGGCTTTCCACTGTTCTCTTGTTCCCCACCGAATGATTAAAATCAGTTCTGTGGGGTGGTTTGGGTTAATCCAAACCTCTTTGCCCAAAAATCCTGGATATTTAGCCAGGCCTGTTGTCCAGATTTCTGCATCCTTCTGGATATAATTGTCCCGTTCTTCTGGGACAACCTCAACCTTTAGTAGTTCTACAACCACAGTCTTTAATTCCTTCTCCATCAAAAAAATATAAGTAAATCCTATCGTAAACGTTGCATCCCACGGCTTCAGCCCGGGTAGCAACATCAGTTTGGAATCCCTTGTGTTTCAACCAGGGGAGATGTCGAGTTTACAAATTTGCCAAAATAAAGATGTAGGCTAAAATCACCACTTTTCCAGCGTAGCTTGATTACACACAGTCAAGTAGCCCAATCAGCTACAGGAAAATAATAAAGAGGAAGGGAGTATGGATAATAACAACTGGTTGCAACAGTTAATGATGCTCGGTATTGGTACAACGTCTTTGGTAGCTGAAAAAATGCGGCAAGTCAGTGATGAATTAGTTAAGGATGGTAAACTCAATCCTGAGCAAGCTAAGGCAGTAATAGATGACGTTGTGCAACAATTAAGGTCAGAGCAGGGCACATGGGAAGAGCAAATGCAACGACAAATGCGGAATATAATGCAGGATTTTGGCGTGGCTCGTCAGTCTGAAATGGATGAATTAAGGGGTAGAATCGACCGTTTAGAGCGTCAAGTGCGTGATTTAGAAAATAAGCTTTGGCGTTAAAAGTCTGATTCTGATTTAAACTAAGTTGTGTCCTGTTGGTAAGCTTAAAAAATGCCACATTGCCCAATGAGGGAGGACTCATTTTGAAATCAATTTTACTCAGCGTGGGTTTCATGCTGGTATGCGTTGTAGTTTTGGTCGTGGCACAAGTTGGGAATAAAAACAATTCTTTTGTCGCAGCTAATTTGAACGACACCACACCAGCGTCCACGAGTGTCACCAAAAACCAAACCTTGATTGCGAGCAATACTATGTCTGATGTCAATGTCGTAACCACTCCATCTGGACTCAAATATATTGAACTAGAGGAGGGAACTGGGACGACTCCTAAACCTAGACAAACGGTTGTAGTCCACTACACAGGTACTTTAGAAAATGGTACTAAGTTTGATAGTTCACGGGATCGCAATAGTCCCTTCGAGTTTAAAATCGGTGTCCAACAGGTAATTAAGGGTTGGGACGAAGGACTCAGCACCATGAAAGTAGGCGGTCGTCGTCAGTTAATCATTCCCCCAGAATTAGGTTATGGCTCCAGTGGTGCTGGTGGAGTAATTCCACCCAATGCTACTTTGCTATTTGAGGTTGAATTGTTGAATATTAAGTAGGTAATGGGGGCTGGGGACTAGAATTTAGGAAATAAAACCTATTTCTTCATTCCCCATGCCCAATGCCTATTAATATTAAATTATTAAATTATTAAATTATTAATAGCCCTGTCTGGCTAAATTTTTAAATTTTGTAAATTGCGGGTCGAATAAAAGTTTAACTGTACCTGTGGGTCCGTTGCGGTGTTTAGCTATGATCACTTCTGCGATTCCCCGATCAGGACTGTCAGGATTATAATAATCATCGCGGTATAACATGACCACTAAATCCGCGTCTTGCTCAATAGAGCCACTTTCGCGCAAATCTGACAACATTGGGCGCTTATTGGTACGTGCTTCCACACCACGACTCAACTGAGATAAAGCAATCACTGGAACACATAATTCACGGGCTAAACCTTTCAAAGAACGGGTAATCCTGGATAATTCTTGAACACGGTTGTCACCAGCACCTTCCATTAATTGCAAATAATCTATCACGATTAATCCTAATTGATTTCCTTGTTCTGCTTGCAGTCGCCTGGCTTGACTACGCATTTGGGTGATAGTCATATTCGCTGTGTCATCAATAAAGATGGGCATATCTGAAAGCTTATCAATAGCACTGGTTAAAGCATCCCATTGTGTTTGACTAATGCGACCACTGCGGAGATAACTAGTTTCAATTCCCGATTCACTAGCCAATAGTCTCTGCACTAACTGTTCTTTAGACATTTCTAAGCTGAAAAAGGCAACGGGTAATTTATAACCTGTTGCGATGTTATGAGCCAGATTAAGGCAAAATGCCGTTTTCCCCATTGATGGTCTACCAGCCACAATAATCAAATCAGAACGTTGGAAGCCGCTAGTCAAGGCATCTAAGTCATAAAAGCCACAAGGAATTCCGGGAAGGGCAATACCTTGGTGACGAGTTTCAATATTTTGAAAAGTATTAATAAGGGTATTGGAAATGTGAGTTAGACCTGATAAGGGGCGTTCTTGAGTTACACTAAAAATCTTCTGTTCTGCTTGATCAAAAACTATTGGTAATTCGGTTTCTGTCTCGTAACCAAGATGGACAATTTCGTTACCAGCTTTAATTAATTGTCGCCGCAGGTATTTTTCCATGACCAAACCTGCTAAGGCATCAATATTAACCGCTGACACTGTGCGGTCTACGAGAGTGGCTAATTTATTTCTCCCACCAATGCGTGCCAGAATATCGTTATCAGCTAACCAACTGGTCACTGAGAGTAGGTCTGTGGGTTTACCTTGGGCATGGAGGCGCAGCGCTGCTTGATATATGTCTTTGTGGGCGCTAATATAAAATGCTATTGGTAAGAGGCGATCGCTCACTCGCCCAATGGCTTCTGGATCTAGTAGAATTCCCCCCAAAATCGCTTCTTCTGCTTCAATATTTTGGGGTGGTAAGCGATCGCTACCATCGCCTTGAAAACTTAATTCTTCAGACATAAGCGATTTTAATTGGGGTATTTTGGATTTGATTTTGGGATTTGTTGTTGCCCTGATTCTCCAAAATTGAGGGGAAACTTACTCAGTGTGCTGAGAGGGAAGCAACTAAGAGCATTTTTAACCCTAGTTAGATTCTTGCTTGTTACTCAGCACTGAGGATGTGTAATATTAAAACTTAGCTACCTACAACTTCAACATTGATTTGAGCTGTCACTTCAGAATGTAGCTTAATTTCAGCTTTGTAAGTGCCAATATGGTTAATATCAGGGATGGTAATGCCACGGCGGTCAATTTCTTGACTGGTAGCTGCTTTAATTGCATCTGCTACATCCTGGGTGGTGACTGTACCGAAAATTGCTTCGTTTTCACCCAGGGGTTTAGCAATTTGCAAGCTGACAATTTTTTCTAAAGCTGCTTTTTGCTCTACAGCTTGTTGACGCAGTTCTAATTGGCGTTGACGCTCTTTCTCGCGACGGCGCTCCACTTGTTTGAGAATACCGGCAGTAGCATGGGTGGCCAAATTCTGGGGAATTAGATAATTACGAGCATAGCCAGGTGCTACCTCTACTAAGTCGCCAGATTTTCCCAGCTTACTAATATCTTGATTTAAAACTAACTGTACACGTTTCGCCATCGTTTTGGTTTTTTCCTGTAAAATCTGATTAACTTGGGTGTATGCAGCATAGCTCCCATGAGTGTAGCTTCATCCCCAGCAGCTTTGCCATACCCTAAAGCTTACAGATCCTAGCGAATCCTAGGGTGCGATCGCAACCATTTAGCTATTTTAGTTGTGAAAAAATCAAAATGCCATCGCTGTGAGGTGGCACTCAGTTGATTAGATGCTTGTCAAGCCTTAGACTGAAATTCTTGCCTTGATGTTGCTCAATTTTTGATTGAAAAAACTGGTGCTAGTTTTTTGCCAACACACTAACTGACTTTCACGTTTAAAAGTTTTTGGTCTTTCCTCTGGTGACTTTAAGTAGCGATAATGTAAAAACACATCTCGATATGGAATCTGGATATCTTGACCGAGGCAAAGTTGAGTAAATTTTGATGCTGCTATACTCATATAGTGTAGATATGTCAGCCGACGTTGTCCGTCGTATAAAACGTTATCTACCATCTCAAATTGAGAAGACCAATGGGTACCAGTTCCCCTTTCCGGATCATCATAAGCAAAGTTATAGTACGAAATGCCACTCCGCAATACCATGTAGTTAAATAAAGATTGGTCTGGACCACCCACAGCCATGACTTCAGCTTCACCAGCATTTAATTTTTCAAGGAGATTTGCCAACATTTCTGGCGGAAAAACCTGTTTTTTAGTAGCAAACCAACCTGCACAAAAAACTTTATTCTGCAAATTTTTATCAGCAAAAACTGTGTCTAAAAGCTGCTGGCCAGCATCAAAAATATATTTCAGTTCCGACTTATATTGAAAATCATGTACCACCCAATCAAAGCTATCTAACTTTTCATAAATGTAGTCTATGGACCCCATCAATAGGGTATCTGCATCAAAATAAATAAATTTATCAAAGGAACCATGTAAACCACAAAGTTTGCGGTGCATTGGTAGACGATAAAGTTCTGACCAGCCCCGTTTGCGCCAATTTGTTTGCGCCCTGGGGTAGTTTTTCCATACCTGAGTAGCAAAATTATCCCAGTAAGCTATGGAATCAGAATTTTCAAATAAAGTTACATAATCTCTACGTGCAACTTCTGCTTGCACTTTGTCTAGCCGTTGATCATAGGGAATTACACAAACAGGAATTTCTCTACCGGCATTAACTTCGATGCTGTTCAGCAAAGCAATTAATTGGTCATACACAATATCATTAGCCAATGTGTAAATACCATCAATCATTGATTATATTCCTAAAATTTAAGTACACAAATTCATTAAGCTAAATAAACGACTAGTCAACTTGGATATCCAAGCAAATTTACCTTTATGAAGGTAACGATAATGTTCCCATAATTGCCAATATGGGCTACCAATTTTCATTTTTGTCCCCGCCCAATGCAGATATTTTAGCCTTTTGCCTTGATCATAAAGGACGTATTCTTGCTGTTGAAAATTGGGAGACTTCGCCCAACTACCAGAACCTCCCCCTGGAATTTTCACGAGATTGGCACGCTTATTAATTAATTTCAAAACGAGGTAATTGAGAATTGGCTGATCTGTGACTCCTTGGGAGAAATCAAAATATTCACGATGACTAGCACATTCTCCCAAGACCTTATCCATTTTTTGTTCGGTAATAGTGCCTTTTTTGGAACCCCAAAATCCGCTATTAAAAACATCTTCTATTTGTGTATCTGTCAAGATATTCTGCTCTTTGACAAGGGGAGAAAAGATATTTTTGAGCTTGTCATTAGCATGGTGATAATCACAACAAAAAAAATCAACTTCTGCAAGTTTATCTAAATTATCGGCTATTTTTTCAAAAACCACAATATCAGTATCAATATAAATAAACTCATCTAAAGGGCCAAACCATGTCAGCAGTTTACGCATTTTGTTGGGTAATGGGAGGAAATCTCGATCAAAAATTTCACCTATACGTTGAGTGAACTTCTCAATTAGTTCTAAATGTGGGAAAATTTTGACATTATGTAGCCTTACAAGTTGCTCTGCTACTTGGTGATAATGATCGTTAAAAGGTATGAGATAAACTTCAACTTCTTTGTCATAGAGACGAATACTATTGAGTAAGGCGATGGCGTTATCAATAACGCGATCATTGGCAACAATATAAATTCCCCGAATCATAAGTTATCCTTTTATTAACTTAAATTTTCGCAAACCTCGGATGAGTAAATTTGGTGATAGTGCGCGGTAACTCTCAGGAGGACTGGTAAACACTGGGCGCTTCTCTGGTTCATGGAGGTAGCGATAGTGAAGAAATAAATCCCGATAGGGAAAACTAAGATTATGTCCAGCACAAACTGCTTGATGAATTTTAGGAGGAATGCCAATATAATGCAGGTAAGTTAATTGACTACCTTTGTCATAAAGAATGTGGTCTCTTTCTTCAAAGTGCTTTGAGGTAGCACAACATCCTGTAACTTCACTAGCCGGCAATTGTTCTGCCAAGTTATAAGTAGCAAGATGAGAACGCATTACCATATAATTCAGCAAAGGTTGTTCACCAGCACCACCATACAAGATTTCCGTTTCGCCACTTTGCAAATTAGATATTAGCCACCTTCTTATCTCGTCGTTAAATAGTCCCCGTTTTGCGCCATAGAATCCTGAACAAAATATTTCAGAATTTATCCTTTCTTGGGAAAAAACTTCAATTAATTTGGGAGAATTAACATTGTAGATTTTACTAACATCTTTAAATTGAAAATCGTACACAATAAAATCATAGCTATCTAGCTTTTCAAATATTGTTTCTAGTGTGTTTAGCACCAGAGTATCTGCATCTAGATAGATAAACTTATCAAATGGTCCATCAAAAGCACAAAAACGACGGTGAGCGCCATAAAGACGGGATTTACTACGATTCAATCTTTCTGGTGCTGCGGCGAGCATAAATTTATCCCAGCGATTGATTGATTCTTGATTATCGTAAATAAATACATTTGGGCGCTTGTCTATTTCCTTAGTAATTCGTTGTGTCTGCTCATCAAAGGGATAAATACAAACAGGAATTTCTCTTCCTAAGAAAACATCAATACTATTAAGCAAAGCCACCAGTTGATCAAAAACAGAATCATTTGCAAGGGTGCAAATACCATTCATAATTTTTATAATTCTCGAGCAACAAATTCTGATAACCAGTTAAGCAGATTGAGTTTATGTAAGATAACTTGCCGAGCTTCAGCAATGGCATTTTTAGCAGTATACCAAGCATCAGGTGTAGCAGTTACTTCTTCAATGCAAGCAATACCTTTTTCATCCAAACTAGGTAACCGCAAAAAACTTCCTGGTGGTAATAACTTATCAGCAGCAGGCCCACCATAATAAATTGGTAAACACCAAGCCAACAAAGAATCCCACAATTTTTCACTCACATACCAACTATTTTCTGCATAATTTTCAATGGCAAGATTGTAATAGTAAGGGGCCATACCATGCCATTTACTACCCAATTCACCAGAGCTTTTTGACCATGAAGGCAAGTTGCGCCCATACAAATCAAATTTAATTTCATGTGTTTGTAGGGACTGCAAAAAATTTAATCTCTGGCCATGGTTCCTTGTGCGATTAATCCCAGAGGTTATCCAACTACAATAGTAAACTTTTTCAGGTGGTGGCAATTCATTTAATTCTCGAAATGAATTGCCATGATACCAAATCGCAGGCATATAGTCAGGAATGGGGGCAAATTCATCCGGTCCAGAAATATAACCGCAATATTTTTGTGCTTCTTGATAATTTCGTTGAGTAATGTTGATAACTTCAGGTAATGGTGGTTCCCGCACAAGATAAATAATCCTTTCTTTGGGAACACCACGTAAGATAGAGCTGATGTTTAACTTAGGTTTTTGGTTTTTTTTACCTAACTTTTCCCACCAGGCTTGGCCCCGGTCAGGTTTGGGAAAATCAAACTGATACATGAGCAGCAAGTCTGGTTTTGCTTGCAACGCCTGCATTTGTATATTGTTCCAAATCCCAAAGTGATTTGGAGTTTGTTGCCACAGCCAATCTCCTGTTTTATCAAGATTTCCATAGCTGCTAATCATGCCAATAATTTTAAGGTTCATATTAATTGATAATTTGTTTAACTATTAGATAATAAATTTAATATTTCAGAGTAGTACCAATAATTACGTTGACGATTCTCCTCAAGACTTTCAGGATAAACTCGACAGTTTTTAAGATAATTTTGCCAATTATCAAGACTACAGGAAAACTTATTTTCATAGCGGAACTCAAACAATTTTTTATTCCATAGCGACAGCTTTATTTTCTGCTGTATCCATTTTTGAATAGGGAAAATTCCGGGAGGATGTTTGAGTGTATAGAACTTGCTGCTAAATGGAAAAGATAGAACTTTTCTACCAAGTAGTGTTCCCCAATATGCTCCATGATATGAACTAGTTAATATAGTTTCACCAGAACCGAGAAAATCTAAAATTTCATAAATATCTTGATTGTTGTTAGTCATGTTTGGGAATTTAGCAATTTTTATTTGAAACTTTTTATGTGAAAAAACTACAAATTCATGTTTTATATCCCGCTTTTTATCAAATGCTGGGTGCATACAGCTAGGGCAAGGTACCCAATTATATTGATGATTAAAATCTCGAATACCAACTAAATCAAAATCTGTCAGATATTCACAATAACCAAAATTCTCTAACTTCTGTTGCGTAAAACTACTACTGTAAATCTGCTGGCCAATTCCCCAAGCAATTAGTTTTGTATTTGCTTTAGATGCAATCAGTTTTTTAAAGGAATGTAAAAATGGTTCATAAAGCAGTCCGCCTCCACCGACAATAATATATTGGTCTGTGAAGTCATCATTGATTGTTCTGATATCAGCTTGTTGGACATTGTACCCAGAAAAAGTAAAATATTTCGTGGGAGCGGAAAATAAATCTCCGATATTTGTAAAATCAATAACATGATAATTGATAATTGATTTCATCAGTTCCAGTTAGATGTGAACATTGTCGCTTTTGTGTCAAAGTAATAAGTAACAAGCTCATTTATTTCTGACATAAACCTCTGGGTAGAAAATAAATTTCTTTGATTGGTCAAAGATTTAAGGATTTTTCTTTGTTGTTCACAACTACTTAAAACAGCAATAATTTTTTCCACAGCTTCCTCTTCTTTATCAAAAAATAATTCTTGATTATTCTCACCGACAATTTCAACCTGTCCCCCCTCGTTTCTGACAAAAGGAATAGCACCAGCTTTGACCATTTCAGCAATAGAAATACCAAAAGGTTCTTTTTTAAAGTGAATACCGTATTTACAATTAACAATAACTTGAATATATTCCTGATAAGTAAGATTTTTGTGCAAGGTGATCCAAGATGAGTTTTCTTGCACCATCTTTTTAACTAAATTTGTGTATTGCCACTCATAAAAATCACCACCTCCACCTGTGATGTGTAGTTTAATATCAAAGCCTCTCTCACGAACCTGTTTGAGAATTTTGATCACTTTATGAGGCTGTTTAGGTTGTACTATTCTACCGCTACAAATAAATGCGTCTTCTTTATCAATCCAATGTATATCAGGCGTGTCCATTACAACAGGAGGATAGACAACATGAGCATTAATACCATAGTGTTTCTTGACATTATCTGCCACACAGTAAGAATTAGCAATGGAAATATTTTTGATTAGTTGTTCCTGAGAAAAAGTAGATATTTTTCTGTGAAGCGGTTTGCCTTCAATAACTTTAATCCAATGTATATACTGAATGCCTGTTTTACCCATATCCATTGCATTATACGCGGATATCACTAAGTCATATTTGCGACTGTTTTCCTTAAAAATACGAATTAATAAATGAATAAATAGCGTGTTGATATCCTGATTTTTGGACATCATGAAATAGCAAAGAATATCTAAGAATTTTGGGAAAATAGTTTTAATCCTAATATCTCCATTTGATATACTTGTCCCATATATAGAATTGAGTTTTTCAATTTGAATATTTCCAAGAGTAAATAATGTCAATTCGTACTTGTCTTTTAGTGCTTGGATAATCCATAATCCCACTGCTTCAGCACCGCCCCCCATAAAACATGGGTAATAAACAGCTATTTTTTTCATAACTTAATGCTCGATACCATATCTTAATTCATTACTTTTTTTATAATTGTGTTTTTAATTTCTCTAGTAAGTCAATATATAAATTATGGGAATCAGTGGTTAATTGATGTTCTTCTTGAGGAGAATCGACATCTGATTATATTTGCTGCTCTTGTCTTCCTGTTCACCAAATTGCATGGAATAAAGGCGCGAGTAGTAACCGCCCTTTTTTAATAGTTCTTCATGGGTTCCCAGTTCTACCACACGACCTTGATCAAATACAGCAATTTGATCAACTTTTTGAACTGTAGAAAAACGGTGTGCAATTACTAAAGTTGTGCGATCGCGGCTGAGATTATCTATAGCAACTTGCACTAACCGCTCAGAAACGGTATCTAATGCTGAGGTAGCTTCATCTAAAATCAAAATTTCTGGATCTTGCAGTAAAGCACGTGCTATGGCTAAACGTTGGCGCTGTCCACCAGACAACATAACACCGCGATCGCCAATCAAGGTGTCTAATCCCTGGGGTAATTTGCTAATAAATTCATAGGCATTTGCTTGCTTGCTAGCTGCGATAATTTCTTCATCCCTAGCTTCTGGTTTTCCGTAGGTGATGTTATTTTTTACCGAATCATTGAAAAGGAAGGTATCTTGACTAACAATACCCATAGCCCTGCGTAGAGATTTGATATCAAACTTGCGTATATCTAGCCCATCAATGGCAATGTAGCCAGAAGTAGGATCATAAAATCTCGGTAATAAATCAGCCAGAGTTGATTTACCTCCACCAGAACTACCTACCAAAGCTAGAGTTGTCCCTCGTGGTAAATATAACTCTACATCTTTGAGTACTAACTTATCAGTACCGGGGTATGAGAAAGACACATGATTAAAATGTATTCCCTGGTTTAATCTTGTGTAGGGTATATCACCATTGACCATTAAAGGTTTGTTATCCCGCCTTAAGAACTCAGCCACAACTTCTACACTGGCTGAGTTATTGGCAAAGCTACTGCGAATAGAATTTAACTGGGAAACAAAAGGAAGTAGTTTCAGGAGTACCAATAAATATGTCAATAGAACAGCTGAAAAGGAAGCAATTTGCTCCGTGAATATAATTCTTCCTATAAAAACAATCAGAATTAAACATATAAGTCCGGCTACTTCACTGGTTGGTCCGATAATATTGGCATTAACTTGAGATTTAAATTCTGCTGTTTCGCGGTTATGAATTAGCTGGTTAATTTTTTTATATGTTCTTTCTTCATTGGCCGTGGCCTTAACTAGGCGAATTCCACTCAGTGTTTCTATGAGGCTAGATGTCTGAACTTTAGACATCTCTGTTAGTATTTTGCCGAAATATTTTGAGCGGGAAATTGCATACTGATTTATCAATGTAACAAACCCTAGTAAAACTGTAGAAATAATAGTTAATTGCCAAGATATTGATAGTAAAATAAAAATAAAAATAAAAATTGTAATTATAGTTATTATTAATTTAATCATATTATTTAAAGAAACAGCGGCTCGGGAAACCTCCCCATTAACATTTGTCATTAAATCACCAATTTTCATCTTAGTGTAATAATTTATGTCAATATCTAATAGTAACTTGACACCCGCCCTTCGCATATCTGATGTCAAGGTACGAGATATAGAACTAGATGCTAAATTACTGGCATAGCTAGCTGCATTTTTAAAGAAAATTATCAATACAATCGCTCCTGCCATCATTACCAAGCGGTAAGTCTCTGGAAAATTATCAAAAGGCGAGATTACATTTTTGATAATAGGTGGAGCATTGGTTAAATCTATTTCTTGTCCGACAATTTTTAAAATAATTGGCACAATCATTGCTGTGCTAATGCCATTAAATAAAGCTCCTGAAAATCCTAACAGTATTGTTAAAATGATTCTACCCGGATAGGGTTTAGCAAATTTCATAAGCTGATTAATGGTAGACATAGGTAATTTCAAAATGAAAGTTTTAAATTTAAAATATCCTCTGGAATATATTCAGTTGATAGTATTTATCAAAACTGTAAAAATACTATGTTACTAATTGGGAACATATTTCAGATAATGTCGACGCCATGGTATTAATACTATAATGTTTGACACACCTAGCCCTGGACATTTTGCCTTTTTCTTTGGCTTCATCTAAATGCTCGAATATCCATTGAATTTTCTCAGCAATTTGTTCAGGGGAACTTGGGTCAACTAAATAACCAGTTTCATCTAATATTTCGGGAATATCTCCCACTCGTGTTGCTAACACTGGCTTTGCCATTGCCATTCCATCTGTTAATTTGATGGGAAACTGTGCTCTAGCTACAGGTGTATCCCTTTGAGGAACGATAACTACATGAGCAGCAGCAACGATTTCTGGCATTTTTTCTATTGGTACTGGGGGTAGCTTAATAATCCAACGTCCCCAGCGGGCTATGAGTTTTTCGTCATAATCATCATAGGGATTACCACCTACAATTACTAATCTGAAATTTAGTTCATTTAACTGATCAAGTGCCATTAAAACATCTTCTAATCCTTTATGTGGTCGAGGCGCTCCTGGGAACATGAGGACACGATATTCTGCTAGGCCATAACGTTCTCGACTTACTTGGGCATCAAACTTTTGCGGATCAAAAAGGCTAGTATCTTTGCCATTGGGAATATAAGTGCCACCAAAACGATTGAGCAAGAATTTAGTGTCTGCTGTGACAGCGTTAGCTTGCTTTATCAATGACTCCATCCACTTTAAATACAATGGATGGTCTGGATTTCTTAAAGCCCCTTCTTTTTTGAAAACGTCTCTAACTAACCGCTTGAACGTGGGACGATAGCTCCACTCATCACCCCCGTGCCAACTTAACTCCCAATCATCAATATCTACAATTACAGGTTTGCCATGGAAAATCTTCTTAATTAAAGCGACACCATAGCTTGTAGGTTTTGGTTTCACCGCCCAGATAATATCACCATCAATTTTTAGCAACAGCTGCTTGACGGAAGCAAATAACTGTGGATAATTGGAACCGGGTAAGTAATAAATTGGTATGTATGATGGTGGATGAGGATAAATGTTTTCTCCAAATAAAAATCCCAAAACTTCTACTTCATAATTCAATTTCTTACATACCTGACTTAGCAAATATGCTCTATCCACCCCACCTTTGGAGAAATTAGGTGTAAGTATGGAAATTTTTAACTTGTCTTTTTGTCGATTCATACATAATAATTAACTGTTAATTAATCCGCAGAGTATTTTGGGTAATTATTGGTTATTTCTCTATAAATCTGTACCATTTCTGAGGCCACATTATCCATTGTCCGCACAGGCTGAATACCTTGACGTAATCTGGCAATTAAATCGCGGTTTTGGACAAAATGAGCGATGCTACTACTCCATGCTTGTATATCTTGAGGTGGCACTAACCAACCATTAACCCCATGCTGAACTAACTCGGCAATTCCTCCCAAGTTGGAACCCAGTACAGGAATGCCAACGGCTTGTGCTTCTAAAACAACAAGAGGGCCTGTTTCCAGCCATTGCGATGGCACTGCCAGTAGATCAAAACCTGCCAGTGCCCCTTGGACTTCTTGGCGTGAAAGCGGTTCCGCAATGTGAATCCGGTTATCATGAGCAGCAATTGCTAAAACTTTTTCTCGATTGGCTACACCATATTTTTGGGGATGGGTGGCATGAATGATTAATTCAACAGCCACGTCAGCAGGTAGACGATGTACAGCTTCGGCTAGAACTTGTACTCCCTTGGTTTCTTGCCAGCGCCCTAAAAAACCGATTTTTAAAGTAGCGTTTTTTGGTTTTCTTGGTACTGTTTGCCGTGGAAAAGTCTGAGCAACACCCTGACGGCAAAGAGTGAGTTTGTTTTCCGGAACTTTGTTTAAACGAAAAGCATCATATTGCCACTGACTCGGTACGACAATGCGATCAGCTAGTTTTACTAGTTGCATCAGCTGGGTACCATGTTCAGATACTTGCCTAGGTATACTGAAAGTTTTACCCAGTAGGCGGAGTCTAATACTCTTGTAATTACGTACTTTGGTTTCAGCGGCCATACCTAAATTCATGGGAATTAGCCTTAATGTGGCCATCGCCCAAGACGGTACTCTCTTTGGAACACCTAAACAATAACTACAATCCGTTGGATCAATTAATCCATTACAAATTTGCTGACCATACCGCATCATTGTACCCCGCAGACACAGAGGTTCCGGCATATGGACAGTTACCACAGTTGCCATAGCTAATTTCTTTGCCATAGCGAGATGAGGTAAACCACAGTCAAATCGCCAGGAATGCTGATGATAGACATCTGCTCGATTATTTTTTAGCCAATTGGCAAAAGACTCAAATCCTCCGTGGGGTAATTGTTTATGCACCTGTATCTTCCGCTGGTTGGCAAAAACTGGATAGCGATACACTGGGACGTTGTTATGTTTGTAAGTTTCTTCCTCAATGCTATGCCGGCAGGCTGCAACTATGGCTCCGACTCCATGTGTTTGTAAGCCTTGTACCAGGGAATCTATGTATACTTCAACACCGCCTGATGTTTCGGGAAAATACCAAGAGCTTGTGTGGATTGATTTCATTTATGAGTTCATAAATATAGGCATTCCGAGAATAGTTGAATTCATAGTACATTTTACGGCTTGAATATGGGGTCAATGTTTAACAAGATTTAGTTTAATCTTGCTTTTATTTCTGTTAAATGTCACTAAAATTACACTTATATATCCCCAAGTATATTTTCAAGAAATTGAATTATTGAAGCAGCAACTTTACCCTACTATGAAAAATTAATAATGTGTGAGCATTGTAAATGTAGTAGCCTGTGATCAGTCAATAGTCATGCAAACAGTTAATACTGAATTAATAGGCAAAACATCTACTGAGTCAGAGAAACAAAGCTTATGCAGGTAATCCGTCTTCAGGCGCTCTCAGACAACTACATATTCTTACTGCACGATCATCAGCAAAATATTGCTGCTGTTGTCGATCCGGCAGAGGCTGAACCAGTATTAACACAGCTTGCAGAAATTAAAGCCGAGTTAGTGGCGATTTTCAACACTCACCACCATCATGACCATGTAGGTGGAAACAAACAGTTAATCAAACATTTCCCTAACCTGACAGTGTATGGCGGAGCCGAGGATCAAGGGAGAATTCCCGAACAACAGGTATTTCTACAACAAAGTGATCGCGTTGAGTTTGGCCATCGCACCGCCGCAGTTTTATTTGTTCCTGGACACACCCGCGCTCATATCGCTTACTACTTTCCGCCGGTAACATCTGGTGAACCGGGAGAGTTATTCTGTGGTGATACTTTGTTTGCTGGTGGTTGCGGTCGTTTATTTGAAGGAACACCGGCACAAATGGTGGAATCCTTGAATAAACTACGCTCTCTCCCGGATAATACTCGTGTTTGGTGCGCCCACGAATACACCTTAAAGAATTTGCAATTTGCCCTGACTGTGGATAGTGAGAATACTGAATTACAAAGGCGTTACCACGAAGTGAAAAACTACCGCAGTCGTCAAGAAGCCACTGTTCCTTCATCATTAGGAGTGGAAAAGCTCACCAATCCCTTTTTACGTTGGGAACAACCATCATTACAGTTAGCTACCAAAAGTAGTGATCCGGTACAAACTTTTGCTCGTTTACGAGGAATGAAAGATAAATTTTAGTTAATTAGTTAATTAACTGATGTGTAACTAAACATTCTCCTGTACCGAACTTTTATATTAGCCCTCATGGTGTGGGAATATGATTCTTGGAACTAAAGATGTGAATCAGTACCACAGTTACTTACCTACATCACAACTCATACTTCCAAAACATTAAATGACAATTAAAAAAGCCCTAATCACCGGCTTAACTGGACAAGATGGCTCCTATCTTGCCGAACTTCTCTTAACAAAAGGTTACCAAGTATTTGGTCTCGTCCGCCGTTCAAGTACCAGCAACTTAGAGCGTATTAGCCACCTGTCAGGCAACATTCAAATAGTACCTGGTGACCTCTTAGATCAATGTTCCTTAATGGACGTAATTGCAAACTCTCAACCAGATGAAATTTATAACCTCGCCTCTCAAAGCTATGTCCCTCTTTCTTGGACTCAACCCTCTCTCACAGCGGAATACACAGCCCTTGGTGTCTCCCGTCTTTTAGAATCCATCCGTCGCTGCAAACCAAACGCCAAATTTTACCAAGCATCTAGTAGTGAAGTTTTTGGTCAACCAGACGAATCACCTCAAACTGAACGCACCGCTTTCCGTCCCCGTAACCCCTACGGTGTGGCTAAAGCTTATGCCCACTGGATGACTGTTAACTATCGGCAAAAATACAATCTCTACGCCTGCTGTGGTATCACCTACACTCACGAGTCCCCCCGGCGTGGTACAGAATTTGTATTTCGTAAAATTACCCACACAGCAGCCCAAATTAAACTCGGTTTGGCAAATGAATTAAAATTAGGTAATTTAAATGCTCGTCGTGATTGGTGCTACGCCAAAGATGCTGTTTATGCCATGTGGTTGATGTTACAACAAGAGCAGCCTGAGGATTATATTATTGCCAGTGGCGTAACTCACTCAGTCAGAGAACTCGTTGAGTGTGCCTTCAACTGTGTCGGTCTCAACTGGCAAGATTATGTTTCAGTTGACCCGGCATTTTACCGTCCCGATGAACCAGTGCAGTTAGTTGGTTCTATTGATAAAATTAGCACTGAATTAGGTTGGCAACCTCAACACTCTTTTGAGGAAATGGTTGAGTTAATGGTTGATTATGACCTCAAAGAATTGAGCAGCCGCCCAGCTTAAAGATTTTGGTGTTAAAGTTTGTAGTTAAACCACTTCCAGAACATAAAAACTATCTGGAGTGGGTTTTATACTGCTCAACAAAGATTTTTTTCATCAAAAATGCTCAAAAACGCATTAAACCATCAATTAATTATAAATTTATCCATTCTCTTATCTAAGCCAACAGGTATCAGTAAATATGCTCAAAATATTTTTCCTTATTTAAAATCTTTGGAACCCACTTTATTAACAGCGCAAACATATTCTGAATTTAATTGCTATTCAGTCCCAAATAATCTGACCCCCGCTCAAGGTACAAAAGGTCATTTGCAGCGCTTATTGTGGACACAGTTTGAACTACCACAAATTTATAAAAACCTCAAATCCCGGTTGTTATTTTCTCCTTTACCAGAAGCACCCCTGAATACTAACTGTCGTTTTGTAGTGATGTCTCACGACCTAATACCGTTGCGCTTCCCTAAACCTTTCTCGCCGTTAACACCATACCATCGTTACTATACTCCCCAAGTTCTTCAACAGTCGCAACACATTATCTGCAATTCCCAAACCACAGCCCAGGACATGATAGACTTTTACCAAATTCCTGCCAGTAAAATTACCCCCATTCCCCTAGCTTACGATGGCCTCCATTTTCGCCCTCTGAAGGAAACATCGGGAGATGGTCAACGGTATTTTCTCTACATTGGGCGGCATGATCCTTATAAGAATTTACATCGGCTGATTGCGGCTTTTGCTCCACTAGCAAATAAAGGTGAATATGAACTGTGGTTAGCAGGCCCCATTGATCAGCGTTACACTCCACTTTTACAAACACAGGTTGCAGAATTGGCAATTACCGAGCAAGTAAAATTCCTCGACTACGTATCTGATCAAGAATTACCAAAAATTATCAATGATGCCATTGCTTTAGTTTTTCCCAGTTTGTGGGAAGGTTTTGGTTTCCCCGTCCTGGAAGCCATGGCTTGTGGAACTCCAGTTATTACTTCTGAGCTTTCTTCTCTCCCAGAAGTTGCTGGTGATGCTGCGATTTTGATTAATCCTTACAACGTAGCAGAAATTACCGAAGCAATGCAGATGATAGGGGATGATATGAAATTGCGATCGCACCTTTCCAGTCAAGGTCTAAATCGAGCCAATCAATTCAGTTGGGAAAAAACTGGACTTGCCACCGCAGAAGTTTTATCACAGTATCTTTGAATGTGAGGCTCCAAATGGTAATTGACTAGGGAACAGGGAACAAAGAATAAATTCGTGTGTACTTTGTCAAAATCTGTAGGGCATTATTGACCGTACCTACTAGATTTCACACCTGGCAAACCAGAACTAGAAAGCCGAGGGGAGCGACTTTAGCCCTCCCAGTAGCAACAGTTTAGAATCCCCTCGCCTTTAGGCGAGGGGAGAGGTCAAGGAGTTCCCACCGCCCCAGAATAAACTAAACCCCGTTGCAGATCCAAAGTCAGAATTGCTCCATCATTAATAACTTTTGTTGCTGTCTTCACACCCACAATTACGGGTACACCCAGACGCAAAGCAATCACTGCAGCATGACTGGTAAGACTATCATCTTCCGTGATAATCCCAGCCGCTTTACGAATTGCATCCACAAAATCGGCATCGGTGCGGGGTGCAACCAAAATGTCTCCCGGATTAAAATTAGTCACTTCCATGCCAGTGTGAGCCACCCTAGCACGACCACTCACCGAACCTTGTCCCAAACCAATGCCTTGACCGAGAACGGCTGTTACCACTTCAACTTTCAACAAATCCGTTGACCCAGACACTCCTTGCAGTGTACCAGCAGTCATGACGACTAAATCACCCTCAAACACGTACTTATGCTCTTGAGCAACATTGATAGCAGCTTGAAACGTCTGCCCAGTGGAAGGTAGCCCCAGCACCAACAGAGGTTTAACTCCCCAAACCATTTGTAGCTGTCGCGCCACGTTGACATGGGGTGTCACAGCCAAAATAGGTGTACGGGGACGGAATTTAGAGACATTACGCGCTGTAGCCCCTGTTTGTGTAAGGGTCATAATTGCCGCAGCTCCCAACTGTTCTGCAATTTGTCCCACGGCCTGACTAATAGCATTGGGAATAGAGCGCCGATTATCCCGCTCTTCTGGACGGGTCACTGAATGCAGGACTTTTTCCTGTTCAATACGTTCAGCAATTCGTGCCATTGTTGCCACTGCTTCCACTGGATAATTACCCACAGCAGTTTCATTGGATAGCATCACAGCATCAGTGCCATCTAAAATCGCATTAGCGACATCTGATACTTCCGCACGAGTGGGACGGGGGTTATTCACCATGCTATCCAACATTTGAGTAGCTGTGATAATGGGAATTCCTAAGCGATTAGCTGTAGCAATGAGCCGCTTTTGCAGTACAGGGACATCTTCTGCAGGTAGTTCCACACCTAAGTCACCTCTGGCAACCATCACCCCGTCACATAAAGCCAGAACTTCTTCCATTTGTTCAATAGCTTCATGTTTTTCAATTTTGGCAATTACTGGAACCTGCTTGCCTGTGCTAGAAATTAGCTCTTTAATTTCAATCATGTCCTGGGGGTTGCGGACAAAAGAAAGTGCTACCCAGTCTACACCTTGATCCAGACCAAACATCAGATCTTCACGATCTTTGTCGGTCATAGCCTTAATCGACAGGTAAACACCGGGAAAATTGACACCTTTGTTGTTAGACAATTTACCTGCCACGGTGACGCGACAATGTAAATCCCCGTGATCACGGTTAATATCCTCAACTCGCATTTCTACTCGCCCATCGTCGAGGAGAATTTTGGCACCCACTGGTACTTCCGTGGACAAATGTTCGTAAGTGACACAGCTAATTTCTTGTGTGCCGATAATTGGGCGATTTGTCAAGGTGAAGCGATGGCCTTTTGCTAAAATTATCGACCCATTCTCAAACTTACCTAAGCGAATTTTTGGCCCTTGTAAGTCTTGTAGAATTGCCACGGGCTGGTTTAATTCAAAGGCAGTTTGCCGAATTAAGCGAATACTACGCTGATGGTCGGCATGAGTACCGTGGGAGAAGTTGAGGCGCAGTGTCGTTGCACCGGCTTCAATAATAGCCTTCAGCATTTCTGGGCTGCTAGTGGCAGGCCCAATTGTAGCAACAATTTTTGTCCGGCGTAGAGAGTCTCTTAATTGCATAGGGGCTGATTTTAGGGGGCTATCTCTATCTAGAGATTCATAATAAGTTAAGGGGCGTTTCGTTTTCAGTCACTGCTATATCCATAACCAGAGACTCGCGGTATCAATGGGGGTGTGAGGGTAACTCAAAGCAGAAATTATTAATTTTTCTTGTCTTAATATTTCCCAAGAGTTGTGAGATAGAGTAGATATCGTACACCAAACTTGGTTACTTCCTCCGCAAGAGAGATTTTTTTATCAACCCTTTGGTGGTTGCCTAGCACATCTTATCTGAGTCGGCAAAAATTTATCTCTCGTCTGGAATCATAGCGCCATTCATCTGCTCTTCAACAAAGATAAGGTTAAATATTTCTAAACAAAAGCTTACAAAACTTTATAATCCACTCATATTTATCGTATATTCGTAATGTTTAATCAAAGAAGGAGTTAAGAATGCTCGCATTGGAGGCACAGAAGTCACTGAAAATCCCACCTAAAGAATTTTTAGCGCCTCCTGGTGATTTTAATCCTACACTGTTGCTGTTTTTAGCTACGGTAACAATGTTGGTGTTATCTAACTTTGGTTACTGGGTATGGCAATGGCCACACTGGTTATGCTTTGGTGTTAATACCATTGCTTTACATTGTGCTGGCACGGTAATTCACGATGCTTGTCACCAATCTGCCCATCGCAACCGAGTGATTAATGCCATATTAGGCCATGGTAGCGCACTGATACTAGCTTTTGCTTTTCCAGTATTTACACGAGTCCATTTACAGCATCACGCCCATGTGAATGACCCCAAAAACGACCCAGACCATTACGTGTCCACAGGAGGTCCTTTGTGGTTGATAGCTGTGCGTTTTTTATACCATGAGGTATTTTTCTTTCAGCGACGACTGTGGCGGAATTATGAACTACTAGAGTGGTTCATCAGCCGCTTAATTGTTGTAACGATTTTTTATATTTCCATTCAGTATCATTTTTTAGGCTACATTCTCAATTTTTGGTTTATCCCAGCGTTTTTGGTGGGGATAGCATTGGGATTGTTTTTTGATTATTTACCACATCGTCCCTTTGTAGAACGGAATCGATGGAAAAATGCCCGGGTTTATCCTGGTAAACTGCTTAATATCCTGATTTTAGGACAAAATTACCACCTCATACATCACTTGTGGCCTTCAATTCCCTGGTATAATTACCAACCTGCTTATTATGTAATGAAGCCGTTATTGGATGAAAAGGGTAGTCCTCAGACATCTGGACTACTGGAGAAAAAAGACTTTTTTGAATTTGTTTACGATATCTTTGTCGGAATTAGATTTCACCGCCATCACGAATAGAAACACCCCCAGCCTCACCCCTCACAGGGGTAGGTTTTTTACAAAGACATTGATAATAGGGCTAGACTTGGTAGACAAGTAAGGAAAGTGGACAAGGAACAAAAAGCAAGAAAAATTAAAACCTATGAAGATGAAGATTTAGTGATACATCAAAAAGCGTTTAATGCCGCGATGACAATTTTTTAATTATCAAAACAGTTTCCTGGGTAAGAAAGATATTCTCTCAGTGAGAAAATGCGTGGTTCTTCTCGTTCAGTGTTTGGCAATTTTGCAGAAGCTTCGAGAAAAAGAAGATATCAAGCCTCATTTATTGACATTTGGCAAAAATTTCAACAATCAAAAGAAAATCATTAATTGCTGAAATTTTGTATCACCAATGCACAACTTGGACAGTCAACATTTCTGGTTGAGGAGTATCACCACCCTAATTGCTAATTTTGTGCTAATTTTTACATATAATTTACAGTGGTACTTTAAAGTTTTGAGTTGATTACCTGCTGTGATGGTTGTAACGACTCAGGTAAACTCCAGTCTGGACGTAACTTAGCAGCTTGGCGCAAATAAATATGATTAATTGGTGTAGAGGCTGGGAGGTAAGCGTGGATGAGAAAGCGGATGCAGCGCTGTAAGCTACCTTCGACGTGCATTTGCTGTACATCCAACATAGCTACATTATCCCAACCAGAACGCGATCGCGCAATCGCTGCCGGAAAAATCGCATCTAAATCACGGGTCACAGAGAAAGTAACGCTTATCATCTCCTGTGGGTGAAGATGATTCCGTCGTTCTAATTCATCTATAAGTTCTGTTACCGCTTCTCTAATGGCTTCAATGGTGTTTTCAGAAACGGTTGTTGCTCCGCGAATAGCTCGCATTTGCCACTCCACGCCAAAATCCTCCTTAATTAGTCATGATCTATGAGTCATTGGTCATTGACGCAAGATGATTGACCAATGACTATTAATTAGTTATGGTCTATATAACCACAGTGGCAGACCACTAGTAGACATTTCAAACTCCAGCCAATCAATTCCCCCTCCAATTCCTGATGAAAGCTGACGGCTTCCGGACAAGACCCGACTCAATAAAGGTTTACGTTCTTCTAGCGTATAGCAAGGTGCTTTCTCAGGATCAAGACCCACCATTTCTGCTGTCCAGCAACGTGCATCTTCTTCGGTTCCCAGGCGGTCTACAACGCCCAATTCTAAAGCTTGTTCTCCGGTAAAAATTCTCCCATCAGCAAAACTTTTGACAGTTTCTACTTGCAAAGAACGCGCCTCGGCCACTGTGTAGACAAACTGCTGATAACTGACATCAATCAATTCTTGCAGGATACTTTGTTCCGGTAAAGTTAATTCCCGGTCAAATGCCAAAATATCTTTGTAAGGGCCAGATTTGATAACTTTGAACGAAACACCAATTTTGTCTAGCAACCGTTCCAAGTTGTTCCCCCGCAAAATCACGCCAATACTCCCGGTGATGGTTCCGGGGTTAGCCATGATGTGTTCAGCTCCCATACCAATGTAGACACCGCCAGAAGCGGAGATATTACCAAAGCTGGCGACAATTTTGATCTTCTTGCGTAACTTCTTGAGAGCGCTGTAGATTTCTTGAGAATCCCCAACTGTACCCCCAGGACTGTCAATGCGTAGGAGTAAAGCGGGGAATTTTTTCTCTTCTACGGTTTTTAGGGCTTCTAACACGCGCTTGCGAGTAGAACTTGCGATCGCACCAGTAATTTCAATCCGGGCAATTTGTTTACGAAACTTGGACTTAAAAGGCCAGACCATGAGCAGTTAAAAAACCTCTGTAATACACCCAATATAAAATGCCCTGGGCTTAAACAACCTACTTTACCCTGTTCCAAAAATAAGCAGGTATTGTGCTGTGGAGAATTTTACGTTACTGTAGAATAACCTCCCTTAAAGGCAGGAGAGTTTCAACTAACTAAATATCCTTCTTTATCAGGATTACAGAAATTTTGACTGTTGACTGTCCAAGTTGTGCCTCGGTGATACAAAACTTGAGCAATTAATGACTCTATTCTTAATAGACAATGAATTTTACTGGGGTAAAACGCAAAAATTGTAAATTTTTATTGCAGGATTCAACACTTCTGTCAGGATTTGTAATTTTTGTCAACTATTAATTAAATAATTAATATTTTTTTTAAAAAAGTTTTTAAAAATTTAATTATAAACAAATTCAACAACCATAACCTTCATCTAGGTTGCCAGTTGCTGGCAGTTTATCACTGTGTGAACACCCAAAAAAGTGTTGTCATCACTTAAGAGTCAATGCGTAAAATTTGACAACGGTAATAAGCATAAGTATCAAAGAGCGCCCCGACGAAACTACAGGTCAAACTAATGATGACTAGCCCACGAAAAGGATTACCACTGCCAAAGATGAAGAGAAAATGCATGATCCCAGTGCTGGTGGCATCAGTTCCGCCTTGTAAGGCGGGAAAGTGACCCATGAGGGCTAAAAGGAATAATAAGCCCCCGATTAAGAACATGGGAGTGATAAAACTAAAAAACATCGTCAGCAGCAGGGAGCGGAGAAAGTTAGTGAAAACAGTCATTTACAGTAGGCTCCGTGAAGAAAGTGAATAATAGCGAAAAAAAGCTATATCTCATCTTCCAGAATAAGTGCGATCGCTTTTTATCACACAAGATGTCAAAAATCTTAAGTTTTCATTAAAAAAAACAGCCACCTGCGAAATGAGATAATTTGAGGATTAAGAAGTCTAAAATTGTCTGTAACCCCAGCAAAATAAAGGTTTGAGTCAAAAATATTTAGTAATCAGGCTATGAACACATAAATTACATAAGTTTACTTTCTGAGACTAGTTTTAAATTAAGTTAATGTTTTAGCCAGACGGCGAAACGCAGGAGAGGAGGAGAAAGGAAAGTTCTCAAGCCCATTCCCCTATCAATTAACAACAGACATCCGCTATTCTTAATGCAGTTACCGAGTTAGCTACAAAACATTGAGTGAAACTAAATCCAAATCCAGTTTAGGAGCATGGAGTCAGCGATTGCTGGCAGCGATTTTCCTGGGTGGACAAGTAATAGTTCACCTCTTGAGGGGAAAAATCAATTGGCGCAACACTGTGGAGCAAATGGCAGCTGTTGGTCCAGATTCCCTATTTATTGCCCTGTTAACCGCTGTGTTTGTTGGTGCAGTGTTTACCATTCAGGTAGCGCGGGAGTTTATTAACTTTGGTGCTGGTAATCTGGTGGGCGGAGTTTTGGCGGTAGCATTGACACGAGAACTATCACCCGTGCTCACCGCAGTGGTTTTGGCCGGAAGAGTCGGTTCCGCCTTTGCGGCGGAAATAGGAACTATGCGGGTAACCGAACAAATCGATGCTTTATTTATCTTAAAAACTGATCCAATTGATTATCTGGTAATCCCTCGCCTGCTTGCTTGCTGCTTAATGTTGCCAATTTTAACCCTTCTGTCTTTAGTAACAGGGATTTTAGGGGGATTAATGATTGCGACAAATATCTATGGTATTGCCGATACCGTATTTCTAAATTCAGCTCGTGATCTTGTCGGTATTTGGGATATTATCAGCGCTTTAATTAAGGGGTGTTGCTTTGGCTTGTTAATAGCCATTATTGGTTGCAGTTGGGGTTTAACCACTAAGGGAGGAGCTAAAGGCGTGGGACAATCAACCACAACGGCGGTTGTTACTTCTTTGCTGATTATATTTACCAGCAACTTCTTTCTTTCGTGGTTAATGTTTCAAGGTATGGGCGGTGCATTCCTTCAAGGGTTTTAACCTTCGAAACTGCTTGTTAACTGAGTGAAAACTCTGAACCCTTAACTCTTAAAATAAAATAGATATCTAGTGTCAAAACAGGATTGGAAACTGTGACCAGTTTATTTCCGCCTAACTCCACATCAACTGTGGAACTCCAGCCTAGTTACCATATCCCTGTGGTATTGCTGATTGCTGTCATTCCACTATTAGTACTACAACTTTGGTTAGGAGTAGTCATGGCATTGCTGGGTTTATTTCTTTTGTTGCAAACTGTGACAATAAGGTTACAGTTTACGGCTACGGACTTAGATATTTACAGAGGCGAAAAATTACTGCGGCGCTTTCCCTACGAAGAATGGCAAAACTGGCGTATATTCTGGAATGGAATTCCTATCCTGTTTTATTTTAAGGAAGTGAACAGCATTCACTTTTTACCGATTTTATTTGATCCCAAAACCCTCAAGAGTTGCTTAGAAGAACGTTGTCCACGTATTTGAGTGCTTTTCTAAGTTCTATGTTGATGTCCCATAGGTAGCCCGTACTGACGGCATTGAAACTAGACTATATTTCTGAAAGTTATTTATTCGCATCATAAGGAATTGCATTATTGTTTATGAACCCAGAGGAATCTCAAACCCCAGAACAGATTGATGAGTGGTTGGAACCAATACCAGCAGAAAACCCATCCATAGAGTCAGTCCTGGAAACAGAAGCGCCAACTTCATCTGCAAATCTAGAGCCAATCATATCTAATACAGAAGTGGCAAATTCTGTAATTGAGTCCACAACTGAGTCAACTGAGGCACAAACTCCTGTACTGGGGTCAGAAGTAGAATCAGAGTCACCAGATAATTCACCACAAGCGGAAGCCAAAGCCAGAATCGCAGAATTACAAGGGGAAGAAGCGGCTCTCAAGGCAGAAATAGCCAAGCTACAAGCAGCTTATAAAACCCTTCAGGAGCAACTAAATCAAACTCAAATATCTCTGGGAAGAATTGTACAAGAGTCCCTGGCACAGCTAGAACAACGCAAACAAGCACTGCAAATTTCTGTAGAGCAGCTAGAACGCCGACAAGAACGCATTCGTAATGAAATGCGAACCACTTTTGCAGGAGCATCCCAAGATTTGGCAATTCGGGTACAGGGCTTTAAAGAGTATCTCACGGGAAGCTTACAGGATTTGGCAATGTCAGCCGAGCAACTGCAACTGACACCACAAGTTGTAGTAGAACCACCAACACCGGTGGTTAAAGACGTTAAAACAACTCAAGAACAGCCAGAAACCCCCCAATTTGCCCAACAGCAGTTTCAAGATACTACAAATAAAATTCGCCGCCTGATTGACCAATACCGTAGTAAACCAGATTATTACGGACCTGCTTGGCAACTGCGTCGTACTTTTGAACCAGTCCACGCAGAAAGAGTATCAAATTGGTTCTTTAAGCAAGGAGGACGCGGTGCTTTGCAAACCATGACCAGCCGCTTGCAAAATATTCTCGTCGCTTCAGCGGTGGTTTCGATATTACACAGGTTATATGGCGATGGCATCCGTACCTTAGTTTTAGCTAGTTCACCAGAACGTTTAGGTGAATGGCGGCGCGGTTTGCAAGACTGCTTAGGAATTGGTCGCCCGGATTTTGGCCCAGACCGAGGGGTGGCTTTATTTGAAACACCTGAAGCCCTGGCTCAGAAAGCAGAGCGATTGATCAAAGCTAATCAATTACCTTTAATTATCATTGATGATTCCGAAGAGCGAATCAGTTTAGCGATGTTGCAGTTTCCTTTGTGGTTAGCTTTTGCCCCTGACCCTAAAACAGTGAAAAATTATAATAATGATGACTTTTAACTGAGTAAATCATGACTGTTTATACTTCTTTGTGATTTAATTATGACTATTTGGTTGAGTTTGTGTGGTGTGGCTTTGCTGGTAGCTTATCTGTTGGGTTCTTTTCCCACTGGCTACATTACTGTTAAACAGTTAAAAGGTATTGATATTCGAGAAGTTGGTTCGGGTTCAACGGGTGCAACTAATGTATTGCGAACCTTGGGGAAAGGCCCAGGCGCTCTGGTTTTAGTTATAGACTGCTTTAAGGGAGTCTTAGCCATCGTACTTGTTTATTGGTTGTTCAGTTTTGCCCCTAGTCAAAATCTTATCCCGTCAACTATAAATATCCCACTGTGGCAACCCTGGATGATTACCTTAGCTGGGTTGTTTGCTATCTTTGGACACAGTAAATCAATTTTTTTGGGCTTTTCTGGTGGTAAATCTGTTGCTACCAGTTTAGGAATTTTATTGGCGATGAATTGGCAAGTGGCCTTAGCTACAGCAGGTGTATTTGCTCTGTTGATAGCCATATCGAGAATTGTATCTCTCAGTTCCATTGCAGGCGCTATTGCAGTTCCTATTTTGATGGTAGTTCTGGATCAACCACTACCCTATATCCTGTTTGGTGTTACAGGGGGATTGTATGTAATTTTACGCCATCGTACCAACATTGAGCGCCTGCTGGCAGGTATGGAACCAAAAATTGGGCAGACCTTAGCAACAAAGAAAAGTGCTGATAGCTGACTATATTACTGATTAAAAGACAAGATAGACTTTACCTCAAGGTGGCAAACATTTATCCCACGGCTAAAAGCTGGTGGGATTTCTGCTTGAATTATTTTTTGTCATTTACCCGTGAGCTTTACTAGACCAATACCCCCAAAGTATAGTCCTAACACTGCCCCTGCTAACAAACTTTGGGTGAGGGGGTCTGTGGAAGGGGTCAGAATAGCACCTAGAACTACTGCTCCCATAATCACATAACGCCAGCCAGAAATCATCCTTTTGGAGGAAGCAATGCCCAAATTACCAAGTATTAATTGAATAATCGGAATTTGAAATGCTAAACCGGTGCTGAATAATAGTAGCAGGACAAATTCAAAGTACTTATCAATAGACCACAATTGATCTACTACATCTTCACCGTAACTAATGAAAAAATTCAAAGCGGCGGGAATGAGCAACAAGTAGGCAAATATTAAACCCGCAGCAAACAGCACACTAGAACCTAAAACTACTGGCCCCAATAAGCGGCGTTCACGGCGAGTTAATCCTGGGAGAAGGAACTGAATAATTTGGTAAAGAATAAAAGGGCTGGAAAGTACTAAGCCACTGTAACCTGCGACTTTGATGGAAACAAAGAAATATTCTCCGGGGGCAAGTTGGAGAAATTTAACTCCTTGGGCTGGGACTTCTAGTAACTTGACAATGGGTTTAACGGCTATGAAACAGCCAATAACACCAACTGCGACAGCAATTAGAGAATAGAAAATTCGTTGTCGTAACTCTTCTAGGTGGTCGAAGAGTGACATTTCCACTTCATCTGGCAACTCATTGAGAGGATCAATTTTTGATTCTGAGTTGCCATATTCCTCTAGGTGGAGGTCAGGAGTAGTTACATCTTGTGAGGGTGTCATTAGTCGAATCAATAGGCAACATTTGTTAACTATTGTATCCGGGGAAGCAGCGACCAAGCTATGTTTTTGGCCGCTTAAAGATTTTTGTACTTTTGTTCAGCAACATTACCTTACCTTTGGGGTAATTTTGGATGTGTATCTGAGTACTTTGCTACCTGAGCCGAAATCTCTGGGTTATAAAGTCTCAGATAATTCCAGTAATTACCAAATACTTGTCGCACATAATTTTTAGTTTCATCAAAAGGAATGGCTTCTACAAAATCATCTGCATCGTTTTTGCCAATAGTTTGCAGCCATTTAGCAACATTACCGGGGCCTGCATTGTAACTGGCGATGGCTAACATGGAATTATCCTTATACTGTCTATGGGTATAGTCTAAATACCATGTCCCCAGATTAATATTTTCGTTGGGGTCTTCTAAGTTAATTGTTTTGCTATCCAACTGTATCTGGGGGGCAATCCATTCACCTGTGCTGGGCATCACCTGCATTAACCCAGTGGCCCCCACAACAGATCTGATTTTTGGCTGAAACATTGATTCTTGACGGATCAAGCCAACCACTAGCAAAGGATTTAATTGACGTTCAGCAGACCATTTTTTAATTTCCTGGCGATAGAGAAAAGGATAACGGGCTTTCCAGTAAGTAATTTTTTGGCTCAAAGCCTGATACTCGGCTTGTTCTTCCGGTTTTTCCCGGTCTTCCAATCGAGAAATCAAGTTAATTGCGGAGAGATTTTCTCCCCTAGTTAACCGCATTAACCCCTCAGTAAATTGTTCTGCTACGGTGGGCTGGTCTTTATTCAAAAATTCTGTTTCCCATTGCAACCAAGCATCACGGTCTTCACCTAGTAAATACAGTTCTTTGAAGGTGTCTGAACCTGCGGGAGGTATTGGACGTTGAGGTATAACTACTTCTGGTTGCAATTGGCGCACGTTGTCAAAGTTGCCTACATTCAGCCCCAGATGTACAGCCGATCGCCACCCATAGTAAGAGTAAGGAAAGTTACTTAATACATACTCATAAGCTGCTTTAGCTTCCTGTTGCTTTCCTATTTTATTTGCCCATTTACCCATCCAAAACCCTGCTCTAGGAGCTAAAATACTCTGAGGATTGTTGGTAACAATTGGTTGTGCCCATTGCCAAGCACCTGGGTAATTTTGGGCTTTGGCTTGCTCTTTGGCTCGGTTCCAACGATACTCTGCAGCTTGATCAGAACTGCCGTATTTACTTAAGAGCAATTCCCAAGTCTGTTGAGCGGACTTTTGATCATTGAGTCCTTGGTAAATTTTGGCTTTTTCTACTACTGCATTGCTAGCTTGTTGGGGAAAATTAGCAATTACTTGGTCAAGATAGGGTAGAGCTTCTTTAGGGTTTCTAGCTAATTCTGCCAAGCGCAATAGAGCTAGTCCTGTCTCGTTACCTTGAGGAAATTTTTGTACCAGTTGCTGATAAATGGTTATTGCCTTTTCCCGTTCTTTACCTTCTATCTGTAACCCCCGGCCAGCGCGGTAAAGGCTGCGGGGTGTTTGGGGTGCTTTAGTATAGGCATTGGCAGCCTTAGCAAATTGATTGTTTTCCCAGTAGGCTCTCCCGACAATTTCCCATTCTTCGGCTTTGAGATGAGGTTGTTTGACCAGCTGATCTAACACACCCACTATTCCTGTTTGATTATAGGCGTACTGTGCCAAAATTAGCCTGAGTTTTGGCTGATTGGGATTCTGTTGTAACCTCTGATAAATAATTTCCCAGGTGAGGGGATGGGAAGGAAACTCAGCAATGGCCGTATCATGATGCTTTGGTAGTGCGATCATATACAAAGCTTTGGCTTTAGCCGCTTCTTGGGGATATTCTCTAAGCACTCTTTGTCGGAGATCCGAAGCCTTACCATCCTCACCCAATATGTCTTGTGCTTGTGCCTGTTTGAGTAAAATGTAGGGAGCAAGACTGGGATAGGTTTTTTCTAGCCCTTGCAGCAAACTCAAAGCCTTTTGCGCCTCTTTAATCTCCATCAAATCACTCGCCAATAAATAACGGGCACGTTCTCTGTCTGGTGAACTGGAACCCTTGGCGATGGTTTCTAGTTTTGCTGCCCGTTCTTGCCGTGACTTTGATACTAGTGGAAATACGCCTGAATTGGCTTGGTTATCTTTAGAAATTTGTTCAAACTGAATTTTGCTCAGGTTTAACCATTGTCCCAAGGATTTTTCTATCTCAGGTGCTGATGCTATTGCTCCTGCTGAGAAGGCAAACAGGGCCGCACCAGCCATGAGAAAAATTTGTTTTTTCTTTAGTTTCTTCAGCATGAATATTCGCTGAAAAGTTCCGATAAAGTTCTTGAAACTTTAGCATTCCTGGCTGTGAGTGTAATCACTTTTTTCGTTTTAATTTTCAATTCCTTGGAGAATCGAAACTTTTGCCAGTAATGAATCTTACATTACACAATTGTACCTGTTACATCTACCTTAAGGTTGACACTGTTATAACTATTAATCCCCGTGTTTCGCTAATTCAGGTGTACGTCCTTTTAACCCAATCATTAACTTCAGTGTAAACACTTTTAACATAGGTATACGTAGCATCATCCATAAACCGAGACGACGAATTATCACCAAGGGCAAAAAGTTATTAGAAAACATTCGATCTAACAAATCAGTGAAACCTAAAATGGTTAGGTTTTCTACCTTGCGCCAACGTTCATAACCTTTGAGGACTTTCAAGTGGCCAATGTCTTCTCCGGCTTCATCTGCTGTTTGTAGCACTTGAGCTAAAGCAGCTGCATCTCGAATCCCCAAATTTAACCCTTGTCCCCCCACGGGATGACAATTGTGTGCTGCATCGCCAATTAAAGCTAATCGGGGGAGAACGTAGTGATGGCTTTGCATCAGTTGCACTGGAAATATGAAGCGGTGTCCTAGCAATTCCAACTTACCCATTTGATTTCCAAAGCGGCGAGTGAGTTCTGCCAAAAATTCCTCGTCATCTAAAGCACATATAGCCTCCGCTTCTGCGTGGGGGGCTGTCCAAACGATTCGGCAACGGTTCCCCGGTAGAGGTAAAATCGCAAAGGGTCCACTTGTCCAAAACTTTTCGTAGGCAGTGTTATTGTGGGATTTTTCTGGTTTAACAAAGGCTACAATACAGGATTGCCAATATTTCCAGCCAGAAGTTTTAATTCCCGCAGCCTCACGAATGCGCGATCGCGAACCATCCGCCGCTACAAGTAATTTACTGCGGACTGTCTGAATTTTTTCGGCAATTTTCATATCTATAGCTACAATGTCCTGCTGATATTCTGTCTTGACCACTTCAGCCGGACACAGATAAGTTACATTCGGACAATTTTGCACAAATTCCTGCAAAGGCTCTAACAAGGCTTGGTGTTCCGCCACATAACCCAACTCTGACGTACCTAAATCATCAGTCACAAATTTCACTACCTTAGGGTAATCAGCATCAGAAAGGCGGACTTGGCAATATTTGGCAATTTGAGGCGATATTTTATCCCAAATTCCAATGCCCTGGTATATGAGAGCGGAAAGCATATGAACTGCATAGGCTTGTCCTTTGGCTACTGCTGCTGATGCGACTCTGGCTTCTATGAGCAGAATACTTAAGCCAGAATTTTTCAAAGCCGAGGCTAAAGTTAAGCCAACAATCCCACCGCCGACAATTACCAAATCATAATCATATCCTCGTTGATTTGGCGGTGTTTGTTGAGAAGAAAGAGTTTGATGTAGCTGTGTGAGCGCCATTGTTAAGATAAATTAAGGCATTCTTACTACTATTTTTACGCAAACTGATAAATCCGCGCAAGCTATCCGCTGATTTGACCTTTCCCCCACCGAAGGGCGAGGGGATTCTAAAGGGGCTTTCACCCTTCCCCTTGATTTCTTGTAATTTATGGATGGTCAGGATGATAATCCGAACTTTTTCTTTATGGTGATTGGTAATACTGGGATAAAATCTCATCACGGACACCATCCGCAACGCAAAGTTGCTGAATTAATCCTGCCTCATCTTTAAAATCAAAAAACCTTGGCGTACCTATGGGTTGATAAACATGAAAAATTACCATTACCATAAGTTAAATTGTTTACAATTTTTCGCTATTCTGTTGATGCTGGTAAACTTGCTGTTTACCCCGATGACCATAGCAAACGCTGCTTCTGTGTCTAATAATGTTTATGAACAGCGATGGCGTCCCAGTGCAGATGGTATGGGAAAATACTACATGGGGCGAGAAATAGCCAAAGTCATGGGACACACAGGTGCAGGTTGGCTAGAAAGACCAAGCCGCGAGGTAGAAGAACAGCCCAGTAAAATTGTGAGTGCCCTTAACTTACAACCCGACGATGTAGTGGCGGATATTGGCGCAGGTACAGGTTATCTCAGCTTTCGCATTGCACCATTACTAACAGACGGAAAGGTTTTGGCTGTGGATATTCAACCAGAAATGCTGGAATTTGTGAAATTTTTCAAACAAGAGAAAAATATTTTTAATGTTGAGCCAATTTTGGCAACTCTCACCAATCCCAATCTTCCTTCTGCAAGTGTTGATTTAGCACTGATGGTGGATACTTATCATGAGTTGGAATATCCCCAAGAGCTGATGCAGGGAATTGTCAAAGCCCTGAAACCAGGAGGTAAAGTGGTGCTGGTGGAATACCGGGGCGAAAATCCTTTGATTATGATTAAACCTTTGCACAAAATGACTCAAAAACAAGTCCGCAAAGAAATGGCAACTGTGGGTTTAGTTTGGCGAGAAACTAAAAATTTATTACCCCAGCAACACCTGATGATATTTGAAAAGCCTTCTTAAGTTCCTTCTTTGACAAAAAAACCAGAAAAATAAAGTTCTGACTACAAACTTTGACGGGAGAAAAAGCCTCCAACTAAGTTGGGTCGTCAACTATTGAACCGGAATCAGGCTAGGGCTTTTGGTCACATTATCCCAAACTATCCAGCTACAAGAATTATCTACATCTTTCCTATTGTTTGTCACTTTAAAATACAGCTTGTCCCGTCCCTTGGTTTCAATGGCAAAGTCGGCATTTTGAGCATAAACTACTTTAAACCCTTTGTCCCGTAAGCAATACATAGCCCAAGCTTTCAATGATTGCTTATATGGTTCATGGGGAATTGGTGGTTTTTTGATAGTTTCTTGGATAACTTCAAATATCTCCATTAATTTCTCGTTCAAGATATATGTTTTGATGTTGCTGAACTAAAATATTAGTTTATCGCGCTACAGCCCACTTCTTGAACACACCGAGCCGGAGGGATGTTTATTGGTCATTTTTTTGCTGTATCTAGCTGCATATGATGACCATAGGATTTGAACAAAGGCTCTGTAGTTGTTTTTATGACAATATATAAAATTGGCACCACAAACAAAGTCAAAAAAGTAGCAATTAACATTCCGCCAAACACCGTCGTTCCCAAAGACTGACGACTCCCCGCCCCGGCACCTGTGGCAATAGTCAAGGGAAAAATACCGAGCAGTGTAGAAAATGCAGTCATTAAAATCGGGCGTAAACGCTCTTGTGCTGCCTCCACAGCTGCTTTAGTTATAGAAAGCCCTTCCCTCCGCAATTGGTTGGCAAATTCTACAATTAAAATAGCATTCTTACTAGCTAAACCAATCAACATTACTAAACCAATTTGACAGTAAACGTCATTAGGAAAACCCCGCATTGATTGAGCTATAAGTGCGCCAAAAATTGCTAAAGGCACTGATAAGAGGATAATTAAGGGGTCTATGTAGTTTTCGTACTGAGCAGCTAGCACTAAAAACACAAAAACAATTCCTAAACCAAAGATAATGGGTGCTAAACCGCCAGAATTGATTTCTTCCAATGTCGTTCCTGACCACTCATAACCAAAAATAGGTGGTAAAACTTCTGTAGCTAACTTTTCCATGGCCTTAATAGCATCTCCAGAACTAAAACCAGGAGCAGGAGAACCATTGATTTCAATTGAGCGATATAGATTATAGTGGTTAATTACCTGGGCCCCCACAACAGAAGTAGTTGTAATTAAGTTTCTCAAAGGAATCATTTCATTGCTTTGAGAACGAACAGATAGTTGACCAATATCCTGGGGATTAGAGCGAAATTTTGCGTCTGCTTGGACATACACTCTGTAATTACGCTGCTGGAGGTTGAAATCATTTACATATTGAGAACCCAAAGCAGTTTGAAGAGTACGGAAGATATCATCTATGGAAACTTGCAGTGCTTTGGCTCTATTGCGATCTACTTCTACCAGAATTTGTGGGGTTTGTGCGGCAAAAGTACTAAATACAGCTTGTAATCCTGGTGTTTGGTTGGCTCCACCAAGCAATTCACCCATTGATTGTACCAAAGTTTCTAAGCCACTATTGCCTCTACGGTCTTGCAGTTGAAAATTGAAGCCCCCAAAGTTACCTAACCCTTGAATGGGTGGTGGATTTACCGGAAAGATTCTTGCTTCTGGGATAGCGAACAATTTTCCTCGTAAGTTACCGATAATCGCTTGTACTGATTGATCTGGTCGGGAACGTTCCGCCCAGGGTTTTAAGGTAGTAAATATAATGCCATTATTGGCAATATTACCACTGAAACTAAAGCCACCAAGGGCGAAGGTTCCCACTACTTCAGGGATTTGCAAGATTTCTTTTTCTACTTGTGCCATCACATCACTAGTATATTGTAAAGAAACCCCTTGGGGCCCTTGGATCAAGGTCATAAAGTAGCCTTCGTCTTCCTCGGGAAGAAAGCCTGTGGGTATGGTGATATAGAGCCAAGCTGTCATTCCCAAGGCCACCATGAATAGTCCCATAATTATGTTTTTAAAGCGGACTAGAAAATTGAGCCATCGCCCATAGCTTCTACGTACTGAGTCCACCAACTGATTCATTTGATCAAAAACTCCACCCAACCAACCAGTAGGTTTTTGTCCTTGACGTAGCAGTAACGCACACAAAGAAGGTGTCAAGGTCAAGGCTAAAAAGGTAGAAATGACAATAGAGAAAGCAATAGTTAGGGCAAATTGGCGATAAAGTGCGCCAGTAGTTCCCGGAAAAAACGCCACGGGGATAAATACTGCCATCAGCACCAAGGAAGTAGCAATCACTGCACTAAATAGTTCAGCCATTGATTCACTGGCTGCCCGGGGAGGACTCATGCCTTTATCCTGGATAAAACGGCTGATTTGCTCAACTATAACAATGGCATCGTCCACCACCATTCCCGATGCCAAAGTTAAACCAAATAAAGTCAAACTATTAATAGAAAAGTCAAAAATTTTCGCAAAAATAAATGTCCCAATGAGAGACAAAGGAACAGTTAACGCGGGAATTAAAGTTGTTCGCCAGTCCTGCAAAAAGACAAAAATTACAATTACAACTAGTAATACTGCTATCAATAGAGTCTTGATTACTTCTGACATCGACTCTTCCACAAAGCGTGTAGTGTCAAAGGCGACTTGATACTGCAATCCCGGCGGAAAATTGAGAGCTAATCGGGCCATTTCCTTTCTCACTCCCCGCGCCACCTCCAAAGCATTGCTCCCAGGAAGTTGATAAATACCTAAACCCACAGCATCTTTGGCGCGATATCGCAAAAATGAGTTATAGTTCTGTGCCCCCATTTCTATTTTACCGACATCTTTGAGCTTAATTAAGCTGCCATCATTATTAGTTTTCAGGATAATTTCCGCAAATTCCGATGAATCTGAAAGTCTACTGACAGCGCGTACATCAATTTGATACCTTTGTCCTTCCGGGGCAGGCTCTTGACCAATGCTTCCACCACCGACCTGCAAATTTTGTTCCGATAAAGCATTGACTACATCCTGAGTGGTCAGCTGCCGACTAGCCAGGCGATTCGGGTCTAGCCATATACGCATTGCATAACGACGTTCGCCAAAGATTCTCACATTACCAACACCTTTAACTCTTTTTAAGGCATCTCCTAAGTAAAGGTCAGCATAATTGCTTAAAAATACATTGTCATAGTCATCATTTTCAGCGAATAAACCAATTGCTAAGAGTAGATTGTTAGATTGTTTGGTTACCCTAACACCTGTGCGCTGTACAGATTCTGGTAGTTGCGGTTGAGCAACAGCAACACGGTTCTGCACATCCACAGCCGCAATATCTGGATTTCGGGATGAATTGAAGGTAGCTGTAATGTTAGTGGAGCCATCGTTACTACTGCTGGAAGTAATATAGCGGATACCTTCAACCCCGTTGATTTCCCTTTCTAAGATGTTGGTAACACCGCTTTCTACGTCCTCAGCACTACCTCCGGTATAGTTGGCGGTAACGTTGATTTGAGTAGGTGCAATATCTGGGAAACGAGCTATTGGCAATGTGGGAATACTAATCAATCCCAACAACAGCACAATTAATGCACAGACCGTAGCAAATACTGGTCTCTTGATAAAGAAATCAATAAACATAGACTTAGAGAGGTGAATAAATATAAATTGGTAGTTAGGGATGAATCAACCAATTTGGGATTTGAGATTGAGGATTTTTGATTGACAGCACATTGAGATCCACAAGCAGGGAGGAAAAAGATTCCCATGACTGTAAAAGTGCTTTTATACCTAAAAATTACGAGTTAATAATTAAGGTTTCCCCTTACCCATTTGCTCAGGTGCAGGTATGATAGGTGCGCCATTGGTGAGATTGAGAATACCTGCAACAACAATTTTGTCCCCGGCTTTTAGTCCCTCAAGAACTTGATAATCGTTTCCTTGAATATTTCCTAACTTCACCGGTTTTTGTTGAGCTATTAAGTTCGCCATTCCTAGCTGAGATTTTCCCGACTCTTGAGCTACAAACACAAAAGTCTGGTTGCCCATGCGAGATATTGCTTCGGTAGGAATTAGGATTCCCTGACTTTCATCCCAGATGATATTGGCTTGGACGTTGAGGCGATTGAGTATTCGGTTTTGGGGATTAGCAAAGCTGGCTTTCGCCAATATATTCTGTGTATTTACATTAATATTGGGCGAAATAAAACTTACCTTACCTGCGAGGGTGGGTTTGTTTTCAGCATCTAGTATTTGTACAGGTAATCCCAGACGCAACCTTTCGGCTTCATTGACGGGAACAGCTAAATTTAATTCCAAAGTATCACTTTTAGTCACTGTGGTGAGTTCATTTCCCTTACTAACAAAATCTCCCACTTTCACCGATATATTACCGAGAATACCAGTGACAGGAGCTACAATTGTGATGTGTTGCTGCTGTGCTTCTGCTAACTGGACTTGAGCGGCTGCTTCCATAACTTGAGAACGGCCTTGGGCAATTTCTTCTGGGCGGGAACCGTTCTCTAGTTCTCTGAGACTTTGTTGTTCTAGTTCTACGGTTGCCACTAGTTCATCAATATCAAAACTTCTGCTTTTGCGGAATTCCTCGAGTCGTTTTTGGGCTGCTTGCAATCTAGCTTCAGCACTTCTTTGTTCTGAGAGAAATCCTTCTAGTTCATCTTGGGAAACAGCACCTTGTTTTCTTAATTGTTGGTATCTCTGAGCTCTTGATTGGGCTAATTGGAAATCAGATTGAGCTACCTTAATTTGAGCTTCAGCTTGGGCAATTGCTTCTGGACGTGCTCCACTCTGGGCATTTTTCAGGCGAGTTTCCACTTGAGCTAATCTAGCTTTGGCTTGAGCAATTGCTTCTGGACGTGTACCTGCTTTAAGTTCTGCTAGTCGGGCTTGGGTACGGTCTAATAATGCTTTTGCTTGTCGTAAGCGGGCTTGAGTCTCATCACTCTGCAAGCGCATTATAACTTGTCCTTGTTGAACGCTATCGCCTTCCTTAAATAAAATTTCACTGATTCGCCCGTCAATTTCTGGCTTCAGTGCTACTGCGCCAGGAGCTTCTAAAAAGCCGTTAATAACCGAACTTTCTTTTATGGTTGCGGTTTTTACAGTGGCTAACTTCACAGGAATTCCCATGGGTGAACCAGCTGCTGTATTACCCGGAGCTCCATGACCAGCAAAGCTATTTTGCCACCAGCGCCAACCACAGCCGCCTGCAATCAACAGAGTTATACCTAAAATTAAAGGCCAACGTCCCTTTTGATTTGGCTTCAATGTTCCTTTTTGTTCTTCAATCTGATGAAAATCAGTTTCAGCACAAACTTCAGACTCAGGGAATTCAGAATTGAGCATTTTTGTTTTCTCATCTTATGGACAGATTGGGAAGTTGCTTATCTACTCTTCTGTTTCTGGTCAAACTGGATCTAGATTTGTTTAAGACAGTTCATCGGTGTATCTAATCACCCCTATCAATATTCTGCTTGCTGTTAAGAAATCAATTAAGAATGAAGCAATTGCTGACAAGGAAATTTGATCTCTTGCTTGAATTATATGCACTCAGCGAGACAATTTCTAAAAATCAGAAGGATTTGATAGCGATCGCATAAAAATGTGCAACTATAATTTAGTTAATGATATTTATGGGCAAAAATATAAGTTTTAGTTATTAACATTAGCCGGGGAAGGCTCCTGTGTGAGTCACAAATGAAGTATTTAATTTTGCAACCAACTAATTGCGTAAAATTTCGGTAAAGGTTTATGTCATGGAAGTTTTATCATCAAACTTCATGAATTATACTTTGGTAAGCCTTTAATGTTTCTTTAGCAGTTCTTTGCCAAGAAAATATTTTTGCTTTTTCTCTTTGTAGACAAGAGTTACCGAGCCTTAGAAACTGTCATATTTTTCTTGCACTGACACAATAGGCATAGTTAGCCTAACGGAAAGACTCTAAACGGATGGTTGATTGTTGCCGCTACAGATAACCAGTTATGTCCGTTACCTGTATATTTTCCCACTTCGCATATTCCAGAATAAGTAATTTTCATACCAGACTCTTCAAAGAGTCTAATATAAGATTCTAGTGTAAAGCTCCACACATGCTCGGCTTGTGGTGTGTAAGGTACTTCTTCCATCAATGGTGATGATGCATAAATCAAATCAGATGTATGCTGGGACATTTCTCTAATGAAGCTAAGAGGATCTATGATGTGTTCTACAACTTCATTTGCTGTAATCAAATGAAACTTTTCTCCTTGAATCATTTTTCTAGCATCATTAAATTCACCCTTGACATATTTATGGTTTTCTGTAAGTTGTGTTGCATTCGCATATTCAATTAATGAATCTGCGACATCAATACCTATAAGAATACCATCAAACTGAACTCGGTTTGAAATAAAACCAATTCCACAACCAACATCTAACCATTTAATGGTTTCTCCTGGATGCCTTTCTTTTAAAAGTGTTAATATCAATTCTATATTAGAAATAGTCGTAAAAATACGAAAAAGATGATCAGTGGGGTGACATAGTTCAATTTTTTCTTGTTTTGGATGACTATGATCTTTGCTGGGAAAATTCGTTAATCTGATACCACCAGCATTTCCTATATGTTGCATTTTGTAGAAATCTTCATATTCTACTGGACGCTTAATTGGAAATGGGGTAGGTGAATCATAAATTTTATTTGCGTTATTTATTATCAGCTTATTCCAAGTTTCGTTATTTTTTATATCCCAATATCGCATCCAATATTGAGACTCTAATTCACATTCAAAACAAGATAAAATGTTGATTAACGCATCACTCAAGACTATAATTAATAAATATCCTTCATGATTAGTAAAAATATTTGTTTTACTCTTTCTATAATTTTCTAATCCAGGAAGATGTGTTGGTAAAAAGTAACTATTATTCTCCGGGTCGATGCGTCCTACTAAATAATCTAAATGCTTAGTTGATTCTTTACAGAAATGACTAAAACATTTCCCTAGATTGTTATTAATTAGTTGCAATCTTATTCTATTTAATAGATATAATCTATTATAAATTTCTTCGTATATGTACAAATTGCTATTTGTTTTGCTAAAAATTTTCTTTATAAAAGAATCTTTATGATTATTTTGACTATTTATATATGATTCAATTGAATTAATAGCTTGAATAATTTCATCAACGCAGAATCCATTATCTTGATAAAATTTAATAGCCAAACTTAATGCTTGTATAGAGTCTTTTAGATATAAATCTGCTTCAGTTACAATTTGAAAAGTGAAATCTAGGATATAATTAGGAAAACTATTATTTTTTATGTCAACTTGACTTATTTCCGTTCTAATTATTGAGTAATGATGTGCTATTGAGGAAAACTTGATTTTTGCAAATGGACTTTTTTGTTGATTGGCAATTACATCTCTTTTGTTTTTCTCCTCTAATTCCGGAAAAGTATTTAGTGTTTCAATTAATCCATGTCCTCTAAAATTAGTAACATATTTTAGGTTTAATTTGGTATGATAAGTACTTATGACAGCTTCTACTGCTGCTCTTACAGGTGCATATAAGCAATCATCAACTATAATTCTAGTACCAGTTTTAGCAAAAGAAAGAGCTAACAATATGTCATTGATACAGCCAGAAAACGTATGATCAGCATCTATGTGAATTAAATCAAATTTACCGATATCATTCGGTATATCGTCTTTTTGGGTATCAAGATTGATTAAAGTTACTTCAGCTTTTGTATGAGATAGCAAATTCTTTTGAGCTATATTGGAACTTGAATTTACATCTATTTCCGAATCAATACCTACAAATTTTAGCAATGAATCACCCGCTCCAAGTACCATAGAAACCCCGGAATAACCAAGCCTAACACCTATTTCTAGGATAGAATTCGGCTTCCAACTCTTCCCGTAAGAATAGTAAAAGTTATAGTATTCGGTTGTTGGAATATACTTATTGTTATTAAATATATTCTTCCAGTCTTCTTCAACTATTACAGATTCAATAGTTGCAAAATTTTTGATTAAATTAAAATCTAGCATGATAACAAAATACTCCCACTAATGAATATTAATTTGATAATTAGTTACTGCTTAATTCGTTATATAAATCCAAGTAAATTCGGCTAATTTTATCCCAAGAATTTTCATAAGCATAACTTAAGGAATTCTTAACTAGTTCCTGTTGAAGTTGTTCATTTTTATCTAAATTTAAAATTCCCAATGATAGTTCTACAGGACATTCTGGTGAAACCATTAACATACAATTATACTCCTGATTAATTTCTTCAAAAGCTGGAATTTTAGTGGCAATGATTGGCTTTCCAGAATTAAAAGCCCAGGTTAATGCTCCAGAAGCTGATAATGTAGAAGATAGATAAGGAGCTAAACAGATATCTGTTGCTCCATGAAATAAATCTAAAACTTCAAATTCAACAAAACCTGTTATCAAAACTCTATCTCTAAGATCCAATTCTATTATTAACTTAAGAAGTTCTTCCATTGTCTTACCTTCTTTATCATTGGGGTGACTACCGCCGATAATAGCTAAGTTATATTTATTGGGAAGATACTTTAAAGCATTTAAAGCTATTTCATAACCTTTATATTTAGATACAAACCCAAATATTGACAACAATTTACTATTTATATTTAAGTTTAATTTTGCTTTACAATCACTTTTACTTAATCCTAAATAATTCGTATTACGTTGGGAAACACCATGCTTAATTATTCTAATAGAGTCTGGATTAAATCCACTGTTAATAAAACTTAATCTTGATTTCTTTGTGTGTACGACAGCAGTAAAAACATCTTTGCTACTATTGAATATAGTTGCTATCTTTGTTTTCCACTTCAAGGTTTGTATTGAGTTGTAAACATTCTCACTAAACTTATTTTTACCATCCTTGAACATTCTGTATATTGGTTGGACGAAAATTGGTTCGGTGTGAAAAGTAACAACAACCTTTTTATTTTTATTTTTTAAATTGACCAATATCTCGGCAAAAATATCTATGGATTTTTCGGAAAAGTAAGAACCATGAAAAAAACCATGTTCATGTTGTATGTGTACCACATCGAAATCATTAGCAACATTGCAAACCCCGACAAGATAATTCCTAATTTCATTTAAAGATAAATATTGTAATTTTTCTCTATTAATTGGATAAACTTCATTATAGATATGTTGTTCTTCAAGGCTTTTTATTAAATTACTTGTGTAGGTTGCAATTCCACAAATTTCTTTCCATGTGGTTAAGTGTAAAACTTTCATATGCTTTTATAAATGGTGAAAGATATCCTTATTAAAACAAACATTGCTGAAAATATTCCCTAAAATAGTACCATAACTTCAAATTGAATGACTATTATTTTTCCTTACGTGGCTTAAGTAGCAATCAACAGTTTCGTCTGCTGAACCTATAAATATCAATTTTCCCTGATTTAACCAAATTGCTCGCTGACAAGACTTGCGAATAAAATCCATTCCATGAGAAACCACTAAAATAGTGGCTTGGTCATTCCAAAATTTCTCAACCCTTTGCTGAGACTTATTTCTAAATCTTTCATCACCCACAGATAAAACTTCATCTAAAATTAAAATGTCTGGCTGTACATCTGTAGCAACAGCAAAACCTAACCGTGCCACCATACCAGAAGACAAGGCTTTCACAGGTACTAAAGCATAATCTTGTAGTTCAGCAAACTCTAAAATTGAATGTGTTCTTTGTTGCATTTCTCTTCTAGAGAAGCCTAAAAGAATACCGTATAAAATAATATTATCTATCACAGAAATTTCTGAATCAAACCCTGCTCCAAGTTCAATCAAGGGTGCAATTTGACCTCTTACCCTTACCGAACCACTGGTGGGCTTCAAAATCCCAGAAATTATCTTGAGTAAGGTTGATTTTCCAGAACCATTTGCACCAATAATTCCTACCTTTTCGCCACTGCAAATGGACAAATCTATTTTGTCCAAAACCAACTTTCTCGCTGGCTTACGATATTTACCTTCAATAACTGATAGGATTGTTTTCTTCAGGTCATAAGAAAACTCTTCTTGAGTCCTTCGCCAGAGCGAAACTTGATTTAGGCGTATTACTTCCATCTACAACAAATCAATAAACTGATGACGTAAATATTGAAAACAAATTATCCCTAACACTAAAATAATTACCCCGCTCAGTAAAGATACCCAAATTAAATTTAAGTCAGGTAATTCTCCAGACAGAGAAATTTGACGTATGCTTTCAATGATTGGTGATAAAGGATTTAGTTTTAAAAAAGGCTTAATTGGAGTTGGAACAATTGCTGCTGGATAAAAGATAGGGGTACCAATTCCCACCATAAACACAACTAGTTCATAAAAATAGGGCAAGTCTCTAAAAAACACGTATAAGGCGCTTACTAAAAATCCAATACCTGTAGAAACTAAAACTAAAGACAGAAATGGCAAGACCAGAGCCATAACGTTGAATAAATTTTTAGAATTAATTACAGTTATAGCTGCTAATAGCGGGAATACTCCCATTACAAATTGAAAAACGTTGCAACCAATCATAGATACCGGAAAAATGCTTACAGGTAGACGAATTTTATTTAACAATGCTCCATTTCCGACTACGCTGGATAAAGCTTGGGATGTGGAAGCCGAGAAAAAATTGATTACTACCAGTCCTGTAAAAGCAGCCAAAATATAGTTTAGTATAGAATTGTCGTAGTAAGATGCAAAAGTTGCGCCAAAAATTGCAGTATATAGTCCTGTCATAATTAAGGGGTTCAATAAAGACCAATAAATACCTAATAAAGAACCTCGGTAGCGTACTTTCAGATTCCGTCTAACTAAAACTTCTAACAGTTCCCAGTAACGGCGGGCTTCTAGCCAGGTTGCATTATCTTCAGTTGAAAGCTTCATCCCCAAACACCACTAGACACTACAGGAAACTTATTGGCAGATTCTATGCCACTAAAGTTTATCAGGAATTAGACGTTTATTTATACCTTGAGTAACAATAACATCAGGCTCCTTCATCGCCGTCATGGGATTCAAGCAAAATACCCAATTGTGTTACTCATTGGTAATTGTTCAGGCACAGAGATGGTGAATACTGTTACAAAAAGTTACATTTAAGTTTGATGACATAGCAGCTTTTGCGGAAATTGGGGATTTTATTGACCATCCTGTGAAGACTTATTCTAGTGGGATGGTGGTCAGGTTAGCTTCTGCGGTGGTGGCTCATACAGAACCCATTATTTTAATAGTAGATGAAGCTTTAGCTGTGGGGGATGCAAAGTTTCAAGCTCGCTGTATGAAGCGAATTCGTCAACTCAAAGAACAGGGCGTAACTATATTATTTGTTTCCCATGATGCCAGTAGTGTGAAAATGTTATGTCATAGCGCTATGTTGATGAATTGTGGCAGGATGCTAGAAATAGGTACTCCTAATGATGTAGTTAACCATTATGTTGCCTTATTAAGCGCAGATGATAAGCCGGAAATAGAAACAAGAATCACCCAGAGGGGCCAATTAGTTAAACAGCCTGATGATATAAGTCAAAATAATTACTATAAAAATCTAAGTAGGCATGGTAATCAGCTAGCAGTCATTCAAGCTGATGGTAGGGATTTATTGGTGGTGATTCTTGGTGTTTGTAGGTTGTTTCAAGTAGTTTCATGAGCAGAAAGTTGAGTTATAATTTTTGATTTTGGACTGGATGTTTAAGGTGGATATAAAATACAAAATTAGCTATCGAAGTGCTGTATTAAGGATAAATGCTTTAACTTGAACACCTGATTGTGATAATCGTTCAGCTTGTTTTTTAAACTCTTCTCTAGCTTCATCAATACTAATTTTTGGTGCTTGACCTTTTCTACAATCACGTCCATCCCACTGTTCACAATTAAACCAACCAACTAAGTAAATACCATGTTGACAAGTATTATCTTTTAAATAGCGATTAACCAGTTGTTCTTCCATTGCAGTATATAACTTATTATTCCAATTACCTTTTACTTCAATGATAACTGTTATTTGATCTAATATTTCTCCATTTGTTTTTTGAATGACGGCATCTACATGAATATCTGTTCTTTCTCCTTTACTTCCTCCTTGGTTTGGTCTTAGCTCTACTTCTCTGTTAATAATAATACCTCTAGATTTTAGATTCCTTTCAAGATGGAGTTTTACATAATCAGAAAAGCTATTTTCATCCTTTGGTTTATATGCATTCTTCTCTACTTGATCCCAAACAAATTTAGCAGATGGTGTTTCATCTTGTAGTTCTCTCTCCAATATTTCTAAGGATTGAACGAGGACATTTAAAAGTTGATTACCATCTTGAACAAAACGGTTTTCTGTATTGCTAATAAGTTCAAAAATTTCACGTGGCTTGGGAGGATTCCATTCTTTAGCTCTTCTTATAATTTGAGCTTTTAATAATACTTTATTTATCCATGTTAATTCAGGTAATTCTTTACCAATTCGTTCAATTTCTGAGCAAGCTTGAGATGTACCTCTTTCCTTAAGTTGAGTTAAAATACTGTCTCTGAAAGAACCTAATTGTTCTCTAGTTTCTACAAAATGAACACCCCGATACACAGGATCTTCACTAGGAGGATATTGTTTAATAAGCCAAATATATAAGTCCGCCAGTTGCTCCTCAGTCACGTTTAAGTTAATCCCAAATGGGTAACGATTAGCAACTGCTTCAAAAAGCTTACAACCAAATTCCGTATCTTGTTCAACAACTGACCAAATTAATGACCAGCTACTATAATCAGCATTTTCCACTAATACTCTGGCTGCTAACAAAGCTCTTTGGTATTCTTTGATAATTAGTTCGTAATAAGTGAGTAGATAAAGACAGAATACAAAAGGCAAAAGACAGAAAATCATTACATTGGCAATATAAGTATTTTTATACCGTTGTATTGTCGCGCTATTTTCACTATGTTGCACTAATGACTTTGCTAAATCTTTAGCTTTACTGCATCCGTGTTTGAGAAGTTTACTAAGTAATTGACCCGTAATTGTTGGTCTCAATGCTTTTGCATTCAATTTTTCTAAAATCACAGAACTCATATTCTCATCCCAGCATTTCTCAAATTTATCAATGATGAAAATATTGCTATGTTTCTTATTTTCTTCATCAATTAATAAATTTAGTGTGTTAATAGCTTCATGAGGAGCTTTTATATATGCTTGTTTAACTAATTCCAAGAAATAATCTTCACTACTGCTATGGGGGTAGCCCACTATCACAGGTGTCCATCTCCGCCAGGTTTCATCTGTAAGAGTGTATAAAAATTTTCGTGATTCTTTCAATATTAAAAATAATGCTCTACAGCCAGCTAAAGCCAATGTGTCAAAAGTGTTTGTACCTATCCAGTCATAAACTACTTCGTTTTGTTCTAGAACATATTTTTTAGCCCCATTAATAATTCTTATTCGAGTGGCTATATCCGCTTCTTCCCAACCCGGAAGTTTAGTTAAATCATATTCTAATTCATCATCGTAATATCTACTATTTGGCTTTAAAGTCATTTCCAGGTTTAATTTTGACCAAGCCCACAAAGTTCCAGACTCCAAAATTTCCAACCATTCAATAACTCTCTCTTTTGGTGGTTGCTCTAGCACTGGAGATTCTCCTTGATCATTTTTCCACTCTTCTCTCCAATTTTCCAACATCTGATAATTGCTTTTCATTTTATCAGCTTCTGCTGAATTTAACTCAACAGCCTCAAAGTAAGACATAAAATGATTGCGTAGAATTTCATTAGTTTGAGTTGCTGTTAAAATAGCATCTATTTGTTTTGCATCTTGACGGTTAAATTCCCCTTCAATTAGTTGCGCCCAAATTTGCTGTAAATATTCCTCTTTAGTGCTTTTTATTTTCTCAATCATCCATAGAATATCTTGACTTAGAATAATCTTTTCTTCTATCCCTATTACTAATAATCCTGTTGGATCTACTCCTGTATTATTAAGTAATAATACTAATCGTTCAATTAATTTTCTTCGCTTCTCATAATTTTCAGCAATTTGCGGTTCAAATATTTTTTTACTGTCTCTACTTGTTATGATTCTCTGATCTTGCTTACGTCGTATTAAGACTATTTTTGCAAAAATATCTGCAATTTCAGGAATATCAAAATTTTCCCATGCTTTTAAAATAATTTCATCTGCTAGTTTTTCAAAGGGATTGTTAAAGTATCTCAATTTTTGCTTTTTAACCCAATTAAGGGCTACTAATAAATCTGTAGGTTGGAGCTTTGCTACAAGTTTATATTTAAGAAAACGCTGATATCCACGAGATAAATTTCCTGTCTTAGGTGGAGTAATAGCGTTAAATAATTTTTCTGCTGTTAAGTGTTCTGGCCAAACTGCCTCTAAACTATATCCTTTAAGTTCATCATCTTTATCTTCTTCAAGATTACCAATAGCTAAAGGTTTTAATTTTAATTTCGTCTCTGAATTACCAATTGAGCAAAGAGCGTTTGCCGCATTAACTCTTAAATCTATAGATTGGAATGAATCTAATGCTAAATTTACTAAATCTTCTTGAAGATCATCTACTTCGCATATTTTAGCAATGTTTATGGCTTCATATCTTGCTTCTAATGACTTGCTAGAATCCTGAATATATACACGCAGTTGTTCCGCTAATCTGGGATGTTTCAGTTTTTTGTACTTAAAATAGTTACCTAAATCTCGATTCAACAGTTTTCCGTCATTGTAATATTTCAGTAACTTATCAACGGGAGCATCCCAGTTTTTTAAGTGAGGGATAATGAGAGTAGTGGAATCTAGATAAAAGGTAGTAAAGATGACTCCCGAACAGGAAAAAGAACTGCAAGAACACATTCAGGCTATCGCTAAAATATTGTACGAAGATAC
>WGNO01000065.1 GCA_016124525.1 Nostoc sp. RI_552 | reverse complement strand
GTAACATCCGGTCTACTGTAGATATACCAATTGTTACTCCTGTTCTTTCTTGAAGAATTAAGCGAATTTCTCCCAATGTGGCATCATTCTTGGCTTCAACTATTTCTTGGAGAATATTAAGTTGTTCAGAATTGAGCTTTGTAGGAGTTTGTTTTATCCTCAATTTAGGAGCAATACTTTGTGTTTCTCTATATTGCTTTAGTAATTTCCCCACAAAACTTAAACTTATACAGAATCTTTTTGCTAATTGAGGTTGTGATATTCCACTTTCCAAGTATGTATCAAATATTTTTTGGCGAAAGTCGAGAGAATATGCTTTCATTTTCACCATCAAGTAGATGCACAACCTTATCTTAATCACTGTACATCATTAGACTGGAAAAGGCTATAAATGGGAAAAGGAAGTACCATGTCCATAGAGAAAACTAATCTTTTAATAGAGGTTCATCGGATTAACTATCGGTTGCGTTCTACCTTTTTTTATCGCAAAATTAAAGAATACAAAACGCTATCATTTCAGTCCGTAATTGATGAATTATTACCAGTGAAAGACTTATAATGAGGTTATTAATCATAATCAGATAGGGGTAGCTGGCTCAAGTTATGATTAATTTCCACAGATGCAGCAAGCCCAGAAATCATTGCGTCTTCCGCAAGATAACCACCACACCAATCACCACAACATACTAATGGTGGGGAAGTTTTGCCAGATAAGACAGGATTGGGCCAAGGACGGCTAGGAAAAGCGTAACGCCAGCGATGTACCTGCATCCACTCTGGTGTTGCTAGCCAGGGAAGCCCTAAACTTTGGGCGGCTTGTTGCAACATATCCTGTGCAACCGGTTGCAAATCTGATGACTCTAAATGAATTTGGGCAAAATTAGCGCTACTTTGCAAGACAAATACAGGTTGCTGAGGATGGGGACGTTTGCTGCTATCTAAACCCACCCATCCCAGAACAGCATCATCTGTAAATTTACGGTCTTGCCAATGTGGTAATGGTTGGGATGTCGCCGGATACCCCGCGATCGCACTGATACAAGCAGAAAATTCCACAGAACTCAAATTGGCTAGAAATGCTTTATCTAATACATCTTCTGCCAATGGTGCTAAGATTGTCACGGCTTGCGGCGCTGGAATCGCTATAACCAGGGCTTTAGCTGTTAATTTTTCGTTACTTTCGAGAGTCAGACACCAACTATTGTTAGTGGTAGGGTTAATAGCTGTGACACGTTGATTCAGTTGGATTTGTAAACCTTGGGCGAGAAACTTGCCGATGGCACTCATTCCTCCAGGTGCAACATAACGCGGTGCAAAGTTGGGTTGAGTTTCATCTGTCCAGACTTTTAAAATATGGCGATCGCTTAATGATTTTACAAAATTTCGGAATAATTCACCTTTAGGCTTTAAATAACAGGCTCCATGATCTGCCCAAGTTCCATGTAAACGGCGAGTGGCGAGTCTTCCCCCTAAACCACGGGACTTTTCCACAACCAACACCGAATATCCAGCTTGAGTTAACCGTTGGGCACAGACTAAACCTGCCATACCAGCACCAATTATTGCAATATCAGTCATAATTTATTCGTGATTATCAAGTACAGAGCAGTTACCAATGACTGCTAAAAGCTAATAGTAGAATAAAGTACATAAAGGCTGCACGAAGGGAGGAAGGGAAATTGGATGAGCTGAGGGCGGCGCTGGAATTAGCAACACAAGAAGAATTGCAAGACTTAACGGCAATTTTGTTTAGTCGTAAGTTTAATCCGCTGGATTATGTTGGTACACCTGAACCAATTGAGGTTCAAAGCCAGAATTACAAAGCTTGGCTAGACACATTAGAAAGTCGTTTTCGGTTTTTAGCAGCAGATGGGATGACGGTATTGCGCGGACGTACAAGTCAGGTAACTTATCGTCAAGTATTAATTCAAGTATACAAGTATTTGAAAATTCCTTATTCTACGGAACTGACAACCATTGATTTAGAAGCAGAATTATTTTTACATCTATTAGGACAGGTGTGGAAAAAATTACCAGAATATGAAAAGCAAAAATTAAATCACCAGATGCAACGTCAACTGTCACAGTCAGAAGTTAAACAACCGCTACCACTTTTATTACAGCGTGATCCCTTGGGATTAATTTTTAAAGGTGGTAGCGTCTTGGCGGTTACTTCTATTATTCAACCATTAGTATTGCAACAAATAGCACGTCAATTTGCTATCCAGTTTGCTAAATATGAAGTAGCTAAACAGGCGGCAATTGCCGGTTCTCAAGCAGCTACTACCCAATTGAAAGGCTATGTAGCTTTACAAATGGCGCGACGGGGTATGGTGATCAATGCGGCTCGTTATGGCGCAGTACGTAGTATTTTTACTTTCATTGGCCCAGTCATGTGGACTTGGTTTTTTGCAGATTTGGGATGGAGAGCGATTGCCACTAACTATGGTCGCATCATCCCCACTATATTTGCTCTGGCACAAATTCGTCTTACCCGTGCTGAATATTGGGAGCCAGCTTGAAGTTAGCTTTTAATCATACTCATGCTCATCTACAAACCCCTTGGAATTTAACTCAAATTGGACTGCTGATTTTTCCCTTCAGTCCGTTTGTGGGCGGTGTCAGTATACTTTTGGCAGCATTAATAACTTGCCAAAAACAATACCGTACAGTGATCCACCGTCCACTTCACTGGGGATTTGCTCTGTTAAGCGTACTACTAATAATTAGTTGTAGCCTTGCCCATGAAAAAACACAGGCTTTTTTGGGTCTGTTTAATTTATTACCATTCTTTGTAGTTTTTGCTGGTCTCAGCACTCTAATTAAAACACCTGCCCAATTGCGGCAAATAACTGGGATTTTCATCATTGGTTCTATCCCAGTGGTAGTTATGGGCTTTGGGCAGATGTTTTGGGGTTGGAGTTTTCAGTGGCGAGTTTTGTGGATTTTATTAGATTTATCCATCGCCCCAGGAGGAGAGCCACCAGGACGGATGGCTTCTATTTTCATGCACGCAAACCTGTTAGCCGCTTATTTAGCCATCACTTTCACCCTCGGATTAGGGTTGTGGCTAGAACAATGGACGTTAAGCATGAATCCCTTGTCTACCAACTCGAAAATCCAGACAATATTTTTAACTGTGTCAGTAATTATCAGCTTGGTTGCGCTGATTTTAACAAACTCACGCAATGGCTGGGCGATGGCTATGGTTGCTTGTTTAGCTTACGCTCTTTACCAAGGTTGGCATCTTCTGGTGTGTGGTGTTATTGGTCTAATTACTAGCGTACTTTTAGCAGCCTTCGCACCCTCACCAGGGACGAAACTTTTTCGGCGATTTATTCCTGCTTTCTTTTGGGCACGGTTAAACGATCAAATGTATCCCGATAGACCCGTGGCTTTAATGCGAACCACCCAATGGAAATTTGCTTGGTCTTTAACTCAGCAGCAACCCTGGACAGGTTGGGGTTTACGCAGTTTCAGTGACCTCTACAGAGCCAAAATGCACATTGATTTGGGTCATCCGCACAACTTATTTTTGATGCTATCAGCTGAAACTGGTTTACCTAGCGCAATTTTATTTTTTGCCTGTCTGGGTTGGGTGTGGTTTGCAGCTGTGCAATTGTTGCAAAAATCCTACTATCTTGCTCAGGAAGATAAATTGATGTTTTTTAGTTATGTTGTTGTTGTTTTACAATGGCTGATATTCAATACTGTGGATATTAGTCTTTTTGACTTCAGACTAAATACAATTTCGTGGTTGTTATTTTCTGCACTTTGGGGAGTTGCACATTACAAAGGCGGGAAATAACTAAAGGAATCAGAAAAATAACCCCTTGACCTATGGGTGGCCATTAGCCATAAAACCTTGTCCCCAGTCACCAGAAGTCGAATATATCTTTGGTGCAACCACTCGGTAAAATGGGTGTGTCCGTCATGAACTAAAATACGCCTAAGTAGCCAATCTGTATGCTTACAACAGCTGACTTTCTTCGGTATGCCCAATGGTCGGGTATTGCCACCATAGCATTTGCTGCCCTAGCAGTCCTGGCTTTTATTCTCAAATGGGGTATCCGCTTTCGGCTGGTAGGTACAACTGGCTTTATGCTAGTGCTGACTGCGGGTTTATTTTCTTTGTCTTTGGTTCCCTTAAGTCGCACTGTCATTCCCGGAGCAGTAAAATATACTCTAGTTTATGATAATGCTTCTACACAAACAGTAATTGCTACATCACCGCAAATTTCTCCCTCACAGTTAGAAGCAACTTTGCTGCAAGCGGCTAGTAATCTGTATTCTTACGGTCGCTTAGGCACAAGGGGAGACAATCAACTCACTATTCGTGCCCGTACCATAATCCATCCCCAACCAGGGATTTCTGTACCGCTTTACTTGGGTCAAATCAGGCGGACATTGGCTAGCCGTGAAGATACGGATATGGATATTGAAATTTACCGGGAAAAATTCGCTCAATTGCCTAATTCTAGTGCTTCATAGTCGTCATTGAGTCCCAGACAGGTTTCTAGAGAGTCAACGGGGAGAAAATACAGCAATATAGCGAAGTTTATGCAAAAATTCTTCTGCCCTCCCCACTTTTTTAACTACAGGTGAAAAATAATTTTTTTGTTACCAAAATTACATTTATTTGTTGTATTTCACTATACAAAATAGATTAATGTTAGATTAAGATAAAAAATATAAATTCTGGATATTGAAAAATTTCGGTAGTTCAAAATTTCAGGCTCATGGGCATTGTTCAAGTTCATGAAAACGAAATTTCTGGATATAACTCTAAAATTTGATTAAGAATTATCAAGGTTTTGGCAAACTAGATTTATATGCCCAATCAATTTTCTATTAAAACTGTGTTTACTGAAACCTCTGGCTCATTATTGACCCTGACGGTTGCTCCGACAAAAATAATTCGTGGTGCTGGTGTGTTGCAAACAGCAGCCGCAGAAATTAACCTGTTGGGGATTCGTCCATTTATCATTGCAGGGAATTCGACGCTGGCTATTAGCCAAAAGTGCTTACAACCAGTTTTAGCCAAGCAAAACTGGCAAATGGCTCTGGCTTCCTATGGTGTAAATTGTTGTGAAGCTAGTTTACAAGGTTTAAAGAAAACAGCCGAGGAACATCAAGCTGATGTGATTATTGGTTTTGGTGGCGGTAAAGCTTTGGATACAGCTAAATTAGTCGCTCATGAGTTGCGGTTACCAGTGGTAACAATCCCCACATCGGGGGCTACCTGCGCGGCCACCACTGCCCTTTCTAATGTATATTCTGAGTCAGGGGCTTTTCTCTATGACGTGGCTTTGTCTCGCTGTCCTGATTTATTAATACTTGACTATGATTTAATTCAAACAGCACCACAACGAACATTAGTAGCCGGAATTGGAGATGCGATCGCTAAGTGGTATGAAGCATCGGTAAGCAGTGGCAATTCTCAACAAACCTTAATTATCTCCGCAGTACAACAAGCGCGAGTTTTACGAGATATACTTTTGCAAAAGTCAGCTACCGCGCTGAAAAAACCAGGCAGTAAGGTCTGGCAAGAAGTGATAGATGCTACAGTTTTACTCGCTGGGGTAATTGGTGGACTAGGTGGGGCGCAGTGTCGCACAGTTGCTGCCCATGCCGTACATAATGGTTTAACTCACATTTCAGGACACGGCAGTATACATGGCGAAAAAGTTGCCTATGGTATTTTAGTGCAACTACGTTTAGAAGAAATGTTACAAAGTAATCAACTAGCTGCATCAGCACGGCAACAATTGTTAAAGTTTTATGCAGAGATTGGACTACCGCAAAATTTAAAACATCTAGGATTGGGCAATATTACACTAGGCGATTTACAAACAGCTGCGGAAATTGCTTTAAATCCCCAATCTGACATCCATCGACTACCTTTTAAAGTTGTTATGGAACAGTTGATGGCCGCAATGGTTTCTACCACTGCACCCACGGATGGTAGAGATGTGACAAATCGTGTGTCCACTAGGGGAATGAGTGAAGAGGTTTGAGAATGAGCTGGAATTGGATTACCCCCGCAGAACGCATACAACAGCTACCGCCTTATGTATTTGCCCGTCTGGATGAACTCAAGGCTAAAGCACGAGAACAAGGACTGGATTTAATTGATTTGGGGATGGGAAACCCTGATGGTGCAACACCACAGCCAGTAGTAGAAGCAGCAATGGCGGCGTTGCAAAATCCCGCTAATCACGGTTATCCCCCCTTTGAAGGTACTGCTAGTTTTCGTCGTGCCATCACTAATTGGTACAATCGCCGCTATAGTGTGGTGCTTGATCCCGACAGTGAGGCTTTACCTTTACTGGGTTCTAAAGAAGGATTAACCCATCTTGCCATCGCTTATATTAATCCTGGTGACTTAGTTCTTGTTCCTTCTCCCGCCTATCCTGCCCATTTTCGCGGTCCGTTAATTGCTGGGGGGAAAATTCACAGCTTGATTCTCAAACCAGAGAATAACTGGTTAATTGATTTAGCCGCTATTCCCGATGCAGTGGCTGAACAAGCAAAAATTCTCTATTTCAATTATCCCAGCAATCCCACCGCAGCCACCGCCCCCCGTGGATTTTTTACAGAAATCGTGGCTTTTGCCCGTAAATACGAAATTATGCTAGTGCATGATTTATGTTATGCCGAGTTAGCCTTTGATGGTTATCAACCCACCAGCTTATTAGAAATTCCCGGTGCAAAAGAAATTGGCGTAGAGTTTCACACCTTGTCAAAAACCTACAATATGGCAGGTTGGCGCGTGGGTTTTGTGGTGGGGAACCGTCATGTTATTCAAGGTTTACGAACTCTGAAAACAAACCTGGACTACGGTATTTTTGCAGCTTTGCAAACCGCAGCTGAAACAGCTTTGCAACTACCAGATGTATATTTGCATGAGGTACAACAACGCTACCGTGGCCGCCGCGATTTTCTCATTCAAGGTTTAGGAAAATTGGGTTGGGATATTCCCAAAACCAACGCCACCATGTATCTCTGGGTAAAATGTCCCGTGGGTATGGGTTCTACGGATTTTGCCCTGGATGTATTGCAGCAAACTGGCGTAGTTATCACCCCCGGTAACGCTTTTGGAGTTGCAGGTGAAGGTTATGTGCGGATCAGTTTGATTGCAGATTGCGATCGCCTGAGCGAAGTTCTGCACAGATTTAAACAAGCTGGTATCCGCTATCAACCCCAAACCCTCGTTTCTGGTTCACAATAGAGATAGAAGATAGCTTGAAAAAATGTCACTGATGCCTACCCCCTCTGCTACCAATTCTCATTTAATTGTTGCCGGTTTTCATGCCCTTTCTGACCCGATCAGAATTGGGGTTCTGGAACTATTGCGAAAGCAGGAACAGTGTGTGTGTGACTTGTGTGATGCTTTGGGGGTTAGTCAGTCAAAACTATCTTTTCACCTCAAAACCCTCAAAGAAGCTAGCTTAGTTAATGCCCGTCAAGAAGGACGTTGGATTTATTACAGTTTAAATGTGTCGCAATTCGGTATTCTAACAACATACTTAGCCGATTATGGTCGATTAGGAAAAATCTCTCCTGCTCGTTGTTGTGATAAGTTTTACTGATTAATCAACTTTTTTTGATAAATTTTTGTATACATTACCTTAATTGTGATTGACATATCAACTTTTTTTGAAATGATATATACATAACTTAGTAGTATCACCCCTAGAGGTGAAGTCAATGAAGGCAACCGCAAAAAAATTAGCTCTCACGCTGGGTGTATTGGTTGTGTCTATCGGTTGTGCCACATCATCTAACACATCTAGTGAAACTCCCCAGTCAGTAAATGTGACTGAAGTCAGTAATTCCACAAAAATTTCGCAGATTAAAATAGACGGTTCTAGTACAGTTTATCCAATAACAGTTGCGATCGCCCAAGCATTTCAACAAACAAAACAACAAAATAAAGCACAAATAACAGTTAACTTCTCTGGTACGAGCACAGGATTTGAAAAGTTTTGTGCTGGTGAGATAGATATAAGTAACGCCTCTCGACCAATTTTGAAGGAAGAAATGGCAGCTTGTGACCAAAATGGTATCAGATATTTTGAATTACCCATTGCTTTTGATGCCTTGACTGTGGTGATTAATCCCCAAAACAACTGGGCAAAAGACATCACCGTAGCAGAACTGAAAAAGATTTGGGCACCTGCTGCACAAGGTAGAATCACCCGTTGGAACCAAGTGCGTGCATCTTGGCCAGATCGTCCTCTAACTTTATACGGCGCTGGTGATAAATCTGGCACATTTGACTACTTTACAGAGGCCACTGTAGGTACATCCAGAGCCAGTCGTAGAGACTACACAGCCAGCGAAGATGATGATGTCTTAGTTGCAGGTATTAATAAAGACCCAAATGCCCTGGGTTATTTTGGTTATGCTTATTACGAACAAAATAAAGATAAGTTAAAAGCCTTACCAGTAGATAGTGGTAAAGGTATGGTTTTGCCATCCAGGGAAACAGTAGAAAAATCTCAATATCAACCACTGTCTCGACCTTTATTTATCTACGCTAATTTCCAGTCCGCACAAAATAAACCAGGATTGAAAGACTTCTTGGAATTTTACTTCAAGAACGCATCACAGACAGCAATTTCTGTAGGCTATGTACCCTTGCCGGATGAAGCATATAACCTCGATTATGTCAACTTTAACAAAGGCAAAGTAGGAACAGTATTTGAAGGAAAATCTCAGTTAAACATGAGCATTGGTGAATTACTCCGCAAACAAGCCAGGTTTTAGAACATTGCTCATATTGGTTGTTAGTAAAAAACTTCACTCCTGCTTCTTCTGCTCTCTACAAATTATTAGCTAAATAGGAAAACTGATGAAAATTCGCGTAGGAATCAACGGATTCGGTAGAATCGGAAGGCTGGCTTTACGGGCTGCATGGGGATGGCCAGAATTAGATTTTGTCCATATCAACGAAATTAAAGGCGGTGCTGTAACGGCTGCACACTTGCTGAAATTTGATTCTGTTCACGGGCGTTGGACACCAGAAGTAGAAGCAGAAGGCGAAAGCATCTCAATTGACAGCAAATCTCTCAGCTTTAGTGAACATAATAGCCCAGGCGAAGTTCCTTGGTATAACTTCGGTGTTGATTTAGTGCTGGAATGCTCGGGTAAATTCAGAACACCAGCTACTCTCAACCCTTATTTTGAAAGAGGCGTAAAAAAGGTCATCGTTGCTGCTCCCGTCAAGGAAAAAGCCTTAAACATAGTCATGGGGGTTAATGACCACCTCTATCAGCCGGAAGAACATCATTTATTAACTGCGGCTTCCTGTACTACCAACTGTTTAGCTCCAGTAGTCAAAGTCATTCATGAAGGTTTGGGAATTAACCATGGAATTATTACCACCATCCATGACAATACCAACACTCAAACTATTGTCGATGCCCCTCATAAAGATTTACGTCGGGCCCGGGCTACGAGCTTATCTCTAATTCCCACAACTACAGGATCAGCAACAGCAATTGGCTTAATTTATCCTGAACTCAACGGCAAACTCAATGGTTTAGCAGTCAGAGTGCCATTACTTAATGCCTCCTTAACAGACTGTGTGTTTGAACTCCTGCGACCTACCACGGTAGATGAGATTAACAGCTTATTAAAAGCAGCTTCTGAACAAGAACCACTCAAAGGCATCTTGGGCTATGAAGAACGCCCTTTAGTATCTATTGATTATAAAGATGATCCTCGTTCTTCTATCATTGATGCCCCTTCCACAATGGTGGTAGATAAAACCCAAGTCAAAATACTTGCTTGGTATGACAACGAATGGGGTTACGCCAATCGTATGGTTGAACTCGCCCGTAAGGTTGCATTAAGTTATTAGTTATTGAAAAACTACCATCTCCCTGCTTCCCTAATACCTAGTCTTTACTCCCCAACTATTCATGACTTCTTCTGCGGCTTCTCGCGCCAATCTGAAAAATTATATTCTTGTCACCCTTGCCTATTGGGGCTTTACCATCACCGACGGTGCTTTGCGAATGCTCGTACTGCTGTATTTTGACAGTATTGGCTACACACCACTACAAATTGCCTCACTGTTTCTGTTCTATGAAATCTTTGGCGTTGTTACTAACTTTCTAGGCGGTTGGATTGGTTCTCAATTCGGTTTAAAGGTAACTCTTTATACTGGCATTGGCTTACAGGTTTTTTCTCTGCTGATGCTATCATGGCTAAATCGCAATTGGGCAGAGTGGATAGCAGTCCTTTATGTAATGGTGGCTCAGGCATTTTCCGGCATTGCTAAAGACTTAACTAAAATGAGTTCAAAAAGTGCCATTCGCTTGGTTGTACCCCAGGAAGCTCAATCATCTCTATTTAAGTGGGTGGCAGTATTAACAGGCTCCAAAAATGCTCTCAAAGGAGTTGGCTTTTTCATTGGTAGTGTGCTGTTAACTGCTTTTGGCTTTGTCAATGCTTTGTTAATCATGGCTGGGGGACTTTTCTTAATTATGTTTACTGGGTTGATGTTGCCCAATGGTATGGGTAAAATCAAGGCCAAAGTCAAGTTTAGCCAACTATTTTCCAAGAGCAAAGAAATTAATATTCTCTCGGCGGCACGATTTTTTCTCTTCGGTTCGCGGGATGTCTGGTTTGTAGTCGGCTTGCCAGTTTTTTTGCGGGGGACTTTAGGCTGGTCGTTCTATCAAGTTGGTGGATTTTTGGCTTGTTGGGTGATTGCTTACGGTATTATTCAGTTTCTAGCGCCCACACTAATGCAGAAATTTGGATCTGGTCAGCCCCCCACATCAAAGACTATCCAGTTTTGGACATTTACCCTCACAGCTGTTCCCACCGCCATTGCTCTGGCTTTACAATTGGGTATACCTGGCAATATAGCAATTATTGGGGGGTTACTATTATTTGGCGTGGTCTTTGCTTTTAATTCAGCAGTTCATTCCTACCTAGTGTTAGCCTTCACCGATGACGATAAGGTAGCGCTGAATGTCGGCTTTTACTACATGGCTAACTCTGGGGGTCGATTAGCTGGCACAGTTTTATCAGGGTTAGTTTTTCAATATTTTAATTTAGTCGGTTGTTTGTGGACATCCATGTTGTTAGTTTTAGCAGCAGGATTAGTTTCTCTCAAACTACCCGATCCAAAACCAGTCAAAGAAATCCCTTGGAAGGCCGAAGGTGGTGAATAGCGATATGAAGGCAACTTTATTTCAAAGTAATATCAATGAGTAAAAATCAACACACCAATACAACGTCAGTACAACCAGGGAGTAATTTGAGTTTTTTTGAAAGATATCTCACGCTTTGGGTGTTTTTCTGCATTTTAGGGGGAATTTTATTAGGAAGGTTATTTCCTGGGGTGGCTTTAGCACTGGATGTCATTAGTATTTATCAAGTGTCAATTCCCATTGCAGTGTGTCTGTTCTTCATGATGTATCCCATCATGGTGAAAATTGACTTTACCCAAGCTGTTAACGCTGTCCGCGCTCCCAAACCTGTAATTCTCACCTTGGTGGTTAATTGGTTAATTAAACCATTCACAATGGTGGTGTTTGCTCAGTTTTTCTTGGGTTGGTTATTTCGTCCACTAATTACAGGTACAGAATTAATTCGTGGTACTCAAGTAGAAATAGCAAACTCCTACATTGCTGGGTCAATTTTATTAGGAATTGCTCCCTGTACGGCAATGGTTTTGCTGTGGGGATATCTTTCCTACGGGAACCAAGGACATACTTTGGTAATGGTGGCAGTTAATTCTCTGCTCATGCTATTTTTGTATGCACCTTTAGGCAGGTGGTTACTAGCAGCCAGTGATTTAACAGTACCCTGGCAAACCATAGTTCTATCAGTGCTAATTTATGTCGGTTTACCTTTAGTTACTGGTATGTATAGCCGTTATTGGATTTTTAAATACAAAGGTAAAGACTGGTTTGAACGGCGGTTTTTAAAGTATCTCAGTCCGGTGGCTATTACCGCATTGTTAATCACTTTAGTCTTGCTATTTGCGTTTAAGGGTGAACTGATTGTTAATAATCCCTTGCATATTTTGTTAATTGCTGTACCATTATTTATTCAAACTAATTTCATTTTCTTAATTAGTTACGTGGCAGCATTAAAGCTGAATATATCTTATGAAGATGCCGCGCCCGCAGCATTAATTGGAGCTAGCAATCATTTTGAAGTTGCCATTGCTACAGCTGTGATGTTGTTTGGGTTAAATTCCGCTGCTGCACTGGCTACAGTGGTAGGAGTTTTAATTGAAGTTCCAGTCATGTTGATGCTGGTTGAAGTTTGTAAGCTTACGGCTGCTTGGTTTCCACGACAACCTGGCAAAGCCACATTACCAGATCCACGTTTTATTGATCATTAACATTTCTTCTTAAACTGCCAAAAACTTTTGAATCACATCCTGACTCAGTTCTTGGGTGGGGCCGGATGCGACAATACTACCTTTTTGCATGGCGTAATAGTAATCAGCTTGACGGACAAAGTGTAAGTGTTGTTCTACTAATAAAACACAAACGCCTTTGGTTTCCACAATGCGACGGACTGCGGCTTCAATTTCCAGGATAATTGAGGGTTGAATACCTTCAGTGGGTTCATCTAATACGAGTAACTGAGGTTCTCCCATTAAAGCACGAGCGATCGCTAGTTGTTGTTGTTGTCCACCACTTAAATCACCACCCATGCGGGACAACATGGTTTTCAAAACAGGAAATAAGCTCAAAATTTCTTCGGGAATTTCTGCTTTTTTGACTTTTTTTTGCCTAGCTTCTAACCCTAGCAGCAGATTTTCTTTGACTGTCAAACGAGGAATAATATCTCTTCCTTGGGGGACATAACCAATTCCCATTTTTGCTCTTTGATCTGGAGATTTGCTGTTAATTAATTCACCGATGAAGTCAATTGTGCCACTGCGTGGTGAGATTAAGCCCATAATTGTTTTGAGTAGCGTAGTTTTGCCTACGCCATTGCGTCCAATTAAGCACACCATTTGTCCTGGTGATACGCTTAAATCTATATCCCGTAAAATATGGCTTTCACCGTAGTAAACGTTAAGCTGAGAAATTTTGAGCATTTCCATTTTGATTTAAAATACCAGTGGGGGAGAATTTATTCACGCAGAGACCCAGGGACGGAAAGGAAGTTTTTAGCTCCTATTTTTGTTCCTCTCCTAGATACACTTGGATAACACGGGGGTCATTTTGTACTTCTGCAAAATTGCCTTCACATAGTACTGATCCCTCATGTAGTACTGTGACTGTTTTAGCAATTTGACGCACAAATTCCATATCATGTTCAATTACTAAAATTGAATGACTTTGGGCTAATGTTAATAGTAGTTCGCCGATATTGTAGGTTTCTTCATCTGTTAAGCCTGCAACTGGTTCGTCAACGAGTAATAAATCTGGTGACTGGGCGACTAACATCCCAATTTCTAAGCGTTGCTTTTCTCCGTGGGAAAGTAAGCCGGCGGCAATGTCTGCTTTAGAGGTTAAACCGACAGTTTCTAGTAGTCCTTTAATACTATTTCTTTCCCCAGCATGAGAACCCCTAAATAAAGTAGAGAAAACATTCTTATTACGGTTGCTGGTGATTTCTAGGTTTTCACGAGGGGTTAAATTTAAATAAACGCGAGGTGTTTGGAATTTTCGCCCAACTCCTAGTCGGGCGATTTCATATTCAGGTAAAGAGCGTAGGTTTTTTCCTTTGAATAAAACTCTCCCAAAGGTTGGTTGCACTTTGCCTGTGATCACATCTAGAAAAGTAGTTTTACCTGCACCATTGGGACCTATTACTACCCGTAATTCTCCCGCATCCATGCTGAAGTTGAGTTGGTTTATAGCTTTAAAATTATCAAAACTTACAGTTACGTTTTCAGTTTCCAAGATTTTGGCGTTCATGTTGCACTTCGGGGTCTTTTTCTAAGGAGGGATATGTGGCAATTTTTTGATGGCGCTGCAACAAAGGCATTTTTTGGCTTTGTAACCATCCCATCATGCCGTCAGGTAGAACTGTAACAACAATTAAAAACAGTGCGCCTTGAAAAAATAGCCAAATTTCAGCAAATTGTTCACTTAAAAAAGTGCGGGCATAATTGACTAACAAAGTTCCCACAATTGCCCCAGTTAAAGTAGCACGTCCCCCCACTGCTACCCAAATGACCATTTCAATAGAAAAGGCAATATCCATTGATCTCGGTGATACAGAACCACTTTGCAGAGTGTAAAATGCTCCTGCTATACCAGCAATCGCACCAGAAACTGCAAACACTAAAACTTTGAATTCTGTAGGATTATAGCCAGAAAATCTCACTCGATTTTCATCATCTCGAATAGCTATGAGTAATCTGCCAAAGCGTCCACTTGTCAACCAACGACAAATGCCATAGGTTGCTGCGAGAAAAATTACCGTTAGAGTGTAAAAAATAAATTGTGTTTGCTGGTCACTGACAGTAGCCCTAAACAAAGTTTGAAAACCCGTCAGTCCGTTAGTGCCATTAAACAGTTTTTGTTGACCATTAAAAAAGTTGAAAAAGATAATCACCGCTGCTTGGGTGAGTATGGAAAAATAAACTCCCTTCAGGCGATTACGAAATACTAAATATCCCAATAATCCCGCTAGCAAACCTGGAATCAACACCACAGCCACTGTCGCCACTGGAAAGGAATAGAAAGGTTGCCAAAACCAAGGAAGTTCTGTAACACCATACAATCCCATAAAATCCGGCAGTTCACCAGAGGGAACTTGCAATTTCAGATGCATAGCAATGGCATATCCACCCAAACCAAAGAAAATCCCGTGTCCCAAGCTCAACAACCCGGTATAACCCCAAATCAAATCCAGACCTAAACCTACAATAGCCAGGGATAAAAATCGCCCCAGTAAATTCAAGCGAAACGGTGAAAGCATTGCTGGCATAATCAAAATCAAGATGAGTGCTATCGCCAGCACTCCCCCAACTTCAATTAAAATTAACCGTCTTCCTTTGTTCCTCATTCTCTGCATCCTCTGCGCCTCTACGGTTTAAACGTCAACAGTACGACCCTTCTGAGGAAAAATTCCCGCAGGCTTCCACTGTAAAAACGCGATAATCAGTGCAAATACTAACACCTTCGCCATACTCGTGGTGGCAAAGAAATTCAACACATCTGCTAGAGGCTGAATGGAAGAAAACAAAAAAGCCAGAGTCCCGGAACCAATTAAAAAATTAGCCGTACCGATACCCAAAGCCGCTAAAATAGTTCCTGCCAAATTACCCACACCACCGACAACTACCACCATAAAGGTATCAATGATATAATTTTGCCCAGTATTTGGCCCTACTGAACCGAGTAAACTGATGGCACAACCAGCCACACCAGCCAACCCCGAACCTAAAGCAAAAGTAATAGCATCAACTTTTTGAGTTGGGACACCTAAACAAGCACTCATACTCCGGTTTTGCGTGACCGCACGAATCCTTAAACCCCAGTTAGAACGTTGTAAAAATAGATAAATTCCCGTCAGACAAACTATTGTCAAAGCAATAATAAATAACCTAGCAAATGGCAATTGGACACCAGCCAAAGATATTCCCTCTTGCAGCCAACTAGGAGCAGTTACGTCTACATTTTGAGCCCCAAACCAAGGTAGAGTTACCGCTTGCTGATTACTAAATAAATTGACCGTTACTATTGTTATTCCTAAAGATAATAACAACAACACCGCCACAACCCAATTACGAACTTTAGCGAAATTACTGCGGGAATTTAAAATCCATAAACCTCCAAAAAATAACATAGAAAATAGCACTATGCTAATTACTAATGACCAATTTACGCTGCGAACAAACTGCTGAAAAATCAAACTCACACCCCAAGTAGCCAAGAGAGTTTCTAAGGGTCGTCCGTAGAGATAACGAATCACACCCCGTTCTAAAATTAACCCCACAACAGCAGTGAAGAAAAAAGCAACAATCAAAGCCAAAAATATATAAGATTCAAACCAAACTCCCCCCAGTTGCTTGCAGCCATTTTGGACAACAAATGTTGCATAAGCGCCAAACATCATCAACTCACCATGCGCCATATTAATAACGCCCATCAAACCAAATATAATGGCTAGTCCCAATGCAGCAATTAGTAATACTGCTCCAATACTAATGCCATTAAATAAAGCCTCTAAAAAACCTGTTAACACTCATTTCTCCTCAACAACAATCATTAGTCAATGGCCAATAACTAATGACCAATGACTAATGACCAATGACTTACACTTGTTTGTACTTACCGCCTTTAGCGGGATCTGACCAATCACAACTAAAGCCCTGAGTCTCCTTTACAAATTGATTCCAAGGAATCGGATCAACTGCTCCAGGAGTAGCATAGACAATATCAAATAAACCATCTTGTCTGACTTGACCAATCCGCACAATTTTCGATAAGTGATTATTGGTATTCATTGTTACTTTGCCTTCCGGCGCATCTATGGTTTGACCGTAGGCCGCAACGCGGACTTTATCTAAATCAGTTGTACCAGCTTTTTCTACTGCTTGTTTCCACAAATAAACTGCGATGTATGCTGCTTCCATTGGGTCATTAATTACCCGCTCTGCACCATATTCTTTTTTGAAAGCTTCGACAAACTTTTTATTAGCAGGCGTATCTACGGTTTGAAAATAATTCCAAGCAGCGTAGTGACCTTGGAGATATTCAACACCAATAGCTTTAACTTCTTCTTCGGCAATACTCACAGACATAGAAGGATACTTGTCTGCTGTCAATCCAGCTCCTTTCAATTGTTTGAAGAAAGCAACGTTGCTATCACCATTTAGGGTGTTGTAAATCACACCGCCGTTGGGCAAAGCTTGCTTAATCTTTGAGATTATAGGAGTAACTTCAACGTTACCTAATGGTAAATAATCTTCAGCAACTGTTGTTCCACCTAAAGCTTGTAGTTGGGCTTTAATAATAGTGTTAGCAGTCCGTGGAAAAACGTAGTCAGAACCAACTAAAAAGAATTGTTTACCCTTATTTTTTAATAACCAATCAACAGAGGGTTCAATTTGTTGATTGGGGGCTGCGCCAGTATAGAAAATGTTTTTGGAGCATTCTTGACCTTCATACTGTACTGGATACCAAAGCATATGGTTTTTGCTCTCAAATACTGGCTTGACATTCTTGCGGCTAGCAGAAGTCCAGCACCCAAAAATAACAGCTGTTTGGTCTTGCTCAATGAGTTTCGTGGCTTTTTCTCTAAAGGTATCCCAGTTAGAAGCGCCATCTTCAACGATGGAGACAATTTGTTTACCTAAAACACCACCACCAGAGTTAATTTCTTTAATGGCTAATTGTTCAGCATCGACAACGCTTTTTTCACTAATAGCCATAGTGCCACTCAGGGAGTGCAAAATACCTACTTTGATGGTGTCGCCACTACTAGTGGCCGTGGGAGAAGAAGCAGATGGACTCTCAGTAGCAGTGGGAGAGTTATTCGCGCAAGCCTTGAGTAAAAAGCTACCGCCGATACTTGCAGAGCCGTAGATTAAAAACTTCCGTCTGTTAAATTGTCTACTCATGATCTTGATGACTGTACCTCCGAATCAATCTGTTAAGTCACAGGAACCTGACAAAGTTAATCTTTAACTTGTGATATTAGTGGTTTATTTTACTATTATTTTGTTATCAGTTATACAGAACACCATTTTTTTAAGCAAAATACTTTGGTCAAAATATGAAAATATACAAGGATGCGAGAGCGTGGGAGTATTTCTCAACATTTAATAGCATTTTGAATTTAGAATCGGAAATTCCCCTTTTTTCTCCTGGTTTACGGAATCCATTTACCTATGGCCATGATTTTTGTCAGACCCGCTTTACCAATTTATACTGATGTAGCCTTTTTGCTGATAAATCTGAATAAATCTAGTTAATATTACGCCCGGGGTAGGATACAAATCAAAAAAATATATATAAGATATGTCATTGTTGTGTAATCTACTTATTGCTTGTGATTTATCAACACGCTAAAAAGTGGCTCAAAACTCAACAGGAGAAAGCAACCAGTGAAGGTTATAGATTTAGCTGGTTTGACTGGTTTTGTCTGTGGTATCCTCCTGGTTGGCTGGTTTTATTTAACCGCCACTGGCAGCACTATCACTCCGACCCTGATGGCTGGAATTGGTTAGAATACGGATTGTTTTTATTTCCAGGTGGATTTTACTTAGCACTACTAAATCGTTGGTTACGTCTGGGATGTCGTTCACCAAGACAAGAAGTTGATGAATTTAATCCTCACTATCAAAAAGCCTTTCGTGAAGAAATTCTGGCTCCCATAGTTAAATATTATTTTGAGGGAGAATTACAACAAACTAATCTCCTACCTCCACAAACTCCCGTAATTGTAGCGATGAATCATGCAGGGATGTGTTTTCCTTGGGACTTTATCACTTTAGGCTACTTACTAAGTCAAGCCCAAGGATGGGAGGTGCAACCCCTAGCTAATGAAACACTATTTGAACATCCTTGGATAATGTGGTGGCTACCAGCTAAATGGTCTCAGGTTTTAGGTGCTGTGCGAGCTCAGAGAAGTGATTTTGAACGAGCCACCGCACAAGGTAAAACTCTGCTATACGCACCGGAAGGATTACGTGGACCTCTCAAAGGTTGGAATCAACGCTATCAACTACAAAAATTTGATGTAACTTTTATGCAACTGAGCGATCGCTATCAAATTCCCATTCTCCCAGTTGTGTGCATTGGAAGCGAATCTTTACATCCTTGGACTATTAATTTCAAGAAAGTGCAACGACTATTTAAATTACCCTTCTTTCCCATATCGCCATTGATGATTATGTTGATTATATTTCCTTCAATGGGAGTTTGGGCAATGAAAACTCACCTTAAGTACTTTATCCTACCTGTACAAAAAGTCAATTCAGTGAAAAGACTTTCAGTCACCTATAAACAAGTACAAAAACTGCGAGAAGAGCTACAAATTCAAATAAATAAATTACTCAAACATTCGACCTAAAAACTTTGCGTAGCTTTGCGTTGAATCGATAGAAGAACTCCCGAAACGATAGCCTTTACCGTAAACAGTATGAATTAATGGACTTTCTTTTCCCACCTCAATCTTACGGCGCACCAGGCGAATTAATGCCGCTATCACATTACTATTGGGTTGTTCGTAATCTTGGGGCCAGAGATTTTGTAGAATTTGAGCATGAGTTAGCAAATGTCCCGTATTTTCCATAAAAAATTGTAACAACTGACTTTCCTTTTGAGATAACTCAATAATTCGTCCTTGGCGATAAGCCACTTGATTTTCATAATCAAGTTCTAAATCAGCCACAGTCAGCCGTCCAGTGGTATTTTCGTAACTTGGAGAACCCGCACGACGTAACAAAGCACGAACTCGCGCTAATAACTCCCGTAATTCAAAAGGTTTGACTAAATAATCATCTGCACCCGCATCTAAACCTTCCACGCGGTCATCTAAAGTATCTTTGGCTGTGAGAAATAGTACGGGTGTGACTTTACCTTGGCGGCGCAATTCCTGACAAATCTCTAAACCTGTTTTTCCTGGGAGCATCCAATCTAAAATCAGTAAATCATAAGTACCTCCGGCGGCAAATTCGCTTCCAGTAGCACCATCGTAAGCTATATCCACACTGTAACCCTCGCGCGTTAACACACGAGTTAAGGGTTCAGTTAGTTCAACTTCATCATCAACTAATAAAATTCTCATGCTGCTTGTGGTAAGCAATCAAGATATTCTCAATATAAATGAACTGCCAAAAATAAAATGTTAACTGTTGCATTGCCCAAAGGGGAACTACTCAAAAATAGCATCCGCCTGTTGCAATCTGTAGGATTGGATTTTAGCGCTTTTTTGGATTCTGGAACTCGCCAACTGCAAATTCTTGATGCTAGTGGGCAAGCAAAAGGACTGTTGGTAAGGGGGCAAGATGTGCCTGTATATGTGGAATATGGTCAGGTACAGTTGGGGATTATTGGTTACGATGTGCTGCGGGAGAAAAAACCTCAAGTTGCACACTTAGTTGATTTACAGTTTGGTCATTGTCGAATGTCCGTGGCTGTAAAAGCATCTAGTGCCTATAAATCACCCTTGGATTTGCCTCCTCATGGCCGAGTTGCTTCTAAGTATGTCAATTGCGCTCGTGAGTATTTCCAGAGTCTGGATTTACCCATAGAAATCGTACCCTTGTATGGTTCCGTAGAACTAGGCCCCATTACAGGAATGTCTGAAGCAATTGTAGATTTAGTTTCTACGGGGCGGACTCTACGTGAAAATGGTTTAATTGAAATCACGACTTTGTATGAAAGTACAGCGCGGTTGATTGCTCATCCTCTGAGTTATCGTCTCAACACAGGTAATTTACATAAATTTGTCGAAGAATTGCGCCAGCAAGCTTCTTTTTTAGCCACGGTTTAACTGAAAAAAAGCTCCAGAATGCCTAAATCATTCTGGAGTGGCGACAAGTGCCTCACATAAAGCAATTTTTCACTGCCATTACCTCAAATGTCACCAGGGTATCCACAGAAATACCATCATTTTTTAACTTGTTAAACTAAAACTATGTGCTGAAAGTTTAACTTGCTAATTTTTTAATTTTTTAATTTTTATATAAAAGCTCATGAACCCTGAAGCGAATAATTATGAAGCGGCGAGACTGGAGGTTCTGCGCCAGTATCAGATTTTGGACACTGAGCCAGAAGAAGCTTATGATAATTTGGTTCAACTAGCTGCCTTTATTTGTGGTACACCCATAGCTCTGGTAAATTTTATCGATGAAAATCGGCAGTGGTTTAAAGCAAAACTCGGTGTAGATGCCCGCGAAATGCCGCGTAATGTCGGGTTATCTTACCTTTGCCAAGAAAGACGAAATGTTGTCATTGTATCCGATGCTTTAGCTGACCCAAAGTTAGCCACAAATCCCGTAGTCACTTCTTATCCCTATGTAAGGTTCTATGCAGGTGTACCTTTAATTACAATGAAAGGCTATATGTTAGGAACCCTGTGTGTAATTGATAAAGTACCACGGCAATTGAGCCAACAACAAGTAGAAGCTCTGGTGGCTCTGAGCCGCTTGGTAATCAACCAATTGGAACTCAGACGTAACATATCGCAAGTATCTCGAATTAGTGAAGAATTAATTACCCATGAGCAAGCAGCAAATAGCAGGATTAATAACATACTTGAAAGCATCACTGATGCCTTTTTTGCTTTAGATCAAGAGTGGCGATTTACATACATCAATGGTCAAGCAGAACAACTGTTACAAAAAAGCAAAAATGAGCTATTGGGTGAAAATATCTGGGAAGTTCTCCCAGCAATGGTAGACACAAAATTTGCTTGTGAGTATCACAGAGCCATTGCCAAACAAGTTAGTGTGGAATTTGAAGAATTCTATCCACCTTTCCAGCGCTGGTTTAGTGTTCACGCCTATCCATCGCGAGATGGTTTGTCTGTGTATTTCCAAGATATCACCGAAAAGCACCAAACAGCGGCAGCACTGCGACAGAGTGAACAGCGTTGGCAATTAGCCTTACAGGGTAATAATGATGGTATTTGGGATTGGAATGTCAAAACCAATGAAGTGTTCTTTTCCACTCGCTGGAAGGAAATGCTGGGGTATGAAGACCACGAAATTTCTGATCATTGGGATGAATGGCAAAAACGAGTCCATCCTGATGATTTAAAAAGCGTCCTGCAAGCCTTTGAAAATCACTTTGCTAAAAAAACACCGTTTTATGTCACCGAACATCGAATTTTGTGTAAAGACGGCGGTTATAAATGGATTTTAGATCGCGGACAGGCACTTTGGGACGAAAACGGTGATGTGGTGCGAATGCTAGGTTCCCACACCGATATCGCTGAACGCAAGCGGGTAGAAGAGGAACTCAAGCGGCAAAATTTGCGATCGCAACTGTTTGCGGATATTACCCTCAAAATTCGGGAAAGTTTACAACTAGAGGAAATTCTACAAACCACCGTCCATGAAGTTCAAAAACTACTGCAAGCAGACAGGGTATTGATGTTTCAAGTCTGGGCTGATGGATCGGGAACAGTAGTGCAAGAGGCAGTGCTACCTGCTTGGCCTGTAGCTCTTGGACAAGACATATTCGATCCTTGCTTTCAGGAACAAGGCTATGTGGAAAAATATCGCCAAGGTAGGGTGAGTGCAATTGTAGACATTGAAGAATCTGATATTCAAGACTGCTATCGCCAATTTCTACAAAATTTAGGTGTCAAGGCTAACCTGGTGGTACCGATCATGGTGAGGGGGAATCTTTGGGGCTTGCTCATTGCTCATCAGTGTGCCGCACCTCGCCACTGGAATAGCTTTGAGTTAGACTTATTACAACAAATCGCCAACCAGATTGGTATTGCTCTTTCCCAAGCACAATTATTAGAACAAGAAATCCGTCATACTCAAGAACTAGCTCGTTCCAATGCTGAACTAGAACAGTTTGCCTATGTAGCATCCCATGATTTACAAGAACCTTTGCGGATGGTAACGAGTTATTTACAACTTTTAGAGCGAAAGTATAAAGACAAACTAGATGCTAACGCCAAACTATTTATTAATTACGCTGTAGATGGCGCGGAGCGAATGCAAAACCTGATCAATGATCTGTTGAATTATTCTCGTGTCACCACCAGGGGAAAACCCATGGTCGAAGTTGATTTTCAGAAGATTTTTGAAGGTGCGATCGCTAATCTCAAAGTTGCTATTGAAGAATGCGGGGCCATCATCACCCACGCTCCTTTACCTGTAGTCATGGCTGATCCTAGTCAACTCACTCAAGTATTACAAAACTTAATTGCTAACGCCATCAAATTCCGGGGAGAATTACCACTCAAAATTCATGTGGGAGCAGTCAAAGCGGAACACACAGATGATCAACTTACCACCACCCAGTCCCCAGCCCCTACAACCCCCAACCAATGGCTATTCTCGGTCAGCGACAATGGAATTGGGATAGAATCTCAATATGCTGAACGTATTTTTATCATTTTTCAACGCTTGCATGGTAGAACTAAGTACCCAGGTACTGGAATTGGACTGGCGATTTGTAAAAAGATTATAGAACGCCACGGCGGAGGTATCTGGGTTGAGTCGAAACCGGGTCAAGGATCGACTTTCTACTTCACAATTCCAGAAAAGTCAGGGAAAAAATCGTGAATAATCAAACAGCGATTATGCCTATTGAGGTTTTGTTAGTAGAAGATAATGCCAGTGATGCCCACCTGACCAGAATGGCCCTAGAAGATAGTAAAATCGCAGTTAATCTGCACGTGGTCGAAGATGGTGTAGAGGCCATGGCATTCTTGCGTAAACAGGAACAGTATAATCAAGTCCCTCATCCTGATATTATACTGCTGGATTTAAACTTACCCAAAAAGGACGGGCGCGAAGTACTGGCAGAAATCAAAGCCGATCAAAATCTCAGAGGAATTCCTATAGTTGTTTTAACAACTTCTCAATGGTCGGAAGATATTCTCAAAGTTTATAACCTCTCGGCTAATTGCTTTATCACTAAGCCAGTTGACTTTGACCAATTCGTTAAAATTGTACAGTCCATAGAAAATTTCTGGTTTGCAATTGTAAAACTGCCACCGGAGTGAAATAAATGGCAGGAAAATCTATTAAAGTCTTGTTAGTAGAAGATAACCCTGGTGATATTTTTCTACTACAAGAGTTATTACAAGAAGTAACTACAGCTAAAGTAGAGTTAGAACCAGTTGAGGAGCTTTGTGAAGCACTTAAATCCATAGCAAGAAACAGTTTTGATGTCATACTATTAGACCTTTCATTGCCCGATAGCCAAGGGCTAGACACTTTTATCAGAACGGCTGATCAGGCAAAAGGAACTCCGATTATTGTGTTGACGGGTTTAAATGATGAAACTCTTGCACTACGAGCGATGCACGAAGGCGCACAAGATTACTTAATCAAAGGTCAAGTAACTGGCGATTTACTGGTGCGTTCCATGCGCTATGCCATTGAGCGTCAACGTTCAGAAAATGCCTTGCGCCAAAGTGAAGAACGCTTTCGGGTGGCTCTCAAAAATTCCCCCATCTTTGTTTTTAACCAAGATATAAACTTATATTACACTTGGGTTTATAACCCCATGTCTGGATGGACGAGTCAGCAGATGTTGGGTAAACATGATTTTGATTTGATACCACAGAAAGATGCCGAACGTTTGACGGCTATTAAACATAGTGTCCTGACTAACGGCATTGGTATTCGAGAGGAAGTATCTATAACTACCCCCCAAGGGAATCGATATTATGACTTGACTGTTGAACCACTGCGGAATGAGTCCCAGGAAATTGTCGGTATAACTTGTGCCAGTATTGATATCAGCGAAGGTAAGCTTTCTCAAGCAAAAATTCGTGAACAAGCGGCTTTACTAAACATCACCACTGATGGAATTTGTGTCTGTGATTTAAAAAATCAAATTCTCTTTTGGAACAAAGGTGCAGAAAATCTCTATGGTTGGCAAGCTCACGAGGCTAGGGGCAGAAATGCTGACGAGCTTTTAAATAGTGAAGCTGTTCAGGAATTCCAGGAGGCTTTATTGCATGTTATGACTAAAGGTAACTGGCAAGGAGAGTTAACTCAAATCACTAAAACTGGGAAAGAAATCTTGGTAGCTAGTCGTTGGAGTTTGGTACGCGACGCGGACGGAATGCCTAAATCAATTTTGATTGTTAATACAGATATTACTGAGAAGAAGCGTTTAGAATCACAATTATTTCGCGCTCAACGCCTGGAAAGTATCGGCACACTAGCTAGTGGTATTGCTCACGACCTCAATAATATCCTGACACCAATTTTGGCAGGAGCCCAATTACTACCGATGAAATTCCCTAATCTTGATGAACGAACTCGGCGGTTGTTGGAAATTGTGGAAATCAATGCTAAACGGGGAGCAGATTTAGTTAAGCAGGTGCTATCCTTTGCTAGAGGTGTAGAAGGAAAGCGGATTACTTTGCAGATCAGACACCTGATTGTAGAAATTACCAAAATTCTCAAAGAAACATTACCCAAATCCATTGAGATTTATACCGACATCCCCAGCGACTTGTGGATGGTTTCCGGAGATAGTACCCAACTCCATCAAGTACTGATGAATCTCTGTGTTAATGCCCGTGATGCTATGCCTAATGGGGGTACTTTAACTATCTCTGGTGAGAATCTTGTGGTCGATGAAAATTATGCTCGGATGAACCTGGAAGCAAAGGAAGGATTATATGTAGTGATTACGGTTACTGATACTGGAGTTGGTATTCCACAGGAAAGCTTAGATAGGATTTTTGATCCATTTTTTACCACCAAACCAGTCGGACAAGGTACAGGCTTAGGACTTTCCACTGTGCTTGGTATCATTAAAAGCCACGGTGGTTTTATCAATGTGTACAGCGAAGTAGGACATGGTACTAGCTTTAAGGTGTACTTACCAGCTGTGGGCGGAACAGAAACACTCCCTCCCCAGGATTTAGCTATTCTTAAAGGACATGGTGAATTAATTCTCGTTGTGGATGATGAACCCTCAATTCAAGATGTCACTAGAACTTCACTAGAAACTCACCAATACCAGGCCTTAATTGCCAGTGACGGCATTGAGGCCATCGCGCTATACGCTAAATACGCAGACAAAATTAGTGCCGTACTCATGGATATGATGTTACCATCCTTGGATGGAATCACCACTATTCGGACTTTGCAAAGAATTAACCCCCAAGTGAAAATCATTGGTACCAGTGGTTTGATGTCTAAAACCAAGTTAGAAGAACTTATGGACACTGGTACTCAGATATTTTTGCCAAAACCTTACACTGTCAATGAATTATTACTGACTTTACAGAAAATACTGTAGTTCAGGCTATTTAGCAGCAATTGCACCAACCCCTAACAATAACTTCGTAGCTTTCGCCACGTATACCAGGGCGAAGAGTCTTCATATCTATACACTGGAAAGTTTCCCACGCAATGTCTTCAATCGCACCACATTGGCGACAGCAAAAGTGATGATGGGGTTCAACCTTCGCATCATAGCGACAAACTCCTTCTTCCAGTAACACCTCTCGTACAAGACCCACTTCCCTGAGAGCTTGCAGAGAACTATAAATAGTCGCCTGAGATGAAACAGGAAAATCTTTGTTGAGGTCCCCCAGGATGGTCTCAACTGTAGGGTGATCAGACCGAGATAACAAATTTGCATAAACTGCGAACCTCTGAGGAGTCACCCTCAAACCTTTAGATTTTAAGGTTTGAATAATTGTGTGTGCCTCTTGCTGCATATTTTGCTGCTACATTTTGCATTTTAACGATTTCTCTATTGTAATCACCAAATATTAACTTTAAACAACTTGAGAAATTAAGTATTTATAACTATTGAATTAATTTTAAATAAGAATTATTCTGAGATAGTAATAAAAAACAATCGTAAACAAAAACTCAACTCATCAAAAATATGGCTGTTATCGAAAAAGTTCCCAACGTTGTATTCAAAACCCGTGTGCGCGATGAATCTATTGGTGGACCTAACCCATACCGTTGGCAAGACCTTACCACTCAAGATATTTTCGGTGGTAAGCGTGTTGTAGTCTTTTCACTACCTGGAGCTTTTACCCCCACTTGTTCCACCTCCCACCTTCCGCGCTACGAGGAACTCTATGACCAATTCAAAGCCTTGGGAATTGATGACGTGGTTTGTGTATCTGTGAATGATGCCTTTGTTATGTTCCAGTGGGGTAAGCAACAAGGTGCTAAAAATGTGACTTTACTTCCCGATGGTAATGCTGAATTTACACGCAAAATGGGGATGTTAGTTGATAAATCTAACCTGGGCTTCGGTTTGCGCTCTTGGCGTTACTCAATGGTAGTAAATGACTGCACCATTGAAAAAATTTTTGTTGAGCCTGGTTACGAAGATAACTGCCCTACCGATCCATTTGAAGTGTCGGATGCAGACACCATGCTAAATTACCTAAAAGAAGCTAAAACTCCTGCTGCTGTGTAATATTATTGCTGGGGACTGAAAATTAGGTATTGGGTATTAGGGATGAGGAAAAATTTTCCTCAGTCCCGACTTCCCAATATCCATATTCAAAATCTAAAACTTGAGGGACGCATGACTTACGATTTCGACTTATTTGTGATTGGCGCAGGATCTGGTGGTATTGCAACCGCTAGAAGAGCCGCAGAATATGGAGCCAAGGTAGGGGTTGCTGAGTTTGACCGACTAGGCGGAACCTGCGTAAATCGTGGCTGTGTCCCTAAAAAGTTAATGGTCTATGCTTCCCATTTTCCAGATTTGTTTGCAGATGCTCAAGGGTACGGCTGGAGTGCAGTCAAGAGTTCTTTAGACTGGGAAAAAATGATTACGGCGGTCAATAATGAAGTGACACGCCTCAATGGTATTTATCAAGCTATGCTGGATAAGTCCAAAGTTGAAATCTTGCAGGGACACGGTAAATTTATTGATGCCCACACCATTCAAGTAGGCGAACGTCAGGTTACCGCAGACAAGATTTTAATTGCCGTGGGTGGCTATCCAGTCAAGCCAGATATTCCCGGGATTGAATACGCTCTTACTTCCGATGATATTTTCCACTTGAAGGAACAACCCAAACGTATAGTAATTTTGGGCGGAGGATACATTGGCTCAGAATTTGCTTGCATTCTCAATGGAATGGGAAGCGAAGTTACCCAGGTAATTCGTAATGAGAAGATTTTGCGTGGTTTTGACGAAGATTTACGCCATGAGATTCAGGAAGGAATGGGTAAGCATGGTATTAAAATTCTAAACAATAGCGAAATCACTGCCATTGAGAAGGCAGAAACAGCGTTAAAGGTGAGTGTTCGCAGGGATGGTGATTCTGAGGAGACGGTAATTGTTGATGCGGTGAGTTTGGCGGCTACAGGGCGCAAACCTAACACGCAGAAATTAGGTTTGGAAAATACCAAGGTTCAGCTAAACAAAAATAGTGCAGTTATCGTTGATAAATACAGTCAAACTACTGAAGAAAATATCTATGCAGTAGGAGATTGTACAGATAATATTAATTTAACTCCTGTGGCTATCAATGAAGGTCGAGCCTTTGCAGATACCGTATTTGGAAACAAGTGTCGCAGGATGAGCTACGAAAATGTACCCACCGCAATTTTTACCACTCCAGAAGCTGCAACTGTTGGTTTAACTGAAGCTGAAGCCAGGGCAAAATATGGTCCAGCTATCAAGGTTTATCGCAGTCGCTTTAGACCAATGTATTATACATTGGCGGGCAAGGATGAAAAAACTATGATGAAATTGATAGTTGATCAAAGCACTGACAAAATTTTAGGAGCCCATATGGTGGGAAATAGCGCTGCTGAAATTATACAAGGAGTGGCGATCGCAGTTAAGATGGGTGCTACTAAAGCTGACTTTGATTCCACAGTAGGTATTCATCCTAGTTCTGCCGAAGAATTTGTGACGATGCGCTGAAGTTAATCATCTCATTAGTGGAGAAATGCCCTGGATTTACTAAAATCCGAGGGTATTTATTTAAATCCCGTCAATACTTGATTCACAAACTAAACTCTGCTGCATCATCCTCATCAGCATCTCTCCCCATAGCAGTAGGCTGAAATGTAGAACCATGAATTAGGCCAGTAAAAGTCATGGCTGGGTTTTGATGGAGAATATTTAGCACACTAAGAAAATCCCGGACAATTTCCCCTGGTGTGAGTAACGCTTCTGCACCCAAGCGAGTGACAATTTCTTGCACAAATTCCTGCAAATAATCATTGTTCAAAACTGGTTCATAACCGAAATTCAGTGCATGAATCTCTGTTAAGCGTTGCAAAAGTGTGAGAATTTGTGCTGCACTCAAAGGGTTAAGCCGGATAACTGGTCCTAAATGTTCCTGAACACCTGACTCCACAGCAAAACGGCTTTCTTTTGTGCGTCTTCGCCAAGCTTGGTCTGCAAAAAGTCCTCGGTTGGGATCTTCTAAAAACTTGGTTGTTCCACCAATAAAAATGCCCAGATGTTCCGCTTTACATTGCATAGTGTCATTAAACATGGTTAGCAGTCTGTTATAGTTCTTTTCACGGGTGACTGTAGTTGATATTTGGTATAAATTTACCGCTTCATCAATTAAAACTAACAGTCCTTTATAACCAATCTCTGCCACAAATTTAGCAAATAGCTTGATGTAATCATACCAACTATCATCATCAATAATTACCCGCACTCCTAACGCTGCTTTGGCTTCAATTTTGGTGGTAAATTCTCCACGTAGCCAACGGAGGGACGCATTTTTTAAATCATCATCATCTAACCGATAGCCACGCCAATAAGCAATAATTACGCTACCAAAATCAAAACCATGTACTAAATCTTCGATATATTGAACTACTTCCCTAATTTTTGCTTCAATTTGGTCATCAAAACCATGGTCATTAGGATGTAAGTTTGTTTCTTTGACGACTTCTTGTTGAATTTTGTTAATCCATCCTTCCAAAATTGAAACTAAAGCACCACCATCAGGACGAGTTTTTGTGGCTAGGTGGCTCATTAATTCGCGATAACTTGCTAAACCTTCATTCTGGGTTCCTGCTAATCGGCGTTGGGAAGATAAATCAGCATCCGCGACAACAAAACCTTGCTCCATAGCTTGGTTGCGGATTAGTTGGAGAATAAAGCTTTTACCTGAGCCATAGTTGCCAATTATAAAGCGAAATGCTGCTACACCTTGTGCGATGTCATTAAGATTTTGGCATAGGCTTTGAATTTCTTTTTCCCTTCCCACTGCGATGTGTTCAACTCCTGTCCTCGGTACTACTCCTGCACCGAGAGAGTTAATTAAAGCAGTGGAAATTTTTTTAGGGATTTTGAGTTTAGCCATGTGGTTTACTACTGAATTTTCAACGCAGAAGTATAGGATATATACCTAATTTGCTTCAGAATCCTGGTATTTCCACAATACTAGCACCTTATTGAGCACGGATAATTTTAGAAAGCTATAACAGCATTTAATTGGACGATGTTTTTCTCGCCATGAGATTTTCATACACAGTCAGCATTTTTCTCACGTTGACTAAATGTTCTGGATACACTTGGGGATTTTCCCAACTCGGTTCAACTATTAATTCTCCAATAGTATCATTGGCGTGTTCATTTATAGAATCAATTAATAGACTGGGCATGGTAATTTTTTCTTCAGCAATTTGCTTAATAATTTGCCGGGGACTATCTTGTTCTAGTATGGCTTTCAGCACCTTAATTTCATGGTTAGGTAGTAGTTCTAAGAATTGGTTCCATTCTTCAGGTAAAATATTAGATGTATCTGTTGAATCCGAGGAATCAATTATTTCTGCACAAGGAAACAAATCATTTGCACTTTCATTGAAGTTTTCAAGGGAGACTTTTTGATTGTATGTTTCTGTTTGTTGGAGTAATTCCCAAACTTGGCTCTGTAACAAGTCTCGTTCTGGTTGCAACAATGATACTTGTGTTTCTATTTCCTGTAATTCTGATTGTTTTTCTATTATTTTATTTCCTAGGTAATTGAGATTTTTTGCTAAATTATCCCGTTCATTTTTTTGCTGCTTATTATGTGTTTCTAGTACTTGGTTTTCCATACGCAGTTCATACATTTTTTCCTCTAATTGTGGTTTGAGTCTACCTAGCAAACTGACATTGCTCTGAAGTTCTTGTTTTTCTTGCTGAAGTTCACTAATTTGATTTTGTATCTGCACAATTTCAGCACGATAAGTATTACAGTTCAACTCGAGGCGACGTTTTTCTGTTGTCAGAATAGAAAAAGCTTGATGCAGTTCTGCTTTACTTTGTTCGAGGTTTTTTATTTCAGCAGTTAGGTGAATACTTTCAGTTTCTAACTGCTTTTTTTGTCCAGCAAATATTCCTAAATCTCGATGTATACTATCTCTTTGATTCCGAGAATCTATTATTTGATTTTCTAGTTTTTTCGACTCTGCGTATAATAAGTTACGATGTTCTTCTATTTGGTTAATTTCTCGGAAAATCCGATATTTAAGTTCCTCCATTTCTCTAATTCGCTTGCGGTGGGAAATTAAAATCAGCATTTCATAATTGCTTTGGCGCTTATCTATAAATAATGCTGCTGTATAGGTAGCAAGTGTAGTGACTATACCTGTAATTAAGGCTTGATTCAAATCCCAGTTAGGAACGAGACTAATGCCAAAACTCACACTAAAGGCAACTATGCCTAGAATATATCGATTGCTGATCATTGCTGATTGCATATTGTTTTTTTTAGCGCAGTTGAATTGTTAAAATAGGTACTTGTTAATGCCATTACTACAGATCACTACTAAATAGCCACCTTTAAGTATTTATATGGATATAAAAATTGATTTTAGTTACCAGCTAATTAATTTTGTAGCCAGTATCCCTAGGCACAAGGCAAAAGTAACAAAGTTTATAGGAAAGACTAATCATCGATTTTAAATGCTTGTTTTCTGACTTACTATTGTATTAGATATCCCATTACTGTGTATTTGGCTGAGATTGTTCTAAATCTGTACGAAAAAAATCAATAAACTGCCGTGCTGTACGTCCACAACGACCATTGTGACGCGTTGCCCATTGTAATGCTTGATATTCTAAATTTTCCGGGGTAAGATTCAGCTTTGCCTCTGTTGCCAGATGTTGAACAATTTTTAAGTAAGTATCCTGATCTGCTGGTTCAAAAGTCAGGGTGATACCAAAGCGATCGCTAAATGACAGCTTTTCCTGCATTGTATCCCAAGCATGGATTTCGTCTTTATCTTTGGGAGTTGGTCTATCTACAAAATACTCGCGAATCAAGTGTCGGCGATTAGAAGTAGCATATACAACTACATTTTGTGGACGTGCGGTTAAATTCCCTTCTAAAACGACCTTAAGTGCTTTAAAAGCATCATCATCTTCTTCAAAGGAAAGGTCATCCACAAAGATAATAAATTTCTGTGGTACTCCCCGCAGATGTTCGATTATTTTTGGTAAGTCATGCAAGTCAGATTTTGCCACTTCCAGCAAGCGGAGATGGCGCTGGCCATACTCATTTAACAAAGCTTTTACCAAAGAAGATTTTCCCGATCCCCGACTACCGTAAAGTAATACATGCAGTGCTACCCCTCCTGATAATAAGAACTCTGTATTTTTGATCAAAGTTTTTTGTTGAGACTCGTAACCCACTAAACTACTTAGCCTAATCCTATCAGGATACTTGATGCCGACAAACTTACCTTCTTGCCAGCGCAAAGCATGATATTTTGCAAATAAGCCCGTACCGAACTGTCGATAATAAGCTGCTAAATCTTTGACAGCATCAGCCCAATTATCTAAATTTTGTAGCAACACTATTAATTTTGTCTGTATGCTGATATTTGCTTCTCTGTACCAGACAACAGGCGAAATGGGCAAATGGGCTACTGTTTGTACCCACTCGCTCAAAGAAGCACTGCTACACTCATAAAGATTCTGCAATACCTGTAAATCATGCTCTACTGCGGCTACTAAAGCACGGGGTAAGTTCTCAAAATCTTGCTGTTGAGCCAGCTTACTAAAAGGATTCTCAGAGACGAGAATTTGACTAATTAGGTAATCCTCCCAATTTTGCTCTCCAGCGGTCAAGGCATAAAAATAATTACCATAAGCTTTGAGGCAACTTCGTGCATCGGCATCAGTGTAACGTATAGCTTGCAACAGGTCAAGAAATGCCATCCCCACTTCGCTTTCCAGGACAGATTGGTAGAGTAAAAGTGATGCTGCTTGACATTGGAGGAATTGCACTTGGCTATGGCTATAGGATGAACTACTGGCTTTTGGCATAATTAACTTGGTAGTTTAGCTAAATGTATATGGTCAATCGTCTACAGACCCTGACAGCAAAATGAAAATTTCGGTAGGTGATAATTATCTCATACAGTTTTTACGGAGATATTTCTACTATTTTTCATTATTTTTACAGCACATTTACACTAAATTTTATTCGTTTTGTCACAACACAAAACATGGAATCAACCACAGTTCCAGTGTGTCCTCGTTCATTTCACTTTTTCCTTCCTGGGCTTGTTGTAGTGAAAAATGTAACATCAATATCATTCATCCAGCATATCTTATTAATATTTCAAAAAAATAATTACTGACTGCGGAAAATATCCGGTTTTTTGAAGTTGGTGATGATAAATAAAAATAAGGCTGTATATAATTTTTCCCATGTTGAGCAATCATTGATTTTGCTTTACCCGTAGCGAATACTAATTAGTCAATGGTCAGATGCACTGAAAATGACATGAATTGTTGCTCATACTACATTTAGCAACATCGTATCAGTAAAAGTAAAAATCCTCAGTGAAGAAGAAATGCTTATATCGGATAATATCCCTCCCCAGGTAGTTTTTTTTGACAGTTTTTTGGTAGATAAATTTCAAGATTTTTTAGTGTTTATCAGCATAATCTAAAGTAAAAATCCAAGTTATATTGCCATAATGGCAAGTTTTAATCTAACAGATGGGATATTAATATATTGGAGCAACTGTTGCTGTCTACCGAAACTGCTACAGCTAAATTTATCTCGATTAATAGTAATTTTATCAATAATTTTACGGAATAGGACATAATACATGTTATTACCACTGTCTTCTCACAACGTTATCGAGTATCTGCAAGAAACAGGTATGTGTTGCTCAGAAGATGGAGCATCAAGCAAATATCACTTGCTAAAAAGTAGCCAGCACAATTTCAATTTACTAGTAAGTCTAGGAAGTAATCAAAAACTGCTGGTTAAACAAAAACGTCATACTGATGAAACTTGGCATGACTTTTTTAATGAGTGGTTGTTTCAAAAATTGCTACAACAGTTTCCGGTTTTAGGGAATATTGCCGAAATCGCACCATTATTACTACATTTTGACGAAGAAAATTCTATCCTCGTCCGTAGTTACTTAAGTGAATATTCGGAATTAGGTGAATTTTACCGCTACAACGATATTTACCCCCTAGAAATTGCTACTGCCATTGGTACTACATTAGCAGGACTACATCGTGCTACCTTTGAGCACCGAGAATATCGTAGCTTTATGTGTAGTGCCCCTCAAGGACAGTTTCGCTATAGTTTTTACAATCCAGCCCAAGGGGTAGATTCTATTAGCGCAGAAATATTCGGTAGAATTCCCACTGAGGCGCTAAAGTTTTACCTTCTCTATCAACGTTATGAGAGTTTAGAATCAGCGATCGCTGATTTGGCTTATGAATGGCAACCTTGCTGCTTAACTCACAACGACCTGAAATTAAATAATATTTTAATTCATTCTCGTTGGGATCACCTAGATAATTGCTTAGTGAGACTGATTGATTGGGAAGCTTGTGGTTGGGGAGATCCCGCCTTTGATTTGGGTAATCTCATCGCCGATTATTTAGGAATTTGGCTTTGCAGTTTAGTAGTAGATCCCGCCATAGAGTTAGAAGAATCTCTGCATTTAGCCATGACACCTTTAGAGGTGCTGCAACCTTCGTTACTGGGGTTAACTCGCGCTTATCTCAAAGCCTTTCCCATTATTTTGGAGTACAGGAGTGACTTTCTTGCCAGAGTTATCCAATTCACGGGATTGGGGCTAATTAATCAAATTCAAGAAACGATGAAGTATCGTAAATACTTTGGCAACACTAGCATTTATATGCTTCAGGTTGCTAAAAATCTCCTCACCATGCCCGAACATTCTGCATTAAGTATTTTCGGGGTTTCTCAGTCACAAATTCTCAACCCTTTGGCAAAAACACCTAAACTTCCCCAGGGAGAAAAAGAGCAGCAATTGATTCCTCTTTATTACGAAAAAACCCGCCTGCGGGGTTGTTAACTAGTTGAAGCCATTGCCACGGTGTTTGTTTAATTTTTACTGGTTTAATTAATGCTAGATTCTTCTACCAATTCATTGCTCACTACCTTGGTTGATATTGCTAGTAATATTGAGATTCAGTCGAATTTTTGTATTTACCATCCCCATTATCAACCTTTTGCGCTACCCAATAAAGTAGCAGACAGATTTCAACAAAACTCTGCGGATTTACAGCATAAATATCTGACTTTATTGCTGCGAAATTTCCTTTACGGCATCTATTATAATGGTTCTCTACAGAGCACTTTGGCAGTTAATATCCCCACGGCTAATTGCTGGCGACATCAACATTTAGAAACTTATTCTATTTTAGATGTTGATTGGGAATTTTACGAACAACTACAAACTAGCAATCACGGTAAAGGTTATTTTGACCCAAATTGGCAGGTTTTGAGTCTCGAACCGGATGGTAGTATGGCAGTAACTAAAGGGGGTTTGACAGTATATGTAGAACCAGACTGTCATCTCAAATCCAATGAAAAATCTGCCAAGGTGGGGGAATCAGTGGCTATTTGGATGCCTAAAAATCGATTACAAAAGGGCTGTTACTTAGCAGTAAGTAACGTAGGACAAGGAAAGCAAGGTAATCCAGATGCGGATTTGGGCACGGTAAGGATCTATTTTAACTTCACTTCATCTGGTGCGATCGCTTGCATGAATCGACTGACCCAGCAACTCAACGCATCTAATATTGCGTTTACTTTCCAGGTTCTTTATAATCCTGCGGCATACCGACGCTATGATTCAGGGATACTATATTTTGAATGCCAGGACTATCCAGCAATTCGCAAAATTCTTCAAGCTATTTATACAGAGTATCAATCTCATTTCCAAGCTGAAACACCTTTATTTACCAAGTTTCTAGCACCAGGACTAAGTTTAGCCGAAGAACCAACCCAAAAATTTGTCGCACAGGAAACTTTTGGGATGAACCGTTGTCAAATTGTTGCAAATGCCTTGTTGGAAGCTTGGCAAAAAGGTAAAAATGCAATGGAGGAACGCATGAAAGTTATTGACAAACATTTTGCCAAACATTTGATTGATTTGCAACGTCCTTACCTCAACCCCAGTTCTGAGGATATATACCAACCTTTGAAATAATCTCTCTTTCAGAGTAGCTTCCCTAACATCATTCCTAATTAACATAGGTTAGAGGTTTGAATGGCAGTACAAAACAAGCTAGCATAGGAAATTGATATGTAGCAGTTTCCAGGTAGATCAGTTACAGATATTAATGGTAAAACTCCTGTGGGGTAGGCATCCTGCTCGCATTTGTGTACCATTAATTTAATACTTCTTTGTAAGGTAGCTTTTCTAATTACCAATTATTAAATAATGTCCTTTACTTATAATCGCGCCATTCGTCTTCAAGATACAGATGCTGCTGGAGTAATTTATTTTGCTAATGTTTTATGTATTTGTCATGAAGCTTACGAAGCATCTCTAGAAGCATCGGGTATTCATCTCAAATCTTTTTTTACTCATCCATCTGTGGCCTTTCCTATTATTCATGCCAATGTGGACTTTTTCCGTCCTTTGTTCTGTGGGGACAAATTGGAAATTAGTTTAATTCCTCACAAACTAAGTGTGAATAAGTTTGAAGTTATTTATGAAATCATAGTTCAAGATGTCCTAGTTGCTAAGGCTGTTACTAGACATGCTTGTATTGATGCAATTAGTCGAAGTAAGCAGAATTTATCTGATGAGATGATCCAGTGGTTAGAGACGAACCGCCGAGAATCACAGGGGGAGGAGAGAAGAAAGTTAAGAGAGATTTTGTAGATATTCTGTGGCTATTTTTTGCAGTTGTTGGCGGTTGATTTTTCCTTGGGAATTTCGCGGTAATTTGGTTACAGAAATCCAGCGTTTGGGAATTTTGAATTTGCTGAGTTTTTCCTTGAGTTCTGCTTGCAGTTTTAAGTGGCAATTCTGCGGATGTTTAGGAACATAAATAGCTGTCACTGCTTCTCCCCATTGTTGATCTGGTAAGCCGATAACACAAACATCAATTACCATTTCAGTTGATCTAATTGCTGCTTCAATTTCCGTTGGGTAGATGTTTTCTCCGCCGGTGATAATTTTGTCGCTGCTACGTCCCACAATGTTTAAATAACCTTGTGAATCTAAAAATCCTAGGTCATCTACTTGTAAATAATTTTCATTTTTCCAAGTTTGCGGATAGTATCCAAGGGCTAATGATTGCCCCTGAATAGTTATATTTCCAGTTTGATTGCTATTTAAAATTTCACCTTGTTGATTGCGAATATTTACCTGTGCATGTGGCAAAATTTGACCACTGTTAATTTTACCATTCAAAAAATCATCGGGTTTAAGTGCAGCAATTTGAGACGCTGTTTCTGTCATCCCATAAGTTGGTGCTAAACGAATACAGTGAAATCTCGCTTTTGCTAACAGTTCATACCACCCTGGCCCACCCCCTAAAAGTACAGTTTTGAATAGGCATAGCCACTCTGTTAATTCTGGCTTTTCTAGTAAGCGTTGTAATTGTGTGGGTACTAAAGATATAAAAAAATTGGCAGTTTCAATATGATATTCTTGACTAGATACTAAATCCTTAAATGGTACGACAGCCAATTTACCCCCAGTAGTGAAGGAACGCATAAATTGCATCAAACCACTAACATGGTATAGCGGTAAAACACAAAAGGAATTCACTGCCTTTACCTGAAAATATTCTGTAAAACCTCCTACAGATGCTATTAGAGTTTCCCATGTATGCATGGCAAATTTAATCTTTCCCGATGAACCACCTGTGGGAATCATAATCAAAGATTGAGGCGAAGGTAGGTAATGGTTGGAGATTTTTATTTCTTGTTCTCCCAGCCCCCAAATGATATCAGGCTGTACTAATTCTAAAACTTGTTGCCATTCTTGTTTTTTCCAGTCAGGGTTACATAGAAAGATTGGACAACTAGCTGCACAAGCGGCTATAAACCCTGCGAGAAATCGCACTGGTTCACGTTCAGCTATGATGATTTTGGGAATATTTCCAAAAGCTAATTTCTGCTTTAGTTCTAAATATAATTGAGAAGCTATGTGCTGAAATTGATGATTGTGGTCACCAATGATAAAATCACTGGCAGCAAGTTTATGTAAATAAACTATAGGTTGTTCTATGGACATTTAAATAAATTTTCCTCTGGGTTTTCTAAAAAATGGTTGATGCCAAAACCAACAGCCCTGTTTCCTCGAGATAATTCTGCTGCTAGTTGGAGTGCTGCTTGTTTACCAATTGCCGTTTCAAATACCGAGGAAAACACCACATCAATTTTATGGCTTTGGCAAAATTGCCGCAGACGAAAGGGTGAACCTGCTATCCCTGGTTTAATGACAAAAATGCCTCGCCAACCTTGTTGAAAGCACTGCTCAAGTTGCTTGAAGGTAGCTACAGATTCATCTAAGGCTATGGCAGTCTTAAAATCAGCACTCAATTTCAACATTCCCGAAAATTGTTCCACAGGCAATGGTTGTTCAATAAATTCAACATTTGCTTGAATATGCTCACAAATCTCCAGCCATCGGTTAGCCTCTTGGTAGCTAAGTCCACCATTGGCATCTAATCGCAATTTGGCACTAGTGGGTAAAGTACGCGTCAATAAGTCAAAAATTTCTAGCTCTTGAGCAATTGCATTCACCCCAATCTTCCATTTAAACGTGCGATATCCCTGCTTCCACAGGGTTTCCCATTGATTTAACGCTGCCTCTCCAGCTGGTAATAACCCACTATATGTCAGCAATTTGCCGTGGGTTAGAGGAGAAGAATATCTCTTGTATCCAGCAATTCCCACCGCTACCAACGCCGATTCAAAACCAAATTGAGAAGCAGGTAAATGATCGGGGATAGAAAAAATAATTTCTTCCGTAATTTCTGTTGGTAATTGGTCACAAAAATTTAAAGCCTGTTCTAGAGTTTCCGAACCAAACCAACTCATGGGAGCAATTTCTCCCCACCCACACTTACCCTTTGCATCACCGAGACGAATAATTATACCCTCACGGGTATGCCAGGTTCCGTGACGAGTAACCAGTGGTTGCAAAAACCGCCGCTCATAAGGACAAAAATCAAACCGATAACCTTTCATCGCTGACTCTTTGCCACTCAATCTTATCCACCCACGAAAATAAACCCTAAACCCAAGAGCAAACAACAGAAAAAATGTAAATTAACCGCAATAAACTTGCAATTACTTACCTTTTCCGGTAGATGATGATTTTGTTGAACATGGCGACATAACTGGAAAGCATAGGGTAAACTCAGCCAACTCATTAAAGTCCAAACTGGGAAAATTCCCCACAAAACAAATAGCAAAATCAGGGGATAAATACTCCCAGTAAACCAATAGAGGACTTGGGCTGCTTTTGCCGTACCCAAACGGACAACAGGCGATCGCTTGCCGGCAGCTATGTCATCCTTAACTTGGTGAAAATGTGAACAAAATAAAATTAGGCTGGTGGCAATGCCCACAATCACCGAGGCTGCCAAACTAGTGGTTGACCAACTTTGAGTTTGGCTGTAATATCCTGCTGCCATCGCCAAAGGGCCAAAGGCAAAAAAACAAATAATTTCCCCTAACCCCTGATATCCTAAGCGAAAAGGAGGCCCTTGGTACGTGTAACCCAATAGGCAGCACAGCAAAATTAAACCGATGACAGTGGGGTCATTTTGCCAAATACCAATGGCGATTATTCCCAATAAGCCCGCAGCTAAACACAAGTTTCCTAACCAAAATATTAATAGCTTATTCCCTGTTAAATTCACTAAAGAATGATGTTTATTTTTGTCAATTCCTGTTTCTGAATCAAAGACATCATTACTAATATTTTCCCAAGCTAAAATTAAAATTGCCGCAGCTATAAAAGTAGAAAATATTCCTAAGTTAAAATTCCTTGTTTCTGCAAAAGCTACTGCTGTTCCTACCCAAATGGGCATGATAGCAACACTGTACATAGGCGGTTTAATTGCCGCTATCCATAATTTAATTTTAGGATTTGCAACCTGCTTTGTAGTCATCAGTCGTAATTAATGAGATTACAGTAACTTTACTTATACATAAAATTTTACAGTTTCGAGAGACACCACCAGTCCTGGGGGGCAGTCAAAAGTCAAAAAGCTCATATAATAGCCTTTTGCTCCACTGGAAATGTTTGTGCTATTTACGCCATCCTCTACTATCTAACCTCTCGTTAGTAAATTGTCTTAGCTGCAAAGCAAAACTAGGCATATCTGTTCAGCCTCTGGGAGCACCATAAATAAAGCAAACCATACTCTGGTGAAGTGGCAACTGAATGTGTTACCTGTAGAAATACGACCACGTTTAATAACACTTTAGAAAGTTAACTTAAAAAAACTTTACTATTGCTAGATCCATGACAGTTTTACCATGTCGCAGCAACTTCTTTGTCCACCACAAAGAACTATACTATTTTCTGTTAAACCTTCAGGAAAATTGCCTTAAGAATAATTCTCGGCACATTGTCAGTATTTCCCTTGCTATTGACTGGGTAGATCCCTTACTTATATTAAATAAACTTACGCAACCAAATGAAATAAATTGTTACTTTGAGAATCAGGGTAAAGGAGAAGCGATTGCAGCCATTGATACTGTAGCAAAGTTAGAAATTGATGGAAAAGAGCGTTTTAATGAAGCTGAAGATTTTATCAAATCTTGTCAAAAAAAGATAATAAACTTTGGTACAACTGAGACAAGTTTCGCCGGACCTCACTTTTTTTGTTATTTCAGCTTTTTTGATCAAAATTCCCAAATAGATTATCCATTTCCATCTGCTACAATTTTTCTCCCTCGTTGGCAAATAGCCGTCAAAAATAAACACTGCATATTAGTTAACAATATAATTATCAAACCCAGTGTAAACCTGGAAAATATCCTCCAGGAGTTGCATGAGAAAATTTCACAAATTCAGTCCATAGAATATTCTTCTCCAAATTTGGAAAAGTTACCAACCAAATTTAGCAAACAATCTGTAACTAATGGTGAAGATTTTAAATTTGCAGTTGGATCTGCTGTAGAAAAAATTCGTTCTAGCTATTTAAGTAAAATTGTGCTAGCAAATGCCTTAGATGTGAGGTCAAGCAAATTTTTTAATTTATTTCAATCATTAAACAATCTCCGCCAAATACATCCGAATTGTTATATTTTTTCTACCAGCAATGGTAAAGGGCAAAACTTTATTGGTGCCAGTCCAGAACGATTAATTAGTATTCACAATCAAAACTTAGTCTCTGATGCTTTAGCCGGTTCCGCACCCAGAGGTAAAACACCTGCAGAAGATGCTGCTCATGCCAATCGCTTATTAAATAGTATAAAAGAAAGACACGAACATTCTCTGGTAATTGATTTCATTACTCAACGTCTAACCAAGCTAGGTTTGTTACCCCAGGTATTAGCACCGCGCCTGAGACAATTATCTAACATTCAGCATTTATGGACACCAATTACTGCCATGGTTCCTGGCAACATCCACCCGTTAAAGATAGTCTCTCAACTCCATCCTACCCCAGCCGTTGCCGGTGCAACTCGAGATTTTGCTTGTGCAGAAATTCGTCGTTACGAAACCTTTGAGAGGGGGTTATATGCTGCGCCTTTGGGTTGGATAGATGCTAGCGGTAACTGCGAGTTTATAGTTGGTATTCGTTCAGCATTAATAGATGGCAATCGCGCTAGACTGTATGCTGGTGCTGGTATCGTCGCGGGTTCTGATCCTGATAAAGAGTTTGCCGAGGTGCAGCTGAAACTACAGGCCCTGCTAAAAGCATTGGTTTAAATCTCTTTATCAAGAAAAAAATCATATAACCCACGAAAGATTTAGATCATTACGGTAGCTTCTAACATCAGGAAATATACTTTACTTCCCTAGATGTAGTTATGGAAGCCTATGATGTTGTAATTATTGGCGCTGGTCATAATGGGTTAGTTTGCGCTGGCTACCTGCTGAAAGCTGGTTATAGCGTCTTGTTATTGGAAAGGCGATGGCTCCCCGGTGGTGGTTCCACAACTGAAGAACTAATGCCTAATCAAGCACCTGGTTTTAAATTTAACCCTTGCGCTATTAACCATCTGTTTATTTTCCTAGGGCCTGTCATCCAAGAATTAGAACTGTATAAGTACGGTTTAGAATACCTGAATTGCGATCCCGTGGTCTTTTGCCCCCATCCTGATGGTAAGTATTTTTTAGCTCATAAATCTATAGAAAAGACTTGTGCGGAAATTGCCCGTTATAGTGAACGTGATGCTCAAAAGTACGCTGAATATGCTGACTTTTGGCAACGTTTCATCCAAGCAGTGACTCCCTACTTCAATGCAGCACCCAAATCAATTGTTGATATCGCTGGCAATTATAATCTGACTCATCTGCAAGACTTGTTTTCCATGTTGGGGGGATCTTATACAACCCTTGATTTACTGCGTACCTTACTTACTAGCGCCATAGATAATATTAACGAGTATTTTGATTCTGAGTTTGTCAAAGCGCCTTTAGCCAGACTCTCAGCAGAACTCAGTTCTCCTCCCTCCCAAAAAGCCATGTCCTTTGGGGCAATGATGATGATGTTGCGTCATCATCCTGGGATGGCTAGACCCCGTGGCGGTAGTGGCGCACTAATTGCAGCTTTGGTAAAATTGGTAACTCATAAACGTGGTGTTATCCTCACCGAACAAAAAGTAGAAAAAGTTTTGGTAGATAATGGTAAAGCTGTGGGTGTGTGCGTAACTGGTGGTCAAGAATATCGAGCCAAAAAAGGGGTAATCTCAAGTATTGATGCCAAACGCTTATTTCTGCAACTAGTGGATCCTGGCGATGTAGATAGTGCTGATGGGAATTTGCGGGCAAGATTACATCGTCGCATTGTGAACAACAATGAAACCATCCTCAAAATTGATTGCGCTTTATCCGCACCATTGCATTTTATACATCACAACCACCAAGATAATTATCTCATGGGTTCGGTTCTGATTGCAGATTCTGTCAACCACGTGGAACAAGCTCATAGTCAAATTACTTTTGGCAAAATTCCTGACGAAAACCCCTCCATGTATCTCGTGATGCCTACAGCTCTAGACTCTTCAATGGCACCACCAGGAAAGCATACACTCTGGATAGAGTTTTTTGCCCCTTATCAAATTGCAGGTGCAGAAGGTACAGGGTTAAAAGGTACTGGTTGGACAGATGAACTAAAACACAAAGTTGCAGACAGAGTAATTGATAAACTGGCTCAGTATTCCCCCAACCTCAAACATTCAATCATTGCCAGTTATGTGGAAAGCCCCCCTGAATTAGCAGAACGTCTCGGATCTTACAAGGGTAACTACTACCATATCGACATGAGTTTAGAACAGATGCTTTGTTTTCGTCCGTTGCCAGAATTAGCTAATTATCAAACCCCCATTCAGAATTTATATCTTACTGGTGCCGGAACTCATCCTGGTGGTTCAATTTCTGGAATTCCAGGACGCAATTGTGCGCGTATGTTTTTGCATAATCAAGAACCGATTGTGCAGAAAATTAAGGAAGCTGGTGATGCTATTAAATCAACATTTATCAAATAAAAACTTTTCTCAACCCAGAGTAACTCTGAGAAGCAAGAAAATTTGCCTGACTTCAATGTTTAACATTGTTGATAACTCGATAAACTTGGTTAAAACAATGTTTAACTATGATTTCAATTATTTCTGTGGCCAAGAGGATAGCCTTCAAAAGGTTGAACCTCTGTTGCTGGATGGTCATCATCCGTGAAGCTGAAAATTTTGGTAAATGTATCCAAGATATACTTAATTGCTTGCTCAGGAATATTTTTAATTGAATAGATATAAAATCTTATCCTGGAAAAAACTTGTCAATTTATTGTTTTTGTGGATCAGTTTCTCTCAATTGGTCTTGCAACTCTAGCCACCTCACACCTGCTAGGCTAGGCAAAACAATATGAGCCGCACCCACTCGTTCCGATGGTCCTAAGCCTATTGCCCACATACCAGCGGCTAGAGCAGCTTCTACCCCCGCAGCAGCATCTTCAATCACCACACATTGCTTTGGTGGAAGTCCTAGTTTGTCCGCTGCACACAGGAAGATGTCCGGTGCAGGCTTTGCTTGTGGTGTACTATAACCATCTGCCATGGCATCAACTTTATCAGCAATTCCCAACCGTTCTACAACCATCTGCACATTTTTGCTGGCTGAACCAATGGCGATTTTAATGTTATTTGCTCTTAACTCATCCAGTAAAGCCATCGCACCTGGTAACACATCCTGGGGTGTAATGTTGGATATCATTTCCACGTAGTATCTATTTTTACGCTCTAACATCTCCTGAATTTCTGCTTCAGAATATTTTTTATTCTTAATAATCAGCATCAGGGAAGCCCGACGAGATATACCCCGTAAAGCTTCATTAGCTTGCCGATTAAACTCTATACCCTCTTCATCTGCTAGTTTCTGCCAAGCTTGATAGTGATATTCTGCTGTATCTGTTAACACACCATCGAGGTCAAAGATTACCCCTCGGATGTTAGAGGATGTTTGGAAAGATGAAGGAGAAAATAAAAGAAATTCCTTGTCGCTCTTCTTCTGGGTAATTTGTTTGGGACGGAGATCAAAATCATGCCATTCACCGCGCCAGTGCAGTTTAAACTTCAGGCGTGTCCACCCCTGGGGTAAGTGGGGATTGGCAGTGGGTTGACTTTGCGTCAATTGAATACCAGCAAAACCAAAAATCACAGCTTGCCAAATCCCACCAGCATTAGCCCCGTGAATACCTTCGGCGGTGTTACCTCGCCTGTCTTCGAGATCCACCATTGCTGCTTGTATAAAACGTTCATAAGCTTCTGCCGATTTGCCTAAATCTGAAGCTAAAATTGCATGAATTGCCGGTCCTAGAGATGAACCATAAGTAATATCTGTGCGGGGTGCGTAGTAGTCCCAATTGGCTTCTAATGATTTTTGATTGTAGGGAAAATCTGCTGATTCCCGCATCAAATACAACAGCATCAATACATCTGGCTGCTTGAGTACCTGCAATTTGTTGGTTTCTTCGATGCCCAAAATGGCTTGCATCGAGCGCGTGCGTGGTTCATAGTCGTTTAAATTAACATCTTGCAATTGGAAAAATCCCTCGAATTGCTCAATTAATCCCGTTGAGGTGTGGTGAGGAATCCAGAGTTTAGCGGCGATATCTTCCCAGTGGCTTTTTGTTTCCGGGGTGAGTTGTAGTTTATCTTCTAATTCCTTAGCTCGTTCTGGGAAGCTTTGACGTAACCAATCATCAACTATGATGGCTTTTTCTAAATGCCATTGCACCATCCGGTTTGTAAAGCTGTTATTGTGTACGAATTCGTGATACTCATCTGCTCCTATCACCCCACGAATTTCATAACGATTTTCCTCAAAATTAAATTCAACTCGACTACCCCAAAAGATGGCGGTATCTAAAATAATCTCTACACCGAACTTTTGCATCCATTCATCATCAGCAGTTGCTTGCCAGTAGTACCAGACGGCATAGGAAATGTCTGAACTGATGTGGATTTCGTGATCACGACACCAAATCCGGATATCTTCACCGTAAAAATCGCTGGGGAGTGACCAACGTGGTGTGACTTCATCACCTGTTACAGCACTTTCCCAAGCATACATCGCCCCCTTATACCCATAATGCCATGCCTTGCGTCGCGCTCCACTTAAGGTGTGATAGCGGTAAGTCAGTAAATTACGTGCTAGAGCAGGTTGGGTGAAGGTAAAAAAGGGCAGAATAAAAATTTCTGTATCCCAAAAAACATGACCACGATACCCAAAACCCGAAAGAGTTTTAGCAGGAATGCTGACTTTCTCATCATGCCTTGGAGCGGCAATTAGCAGCTGAAAAAGATTGTAGCGAACAGCAAAAGCGGCTTTACTATCCCCCTCAATCAAGATATCACTGTACTGCCAAACTTTATCCCATACTTGAGTGCTGGCTTCAAGCAAGGCACTGTAATCTGGTAAATAGGCGAGTTTTTCTTGAGCTGCTGCCACTGGTTGCAAAGTATCCCGTGAGGTAAAAACCGTAACAATTTTCTCTACTGTTACTGTCTGCTGTGGTGTAGCGACAAAAGTTGCATTTAAGGTGGGGTAGCCAGGAGCAGTATGCGCTTCTAAGGCTGTTTTTACTCCCGATATTACCATCCTTGCTGCCATGCCAATATCAATCCGGGATCCCCGAGTTCGGCTGTGTAACCAAATTCCTTGTTCCGTTTTACCCTGGTCAATTGCTTCCCAATGATTAAAACCTTGGTTCTCTGGATAGCCGTTAATACTAGCCTGAATTTCAATTGTCCCATCAAAATCTACCGGCGTTATCTGACAGCGCAACCCTAATATATGCTGGTCAGCTAAACTGGCAAAGCGTTCAAAGTAAATGTCTATGGTTTTGCCACCGGGGCTGCGCCAACGCACGGAACGGCTAAGAAGACCTTGACGCAAGTCTAGTTGTCTCTCATAGCCCAATATTTCTCCGTAATCGCAACGAAAGTGATGACCATTGAAACTTAATGCCAATGGTAACCAATCGGGGCAATTGGCTAGTTCTGTATAAACTATAGGGACATCATCATAGACACCGTGAATGAAAGTAGCCGGCAGTGCACGAATATAGCCTTCCTCAAAAGTACCCCTTGTTCCCAAGTATCCGTTGCCGATGGTGAAGACGGTTTCTTTTGAATGCAACTGATCAGGGTCAAGTTCAGTTTCAATCAGTATGGAGTCTGTATAGATGAAATGGTGATTGGGACTTTTTTTGTTCATGGTCAATCTCTATGTTAAATTCCCAATTAGCTATAAAAATGTTTTAACTTTTTATGGCAACATAATACTGCATATGTTGTTCTAAAATTTTTTCGGCTCTAGATTTAAAAATTAAGTAAAATAACATTTCAATATAGCGATGTTTGGCTGCCTTGTTTTCCGGCAATGCAAAGTTCCAGAAGCTAAATATTTTAGCCAGCAATAGTACTTGACTCGTGTTTAGCTGCCAATTATATTTATTCATAATTCTTTGGATCATTGCCTGGGAAACTTCTTCCCAATATTGCGGCTGACTATCACATTTAGTAATGAAATGTAAAATTTTATGCGCCGTTCCCTCTAAGTCTGTAGGATTAATATGAAATCCATTTTCTAGCTCATCAATAATTTCTAAAGCACCGCCAAATTTAGTAACGAAAGTTGGCAAGCCGGAAATCATTGCTTCCAAAATGCTCCGACCAAAGGCCTCAAAGCGGGCAAAGTGGACATAAATTCCCCTAGCATCGGCAATTACTCTGTAGGCTTCCCCAAGGTCACGGCTGGGAAGGCGCATTCCAATACAGCGAATCTTTCCATGGAGATTATAGTGATTAATTATGTCGTGGAATCTTTGAATTTCCGCTGCTTCTTCTGGTTTTTTCGCTTCATGTGGATACAGTTTACTAGTTAAAAATATCAAGTTAGAATGCTCCTGTAATAGCTGATTTTTACCGAAGCATTCAGCCAGTCCAGTCAAATTTTTGATGAAAGTAATGGGTGCAACTGCCAGGATGGGTCGCTTGTCAGGACTATCTAAATGTCCTAGGATTTCCTTTTGTGTACAGTTAAAAATTAGATTGTGAATTTTTCTGGTAAATTCTCCATCTCGCCGATATTTTTCGCTGCAAGGAAAAAAGACGTTTTCACTTACTCCCGGTGGTACCATGTTGAATTTGGGGCTAAATAAATCAATGCCATCAACTACATGATATAGCTGAGGCATGGTAAAACACTTGTAGGACTCGTACTGCCCTATTGTGTCTGGTGTGCCGACAATTTCCTGATAAGATGAGGTAATAATAAAGTCCGCGGCATTCATGCTAATCAAATCGGCGGTGAATTGTGCCGAAAAGTGATAATGGTCTTCTAAGTCTTGCCAATATAGATTACTAAATAAATGTTTAGGTTTTTCTAAAGAATGGGCTATATTACACTGAGTTATTTGTAATCTGCGGGAAAGTAGAGAAGCTACTAAGTTACCATCGCTGTAGTTACCAACAATCAGATTCGGACAACCTTGGAATTGAGCTAATAGTTCTTTTTCCGCATCCATAGCAAAGGTTTCTAAATAAGGCCAAATTTCATATTTAGAAATCCAATTGTTGGTAATATCAGGATTGAATTCGCGAAAGGGAACGCGTAATATCCAAGCATTTTCAGTATCTTGGACTTTTTCTAACTTTAAATTACACTCTGTACCTTCGCAGTTAGGGATAAGCCGAGTGAGAATGATTACATGGGGCTTTATACCTAATAAGTCAAGACCAGCAAGTTTGATTTCTTCTTGGAGCTTATTTTCTAAACTGCGGGCTTGTTCGAGGACATAAATCACCTGACCCAGTGTTTCATCTCTACCTAAAACATCTTGTTGACCAACCCAGCCATGTATGGAAACGAGTACAACGCGGAAAATAGCAGGGACACGGGCGACAAAGGCTTCTAAAATAGCTGGTTGGGGACTGTCAATGAGTTGTTCTAAAAGTTCTAAGGTTTCTGATATGCGCCCACAGGTGTTACCCCATCCTGGTTCAAAACCAAGTTGTTGCAATTCAGAGCGAAAATTGGCGTAGGGTTCTTCAGGAGGTCGCTCATGCAAAAATTTCAGCGCTCGTTTAATTTGCTGGCTTAGGTCTATACCAGAAGAAATGCTATTACCTGCGGACCTGGGCTTTGCGCCATCGCTAATGAGCAGTGGTTTTTTATCATAAGTCAATTCATATAATGCTTGAAATAATATTTCTAGCCAATGATTTGCGTCATTAGATAGTTGTTCACATAAATAACGATTTAGAAAAGCTAAACCTTGACCAATGTTTCTGGGGTCATTAATTCTCGTCGATTTTTCCGAAAATGGTTGAAAATCAATTTCCAGAATGTGAGGTTGGTGGCGGTTAACAAGGCCATCGCTTACATCCAACCACTTTTGGGGTGTCATCTCTTCAAATCGAGAGCAATCGGCTTTTAATCTCCATATTTCTTGGCTGGCAATCTTCGGGCGAACAACGAACCAAGTGCCTTTTTGTTCTAAAATTATTTCGTGGGTGTTATGAATTAACCTGCCGATGGAAGACGAGTGATAAAAGTAAGGAGGCTTTTGGGATTTCTGACAGTATTCATTAAAAGTATGTAAAATCTCATTTCTTAAAAGGTAATTTTTGCCCGCAGCACTTAATTCCAAAATAAATTCACTTAGACAGTTTTTTTCTTCTCTGCCTAGGGCGGTCTGAAAAAGTTCATACATAACGAATTATAGTAAAATACCAGGTCACGACCCCATGTTTTCTCTTTAACAAGTGTGTTCCCAGAGGTACATTTTCCTTTTTTACTTCTGTATGCTAGATAAATGCCAAGGCTATTCACTTCCTTCTTGAGAATCAAATCTCAGCAACAAAGTCTATACCTTAAGGTTGCGAACATGGTTGCTTCTATGGGAAATTACGAAGATGTAGTTTTTTAATCAAACTAACTCCTCCCCGCTCTTTTGCGTTTCAATTTTTGATCACCATCCATTGAGTCACAGGTGACATACCTCGCCAACCCAAAAATTTGCCAATGGGTTCTGCTCTTTGGATAGCAATACGAGTCAAACTACCACCAACCTGCTCATACCATTGAAATAAAGTTTGCTCACCTTCTATGGTGACAACATTAGCTACTAACCGCCCCCCTGGCCGCAATGCTGTCCAACAGACATCAAAAAGATTAGCTGCTGTGACTCCTCCACCGATGAAAATAGCATCAGGTGTCGGTAAGTTTTTCAAGATTGCTGGTGCTTTACCTCTAATAATTTTTAGGTGGGGAGTTCCTAAGGCTGCGGCGTTGTCTGCTATGTACCCCAGTCTAGAGGAATTTTGTTCAATTGCCATGGCCTGACAACGTTGATGAGTACGCATCCATTCGATGGAAATTGAACCGCAACCCGCCCCCACATCCCAAAGTAGTTCTCCTGGGGTGGGCGCTAACTTTGCTAAGGTAACCGCCCTAATTTCCTGCTTGGTTAATTGTCCATCATGATGATAGGCATGATCCGGTAATCCTGCTAATCTCGGTAAAGGTATAGTCCCAGAATCAGCAACACAATTCACTGCGATCGCATTCAAAGCAGCAATTTCAATTTCACTCCAAGATGCTGCTGTACCTTCCACAACTCTTTCATGAATGCCGCCGAGATGTTCTAAAACCGTAATCTTGCTACCACTATAACCGCGTTTTGTCAACATTTCGGCGATAATTGCTGGAGTATCTTTTCCCTCGCTCAAAATTAATAACTTAGCCTTGGGATGGATATAACTCTGAAACACAGAAGCTGGACGACCGCACAAAGACAAAGTTTCTGTCTCACTTAAAGACCATCCCAGCTTGGCACAGGCGAGGCTAAAGGTTGAAGGTGCAGGGATAATCGTGATTTCCTCTAGGGGAATTTGTTGAGTCAAGGTGACACCGATACCATAACACATCGGGTCTCCACTGGCTAATACACAGATTAATTGACCTCGACGATGGATAATTTCGGCTATTGAGGTACTAATAGGTGATGTCCAGGTTATTTTCTCCCGTTGGTCATGTGGGGGTAACATGGCTAAGTGGCGATGGCCTCCTATGATCACTTCTGCCCGGTGGAACAAAGAACGAGCGATGGCACTTAAACCCTGCAAACCATCTTCACCAATACCGACAACTGATAGCCATTTCTGTGTCATATACTGTAAATATCCGCAACCCCTAGCTAAGTTCCTTTGATGTGAGAATTTCTATTAATTCATATACTTATTCCAGTTAAGGATAAACTATAAATGCCTTTAATGCAGCGAAATTTTGTGCCAGTTCCGTAAGTCCTGATTTTTTTAGCTTGTTTTCATATTCTGTAGGTGTAAGACAGAGTTTTTCACGCTCTTAGTCCGCAAAATCTCTAAAATCTTTTCAGACTAAAATCAAATTCTGTAATTATTTCCAACTGATTACCTCAAAAATATTAATGATGGCAAATATTGAATCTTGAGCTATCATTGGTGTAGATTTAATATTTAGACCATCATCTTGAATTTCTAGGAATACTTGTCAACGTCTGTGAATTATACTTAAGAAAATATTTTTATTTTGATGAAAAATATAAAATTTATTATGATGACTGGCTGTTCATGTTAAATTACTAAAGCTGAGAGTTGGGAAACTCCGGTGAAATTCCGGGACTGTGCCGCAGCTGTGATGGTAAGGCAAACAACAACATTCACTTTTTACCTGCCAAGTCAGAATGCCAACCTTAGCAGTGTCTTCAAGACATATTTACTATCTACTACCTGCGTCGCACAGGGAAGGAGTTACTGTTTTGCTGTCTGTTTTTGCTTCATGTCCTGGATTATTTTATGATACACCCGCCCAAGATGGGATACTATCACGCATCAGAATACCAGGTGGAATTCTTTCCAGTAAACAGTGTCGTGGGATTGCAGATATAGCAGAGAATTACGGACCTGGTTATGTTGATGTCACCAATCGGGCTAACCTTCAAATCCGCGAGCTACCTTCGGGACTGGATCCCACAGTTCTCCAGGATTTACAAAGTATAGGTATCGGTGCTCGGAATTTTGCCGTTGACCACATTCGTAATATTATGACCAGCCCCACTGCTGGTGTTGATTGTCAAGAATTAATCGATACCCGTCCCTTTGTTATAGATTGGGACAATTACATAGCCGCACATCCCACTCTATCAGGACTATCGGCAAAATTTAGTGTTTGCTTTGATGGTGGTGGTGCAGTCTCCGTGTGCGATCGCCTGAACGATATCATGTTTGCTGCTGTCTTAATTGACAGTCAAGTTTACTTTCGTCTGTATCTTAGCGTTGGTGTCAAAGGAAAACCACCTATTGATACGGGAGTTGTATTGTCACCGGAGGAATGTTTGCAGGTTTTGCCAGCCTTGGCTGATGTTTATCTCGAACATACTGATATTAACAGTAGACGTAAGCTGCGTTTGCGTGAGTTGTTAAATCATTTAAGTTGTGAAAGTTATCTTCAAGAAGTTGAACAACGTCTACCTTTTAAATTCACCCTCCATCCACGGTTCAATACAACGAGTTCTTCACAATTCTTCCCTCCCCTGCAAGAACAAAGGTTAAACTCCCACCATGGACATATAGGGATTCATCCCCAGCGTCAGCCAGGCTTATATTATATCGGTGTGGTTCTACCTTTAGGTAGGCTAGAAAGTAAGCAAATGAAGGGTTTAGCTGATTTAGCAACGGAATTCGGTAGTGGAACTCTCAGGCTCACCCCCTGGCAAAATTTACTCCTCACCGACATTCCTCAGCGCTCCCTGGCCAATGTTAAGAATGAAATCACTGCTTTAAAATTAGATTTCTCCTCCAGTAATATCAATAGTGCATTGGTTGCCTGTTCTGGTAATAAAGGTTGTGCAGCTTCCGCCACCGACACTAAAGGTGATGCTTTGGCATTGGCAAAATATTTGCCAACTCATGTTAGCCTGGATCACCCTGTTCATATTCACTTTAGCGGCTGCGAAAAATCTTGCGCCCACCACAGTAATAGTGATATTACCTTGCTTGGTGTCAGCCTAGAATCAGAAACTGGAAGCTCACCAGCCTATCAAATTTATGTTGGTGAAGGTGACAGCAACCAAAAATTTGGTCGTCAACTATATCAATATGTAACTGTGGCCGAACTCCCTGTATTGTTAGGGCAGATGTTACAAGTGTATAAAGTTCAATGCCGAAATCCTGATGAATCCTTTGGAGAATTTGTTAATCGATATGAGATTAACCAATTGCAGCTGTTATTCTTCCCGATAAAGTAGGTTTATTTCTGTTCCCACTTACCATTTACTATTTCCTATATTCCCATGCCTGACTACATCCGAGACGCTAACGAAATTTACAGTAAATCCTTTGCAATCATCAGATCAGAAGCTAATTTGGATGTGCTGCCCCCAGATGTAGCAAATGTGGCTGTACGCATGATCCATGCCTGTGGAATGATTGATATCGTCAATGAATTGGGATATTCATCAACCGTGGTGCAGGTGGGACGCGCCGCACTAGCAGCAGGTGCGCCGATTTTGTGTGATTGCCGAATGGTTGCTGAAGGTATTACTAGGAAGAGACTACCTGCAAACAACAAAGTTATTTGCACCCTCTATGATGTGGAAGTACCAGCTTTGGCTAAACGTTTAGGTAATACCAGATCTGCGGCTGCTGTAGAATTGTGGCGATTGCATTTAGAAGGGGCAGTAGTAGCAATTGGTAATGCACCTACAGCATTATTTCGACTCCTAGAAATGCTCCAAGAAGGAGTGCTGAAACCGGCGGTTATTTTAGGTTTTCCAGTGGGATTCGTCGGTGCAGCAGAGTCAAAAGCAGCACTGGCAGAAAATAGCAAAGGTGTACCCTTTTTAACTTTACACGGTCGGCGTGGTGGCAGTGCGATGGCAGCCGCCGCAGTTAATGCTCTGGCATCAAAGGAAGAATGAATATGCAAACTAAAGGCCGTCTCTATGGAATTGGTGTCGGTCCTGGTGATCCAGAACTATTGACATTAAAAGCACTGAGAATATTACAGACTGCTCCTGTGGTAGCTTATCAGTCAGCAGTAGATAAAGACAGCATAGCGCGAGCCATCGTCTCCAAATATCTGCTCGGTAATCAAATCGAGGTGCTGTTTCACCTTCCCCGTGCTTTGGAACCAGAAACAGCAAGTGCTATTTATGACCAAGAAGTTGCACCCATTGCCGAACATCTAGCCGCAGGACGTGATGTAGTGGTTCTATGTGAAGGAGACCCGTTTTTTTACGGTTCCTTTATGTATGTTTATGTACGTTTGTGTCAGGAGTACGAAACGGAAGTTGTACCGGGAGTTTCCTCACTCATGGCTTGTCCTGTAGCCTTGGGTGTACCATTCACTTATTACAACGATATTATGACCGTTCTCCCAGCCCCCATGCCAGCAGAAGAATTGGTTACACACTTGGTAGCAACTGATGCGGCTGCAATTATGAAACTAGGTCGCCATTTCACCAAAGTGCGAGATATTTTACATCAGTTAGGGTTGGCATCACGGGCATTATATATTGAGCGGGCAACAATGGCAGAGCAAAGAATTATACCTCTGGATGAAGTTGATCCAAATCAAGTACCTTATTTTTCCATGATTGTCATACCCACCAAAAAGCGATTATAAATTTACCAACAAGTTCTGCTCATGGCGTGAATTTATAAACTCAGTTCTGAATAGATAACTGGTTTATTACCACCAAATTATCTGTTTCCATCTGTGGTTTAATATAAAACATCTAATTAAATTAAATGATGATCAAGATTGCACCTGCCATTGTGGTACTCAGTCAAAACAGCGTCCCACTAGCCCGCCAAATCATCAGCATATTACAGGGGGGGACATTATACGGTTTGGCAGGTCGCACATCTAAGGTTGATATTACTTTCACGAATTTTGGTGAAACATTACGGGAATTATTCGCACAGGGAACACCCTTAATTGGGATTTGTGCAGCTGGTATTCTCATCAGAACCATAGCGCCCATGCTTTCTGATAAAAAACAGGAACCCCCAGTGTTAGCAGTAGCTGAAGATGGAAGTGCGGTGGTTCCCCTGTTGGGTGGACTCAATGGTGTGAATGATTTAGCGCGACGCATTGCAGAAGTCCTGGATGTTAAACCAGCAATTACCACCACAGGTGACCTTCGCTTCTGCACAGCTTTATTATCTCCCCCGCCTGGATATCATTTAGCTAACCCAGATGACGCTAAGAAATTTATCTCAGATTTATTAGCTGGGGCGCAAGTTAAGCTAGAAGGTACAGCTCCTTGGTTGAGTAATAGTCAATTACCCATAGACCCAGATGGTAATTTGACCATCCAAGTTACAGAACGCTTAGTCACCCCCGCACCCGACCGCCTTGTTTATCACCCAGGAACTATAGCCGTTACCATCAGTGATACTGTTGATGTTGGCTTAATACAACAGCTTTTAGCAGATGCAGCCCTAGCCCCGGCATCAGTAGGGGGTATTTTTGCAGATATTACCTTGGCTGCAAATACCGCCATAGAACCCATTGCTAACGCCTTTAAAGTACCTATTCGCTTTTTTACCTCAAATCAGTTAGAAAAATTCATCTCACAAGGTTATAGTCCCGCCCAAGCCATGGCTTTCCTAGTCACCGGCACCTCTGGATTATCCTCCTCATGTCCTCACGTCAGAATTGCCATTGCTCCCGCCCCTATTGATACCAGCACCATCGGTCAAGCCAGAGGGCGGTTAGCGATTATTGGTACTGGGCCGGGTGGTTCTCAGTGGATGTCTCCAGAGGTGAGAGAAATACTTAAATCTGCCACTGACTTAGTGGGTTATAAAACATATATCAACTTAATTGGCTCTCTGGCTGAGGGTAAACAACTCCATGAGTCAGACAACCGGGAGGAAATCACCAGGGCGACAATGGCCCTGGATTTGGCAGCAACAGGGCGATATGTCGCTGTAGTTTCCTCTGGTGACCCTGGTATCTATGCAATGGCTGCGGCGGTATTTGAGGTGTGGGATAAAAACCCTAAACCGGAATGGGAAAGTATAGATATTCATGTTGCGCCGGGTATTTCCGCCATGCAAGCCGCAGCGGCGGCCATTGGCGCACCATTGGGACATGACTTCTGCGCCATTTCACTATCTGATATTTTAAAACCCTGGTCAATTATTGAACAACGCATTGCTGCGGCTGCTCAAGGTGATTTTGTCATAGCCTTTTATAATCCTGTGTCCAAAGAGCGCACTTGGCAACTAACAGCAGCCAGAGAAATTTTACAGCAATATAGAACACCAGATACACCAGTAGTATTAGCTAGAAATCTCGGCAGACCAGGGGAAGGTGTCAAAGTTATTCAACTACAAGAGTTAACACCAGATGCAGCGGATATGCGGACTGTGATTTTAATTGGTTCCAGCCAAACCCGGACAATTCACCGGCGGGATGGGACTATTTCAGTTTATACACCAAGGCGATACAGTGAATAACACTGTCTGTGATCAATCTTTTAAAGTGGACAGGAAAAGCTGTGTACTTTGACTATATCATCATAAGCCCAATACAGACGTTTAGGTTCCTTGAGTGTATTTCTTGCCAACCGATAGAAAGAAGGTGGCAAATCTTGCCCTTCATCAATTAGAATCGCATCATACATCTGGGGATAATTAGTAATTTGTCTTTCTAACTCATCACAAATAAATTCAAAAGCCACTGCTGGTGAAACAGGTTGACCCATCCTCTTGTTTACATCGTCAACAGATAGAGGTGTGATATTACATTTTTGAGCCAGATGACGATAGAAACCTTCCCTATATCTTGCACCCCAAGCATGAAATACCTTTAAATTATCCCAATTGGGTTTTTGTACCCCTGAAAGTTCCTGGTAATATGTTCTAATTCTTTCATAAATTATCTGTTGATACAGAGAGCGAGTAAAGAAAACAAAAGCAATTTCCCAGTCAGGATGTTCTTTGTGAATCTTAGCTGCACGTTGACAAAATGCAACTGTTTTTCCGGTTCCAGCTAATCCTCTAATTCGTTGTGGACCATCAGGAATACCAGCAGAAACCTCCTGTTGTTGGTCATCAAGGGAAACAAGCATAGATTCCAGGTGATGAATAACATATATTGGGTTATCAGATGGAGTTTCTTAGGGAATATTACGTATATTTGGCATCACACTTATAAAAAAGATTTAATGTCAATGTCAAAATCATAACCCATCGACACTTTAATTTAATAATTTTGCCCCCTAGCTCAGGCAAAATCAACAACGCCAAAAAAACGAAAGACCCCTGTCTAAGGAGTCTTTTGCATTGAATAATAGACCTGGCATCGAGCTATTGTTGCAGAGGGCGACCCCTAAACTATCGTTGCCGCGGCGGCGTTTCACCTCTGAGTTCGGGAAGGTATCAGTGTGGTTCCACCGTGCCATAGACACCAGGAAAGATTGTAG
>WGNO01000033.1 GCA_016124525.1 Nostoc sp. RI_552 | reverse complement strand
TCTTACATCAATCCCTGTATTGTTTAATCTTGTAAATAAGTCCCGCATACTTGTTAAACTATTATCCAAGGCATAAGCCAACCAACACTCAACATAAAGACGGCTGTTCAAAACTGGATAATCATTTTTTGGCAACGGTCTAAGGATGTCTTTGACAATCTTGGGAAATGAATTTATAATCATTATCAATTATTTTATTTTAATACTTCGCTCAGAATTTACCATATTTTGGGCTATTTTTATCACCTCTTTGTTAACATTCAACACTTGTGCTTATTAGGGTACGAAGAACATCAATTAACTGATGTGATGACAGTCTACAATAATCATGTTAAACAGCCATTTTTGAAAGCAATAGACTTTTTTAAATTACCTTATAAAAGAGAGAAGTTAACTAAAAAACTACAACAAATAGCAGACTCTATTACCTAAATTATTCATGAATAACAATATACCTGATTTCTTTCAGCAGTTGGGGCTTTGCACCTTTCCACACACCTCAGCAATGTGTTATTTTGGTAACATGAGCAGCAAGATATCAGTCTTCAGTATTAACTTTTATCAACAATATATTTCGCCTTACAAGGGTTATTGTTGGGCTCATCGTATTTTACATGGTGGTGATTCTTGTTCTCAATATGTCAAAAAAACTTTTTTTTACAACAAGATTTGGCTCAAGCTGTTAATAGGTATGACAGTAAAATCAATGGGAGGAAAAAATGACCACTACGCTACACTGGCAACAAAGAGTTGGTAATCAAAGAGATTGGGTGTGGCGAGGTTGGCAAACTCGTTATACTTACATTCGACCCAGCCAAAATCACCCAAACAACGTACCTTTAATTCTGCTACACGGTTTTGGTGCTTCCATTGGTCATTGGCGACACAACATACAAGTCTTAGGACAACACCATACCGTTTATGCTTTAGATATGCTCGGTTTTGGTGCTTCCAAAAAAGCCGCAGCCAATTACAGCATTCAACTATGGGTAGACCAGGTATACGAATTTTGGCAAGCATTTATCTGTGAACCAGTTATATTAATCGGTAATTCCAATGGTTCACTGATTTCTTTAGCAGCTGGGGCTGCCCATCCAGAAATGGTCAAGGGTATAGTAATGATGAGTTTACCGGACCCATCCTTAGAACAAGAGGCTATCCCGCCTTTTCTGCGACCTGTGGTGACAGGAATTAAAAAAATAGTTGCTTCTCCGTTGATACTCAAACCTGTGTTTTACTTCCTGCGGCGACCGAAGGTGCTGCGCCGCTGGGCTGGTCTTGCTTACGTTAATCCTGAAGCCATCAGCGATGAACTCGTAGAAATTCTAGCAGGACCACCCCAAGACAGAGGTTCAGCTCGTGCTTTTACTGCCTTGTTTAGAGCTGCGATCGCTGTTAACTTTAGTCCCAGTGTCAAAGCAATATTAGCCAAAGTAAGGGTACCAATGCTGTTAATCTGGGGACAAAAGGACAAATTCGTACCTAATGGAGTAGCGCAAAAATTTACCCAGTACAACCAAGAGCTAGAACTAGTCAACTTAGAAGATGTAGGTCATTGTCCCCATGATGAAAATCCAGAGACAGTTAATCAGCTGATTCTAGATTGGATCAACAGACACACCAACACCCGTCCACGATTAAGTAATAATACTTAATTAACAAAACCTGTGTGGTTTAATAATTACGGATTACCCCACTGTTACCTCATCGGTTTTCACATCTGTAGCACCACGAACTGAACGCGCCACGCTAACCATCTTATTGAGAATATCTTGGTTGGGAACCCTACCCCTTAGTACCACAGTGCTGCTGGTTTGAGCAACCCAGAGAGTATCAATATCCCCCAGTTGCGAATCTTGATCAAATGCCAAGGCTACCCGCTTGGCTAACCCACTTTGGTCGTATTCTCCGTTTAATCCTAAACGCTCCGCCGGAATTGATTCGGTAGTAGCGGCGGCACTTGGGGCTGCTTGCTGCGGTTGAGGATTCACTTGGGCATTTTGAGGTTTTTCTAATCCAAAAAGTCTTTTTAACCAACTCATAACGGCTTTTCTCCGAATTTTTGCTTGAGTTTTCATCCTACTTCCAGGATAAAACCTTGGCAAATCATTTACATCTGCCGACGAAAAGATGTGCACTACCGAAGGTTGTTACACTCAGTATAATTTGTCCCTAAACTCTGAGGCATTGAGTTTAAAATTCAACCTGACACTAATAAGTTAACGTAACTATGATACGCTTGGAAGGAATGGATTAATCACATTAATACCTAATTGCTTGCTCTGACAACATCTTAACAACTGACAGTGTGCAACTCTACCCGGTCTGGGCTGTGGACGAGTAAGACTCTGATGGTAAAAGGAATTTCACATGTTGTATATGCGACTGTGATGAGGATTTTGTCACGGAGTACGAAGTGACCTGTGGTTAATACCCGCAAGGATACCGAAAGTCACCGAGCAATCACACTTACAACTTGTTAAAGTGTGGAAATATGTCACTATGATGGTTGCCTGAGCCTGTGTTGGCGAAGATGAAACATACCCTTTCTGTTTTGGTAGAAGATGAGGCGGGTGTTCTGTCCCGTATCTCCAGTTTATTTGCCCGTCGTGGCTTTAATATAGAAAGCCTTGCAGTTGGTCCAGCAGAGCAAGGAGGAGTTTCCCGTATTACGATGATTGTACCTGGAGATGATCGCGTAATTGAGCAACTCACCAAGCAACTATATAAGTTGGTCAACGTGCTCAAAGTACAAGATATCACGGAAACTCCTTGTGTAGAGCGAGAATTGATGCTTTTAAAAGTGAATGCGACTAGCAGCAATCGCTCAGAAGTAGTCGAACTAGCTCAAATTTTTCGGGCGCGAGTGGTAGACGTGGCGGAAGATTCCCTCACTTTAGAGGTTGTGGGGGATCCTGGTAAGATGGTAGCGATCGTTCAAGTCTTACAAAAATTTGGTTTAAGGGAAATCGCCCGTACTGGTAAAATTGCCCTTACCCGTGAATCGGGCGTCAATACTGAGTTGCTGAAGTCTTTAGAAGTAAAGGTTTAGCCGGAACCATGTAAGCTCCACACCGTTATCTATTGATTTAAAAAATTACCAGTCTAAAAATTCCGCTATCTTTTGAGATAGCGGAATTTTTGGTTTTTATGAATGCTGATAGACTGTTACAGTGGAATGATGAAAATACAATTATTGCTCTTTCCATATTATCTGTTGAAATGATTTGGACAAAAATTATCTATATTTACCATCAGCATGGTAAATATTTTGTTTTTATAGAATTTTTTTTTAAATTTTCATTTTTTGCCAGTTTGGCGTGACACGCTTCGTCAAAAACTGTTACTAAGTTGATTGTTATAGGGCTGATATTTTCTGTTTTGCACGGCTAGGAATAAACTAAAACTTACAATAATTATCTTAAATATACCAATAGCCAGTAGTAAGTAAGTTGAAAAACGAAAAAGGCTGAATCAATCCAAACCGGGATTTACTTTTGTCTAATACTTATGTCTATTTGTAGATTTAAATAGATAAATTATGTAGAAACTTAAATTAATTCAACCAATCACTTGGTGAAATTCCCCATAAGCGAATAATTGATAGTTAATTTCTGGCTGGCAAAATTAATTTTTAGGTTAATTGGCAATTGGTGATTGAGCCTGATTCAGACCAATAACTAATTCTCTTTTGGAGGTTAGGTAATGACGACGGTATTTTCCCAGCAATATCTAAGTGAAAAAATCACTCACACCTTGGGAGAGAAACTAACAAAACAAGAACTAAATAGGTGTTTGGCGTCTGTAAAACTTTTGCAACCACCAGTAGCAAAGCAGTTCTGGCAATCAGCAGAAATGATCCCTGGTATCTACATCATTCTTGCAGGCAAAGTCAGATTTTCAGATAGTTCTGATAACTTAATCACTACTCTGTCAGCCTGGTCTTCATTTGGTGAAATGACTTTGTTTCGAGAGCAAAATTTTAGTCATTACACGGCCAGAAGCTCACACAACTTAGAACTTGGCTATCTCGGACAAGAGATATTGCAAGAACTGATGGACAAATATCCTCAGATCCGCGATCGCCTGTTTTTTCGGGCAGAAATGTGGGATTTACTGCTTTCATGTCGCCAAAACTCTCAATTTCCCGGACACCCCAGCGAATTTCAAGCCATGGTGAAAGCCCTACCTTTGTTTGAGCGACACAACCTAGAAATTGGTTCTGTAAATAGACAATTCCCCGATTGCCATTTATGGCTCTTGTACAAAGGTGAATTGCTGAATTCTGAAGGTTATTCTTTGACACCAGGTCAAATCTCTGCTGAACCAAGACACGGAACTTGGCAAGCCATACAACCTACAATTGCTTACATCCTCAAGAGTTCCAACTGGGAAAAAGCACTGGAACACTGTTCGGCCTTGGGTTCCTTTGTCCCTGACCATGAACAACACACCACTTTAATACCTGGAAATCAAACCAAGGGAGAAAAGACCAATAGAAGGACTTCTCCTCCATCCCCAAGACAAGGTGAACACGCAGCCAACGTTATACCTTTTCCCCGGCGAGAACCACAATCAAAAGCCAAGGAAAATCAAACACACCCTTACTTTCCCAGCCCGAAAGTGCAAATAGGGCATTGGTGGACACGCCTGAGCAAACGCTATCCCTTCTATGCCCAACAAAGTGCGGCAGATTGTGGATCTGCTTGCTTAGTCATGATTGGTAAATATTGGGGTAAGCAGTTTAGTGTTAATCGGTTGCGGGATATGACCAACGTTAACCGTAGTGGTGCATCTCTACGAGCCTTAGCAGCAGTAGGAGAAAACCTGGGTTTTGCCACCCGTCCTGTGAAAGCTAGCTTCGATAAACTAGCAGAACAATCTTTACCTGCCATCGCTCACTGGGAAGGCAACCACTTTATTGTAGTTTATGAAATTACCAAAAAGCGCATTATCGTCGGCGATCCTGCCATTGGTCAACGCAGTCTTACCAGAAGCCAATTTAATACAGGTTGGACTGGTTATGCTTTATTACTGCAACCTACAGAGCTACTCAAAACCACCAAAAATGAAAATGCTAATTTCTGGAAGTTTTTTGAGTTAGTCAAACCTCACTATTGGGTACTGCTAGAAGTGTTCATAGCCAGTGTGCTGATGCAAATATTTGGACTGGTAACACCGATATTCACTCAGTTATTACTAGATAGAGTGCTGGTGCAACGCAGTGTTCCCACCTTAAACGCCGTGGGTGTGGGAATGATTATTTTTGGTTTGTTCGGTATTGCTATGAATGCAGTGCGGCAATATCTTCTGGATCACACAGCCAAACGTGTCAGTATTTCCCTACTGGTGGGATTTATTAAACATACTTTTCGCTTACCTTTAGCTTATTTCGAGTCTCGTTATGTTGGAGATATTGTTTCTCGGATTCAAGAAAACCAAAAAATTCAGCGCTTCCTCACGGGGGAGACTCTTTCAATTATTCTGGATATACTGACATTAGCCATCTATCTCAGCATCATGTTTTGGTATAGCTGGCGCATGACTTTATTCGTATTATTAACAGTGCCACCATTTTTTGTTGTGGCCTTGGCTAGCACTAGCATTTTGCGTCGGATTTCCAGAGAAGTTTTTAATGCTGGAGCCAAAGAAAACAGTTATCTGATTGAATCTCTCACAGGAGTTCGCACAGTCCGTTCCTTAGCCATTGAACAAACAGTTCGCTGGCGTTGGGAAGAACTGCTCAATGATTTGGTGAAAAAAAGTTTTAATGCCCAAGTAATTGGTAACCGTCTGCAAATCATTAGTGGGATTATTCAAACCTTTGTCAATGCTTCCTTGATGTGGTTTGGTGCATGGCAAGTTATTCAAGGGGATCTGACTATGGGCCAATTAGTAGCTTTTAATATGTTAGTGGGTAGAGTATTGAGTCCTTTTCAACGGATGTCAATGTTATGGAACGAATTACAGGAAATTATTATTTCTACAGAAAGGATTAATGATGTTTTAGAGGCAGAACCTGAAGAAGACTTGCAAAATAAACCCCGCAAGGCTCTGGGTAGACTGGGGGGCCATATTTGCTTTCAAAATGTCACCTTTCGTTATCACAAAGAAAGTGAGACTAATGTGCTGCAAAATATTAACTTTGAAATTCAGCCGGAGCAAATGGTCGCAGTGGTCGGACGTAGTGGTTCGGGAAAAACAACTTTGAGCAAGTTGATTTTAGGTCTATACCCACCAACAGATGGCAAAATCCTCATTGACGGTTTTGATATTACTACGATTTCTTTGCGATCGCTCCGTTCTCAAATAGGTGTTGTTGATCAAGATACATTTCTCTTTGGTGGGACGATTATAGAAAACATTGGCATCGCTCACCCAGAAGCCACATTAGAAGAAATTACTCAAGCTGCAAGATTAGCAGGAGCAGATGAATTTATTCAGCAATTGCCAATGGGTTACGAATCTCAAATTGGTGAAAGCGGCGGAATGCTTTCTGGTGGACAACGCCAACGCCTAGCTATTGCTAGAGCCTTACTCGGTAATCCTCGATTATTACTCTTTGATGAAGCCACCAGTCACCTAGACTCGGAATCAGAAAGCATTATTCAGAACAACCTCAAAACAATTCTCCAAGGGCGTACCAGCGTAATTATTGCTCATCGGCTCTCTACAGTCCGCAATGCTGATTTGATTTTAGTTTTAGACCGGGGTGTATTAGTAGAAAGCGGTACTCATGACGAATTAATCGCCAAAAAAGGACATTACTACTACCTCAATCAACAACAACTAGCTCAAGTGGTTTGATGCGATTAATAATTATCCATTCTCTATAAAACTATGCCTCATACCTCTATTAATTCCTCATCTGTACTGCTCAAAAAAGAGCAGGATGAGTATAAAGTTTATTTTCAACCCGACCAAGAGACTACTAAATTTGACAAGCCGATTGCAGAAGGTGAAACCCAAGATTTATATTACGGTACGGAAGAACTGCTAGATGCCTTACCAAAGGTCTGGACTCGCGGTGTGTTTTATACACTATTAGGCTTTGCAGCTCTGGCTTTACCTTGGGCAACCTTATCTAAAGTAGATGAAACTGGTAGCGCTAGGGGACGTATAGAACCTAAAGGTGCAACACAAAAATTAGATTCCCAAGCAGGAGGAAGTGTTAAAGCTGTCAAAGTGGCAGAAGGCGATACTGTCACCACCGGACAAGTGCTGGTAGAACTTGATTCTGATATTTTGACAACCGAACTTCAGCAAGCCGAGGCTAAACTTTCTGCTCTGCAAAATCAAGCAGCCCAGTTTGATGTGCTGAAAAACCAACTACAGTTAACACTTAATATTCAGAAACAACAAAATCAGTTTCAAGCTTTAGAAAAAATGTCCCAGGTCAACCAGGCAAAACAAAACCTGGGTTTTAAACAAAGTATGTATGATCTGCAAAAGTTAGAAAGACAGCCATTCATCAAGCAGGTGCAGCAGCAAATTGAAATTGCTCAAAATGATTTGCAAGCGGCAAAAAATCGTTTGAGTATAGATTCCCGACAAGTCAGCCGCTTTGAAAAACTTGTTAGTGATGGTGCAGTTTCGGTAAATCAAGTTGACCAACTCAAAAAAGAAGAACAAGAAAGCAAACGACTCTACGCCAAAGCCCAATCTGATGTTAAACAAGCAGAGTTACGCTTGGAGGAAGAAATGACCCGCTATCAGACAACAATGAATCAGTTAAAATCTGATATCGAACAAGCAAAACATAAACTAGTAGGGGAAGAAAACAGCTATCAAAGCTTACTACAAGCAGGTAAATTAGCTATACTCAAATATCAAGAACAACTTAAAGAATTAGAAACACAAATTGCTAATTTACAGGCAGAAATTGCTCAAACTAACGGCAAAATCGCATCTATAAATCTACAAATCCAGCAACGAGTGGTGCGATCGCCTGTTGATGGCATAATTTTTGAGTTACCAGTCACCAAATCAGGAGAAGTGGTACAAGTCGGCCAGAGAATTGCCGATATTGCACCCCAAAATACGGAAATGGTACTCAAAGCTAATATGCCCATTCAGGATAGCGGCTTCTTAAAAGTGGGAATGCCGGTAAAAATCAAGTTTGATGCTTACTCCTTCCAGGAATATGGCATTGTTCAAGGCAAAGTTGCTCGGATTTCTCCTGATTCTAAGATTACTCAAACACCCCAAGGCAATATAGAAACCTATGAGTTAGAAATTACCTTAGAACAGAAATATATCCAAAGCGGTACAAAACGTATTCCATTAACTCCAGGTCAAACAGCAAATGCTGAAATTATTGTACGTCAACGACGAGTGATTGACTTTGTTTTAGATCCATTTAAAAAATTGCACAAAAACGGTTTAGAGCTTTAGTCATTGGTCATTGGTTGTAAATAAATTACAAAATAGCCAGATTATCAGGGGAATTATTTCATGCCTCAAATATTGACTATTTCTGGTTCAGATATCATTCACAACCTCAAACTATCTTCTCAAGTTCCTGATGTAGTAGAGGCGATCGCATCTCAAAAGATTATTGGAGAAGTAGCCAAAAATTCAGGAATTACAGTCACACCAGAAGAAATACATCAAGAAGGAGATAACTTACGTTTAGCTAAAAAGCTTGTCAAAGCTCAAGATACATTGTCATGGTTAGAGAAAAACTATCTTTCTGTGCATGAGTTTGAAGAATCACTCCGCAACAAAATTCTGGCTCATAAATTAGCTAATCATTTATTTGCGTCTCAAGTCGAGCGCTTCTTTTATCAACACCAACTAGATTATGTAGCTGCTATTACATATCAAGTGATATTGGAGGACAACGACTTGGCTTTAGAACTGTTTTATGCGGTGGAAGAAGAAGAAATCAGTTTTCCTGAAATTGCTCGTCAATATATTTCTGAACCAGAACTGCGTGCTACTTATGGGTATCAGGGACGACAACACCGCAAAGATTTTCGCCCAGAAATTGCTGCTGCTGTATTTGCAGCAACTCCACCGCAGATTCTCAAACCAATTGCTACTCTGAAAGGAGTGTATTTAATTTGGGTGGAAGAAATTATTCAACCCCAATTAGATGAATCGTTACGGGAAAAAATTGTTACAGAATTATTCACTGCTTGGTTAAAACAAAAAATCGAGTGTACGGAAATAATTACTCAGCTAAATGCGGAAACCGTAGAGCCAGGGAAGGAATTACTTCAAAAGTCATAATTTATAGCTAACACCGAATAGCTAGTAGCGCCGTGAACTCAAAAAGCTTATTCTATAAATTTTTGCTCGACTTCAAAAGGTTGTGCTATTTAGCTCATGCTGTTTTAGTTAAACTGCAAATACAGCCAACTGGATCTAAGTGAGGTACACAAGAGTGGGCATCCTACTGCCCCCAAAAGATTTATAATCTTGAAAGTTGTACTTCATTGAATTGTAAAGTCTTGTATTTTTCTAACTAATAGCAACCCTAGAACAAATCAACTCTTCTATGTTTGTCTAAACCGTCTGTTAACAGCTATCAAGCAGGCGGTTATGAGCTATTGGTAAATATTTGTATTTAATGAATATATGGATGATTATAACTAATGGTCAAAAGTATTGAAACCATTATTTTTTAATCTTATTCTATTGTCTTTAAAATTAGTTGCTTGTTATAAGTTATTTTTAGTCAATGGAATATTTTTATTATTTTTTGCATAAAAATTTTTAAATTCAAATGTCCAATTGGTATCCAAATTAATATTTTTTCAGAAAAAAGTTGTTGCAAGACACATTGACTTTCTTTCTTAATAGACTATATTAAGAACATAACCGAAGAGAACAACGGTTAAAAGAAAAGTAAATTTTCCAGGAGAAAGTCAATGATTATTTCTGATTTAAACATCTTAGAAACCGTAGAAGCTGCAAATGTTATTGGCGGTTGTTGCTGCTACTACAATGATACATATGAAAAGCATGATAAGAAGGACAAAAAATATTATAGTCCCAAAAAGTACAAAAAAGATCATGTCAAGGAAGACGAAAAATTACCTTCTCTCGTAAATGTCATCAATATCGAGATCAAAAATGATAATCTAGCTATTGCTAGTTCTGATTCTAATTCTGAGCCTAGTGGTAAGTATTACTATTAAGTATATTTCAACCAAAATTACATCTTCCCAGCCATATATGCAGATGTTGAATTTGTGTTGGATGTAAAAAAGACTACAAACACGTTTAGTTAGTAGTCGTTTGGATTATCAACTTGATCTTTGCATTTTTATTATATAAATGAGACAGAAATCTGTCAAATTTATATTGTATTAAGCCAATGATAATATCGCTGGAATGAATTTAAAATCATTCTAGCGATATATTTTTGTTGGGATTAAAAAAGTTGAATAGTTATCAATGTGATTTTATAAAAGATTTCCGATTTCCTTGAGAAATCGGGTAGCTATATCCTGCTGATTTTATTTTTGACGTTCACATACTTATTTAATTGTAAAGATTGCAGTAAAATAAGCGTAAGTCATTGATATTACTAGATTTTTTATCCGTTGCTGATTGTGATATCTAAATAACATAGATTTTTTTTAGAAAAAACGAATAAAAAGCTAGTTTTTTTTTTTTAGAAATTGGTTATTGTAGGGACATAACCAACCAAAAAAAATTGGTTATGGAAATGGAAAAAGTTCATCAAAAGGACTACAAACTAGGAGAAAAATGATGATTATTTCTGATTTGAACATTTTGGAAGCTGTTGAAGGTTCTTCTATTGTTGGTGGTGGTGGTTTCCAGATCGCAAACGACAAGTTAGAACACATCGAAAGCAAAGTCAATGTTGATATCTTGAAGAAAGTTGATATTGCAGTAAAACTTGTTGGTAACTTTGCTGATGCTCAAGCAGTTGCTCAAGCATACGGTGCAAACACAGATGCTGAAACCATCACCTTTGCAGAGGTATACGAAGGTGTTTCTTCTGATGCTGCATCCCGTTCAACAGCAGCAGCTGTCAAAGACCAGGAGACAAAGTATTACTAATAGTTCAAGATAATTAGTCAGGTAGATAGTGGCTTTGAGTCACTATCTATCTCTTTCATTAAGTCTGAATAGACGAAAAAGTCATGCCTAGGTATCAATTTGCAGTTAAGCGTAGAGTCTCACCAACTGGCCAGATTATTGTTCAATCAACAAGTATAGCCTCATCATCTGGCTATGGTAAAAGTGAGATTCAACAAAGCATTTCCATCACCATGTCTTCTGGCAATTGTTCTAGCAGTTCCTCAAAATCTAGCTCTAGTTTTAATTGCTCGGTGTGAGAAAATAAAAAATAACAGCAGAAGATAAAATGGAACAATATCTGCGATTCTTTAAACCATTATTACTACTAGTTACTCCGGTTTTAGCGAGTTCAGTATTAGTCACTTCACCTAGTCAAGCTGCTACTTTTGCTTTATCTCAAGGAGAACTAGTATTTACAGAGTTTAGTCAAAGTCCTACCAATACTTTCACTGACACTAATAGCAATGCCATTGTTGTTTCTGACAATGGGAATGTATTCACTGAAGCTGATGCGATCGCATCTTTTGGAGGTACACCTACAGAAGCTTTAAACTTCTCTTCTAGCATTGCAGAGGGTGAAAACACAGGTTATTTAGGGCTGGCAGAAAGTGAAACTACAATTAGAGGTATCTTTGATATAGAAACAGATACTCTTTTTTCTTTTGATTTTACAAGTGATTTAAGTCTAGCAACATCAGTAGATAACCCTGGGCTAGAAAGTTCCACCGCTAGTGGGGAGTTATTGTTTGCACTATTTGATGTCAATGAAAATACTGTCTTAGACTCCTTTAAGCTAGCGGGTGATTTGACAACAAACGGCCAGAAGAACTTTATCGGCTATGAACAAGAAGGTAATGTGACATTAACTAATGCAGATACTGACTATGATTTTGTCGGTAATCAAAAGTTTGCCACGGGTTATGCTGATGGTTATGTACAACGTTATTTTAGTCAGCCGACTACTCTGGCTTTAATCCAAATGAAAAGCAATCAAGTTATGGTTTCAACTCCTGAACCTACAACAATAGTTTCTTTACTTATTAGCACTGGTTTAATTGGTGTTGCGTTCCGACGTAAAAAAATATAAATTTACCTGAGGCAGCAAACTCAAAGCGTCAGAGTAAAAACCTTGATTTGTCATTGATTTTAAACTATTAGTAACATACTGCTTCAATGTTGTGGCCATCTGGATCTAAAACCAACGCTCCATAGTATTTAGAGTAATAATAATGTGATCGCCAACTAGGTGCGCCATAATCTTTACCACCTACTTTAATAGCTGCTGCGTAAAAAGCATTGACATGCTCACATGATTCTACCGTGAAAGCAACATGAACTGGCGGCGTATTCACTTCCCCGTCAACAATCCAAAAGTCAGCTTTTCCATCAACGCCAAAACCAGCGGCATATTTAACACCAGTGGCAGTATTGTCATACTCTTTGACTAACTCATATCCCAATGGAGCTAATGCAACGGCATAAAAATTTTTGCTTTGTTCAAAGTTACTAACTTTAATTCCAATATGGTCGATCATAAATGTCTTGTTGGGGTAATTTTCAAATATCTCTGGTTAAGTTTGCACCTATTGCAGCTTGCATCACACTACTCCTAGTAAGAAATTTATCTGTTTGACCAATCACCTTGCTTCATTGGGTTTGTCTCGTCTGAGCACATCTTTTTCCTCATACCTGCTCTAAATTCCTATCTTCACTGATTACCGCAAAGAATACAATTCTTATTGCTTGACCATAGATCAACTGAGTTGCACACTACTTAAGACAAAATGATAACAATAATTACTAAAAAACAACCTAGTGTCAGGCAAGGCTGTTCTGCATTGGGAAATATAGCTAATAAACTTAAAAAGTAGATTTGCACAAACCATTAGGAACTTATTATAAAGACATTTATTACCAAGGATTGTATTCTGATACTTCTCAGCAAATATTGACGAGTCTAGCTGAATCTTTCAAGTCATACATTGGGTTAGTTAAAACTACGCAGCATTTGTCTATCAGTTGGCGGAAAAGGAGTTAGTGGCGGAGTGTATAAAACTTCTGACGGTTTCAAGATTAATGCAGACTGCAATGGCGCTGCTAACATTTTGAGAAAGGTAGCGGTGATGCTAGGAATTGATATTGGCGGAATGGGTAGGGGCTGTTTAAGTCAGCCTAAGAAAGTTCGTTTATGCACTCTTCAGAAATCCCCGGTTTTCTAAATTGAGGAAGCTTAATCATCATTCATCAGCAGAACAATTTTACCCATCATTGAACCAGACTCCAGAACTTGATGGGCCCTAGCAGCTTCCGCCAGAGGAAACCTATGACTAACCTGAAGTTTCAACTTACCTTCATTCATCCAACTGGCACACTGTTCCAAAATTTGTCCATGATGCTTGAGGCTTTCCTCCAAGCCTTGCAACATAGGAGTCAGCATTAACTCGAACCCAATGCGGAGATTACGCAGTCTAGCGGTTTTCCAAACAGTATCAGCCTTTGGTTCAAGAATCGTTACAATATCGCCATACACCCGCACAGCCGGAAAAGTTTTTTCAAAAGTGTCACCGCCAACAGTATCAAAAGCCAAATCTACACCTTCACCATCAGTCCAATTTAACGCCGCCTGAACAAAATCTGTTTCTTGATAAAAAATCACCTCATCAGCACCCAATGCTTTGACAAAATCTGCCTTTTCCTGAGAACTCACAGTAGTAGAGACAAAAGCACCCTTGAGTTTGGCCAATTGTATCGCTACATGACCAACACCACCAGCACCAGCATGAATTAAAACCCTTTCCCCTGGTGCTAATCTTCCTCGTTCATACAAAGCTTCCCAAGCAGTAATTAATACCAAAGGCGCTGCGGCTGCTTCTGCAAAAGAAACTGAAGCAGGTTTATGTGTCACATATGCCTGATCAACAACAGTATATTCTGCATAATTTCCCTGATATCCGCCCAAGCCACCATAGCAAAAATATACCTCATCTGTTAAGCGAAACTCTTTGACACCAGCACCCACCGCCTCAACAACACCAGCGCCATCACAGCCTAAAATTGCAGGCATTTGATCAGGGTAAAAAGTGCCTCGCTGACGGAGTTTTGTATCAATGGGGTTAACGCCAGCCGCTGCTAAACGTATTAAAAGTTGATTATTTCCTAAAAGTCCAGTGGGGTCTGGTACTTCCCGTAACTGCAAAACTTCAGGACTACCAACTGCTGTCATTAAGATTGCTTTCATAAATATTTCTTCCTAGATGCACATTTATTTGCAACTCTAGCGCAATTGGGGGGATACAACAGGAGGGGGGTGTCAACGTCTTCAGTTTTGCAAATATCTGACCTAAAAAGCAACTTCATATCGGGGTGCAAAACCTTGCACCCCTTTAGCATTGGTAACAAATTTACTTTTTATCGGAACTCGTTAGATTTCTAGCAGCAATTTGTTGACCCAAAACTTCCACAGCTTTAGCAAATTGGGGGTCTTCTAGCGTAGCTAGTTTTTCACGCTCCTTCAACCACAATTGCTCGCGCTGCTGATCAGACAAGTCCACGGTCACATCTGGGTCAACGCCGTGTTTATTAATATCTTTACCACTGGGAGTATGATATTTGGCAATTGTTACCGCCAATCCTGAACCGTCATCTAATGGACGCACAGATTGTACTAAACCTTTACCGAAAGTTTGAGAACCCACCAAAATGGCACGTTTATTATCCTGTAAAGCTCCGGAAAGAATTTCACTAGCACTGGCTGATCCCTTATCAACTAGTACCACTAGGGGTTTATTCGTCAAAGCAATACCCCTAGCCACTTCTCGTTCTTGTTCACCCCAGCGATCAATAGTAGAAACAATTGTGCCTGTATCCAGCCACATCCGAGCAATTTCCACACTAGAGTAGAGTAAACCACCAGGGTTACCGCGTAAATCTAGAATATATCCAGATACCCATTGTTTTTCTAAATCTTTGATGGCGCCTTGCATTTCACGGCTAGCATTGGCGCTGAACTGATTCAGACGAATATAACCAAGTTTACCTGCTGGAGTTTGCTTTTGGGAATACTTAACTGGATGAATTTCAATGCGGGCGCGTATGATGTCAAACTGTTTGAGTGTGCCGTCTCGTTCAATAGTCAGGTTAACTTTTGTTCCTGGCTCACCACGAATCAGGGATACCGCCTGGTTGGTATCCATATCCTGAGTACTTTGACCATTAATTTTGACAATGATATCCTTTGCCAAAATACCCGCCTTAAATGCCGGTGTATCATCAATGGGCGAAATCACTACAATTTTTTTGGTTTTTTCATCTTGACTGATGGTAATGCCGATACCTGTAAGTTCCCCAGAGGTGTCCACCTGCATATTTTTGAACTCTTCTGGATCCATAAACCGGGTGTAGGGGTCGTCCAGCTTCTTGAGCATTTCCCGGATGGATTTATACGCTTCTTCCTGATTACTGTAGGACTTATTCAAGTACTCCTTCCGCACAGCTAGCCAATCTACTTGATTAAAAGTACCGTCTACATATTGGCGTTGAACTATTTGCCAAACCTCGTCTACTAATTCTTTGGGACTTGCTTTAAATAAAGCTTGACCTCGCGAGTGAATGCCAAGACTAGTAACTGCAATCGTGGAAAGCGTCACCGCCGTAGCACCCAAAACAAGTCTACTTTTTGTAATCACCATAATGACAGCTGCGTCAGAGGGAGAATTTATCTTCAGTATGCCCAATCTAACACAGGGTTACATTGTACAGACTAGGCATGTGTTACTAATTTCATTAAAATACTTGACAATCCGGGGGAATGGCTAATGGGGAGTAGAGTTAAGAAGTTTTTTTCTCCTTGCTTCCTAGTCCCCACTTTGCCTTTAAGGTTCTACCCAACGTCCATCTGCCTTAATCAAGTTAATTAATTCCTCAACTCCTTGTGCTTCTGGGACTTTTTTAATTTCTTCTCGACCACGATATAAAGAAATGTAACCAGGTGTTCTACCAACATAACCATAGTCGGCATCTGCCATTTCTCCGGGGCCGTTGACAATGCAACCCATCACGGCTATGTCCAAGCCAGTCAAGTGTTTGGTGGCTTCTCGAACTTTATGTAAGACTTCTTCTAAATTAAATAAAGTACGCCCACAAGAAGGACAAGCGACATATTCAACCATTGTTTTCCGCAATCCTAAAGCTTGCAGAATGCTGTAACACACAGGAATTTCTTTTTCTGGTGGTTCGGTGAGTGACACACGAATTGTATCCCCAATACCGTCAGCCAGTAATGTGGCAATTCCCGCAGTGGATTTAATGCGTCCATATTCGCCATCACCGGCTTCGGTAACCCCCAAGTGTAAAGGGTAATCCATTCCCAATTCATCCATACGCTTGGCCATGAGGCGATAGGCGGCCAGCATCACAGGCACTCGTGAAGCTTTCATAGAAATGACCAAGTTGTGGAAATCTAAGGATTCACAAATGCGAATAAATTCTAACGCAGATTCTACCATGCCTTCCGGGGTGTCACCGTAGGTAAATAGCATTCTTTCAGCGAGAGAACCATGATTTACCCCAATTCGCATGGCTTTCCCTTGATCTCGCAAGGAAACCACTAAAGGTTCTAAAGTTTCGCGGATTTTGTCACCAATTTCATCAAATTCGCTTTTGGTATATTCGGTTCTATTCGGGTTTGGTTTCTCAAACACGTACAACCCCGGATTAATCCGCACTTTTTCAATGTGCTTGGCAACTTCCAGGGCAATTTTCATGCCATTGTGATGCACATCAGCGACAATTGGCACATCTTGGTAAGTCTTAATTAATTTTTGTTTAATCTCCCCGATCACTTTGGCGTGAGCCATACTTGGCACTGTAACGCGAACAATTTCACAGCCAATTTCGTGTAGACGACGAATAGCTGCTACAGAACCATCAACATCAAGGGTATCCTCATTAATCATCGACTGCACCACCACGGGGTAGTTACTCCCAATGGTGACATTCCCCACCTTTACAGGTCGGGTTTTACGCCGCTTAATTTGGGTATCAAAGATAGATTGATTTGCTGTGGTATTAACGGTTGTAGGATTGGGCAAAGTTTGCATAACCTAATTAGGTAAATTTGCTGTGGCTAAAATATTAGATTGAAAGTCTCCGTCTTTCAGATTGCCACACTCAGAGTCTTTTTGGACGAAGAGAAAGCAAAACAGAGGATGAAAAATTAAATTAAGCAAGGTGAACAGGCATCTTAGACAAAGAATGTAGAGAGGTTCTATAAAAAGTCTCTCCCAAGGTTCACTGAGGAGGCGTATTTGATTTGTCCAGATGTCTATCACCTTCCCCAGGATTGTGAGAAGGTTTTGAGCAACGATCGCTAATAGAAGAAGTCATATTTTTCGACAGTATCCCTCGTCAAAATCATGCACAAAAGGTAATCATCCGTTAACCGAAAACTATTGAGTTCTCGGTCTTGAAGTTCTCACGGACTTTGACTAAAATCCTCTTGGGAAAAAAACACACGCCTAGTTCAACAACTTTTAGAATTTGATGCTCCCATCAATGACTGAAGCGTTTACGCCTCAACTGGCTTTTATCCCTTACCTGAAGGACGGCTAAGTTTTTCCGTCCAGCTCCAAAACTTAACCTCGAGGGTTTTCAGCCTATTTGTTGATAAGCATATACAGCATTTAAAAAATTTGCTGCAGCTGGAATGCACATCATCAAATACAGTCAACCAATCCCATCTTTTCCTTAAACTTCCTCAGCGCACCTTTCTTTGCCCTCATTTGCGTTGAAAAATCTCATTGTTGCAAATAACCTTTAGGGTCTTCAGCCGCCCAACCCAAATCCGAGCTAGAACGCATTTCAAAATGGAGGTGTGGCTGAGTTACGGTAGGCTCTCCAGTAGTACCCACAGTTCCCAGCAAGTCACCTTGATTAACTTTTTGACCAACAGAAACATTAATTTCATTTAGATGGGCGTAACGGCTTTGTAGACCGCCACTGTGGTTAATGATGACTAACTGTCCATAAGTACCCTGTGGTTGAGCAAATACCACAGTTCCCGGAGCGATCGCTTGTACAGGACTACCCACAGAGGTTAAAAAATCCACACCACTATGGAAAAACACTTCACCAGTGGTAGGGTGAATTTGCCACCCATAAGGAAGTGCCACAGTTGCCGACCACCGCAAGGGATAGCCAGTAATAGATATAGCTTGGGTATCAGCAGAGATGGGAGACTCCGTTGAGGGGCGGTTTTGTGACCCATTGACCTCTGGAACAAAGACAATTCTGGGGTTTGGTTGACAACCATTGATTTCAAACAGTGCATCAGCACGAACTTGATATTGTTTTGCTACTTCTCGCCAAGTTTGTCCGCTAGGTACTTGTACGACAATGCCATTGTAGGGAGGAATTTGCAGATCACCACCAACAATCACATTTCCGTTTGTCACAGCAGGATTCATGTTAATTAGCGTTGTCGGTGTGAGATTGTAACGCTTTGCAATGCTCTCTAAAGTTTCTCCACGATTAACTTTATGCCGTTGGAAGCGGGATAAAGCTGGAGTGGGACAGTTGGCTGCTGCATGAGCGCTGTTTGAGTTGAGCGGCGTGGATGTTAAACCCACAGCACCAACCAGGCTACACAGCAAAAGTAGACGATAAGTAAAAGTCATAGATCAAAGTCAACAGAGCGCTAACTTTCGATTTTAGTTGGGGAATCATGTTGTGGCGATGTAGATACAGGTTCAGATGATTCCAATTTCCATTGCCGGGTGCAAGATATAAAATTGTCTTTTTATCTATAAATTTATCTGTCCACCTGACTGTTGCTTGATTACACTTAGGAATTAGCAACTGCACTGCTGTGTCTAAACGTAATGACTATGAATTTACCGTTAAAGCAACTGTCTATTTACCTATCTCTACTGGCAATTGGTGGTGGTGCAGGTTTGTTAGGCAGTCGTTACCTTTTGCCGTACAATCCCTCGTTTCAAGAACTAAGAAATGTAACGGTAGCTTTGCCTCCAGTATCTCTGGTTCCTAATTCTGTTAGTGGATCTGTTGGCGCCACTGGGGCTGACCAACTCAATTTTATTGCCTCGGCAGTGCAAAAAGTCGGACCGGCAGTGGTACGGATTAATGCTACCCGTAAAGTTGCCAATCCCATCTCTGATGCCTTGAAAAATCCTATTTTGCGCCGATTTTTTGGGGAGGATGAGCAACCAATACCCAAAGAACGGATTGAACGCGGTACGGGTTCAGGTTTCATTTTAAGCGAAAATGGGCAATTATTGACTAATGCTCACGTGGTGGCAGATACAGATACTGTGCAAGTCACTCTCAAAGATGGTCGAACTTTTCAAGGGCGAGTAGTGGGAGTTGATTCAGTTACAGATGTCGCAGTGGTGAAAATCCCTGAAACTAAATTGCCCACAGTTAAATTAGGCAATTCGCAAAATCTAGTCCCAGGACAGTGGGCGATCGCTATTGGCAATCCTTTGGGTTTGGATAATACTGTCACCATCGGCATTATTAGCGCTACTGGTCGTACCAGTGCCCAAGTTGGTGTCCCAGATAAGCGGGTCAGTTTTATTCAAACTGATGCAGCCATTAACCCTGGTAACTCCGGCGGCCCTTTGTTAAATGCCCAAGGTGAAGTTATTGGTATTAACACTGCTATTCGCGCTGATGCTCAAGGATTAGGTTTTGCTATTCCTATTGAAACTGCTATTCGTATTGCTAATGAACTATTTACTAAAGGGCGTGCAGAACATCCTTTTTTAGGGATTGAAATGACAGATTTATCTCCTACCACAACACAAAAGCTGAATCAACAAAAAAAAACCAACATTGAGCAAAGAACAGGTGTGGTGATCTCCGAAATTATAGAGAACTCACCAGCAGAGGAATCTGGGCTGCTTCCCGGAGACGTGATTCAAAAAATCAATGGTAAACCGGCCAAAACAGCCGCTCTAGTCCAGAAGCAGATTGAATCCAGCATCGTTGGCGATATCCTGGAAATTGAAGTTAACCGCAATGGTCAAATTAAAACTTTGAAAGTACGATCAACTTCCTATTCCAACCATGATCACTGAATTTTATGCAGTTGAGGAGAGGAACAACACATACCCGAGTTCTCAAAAAAGTCGGGTTACGAGCAGTACTTATGCCAAACCACAAAAACATATTTTATTATCAGTATTCATATGTAGGTTGCAATACAGCACAGTTATTGATGATGCTGGACAATGAGATAGCGTAGTTGCTGTTTATCCAGATCCTTCACCTTGAAAACTTGATGGTGACTTAACCCCTATTGAGCTAATTTAGCTAGATTTTGGGGTTAAGAATTGTCTTTCTCCCCACACTTGAGCAAATTCTAAGTGTGGGAGTGTTTATTAACTATTAGACAAATGTTCCAACTGCATCCTTTGCTCCATCTGGCGGAGGAAGTATCCTGTCATCATCGCCGATGCTAACAGCCCTGCTAAGTTATCCCTATCCGTCGTAATTTGCACGTTGAAGTTCTCTGCGGGGAGCATTCCCACTAGCCCTTGGACGTTTTGCGAAATTATGTGTTTAATTTCTGGGCTTACGGACTGAGCGACACGGGCTAGAACTTCAGGGGGCTGATGCTGTAAATATTTGAGTAACTGATTAGGATTTTCCTCAAAATGGTCGTTCAGAATCTGATTGGGGTTTTCCTCGGAGTTGTCATTTAAAAAGTCAGGGTCAAACACCATTGGCAAATTTTAGCTTAGTTGCTGATTCTACTCTAAACTATAGTGTCAGGGTAGTGCATTCTCTATTGTCATAGTCTTGGACTTTCATCAATGAAAGCCCTCACCACTACTACAATATAGCAATTCCGTATCAAAAACTTTTTTTAATGTGTTTTTTCAACACCAGGTTTTACCTCTTTTTTCAGTGTGAGGTCTAGTTCTAATTGTTCTTGCTGTTGCCTATCTTGTAATAGTTGGGGCAAATGTTCAATTTGGAAATACTGGTAAAATTTCGGTGTTACTTGTAGCACATACGAGCGAGAGTCATGATCTCGGCGTTTCCGTACAAAACCTAGTTCTACTAGTTCAGGGACATGTTGATATACTCCTGAACCGCGCAGATCAATTAAGTCGCTTTGAAGTATGGGGTTATTTAAAGCAATGGCCGCTAAAGTTCGCAATGCCCCTGTTCCTAGTTCTACAGGAATCAGCTCTTGTACCAAGTCATGAAAATCAGAGCGCAGTTGCAAACTGTAACCGTTGGAGGTTTCTACCACTTCTAAGGCGCTATCTCTGTGAGCATAGTTATCCATCAGTTCCATTATGCCTTCTTCAACTGTGGCACGATCGCACCGGGCATACTCAGCAATTTCACTGATGGACAAGGGCTTACCCTTTAAATAAAGAATCGCTTCTATCTTAGTTGCTGCACTCATTGGTCATTGGGTGAGGTGATTTGACACTCCTTCTCGGTTGCTGAGAATAAATTCAGCGATCGCTAAGTCTTGAGGAGTGGTAACTTTCAAATTTGTTTCTTCTCCGGGAACAATTCTGACTTGAATGCCGCATCTTTCAAATAAAGCAGCATCATCAGTCACTTCCCAACCCTGACGAACACCTTCAACGTGGCACTGTTTCAATAACTTAACATTAAATCCTTGAGGAGTTTGTGCTGCCCACAATTGCCGTCGGTCGGGTGTACTTTTAATGATGCCATGATCATCAACAACTTTGATCGTATCTTTCACGGGTACAGCCGCTATTAAACCAGAACATTGGCGGATAGCTGCGGCACAGGAGTTGAGTAAATCTGGTGTCACTAGACACCGAGCGCCATCGTGAATTAATACCTGCTCTGCCCCAGATGGTAGCGCTTGCAAGCCATTGTAAACCGATTCTTGACGTGTGGAACCACCGATAATAAATTCCACTGGTTTATTTACATTCAGGTTGGCAAGAATCGCCTTTAACTCTGGCCAATCAATGGGTTGAGAAATAATTCCTATCCACTCGATTGCACTAGCCGCGGCCCCAGCTTTAAGAGTCCAAGCAATAATGGGTTGCGATCGCACCTCCAGGAGGAGTTTATTCCGGGTTCCTCCCATTCTTTTGCCGGTTCCCGCCGATGGAATGAGTAAATGCACAAAAAACCTCAACAAATTAATAACTAAGGACCAATGACCAATAACTAATTTCTCATACCTATATTCCCCTAAAATAGGGAGCGAGTACGCGTTAATAAATATTATGCGAGTAGTAGCCCTTGTCCCTGGTGGAATTGGCGACCAAATTTTTTTGTTTCCGACTCTAGACGATTGGAAGCGTTATTACCCTAATGCTCAGTTAGATGTCGTTGTTGAACCCCGGTCAAAGGCTGCCTATCGGGTGAGTAAGTCAGTTAATGATGTACTGACCTTTGATTATAGAGACCGCAACAGTTTAGCAGATTGGATGAATTTCGTGGGCATGATTCGTGACCGCGAGTATGATGTCGTTATCAGTGTGGGACAAACCTGGTTAATGGGTCTTTTACTCTGGCTTACGGGGATTCCTATCCGCATTGGCTATCAAGGACCAGGAGCAGTTTTTCTCACCAATTCTGTGCCTTATCAACCAAATCAGTATGTCGCGGCAGTGTACCACGAGTTGTTGCAAGCCTTCGGCATTAAAACCCCTTGCCCGGAGTTAGCAGTCAATATACCAAAATCAGATATTGAGTGGTCACAAAATGAACAAAATCGCTTGGGGGTAAATGAAACAGGCTACATATTGGTTAATACTGGTTCTAGTGAGATATCTCAACCAGGTTCAGACCAACTTTACCCTGTAAACAATTGGCAGCAAATCATTCAGGAATGTCAAAACAAGCAGCCGGATTTGCCTGTAGTAGTCATTCAAGGATCTGAAAATCAGCAATTTGGGCGGTCGCTATTAGAGAGAATTCCCACTATCAAGGTGACTTTTCCTAATAACGTAGGCAAGTTAGCCGCCATGATTGGTGGAGCAAGTTTAATGTTGTCTCCCGATGATCCACTACTTCACCTAAGTGTAGCAGTGCAAACCTATACCATTGCCCTATTTGGGCCCACAAGTCCAGCCCAATTGTTGCCAAGAAGCGATAAATTTCTGGCTATTAAATCACCCACAGGTGTAATAGCTGATATTTCACCGGATTTAGTTTTGGAGAAAATTTGGGGAGGTTAAACCAGTGGTTCCTTCGGTGAGTGCTGAGTGCTGAGATCAAATAACATCTGTTCGATGAACCTCTCCATCTTTGTCTCCTCAAAAGCGAGAACAAGCAAGGGAAAAATGAAGGTTTGACTTCCCTTAGTCAAGAGAATATCTGGGGTGAGGTCAAAACATCATTTGTGGAACTCACGTTAAAATAGCACTTGAGTTGCTTAGTCAAAAACACTCAGCACTAACCACTAGTTAAAGTACTTACACCATCTCTGAGTAGATGACCATCTTCCATACAGATAACACGGTCAGCAATATCTAAAATCCGGTTGTCATGGGTCACAAGTAAAATTGTAGAGCTTTGCTCTTTCGCTAATTTCTGCATAATGTCCACAACGTCACGCCCCGATTGTTTATCGAGTGCAGCCGTGGGTTCATCAGCTAAGACAATTTTAGGCTGACTCACTAACGCACGCGCGATCGCTACCCGTTGTTTTTGTCCACCAGATAAATTATCTGGATAATAATGCAGGCGATGACCCAAACCCACCGCCTCTAGTATCTCTTGTGATTGCTTGAGCATTTGCTGAGAGGAAATTTTGGGTTGCACTTCCAAACCCATCCGTACATTCTGGAGTGCTGTTAAACTACCATGTAAATTATGAGCTTGAAAAATATAACCATTACTGCGTCGGCTTTGTATTAACTCTTCGGAAGTAGCACCACAGAGTTCTCGTCCTAAAACTTGCAAACTACCAGATTGCACAGAACGCAACCCTCCCACTAAAGTTAGGAGTGTAGTTTTACCAGAGCCAGAAGGGCCAGTCATAATCACAATCTCACCAGCATTAATTGTGAGATTGATATTGAATAAAACCTGCTTACTCAGTTGACCACCACCAAAGTAATGATCAAGATTCTGAATAGAAATCACTGGAACCATGGCAAAATTCATTAGTTATTGGTCATTGGTCAACATCCGCTAAAACATATCCGCCGGGTCAGCAGATTGTAATCTTTGAGTAGCTATTATTCCCGAAATACTACACATTACAATTGTCAGTAATAACACAAACACTGGCCTAGCCAAAGTCATATATATCGGTAAATTTGTAGCATTGCGAGCCAAGCGATAAAGTCCCAAAGACACGATAAATCCTGGAATAAAACCCAATAAAGCTAAGATAATTGCTTCTTCAAAAATTACACCTAACAAGTATGAATTGCGATAACCCATTGCTTTGAAGGTGGCATATTCTTTCAAGTGAGCATTCACGTCAGTAGAAAGCACTTGATAAACAATAATCACACCGACAATAAATCCCATAGCTACACCCAAAGTGAAAATAAAACCGATGGGACTTTCTGCTTTCCAGTAGTTTTCCTCAAATTTGATAAATTCCTCCCGTGTCAACACTTTGACATCTTGATTATTCTGCAAGTGCAATTTTAATACTGCCGCTACCTGCTGGGGATCATAACCTGGTTCAACATTAATCAAGCCCAAGCTGATACTTCCTGCTTGTCGTTGGGGAAGTAGCCGTAAAAAATTTTCATTACTGGAAATCAATGTGCCGTCAGCACCAAAGGATGCGCCTAATTTAAATGTGCCACTAATGGTAATAGTCTGTTTATCTATTTCTGTAGATACAGTTTGACCTGCGTCTATTTGCCGAAATACTTCTTGGTATTCACCTCTGGCTCCACGGTCAAAAATAAAGAAATTTGGTAGTTTAATCTGATCTAATTGAGCATTTAACTCTGGTAAATCCAAAACTGGCTCATCAGGAGTTACACCTATGGCTTGTACTGTGGTTTTGCGGCGTGTTTGGGGATTTTTCCAAGTAATTAAACCGATATACATGGCTGTAGCTGATTTTACCCCTGGCACATCAGCAGCTTGAAATAATCGCCGCCGTGAAAAAGTAGACATACTTTGCATGTTGCGGCTTTGAGGACTCATGAAGATAATATCTGCCAGCACAGCCCGATTTAAGGTGGTGTTACTGTCGTATAGAGCATTTTGAAAGCCAAGCTGCATAAACATCAGCACATCTGCAAAAGCAATACCTGCTAAAGCGACAAACAAACGACTTGTGTGATGGCTAAGTTGTAGCCATCCTAAAGGTGTTCGCCGTTGTAGTTCTTTGATTAATTCCATCACAGTTCAATTACCGCCTTAACTTGTAAATTGGTAAATTTAGCGGCTTTCTGGCTGGATGCTTCATCTAGCTGCACATGAGCTTCCACTACTCTGGAGTCAATATTCTCAGCAGGGTCGCTATTAATAATACTTTGCCGTTGCACTTTCCAGCCGACCCAATCTATTGTTCCCAGTAATTCACCTGGTACGGAATTACTTGATATTCGCACGCGTTGTTGAGGTTTTACTTTGTTAACATCGCTTTGATAAATTTCCACAACTGCATACATCTGCTTGGTTTGTCCAATCTCGACAATGCCTTGATTAGATACTATTTCACCTGCTCGCGTATGAATGTGGAATATCACACCATCTTGGGGGGATCTGATGTAAGCTTGATCTAAGTTAGCCTTTGCCTGTTTCCCGGCTGCCATGGCGCGGTTCACTTCTGCTTTGGCCCCGGCCACATCTACAGGACGAACTTCGGTAATACGGTCTAAAGTAGCGGCTGCGCCATTAGCTTGTTGCTTTCCAGTTGCTTGAATTCGAGCTAGCACCGTCTTGGCTTCGCTGATTTGTTGGCGACCAGTACCATCAATGCGATTGAGTATGGCCCTAGCTTCACTCAACTGCTGGCTGGTAATATCTACATTCAGGCCTTTACTGTCAAATAATGACTGGGAAATTGCCCCTTGAGAGTACAGCCCCTCATAGCGTTGAAATTCTGCCTGGGCATTTTTGAGTTCTGCTTCTAGTTTTTTAACTGTGGCTTGTTGTGCTGTTTTCTCTGCTTGCCACTGTACCTCTAACCTGGTGACTGTTTCTCTTTGTTGCCTTTCCTCTCCCAGAGTCTGTGCTTGAATCCGCGATACTTCGGCTTTTTGCGCTTCTATTTCGCCCACTTTTGCACCAGCCTGGATTTTTTCTAGATTGATCTTTGCTACTTTTATGGCTGCTTCGGCTTCTTCCAATGCTGCTTGTAAACCATCGCGATTATCTAAAATAGCGATGGACTGCCCTGCTTTAACCTGATCTCCTTCCTTGACCAAGAGGTTTTCTACCCGAATACCTTGACCGGATGACGGTGCAGAAAGTTTAATCACTTTTCCTTTCGGTTCTAATCTCCCCAAAGCAGTGACGGTTTTAATTTCGGGTATGGTCACTTCGGCGGTTGGATCTGTCTGTGTTACTTGTGATTGCCAAAATTTGTAACTTTTTGCCCCGGCGATGGCCAAACTTGTAGCTACTGCCAACATAATCAATTGGCGAGAGCTAGGCTTAAATAATGCAGAAGCTTTAGCTGTGCTATCAGGTACCATAAGCCCCTTATTTACGTATGAGTAAACTATTTAGTTTAGTTGTTATGTAATAAAACTAAACTGTTCATTCTAATAATGTCAAGAGTTCACAAATCTAAATATGAAAAAAAAACACACAGAAAGTAATCAGGTGGAGCGTTCGCTTTCACCAGGAAAAGTTGATGCAATTCTCGCTGGTGCCATGCAAGAGTTTTTAGCACATGGCTATGCTGCGACAACAATGGATAAGGTGACAGCAGCAGCAGGAGTATCGAAAACAACGGTCTACAGCTACTTTCAAGATAAAGAAAGATTATTTATTGCCCTGATTTCGCGATTAGCCCAGGAAAATTATCAGGCAGTATTTAGTCCCCAAAACCCGCACTTCCTGGAAGGAGAGCCTCAAATTGTTTTACGGCGTTTAGCAACCAACTTGTTGGCACGGATGACTGAACAACAGGAAATTCTAAATTTAGTCAGAGTAATTATCGGTGAGTCTGGACGTTTTCCTTTACTGGCCCAAGAGTTTTTGCGTAACATACACAAACCAGGTTTGGAAGTTATCAAGCAATATTTTACGGACCACCCAGAACTACAACTACCTGACCCAGAAGTAGCTGCACGTGTTTTTATGGGAACATTAGTTCATTTCACCATTACTCAGTATATGCTACATGGTCACCAGTTGATACCGATAGAGCGCCATCGCCTCATTGATCAACTCATTAATTTACTCACCAGTAATCAGATTCTCAAAAATCGAACTGTCAATCAGTATTCAGGTACAAAGGAAAAATCTCCCAGGCGCAAGCGTACCGCGTCAGGTAAATTTAAAATGGACTATGGTCACGAGCCAAAACATCTCAGGTCCATCCGACTCACTGACACAGCTTGGCAAAACCTGGCAGAATTGGCAGCCCACAATAATTTGACCAGAAGTGAAGCCATTGAACTTTTTGCCCGTAATGGCACTCTAGATTGATTAGCAATTTAATAATGTATATACATGGGTGAGAATCACAAACACAACATTCTAGCCATGAAACAGGGAATTGATTCCCTGTTTCATTCAACCATGATAAATGTCAAGAAAATATTTCAAAAAAGCTATCTACTAAATCATAACCGAGTATTTGCGCCATAGACTTTAACCGCGATTGACTAGGTAGACCTTGTTGCTTCAGCCAATCACTTAATGTAAAAACTTTATGCATAAGAAATATTTCTAAAGCTTCAGGGTTATATTTGATACCTTGTTTTGCACTAAATTCGTGTGGTACAAGCATGGCTGCATAGCGAGATAATTCCCCAGATTTCCAATTGAGTAAAAATGGCAACCAGGGATATTTGGCATCCAAACGCACAAACCATAGCCTTAATTCAGGAATTTCTGACAATTCACGGGGATCGCCTAGTTCTAAACCATATTGGATATCAAAGTGCAACTGTTGTTCGTAAGATGCGATTGAGCCAAGGGAAGTACCAAAGGCAATCGCATTTTCTCGTAGGAGCGGATCAATCACCTTTAAGGCAGGTGAAATATCCAGATGATTAACGCAATCACTGTCGATTGTAATCGTAATTGTCATTGATTCAGGAACAAATTTCTTGATGGTTAACAGTGGGATCGAGAATCCACAGTACCAGCTTTCAGAGTTTGATGCCACATTTACAAGCTGTTAATTCTTTGTTGTATTTGTGTCAGCCTAATTTTGCAGACATCACACCTGCCTAAAGATGGACATTTGCCATACTTTTAAGTTAAAGTTGTAATGACTTTGTTTAAGATGATTGTGTAGTCAAGGAAATGCTAATCAGCAAAACACAATCATCCCTTTCAACTGTAAATTCTGCGGCAACACAGGTGAGGAGAAAATAACTCGTGTAATATTCTTGCATATCAAAAGAGCCAATTAATCCCCCTAATAGTTAACCAACTTAACTATGCAAAATCAATCCATATCTACAACAAAACCAATTCGTTCCCTAGAAGACGCTCTGGAGCGGTGTCAACTCCTGGGGATGCGCGTTAGCCGTCAGCGTCGCTTTATTCTAGAATTGCTGTGGCAAGCCAAGGAACATCTTTCAGCTAAAGAAATTTATGATCGCCTGATCCAGCAAGGTAAAGATATTGGTCACACTTCTGTATATCAAAATTTAGACGCCTTATCAAGTCAGGGGATCATTGAGTGTATTGAACGCTGTGACGGGCGTTTGTACGGTAATATCAGTGATTCCCATAGTCATGTCAACTGTATTGATACTAATCAACTGCTTGATATTCACATAGAACTACCTCAAGAATTCATTCGTCAGGTTGAAGAAAAGACAGGAGTGCGGATTACTGAATACAGTATCAACTTTTATGGTTATCGTAATCATCAAGAAAAACCCTAATGATGACATATGTCCCACCAAAAATGTCGAGATTTATTAGATGCAATTTAGAGAATTTGTATACAAAATCTCTGTAATATGATAAACCTTGTGAAGTGGGCAGCACATGGCTACGCCACCCAAGCTTTAGACTGAGCGCTCACGTCAATTCCTGCCCACCCAGTATGTACTCGGATGAAACGTGCTACCACTCGAATCTTAGCAAGGAAAAAACCCAAAGGTGATTTTGGAAACCTTCCGCTACGCCAGAAGTTTCCCAGGGGAAGATGTGACAATGAGGGGGGACTAAACTGAGCATTAAAACTGTTTTGTGACAGTGAAAAAACAGTCCTGATGTACTTGTTGAGACTATGAGTGACAGACCCCTAAAATTATTATTGATTGACCAAGACCCCATATTTCGCCTAGGATTAAGGGTGGGATTGTCAGCAATTCCTAACATCGAAGTAATAGCAGAAGCAGAAACAGATACGAAAGCCTTACAGATACTAGCAGAACTTGCTAAACAAGACCCCAACCAAGTAAATTTGGTGGTTTTAGAATTAGGTAATAGTCGCTCCATTGTCAGTCAACAACAAGGATTACAACTTTCTCAACAACTTAAAATCCAATATCCCCAACTACCAATTTTGCTACTCAGTTCTGTTCAAGATCCAGGACTACTGTTAGCTGTCCAAGCTGTTGGTGTTAATGGCTACTGTCCTAAAGGCACTCCCATTCCCCAATTAGTCGCTGCTATGCAACAAGTAGCAGACGGTGTTTCTTATTGGTTACCCACACAGACAAGCCGAGATACAAGTTCCCATCACCCCACTAGCCCATCACCTCGTCTTCCCCTGGCTAGGATGCGTAAAAATTGGTATTTCTCAGGTGTTGGCTACATTGACGAAACTTTAGCTTTAGTTACAGATCAATTACAAACCCCCGGATTACCACTAATAGACCGAGCCGTTCTCGCTGGACAACGACGAGAACTATTAGCAGCACGTTGGCTACTCGCTCGGTTATTAGTTTCACCACAGGAACGACAACAGGAACAGCCACAACCATTAGTTTCCTCTACTCAAAAACAGCTTCTCAGTCCGGATTTAAGTAGTGCCATCATGCCATTAGAATTACAAAAGCAGCCCATTTCCCCTCCTCTACTTAGTCCGCGATCGCTACAATCTGATTTATTCTCCATCTGTGTGAATAAGTTACAATTATCTTTACAAAATATTACAGAAATACCTTTAGAAATTGACATTTTTAGTGAAGATAAAAAACGAGAATTACTCTATTTAATTCTGCAAAAACTAGCTCAAAGACTTGATGAACTGAGTGTCCATAAAATCATAATTGCTCAACTAGAAACCTTAAAAGACACCATTTTATATGATTTATGGCAAGCAGCAATTACAGATTTCTTTGGTAAATTTTCTCAAGTGCAGGTAGATAAACAAAACATAGAAGTTGTTAAATTACTCCTGAAAAATTATCGGGGTGTACAAACAGAAATTATCAATAAAATTCCCCTAGTTGTAGAATTATTTTCTTATTTGGTATTCCAGACAGATTTGCAAATTGATAACAGATCCTATGCCGTCGGTACTGCTGAAGCTCAGTCCCAAGCATTAATAATTTTAGAAAATTTATTGATTCAGGTAGCTAATGCTGTAGTACAACCATTGCTTAACTCTTTAGCAGATGTGGAAGAAATTAAACACAAATATTATGACCGCCGATTAATTTCTACACGAGAAATAGAACGTTTTCGCAATGATTTGTCATGGAAATACCGTTTCAATAAGTACATCAATGAACCGAAAGAAATATTTGAAAGTAGCTATGAGCTATTTGTCTTAGCACCCCGTGGTATTGCCAAAACATCAATTTACGCTCCTCGTAACCAGGAATTAGCAGAACTTTCTGGCATTCCCCTATTAGTCACACTCATACTAGAATTTCGAGATGCCATCGCTCCGCGTTTACAATCCTTATTATCTATTGTCGGTAGCGGTATTGTTTTTCTACTCACCAAAATAGTTGGTCGGGGTTTAGGTTTAATCGGTCGCGGTATCCTCCAAGGAATTGGTAGCATATCGTTAACAGAAAAGAATTTAAAACGCAATAGTGAGCGCCCTAAGTAAACTTGTCTTTCGCTCTTTGGCAAGTTTCTGCAATCATTTATCCGTAGAGATAATATGTAAATCTATTTTTTTATGCCTGATTAAGTTCATTAATCGTTGCGTGAAAGAAACTTTGAGCCATCTTTTCCATGAGGGCTGCTGGCTTTCACCAACAATAATTTGAGTGATGTGATGATCTATGGCAACTTGAGCAATTGTGTTAGCCACGTTTTGACTTTTATAATGTAAAAATTCTCCTCCAAAATCTCGGCATAATTTTTCACATGTATCGATGTGTAAACTTTCTTCTTTAGTCAAGAATCGTTCAGGATTTCCCACAAACACAGCATACAGTCGCGCATTCATATAGTTAGCAATGCGTGCGCCCCGGCGTAATAATTGCACTGAATCAGGATAAGTAGATACACAGACTAAAACTTGTTCGTGAATAGTGCAATGCTGTCTAGCCAAGTTAGCACTGTTTGCTTCTTCCTCAATTGTATCTGCCACTTCTCTTAATGCTAGTTCCCTTAAAGCAATTAAATTACCACGCTGAAAAAAGTTTTTCAAAGATTGCTCAATTTTTTCAGGTGCGTAAATTTTGCCTTCTTGCAAACGCTCCTCTAAAGTTTCTGGGGTAACATCAATAACAATCACAGCATCAGCTTCATCTAGTAGATAATCAGGAATGCGCTCTCGCACTACAACACCTGTAATTCTTGCTACTAAGTCGTTTAAACTTTCCAGGTGTTGAATATTAACAGTGGAATAAACATCAATTCCGGCGGCTAAAATTGCTTCTACATCTTGATAGCGTTTTTCTCGTGGAGAACCGGGAACATTGGTATGAGCGAGTTCATCCACTAGCACCAGTTGCGGAGAACGTTGCAGAATTGCGTCCGTGTCCATTTCTTGTAAGGTTACATTGTGATGGATACACGCTTTTTGGGGAATTAGTTCTATTCCAGCAGCTTTCATAGCTGTCTCTTTGCGTCCATGAGTTTCTAATATACCGATAACTACGTCAATTCCATCTTGTTTGAGTTCATGGGCTTCTTCCAGCATTTTGTAAGTTTTACCGACACCGGGAGCCATACCGATAAAAATCTTATGTTTCCCGCGTCGGGAAGGGAGAATATAAATATTATCAGAGGAATAAAACATAAATTATTGACTTTCTCAATCAGTTAAGTTGCAGCCTCTAAAGCATCTAAAGTTAAATTGAGCCGGAGAATATTAACTCCAGGTTCACCGAGGATACCGAAAAATCTCCCCTCAGTGTTCTGAGATATTAAGGTTTGAATTCGTTGGGTATCTAAATTCTAAACAGCAGCAATGGGTGATATTTGTGCTTGGGCTGACTCCAGGCTAATATGTGGATCTAAACCAGAGGGAGATGTATAAACTAAGTCAGCACTAGGGTGAGTATTGGCTTGTTGCAGTCGTGTGATTTGCCCCTGAATACGTTCTAAAAGTAGAGGGTTACTGGGTGCTAGGTTACTGGATCCTGACTCACCTGTGGGATAAACTTCTAAAGGAGTGCTGTAGTCAATAACACTAGGGCGACTTTGAAAATAGCGATCGCTGGCAAAAGGTTGACCAATTAAGGCTGAACCGACCACCGTGCCTTGATTGTTGGTGATTAAGCTACCATTGGCATGAAAGGGAAAAAATATCTGTCCACAAATCAGGATAAATAATGGATAGGGAAAGGCCGTTAATATGCACAAAGCTAAGGTAGAACCAATGACTTTATTCAATTGGCTCATCAGAATTTCTCCGGTTGAAAAATGACAACGAATAAATACAGGCTTACGCCTATAGTGGCGAGTGCTAAAAGAGCGATGGGGTAAGATGCAGCCCGTGATATTTGGTCAGATGTGACTGCGTATACAGTTTGTAGTAAGAATAGGTTGAGGACAACTGTGAGAAAAAAGGCAAGAAGTAAGTTTTTCATCATAAAACACAAAGGAGCGGGGAGTAGTCAAGCTAGTCCGACAGCTGTGATCAAAATGTCTATGAGTTTAATGGCAATAAAAGGAGCAATCACTCCGCCAAACCCGTAAATGAATATGTTACGTCGTAATAGTTGATTAGCGCTAAGCGGTCTGAACTTTACCCCAGTTAGTGCTAGGGGGATGAGTGCGGGAATAATTAAGGCGTTATAAATTAAGGCTGATAAAATGGCGGACTGTGTACTTGCTAAATTCATAATGTTAATTGCCCCAAGACCAATACCAGCGAAGATAGCAGGAAGGATGGCGAAGTATTTGGCGATATCGTTGGCAATAGAAAAGGTGGTGAGTGCGCCACGGGTAATCAGCAATTGTTTACCGATAGTAACAATATCAATTAACTTCGTGGGGTCGGAATCTAGGTCTACCATGTTAGCAGCTTCTTTAGCTGCTTGAGTACCTGTGTTCATGGCCACACCTACGTTTGCTTGAGCCAGGGCTGGGGCATCATTGGTGCCATCTCCTGTCATGGCCACAAGTTTTCCTTGGGCTTGTTCAGCTTGAATTACTGCTATTTTGTCTTCGGGTGTAGCTTCCGCAATAAAGTCATCAACTCCTGCTTCTGCAGCAATTACAGATGCAGTAACGCGGTTATCTCCTGTCAACATGATGGTTTTAATTCCCATGCGTCGCATTTGGTCAAACCGCACTCGAATACCCGGTTTAATAATGTCTTTGAGATAAATTACACCGTAAATTTGATTATTTTTGCATACTGCTAAGGGAGTACCACCTAATTGGGAAATTCGTTCAAAAGTATTATCAAGTTCAGGTGTTAAATGTCCATTCCGAGAACGCACAAATCCTTTAATGGCATTTACAGCGCCTTTACGAATTTCTACGCCATTAGATAAGTTAGTCCCGCTCATGCGAGTTTTTGCAGAAAATTCGATACCTTCAGCTTGTCCGGTGTCAAAATCTAATTTTGCCCCTAATCCCTCTGCCAGTTTGACAATGGATTTACCTTCTGGTGTTTCATCAAAAATACTAGATGCCAGGGCAACTTGTGCTACATCTGTAATGGAATGGCCGTTGACCGGGATAAATTCTTCTGCCAAACGATTTCCTAAGGTAATCGTACCTGTTTTGTCTAAAATCAGGGTGTTAATATCCCCGCAGGCTTCCACCGCCCGTCCTGAAGTAGCAATAACATTAAACTGAGCCACTCTATCCATCCCTGCAATGCCAATAGCACTTAATAATCCGCCGATGGTGGTGGGAATTAATGCTACTAGTAAGGCGATGAGTACAGCAATACTTATAGGTGATTTAACGTAGGAAGATATTGTGGGTAGTGTGGCAATTACAACTAAAAATATCTGCGTCATAACTGCCAGCAATACTGTCAAGGCAATTTCATTGGGTGCTTTAGTGCGGGAAGCACCTTCTACTAAACCAATCATCCGATCTAGAAAACCTTGTCCGGGGTCGGCAGTTACCCTAATGATCAGCTCATCGGAAGTGATGCGGGTTCCTCCTGTTACTGAACTAGCAATGTCTGTACCGGGTTCTTTTAATACTGGTGCTGATTCACCTGTAATTGCTGATTCATCAACCGAAGCCACACCTCTAATTACTTCGCCATCGGCAGGTATAACATCACCAGCAGTTACCTTAATTGTGTCACCACGACGTAAGGCTGTGGAACTTACTTGTTGCAGAGAACCATCGGGGAGAATTTTTTTGGCTGTGACATCAGATTTTGCGGATCTCAATGCATCTGCTTGAGCTTTACCTCTACCTTGGGCTACCGCTTCGGCAAAGTTGGCAAAGACAAGGGTTAAGAATAAAATCAGAGTGATTAGTCCGTTGAATAATCGCGGATTTTCCCCTGGTGTTGGGCCAAATAAGTTGGGCGCAATTGTCATCAGTGCCGTGATGATAGTGCCTAACCAAACTACAAACATGACTGGATTTTTAATCATGTTACGTGGGTGCAGTTTGACAAAGGCTTGTTTAAATGCGTTGGTATAAAGTCTGGTTAGTTGGACTTGGGGTTTACGTTTGCGTTTTCTTCGCGGTTTGGTAGTTGTTTCCATTTTGGGGTGGATGAATGAGATTTTTTGTCAGGCCAAGGCGCAAAGTCACACAGAAGAAAAAGTTTCTATCTTTTGGCGGCAAGTTGAAATGCTTCTGCTATGGGGCCCAATATTAGTACGGGGAAAAAGGTGAGAGCACCAAGAATTAAAATCACACTACCTGTAACTCCCGTGAACAGTTTGGTATCGGTTCTGAGGGTCCCGACGGTGATAGGTACTGCTTGTTTGCGTGACATACTATCTGCCAGCAGTAGCAATGCAATTATGGGGATGTAACGCCCTGCTAAAATGCTGGCTGCGGCGCTGAGGTTCCACCACAGGGTGTTATCATTTAAACCTTCCAAACCAGAACCGTTGTTAGCTGCGGCGGAAGCGTATTCGTAAACCACCTGGGAAACGCCATGAAAACCGGGATTACTAATACCTGAAAGAGCATCAGGAAAAGCAAAGACCACCGCCGAAGGAATGAGAATGGCAAAGGGATGAACTAATAAAATGACGCTGGCGAGGAGGATTTCTTTTTTCTCGATTTTGCGTCCCAAAAATTCTGGTGTTCGTCCTACCATTAAGCTGGTGAGGAATACTGCCAAAATTAAGTAAATGAAAAGAAAAGCTGTGCCCGTTCCCTGACCTCCCCAAATGATTTGCAAAAACATATTAAATAAAGTCGCAAAACCGCCTGGAGGCATTAAGGAATCCTGCATTCCGTTTACAGCACCACACATTGTCGCTGTGGTCATCACTGCCCAAAGTGCTGTTTGCCCCCACCCAAATCGGACTTCTTTTCCTTCTAGGTTAGGTTGCTGTTCTCCTAAGAGGCGATTAACTAGAGGGTTACCTTGAAACTCTCCTACTGCGGTAATAACTACTAAAAAGACAAAAATTATCAACACCATGGCAAATACTAGCCATGCTTGCTTACGGTTATTGGTGAAGACACCGTAGGCGTAAATCAGTGCCGAGGGAATAGAAATCATCGCCCACGTTTCTAATAAGTTAGAGAAACCGCTGGGATTTTCAAAGGGATGCGCTGAATTACTACCAAAGAAGCCGCCACCATTTTCTCCTAGTTCTTTGATGATTTCGTAGTGAGCGACGGGTCCACGGGCAATTACTTGTGTTTCACCTTCTAAGGTGGTCACCTTTGCTGGCGGTGCTAAGGTTTCTGGTACACCCGCTAACAGCAATAACAGTCCCCCAATGATGCATATAGGTAATAACATTCGGGTAATTGACCTAATCAGGTCACTGTAAAAATTGCCTAACAGCCTGCCAGTTAAACCACGAATAAAGGCTATACTCACTGATAACCCCGTTGCTGCTGAGGTGAACATGACAAAACCCAAAGCAAAGATTTGACTGCCATAGCTTAAGGTGGTTTCACCAGAGTAATGCTGTTGGTTGGTGTTGGTGATAAAAGAAATGGCAGTATGCAGTCCTAAATCCCAACTAGGCGCATTTAATCCTGTAGGATTTAGTGGCAACCATCTTTGCAACATCAAAATTAAATAAACCAAAATTCCCATGACAAGATTGCTATATAGCAATGCCTTGGCATATTGCTTTCCTGTCATGTTCTCCTGGGGACTTACCCCACTAAAGATATAAATTACTCTTTCTAAAGGATTAATTATCGGATCAAGTAGCGTTTGTTCTCCCATGAAAACACGTGCTATGTACTTTCCCAATACGGGAGTTGTGGCAATAACTATTACTAAGGTTAAGGTAATTTGTATCGATCCTTGTAACATGAATTAAACAGCCTCCCGATAAAGTAAATACCACAATGAGAGCTATTGCTATATTCCGATCCACAAGCATTTATTTTAGACCTAGTGACTTTTCAGAAGGAGGTCACAAAAACTTATTTTTATGTGTCGTCACATTTTAACAAAAGAACAGGGTTTTCAGCAGGAGATCCCATGATCATGATTAGTCCTCAAACTTTTACAATTCTTAGAGTGGCAAGTTATACCCCTGAATAGCCAGTTGTATCCTTTGAAAAGTCGGGGATCTGCTTGTTACCTTTTTTTTAATTCAAATACTTATAAGTCATAAATTCCAATCACGACGGAAATGAAAGAAACCTTCTAGAAAATCTTGTAAAGCATTATTACTATCTAACTTGTGCTGACCCCACTCTTTCGCTGTGCTTTCAATAATCTGAGAAAAACTAGGATAAACAAAAGATAAATTTGCTAATTCTTTAACCCGAATTTTTTGAGCTATGGCCAAAGCAATGAAATTAATTAACTCAGCTGCTTCCGCCCCCAATATTGAGCTGCCCAAAATTTCCCCGTTGCGGAGGACAATTAACTTACATACACCTGTGATTTCGTCCTTCAGCTGTGCTGCTGCCACTGATTTATAATATTGCCGCAAAACTAACACTTCATTTCGTCTAAATTGACGTTTTGCCTGGGCTTCTGTCAAACCAACTTCTGCCAAACAGGGGTGAGAATTGAGCCCCCAAGGAATAGGGCGATAATTCACTGAGAATCTGGGAAAAAACAAAGCATTTTTCACCGCGATTCTAGCTTCATAATTAGCCACATTGGTAAAATCATAACCACCAATGACATCACCACAAGCATAAATACGGTGGTTAGTTGTTTGTAATTTATTATTCACAACTAAGCGACGCTGCCGCCATTTTACACCTACATCATGCAAGTTAAGGAATTCAACGTTTGGTTGCTGTCCAGTTGCTAGTAAAATTTCATCAGCTTCAATTGCTTTATCTCCCGCCTGAACCCATTTTTTATTCTCAATTAGTTTGATTTGAGTTACTGGTTTCTCGGTGAGGACACGGACACCATTAGCTTCTAACTGTGCTTGCAGCAGATAGGCTATCTCTGAGTCAGCTAAGGGCAGAATAGATGCAGACTTCATCGCCAAAGTCACACTACAACCCAACTGCGCCAGAGTTTGAGCTACTTCAATACCTTGGGGAACACCACCAATAATTACCCAATTTTTAGGTAAATTTGGTTGCTTGAGAGACTGCCAAATATTAGATAAAGTTAAATAGCCAATGGTTTGTAATCCTTCAATTTCAGGAATGGAGGGAACAGAACCACTGGCTAGTAAATAGCTACGCCCCCGTAAAAAGCGTTGATTTACAGCAAAAGCTAAATGGGGTAAAGATTGAAATTGTCCACTGCCAAAGATCACATCAACACCCAGCGCCGCTAAATTGGCGGGAGAATTTTGTTCTGCAATGTGGGAGACAACTTCCTGAGTGTACAGATGAGCTTGTGGCCACACCACGGATGGTTCACATTTGTCTAATGGCTGGGGAGGTTTAGCTGTAGTATTAGCTGGTATGGTGTGAATACCCAAACCAGCCACATCATTAATTTTATGGAAAATTCTGCCGATTTCGCTGACAGCCTGATGTTGAGCAAATCCATAATTTACTTCAGACTCCACCAAGGCAACAGTAGCTTTGAGTTGGGTTGCAACCAGGGCTGCATAGCGTCCGGCAAAACTGCCACCAATAATTACTAAGTCATAATCAATTGTCATTAGTCATGGGTCATTAGTCATGGGTCAACAGTTATTGAATATAACGCTTTTGACAAACGTTGATTATCAGACTGACAACGAACAGCAACCCGGAAAAAGCCATGGCCTAATTCTTTGAAACTCAGGCAGTCACGAATTAAGATTTGGTGATGCTGGAGTAGTTGTTGCTGTAACTGCAAACTTGACCGTTCTGATTTCACTAGTAAGAAGTTGGCAGCGCTTGCTAAAGGCTGTAAACCTGGAATGGAGGCTAAATCTTGAAAAAGTTGGTTTCTTGCCGGTGCTAGCCATTTCCAGGTCAGCTCTTGAAATTCCTGATCTTGGATAGCCGCAACCGCCGCCGCCGCCGCTAAGGTGTTCACTGGCCAAGGATCGCGCCATGTTTGCCACTGCAAAAGACGCTCAGGGTGTGCGATCGCATATCCTAATCTCAGTCCCGGGAGACTGTAAAATTTCGTTAGCGATCGCAATACTACTAAATTTGGATATTCTTGTACCACCCCAATCAGGCTTTGTTCTTCATCAGGAGGCAGAAAATCCATAAACGCCTCATCCACCACTACCAAGGCGTATTGCTCTAAACAAGGCAAAATGTCCTTTCGGGAGAATAACCTGCCCGTGGGATTGTGAGGGTTATTCAGCAATAATCCAGAATTTGCTCCTGGGGATAAGGAAATAAACTTGTCAATTCTACTTCCCAACCCCCAGTCCCCACTCCTCAAAGAAAGGGGAAACTCCAGAATTTTAGCGTTGTATGCCCTTAGTGTGCGGTAATAATCGCCAAAGGCTGGAGTAATTAACGCTGTTGCCGATAACTTTGCTAAGTCTCTACCTGCTAAAGTAAGTAATTCTGCTGAACCATTCCCCGGCAAAATCCATTCAGTTGGTACTTTATGAAAGCAACCTAGAGCAAGTCTCAGTTCATTGTAATCTGGTTCTGGATAGTGCCTAAGATTACTAAGTTGCGAATGAATAGCCGCGATCGCACTATTTGGTGGCCCCAATGGGCTGATGCTGGCAGAAAAATCCAGAATAGTTTCAGGTGGACAGCCAGCTGCTGCTGCCGCCCAGGCTAAATTTCCCCCGTGAACTGGTTGCCGCATCAATAAAAGGTCCTCTAAAAGGTTATTTATTCTTTTGGTTCTTTTGGGGGTGCAACCTTTTCTCTAAAGAGCTTACCAGCAGAAAAAGCTGGAACCCTGGTGGCAGGAATTTCCATCTTTTCGTTGGTTTTGGGGTTACGACCTTCACGAGCCTTGCGTTCACGTGATTCAAAAGACCCAAATCCCACTAGTGTTACTTTATCGCCAGAAGACACAGCTTCGATAATCGTTTCCAAAGCGGCAGTTAACACAGCATCGGCTTGTTTCTTAGTTACACTTGCCTTTTCAGATACGGCATCAACTAATTCACCTTTGTTCATATCAAACTCCTTGATGTTTACTTTAGATTCTCTACTGTTACACCCTGTGGCCTATTTATTTAATTCTCCAAACAGAGAATTAGAAAAGTCGTCCTTTGGGAGTATTCACACAAAAAAATCGCTGTACATCCCATCGGCTCGACTTTTCAATGAATCATTCTAAAGTGTTGTAGCCTGAAGTGGATAGATGAAACCATGAATTTATATAGATTTCAGGATTTTTTGTTTTTTTTCAGTATTTTTGTAAGATAAATTATACATAAAATTATAAAAATACGCGGAAAATCCCAAAATTCCAAATTCAGAATTCAAAAATCAAATCAGAATCTCAACAAAATTCACTGTTAAAAACTACCTTTCAACAAACAATTGCCGTCTATGCGGGTTTAATTGGTTAGTAATCAGTACAGGCGGTAAGACTAAGAGGGACAGATTTTTGAAGCTTTCCACCACAGCTATACCAGTTAGGGTGCTGAATGTAAAATTTACATCATACTAAAGAATTTTCTGATGACTAGGTAACTGATTTAGCCTATAATTTCCACATTTTCTATAACTTTGTCACCCCGATCAAGGGTAAAAATACTGTTAAGATGATACGATTGCGAAAATTAAAACAACTGGCTGCTTGGGTATTAATTGGCTTATTGACCAGTTGGATAATAAGTTGCAGCTCTGCAAATATTGTTACTAATACACAACAGTCTAGGTCAGGAGAAGCCACGGTTGAATTTTGGACAATGCAACTCCAACCTCAATTTAACGATTACTTCCAAAAGTTAATTGCCAATTTTGAAGCTCAAAATTCCGGTATCAAGGTTAAGTGGGTCGATATACCTTGGTCGGCAATGGAGAACAAAATATTAACAGCTGTTTCAGCAAATACACCACCTGATGTTGTTAACCTTAATCCAGTTTTTGCTTCCCAACTAGCGGGTAGAAATGCCTGGTTAGACTTAGACACAAAAATTTCTAATCAAGAACGTTCCTCCTATTTACCAAACATCTGGAAAGCCAGCACTCTCAATGGTAAGAGTTTTGGCATTCCCTGGTACCTGACTACACGGTTAACTATTTATAACATTGAGTTATTAAAACAGGCAGGTATCAGTCAAGCACCAACTACCTATGCAGAATTGGCAGATATGGCGCAGAAAATTAAAGATAACACGGGTAAATATGCGTTTTTCGTGACTTTCGTCCCGCAAGATTCTGGTGAAGTGTTGGAATCATTTGTGCAAATGGGAGTCACCTTAGTAAATACAGACGGTAAAGCAGCTTTTAATTCTCCCGAAGGTAAAGCAGCATTTCAATACTGGGTGGATTTATATGAAAAAGGGCTACTTCCCAAAGAAGTTTTAACCCAAGGACATCGCCACGCCATTGATTTATACCAATCTGGGCAAACAGCATTTTTAGCTTCGGGGCCAGAGTTTCTGAAAACAATTACTAATAATGCGCCGCAAATTGCGGAAAATTCAGCCATAGCACCCCAAGTTACTGGTGATACTGGCAAAAAAAATGTGGCTGTAATGAATGTAGTCATCCCCCGGGCCAGTAAACACCCGGATGCGGCTGTGAAATTTGCTTTATTTCTCAGCAATGACGAAAATCAGTTAGCCTTTGCCAAAGCTGCGAATGTCTTACCATCTACACTTAAAGCTCTTGGTGATAGTTACTTTCAAAATGTTCCTGATGCGGCCTCTACATTATTAGAAAAAGCCAGGGTTATCAGTGCTAACCAACTGAAACAAGCAGAAATTCTGACTCCAACTTTGAAAGATTCTAAAAGATTGCAAAAAGCAATTTATGAAAATTTACAAGCGGCAATGTTAGGGCAAAAAACCGTAGATAAAGCTTTAGAAGATGCAGCGCAAGAATGGAATATTCGGGTGTAATTAGTAACTCGTAATTCTTAATGCCTGTTTCAGAGGAGGCTCCCTGACGCAATTCCTGGGGCGGTTATCTTTCTGGCTCATGACAAACCATGATGGTATGAGGTGCAGAAGGAAATCAATAAAAAACTTTAGTTCTTGGTCTAAAGCCTAGTTCAAAAAAAAAGATGTGTTTCTACAGGCCCTGAAGGAGAAATACAGCCAAAAAAGGATTTGCATCTATCTTTAGATAGATGCAAATGTTTTTAAAATCAATGTTATTGCCAAAATTAAAATAGGTAAGTATCATGCAAGAGTTAAAATTATGACAAAAAATCTCAAGTTCTATGAAAATTACACACTCTTTGGGCGTAGCTATTTCTACAGTAGCTTTGGGTCTGTTGTCCGGTGCATCTGCCTATGCTGTAGTTAGTAATGTTTCACACGAGCAAGATTTTTTAGGTTCTTTTTCTCAAAACCTGACAACAAACCAAATCATTCTGAATAATTCTGATGGCAATAAAATTGCTAGAGCAAGAACAAAAAGAGTCGGTTCATATAGACGTCGTGGTCGCATTGTCAGAGGTTATTCTCGTAGTCGCCGCAACAGAAGAATAAGAAGATAGAGTAACTCTTGTTTTGTCTCTAGCTAAAACTGGTCAGCCAAAACTTACAATGGCGCAATACTCAAAAAATGTCCGATTAAATAAAGAGAACCACACAAAACAACTTGATTATTTGTGGAAGTGCAAGCTACATTTAAAGCTGATACTAAGTCTGGATAAGTTTGACATATAGATAAGTCTGGACAAATTTCCTTAGCTATTTTCGCTAATTCAATGGGAGCAGCTGAACTATGATCTGGTACTGGCACTAGATACAATTGGTCTTGCGATCGCAGTAAAGCTGAAAAAATCTCGGTATGCTCCTTAGTCGTAAGCATTCCCACAATCCAAGTTATTTTACCAGGAGCTAAACTATCTAAATAATCTCGCAGTGCGTGAGCTGCACCTGGATTATGAGCGCCATCAATTAATAATTTTTGGTTTTTCCACGTCACCCATTGCATTCGCCCAGCCCATTGAGTTTTACCCATACCATTGACAATAGCCTCTAAAGAAATCACCCAACCTAAATTTTGTAGAATTTCTAACGCAGCTAAAGCCAAAGCTGAATTGATTAATTGAATTTGTCCCGGTAGTGCCAAAGGATATTTAATGATTTTGGAATTTTCCCAACTTATATATTCAGCCCATCCAGCAGCGATTTCACGGGCAGGTTGAGGCTGAATATATAGGGATTCTAATTCTTCAGCCCGCCATCGCACAACTTTTTCTGCCTCTGCTGGCAATTGTCCCACCACAAGCGGACATCTATGTTTAATAATACCTGCTTTTTCCCGGGCAATATCCGCAACTGTGGGGCCGAGTTGCTGCCAGTGTTCCCGGCTAATTGATGTAATTACTGTTACTAATGGTTGATTACAAACATTAGTTGCATCCAGGCGCCCTCCCAAACCTACCTCTATCACTGCTATATCAACTTGAGCTTGAGCAAAATACAGCCAAGCAGCTGCCGTAATTACTTCAAACTGAGTGGGACACTCATCTTCAGGGTGAATAGCCTCTTGGACTTGTTGGATTAATTGGCTAAATTCCCCAGAGGAAATTGGCTGTTTATTGATGCAGATACGTTCTGTCCAATCAACTAAATGAGGAGAAGTATAACATCCCGTGCGATAACCAGCCTCAGCCAGTACAGAGTGAAGATAAGCACAAACCGAACCTTTGCCGTTAGTGCCAGTTACGTGAATTATTGGGACTTGGTGGTGAGGGTTACCAAGATTTGCCAATAGTTTGATGATCCGTGACAGTCCCAGATGAACGCCGAAATGCTGAAAGGGTTTGAGTAAAGAATTGATATCCACGAAGAAACGATGAAGATGATGGGGTCTAACCTGTGTGCTAATTAATAAAACCGACCGCCCTGAACAGGGAAACAGCCGGTTTTATGGATGATGTTAATTAAGTTTAAGCTTGTTTATTCAAAAAGTTTTGCACTTGTCTTAAAGCCGCAGCACCAATGTTAAACGCAGCCCAAGCACCAGCAATGGCAATGGGTGCAACAACGATGGCAATACGGTAATCGATATCCATATCTACAACCCCTCTTTTAAGTGAAAATTAAAGTTTTATCAACTGTACTCATTTTTATTTTCAGCTGAATTTGTCAATTTTTCCAATCTCGGCGGCAAAGAATGTGTGACAGTCTGCCAAACTGAGACCAAAATCATGCCACTATGCTGATTACGGCGAGGATTATCGGCTTCGGCTTAATTACCAATACATACTCATATTACAATGTTTTGAAATATTACTGCTGGTGAAACCCAATATCATTACTCTTGCCCGCATGAACCAAAGCTAACTTTTTGTAACGTTGAGCGTGTTCTATCAATTCTGCGGCCTCATTTTCTTCAACTTGCCGTAATACTTTACCCGGGATACCCACCACTAAAGACCGGGGGGGGATATTTTTAGTCACCACTGCGCCAGCACCAATAATGCTACCACGACCCACTCTGACCCCATCTAAAATAATTGCACCAATGCCAATCAAGCAGCCAGTTTCAATGTAGGCTGAATGTACCACAGCGCGATGTCCTACCGTGACATAATCTTCTAAAATAGTCGGTAAACCTGGGTCGCCATGTAAAATTGCCCCATCCTGAATGTTTGTACATTCGCCAATATCAATTTGTTCCACATCTCCCCTAAGGACAGCACCATACCAAATGCTCGCGCCAGGTTTAATTTTGACGGAACCTATGATGACGGCGTTGGCTGCGACGAAGGCTGCTTGAGAAAAATCAGGGGATGGCCAGTAAGAAGCTATAGACACGATAGAATATATATGGTACCCAGGAACACTGGAGAAACTCTAAACTTTGAGGCTGGTTGCACAACCAGGATATCACGGTGTCACGTCTCTAAACAGAGTCAGATGCTAGTGAAGATTGTTCACTTTGAAACTCCGTTTCTTTGCAGCAACGAGCAAGCCTCTAAAATAGAGGAGCCGAAGTGTAATATCCAACTCACTGGTGCTGATGAAGACGAAACTATGCTTGTACCCACTTCATGATGAATCCAGGCTTGCAGTACCCCATATTTGGCTCTGACATTCAGTGTCCTCACTGTCGTCAGACTATTCCAGCGCTGACACTCACAGATAGCTATTTGTGTCCGCGTCATGGTGCTTTTGAGGCTGATCCCAAAACAGGAGAATTAGTACATCTACAGTCGGGTCGTCATTGGCGACGCTGGAATAATGAATGGTATAGACAGCATACCCATCCCGATGGTATTCGCTTTGAAATCCACGAGGCTCTGGATAAGCTGTACACTCAGGGTTACCGGGCAACACGGGTAATTATTGCCAAACGTTATCAGGAATTGATGAGCGGCTATTTAGAACGTAGCACTGCTTGGCGTTCTGGACAGCCGGAAACTGCCTACGCGCGATTGTACGGCTTACCTGTGGATTTTAGTGCTGATGCTTCGGAAGACCCCTGTTGGGATGTAATTAATTTTGATTTGGAAAAAGAGCCTGGTGTCCCTGTACGCTATCCCTATTTCCGATTATTTGAGTAAATCACCAGTCGTTAAACATTGTCGAGCAAAATGTAGAGGCGTTCCATGGAACGTCTCTACAATGGTTCTCAAATGCTTTTTTGAGAATTTATTTAAATTCGCTCAAATCCATTGATGGACTTACTTATGCACCATGCTTCTATTCGCACCGCTAATATTCATCACGCGATCGCTTTTTATGAACAATTAGGGTTTGAGGTTTGTGAACGCTTCACCACAGGCTACACCCTGGCTTGCTGGATGGCAGGGTTGAATGGCAGAATTGAATTAATCCAAATTCCTCAACCAAAACCAGCGCCAGATGCTTTTGCAGATGAACATTATGTGGGCTACTATCATCTGTCTTTTGATTTAACTGAAATCACATCAGATTTACCTGGCTGGTTAATAAATTTACAATCACGTATAAACGCCACCGCAGATTTAGCACCCCTAAAGATACTTTTAGAACCAACACAGCAGCAAATAGGCGATGGCATCTGGGAAGTGGCTTTTATTGCTGATGCTGATGGCTTACCCCTGGAATTTATTCGCTCTTTGCCTAAACATTCGTAACTCGTAATTCCTCAGATTTTAACCCGATCACTTGGAATTTGAGTCTGGTAAACTTTATCCCACCATCTTCTATTTTTAACCCAGGAAACTAATGAGGTGGAGAAAAATCTCATCTGTAATCCCCGTCGGACTGTCAGGCAAAAATAAGTTAATTTAAATATAGATATTGTTTGTCAGTTAAAAAAATACTGCCACCGTAGCAGTACAGCACAAGTAATTATTAATTGCCCATGAACATTCTCAGTAACTTGCTTTCTCAAACAGCAGAGCCTAAACCTGCAAAAAAACAACGCCGAGGTATTGAAATTAAATCGTCGCGTGAAATTGAAATCATGCGCCGATCCGCACAAATTGTAGCCACCATCCTCAAAGAAATTTCTGAGATGGTAGAGCCAGGAATGACTACGGCAGATTTGGATACTTATGCAGAAAAACGGATCCGTGAAATGGATGCTACACCTAGCTTTAAAGGATATCACGGATTCACAGGTTCTATTTGCTCAAGTATTAATAATGAAGTTGTTCATGGCATCCCCAGTCCTAAGAAAGTAATTCGCACTGGGGATGTATTAAAAGTAGATACAGGTGCTTATTATCAAGGTTTTCACGGTGATTCTTGTATCACTATCGCTGTGGGTGAAGTTACCGCAGATGCAGCTAAACTGATTCGCGTAGCTGAAGAAGCTCTTTTTAAAGGTATTGAACAAGTCAAAGAAGGTGCTTATTTGCTTGACATTGCTGGAGCAATAGAAGACCATGTAAAAGCCAATGGTTTTAGTGTAGTAGAAGAATTTACCGGACATGGTGTTGGCCGTAATCTACACGAAGAACCTTCAGTTTTCAACTACCGCACCCGCGAGATGCCAAATGTGAAACTTCGTGCAGGAATGACCTTAGCCATTGAACCAATTTTGAATGCAGGTTCTAAGCACACCAGGATATTATCTGACAGATGGACAGCTGTCACCGTAGATAATTCACTATCAGCCCAGTTTGAGCATACAGTCTTGGTGACCGAAACAGGTTACGAGATTTTGACAGACCGGACAAAGGTGTAGCAAAATTTAACTATTAAACTCCAATCTCCCTCTATAGCCTCACTTAAGAGGGAGCAACTTGTGTTACGTAAATAAGATTTCATCGCCAATTTGTGTAACTGCTAATCTTAAGAGTTATTTGTAATTTTTGATCATCAACTTAACCTCGGCATAGTTAATTTGATAATCAGGCAGTATTTCTTGAGCTTGTTGATAAATAGATGTACTTTTAGGAATATTTTCTAATAAACTAATTGCTTGTTGCCATTTGTATTTTGCTTCCTTGAACTTGGAGCTTAATTGGCGTGAATTTTTAGCAAAAGAGGTAGCTTCTGCTGCCAATTTTCCAGCTAGTTGAAAATCTTCTTGTGCTTTCTTTTCTTTCATAGCTCTTTTATTAATAGCAATACCATTCAGACGGTAGCGAATTAATCTATTAGTTGCTGGAGTATAAACAGATGTTCCTTCAGGAATGCTAGATAGTAACTCTATTGCTTCTTCCCATTTAATTTCTGCCTTTTCCCAGACCATGAGAGAATGGGGCGGGTTTTTCACTAAAGAAGAAGCTTCTAAACCAAGTTTGAGAGCAGCTTTAAAGTTAGCAACTGCAATTTCTTCCTGATTGACACTAAATATTATTTCTTGAAAATATGGAACTTTGTTTTTAACTATCCATCCGCTAAAAATCAAGACTACTAAACTTGACATTATGATTACAGCAGGACGAAATAGTTTTTCTTTTGTTAGCCTTGCTATGATTGTTTCTTTATGATTAATGACTGTTTCTTGTGCCAGATTGACAAAACTTATCAGCGATTGTTCTCCTTGTTCCGTCAAGGTGTGGATTTTGGCAATTAAATGGTCAATGGTTTTCTGTAATTTTTCACATTCGTCGAGAATATCCGTTAATTCGTGAAATTTATTATCACTAGATATAATTAATTCTTGATCATCATCAAACCATTCCAAGCTGAAACCAGATTGACCACAAAAACATGATACACCCAGGAGAATTGTGAACAAATTAGGATTACTCTTAATAGTGTAAAAAATATAATTTAATTTTTCTTTTACCTGCAAAGCTTCTGCTTGAGTATTCCTGATATCCTGGAGTTGCTGCTGTAAAATTTCTGGCCCTGTCAAGGCTAGGTTAATATTTAAACTTTCACTAACTTTTTGCACTTGAGCAGGTAAGTTGGTATGGTTATGATCATAATTTAATTGACCCACTAATTTTGAGTTACCTAAAATATCTGCGGATATAACATGAAGGAGATCACCCCATTCAATCCAAGCATCAATTTTTAACTGTAAGTCATTAATTGATATTTCTGTGTCTGGATTGCTAAATTTCGCTGTGATATATTTTACTCTAGCATTACTATCTGTATTGACTCCATAAATATTAGTCACAAACAAGCTCCCTATTGTGCCAAGACGAGGAAGCGTATAAATTGAAGAATTTTTACCTTTAGTAAATCTAAATTCTTGATTAAGAATTTGTTGCACATTCCGTAATTGCTCCTGAATATGATTTATTGCCACAACTTGCTGCATAATTTCTTGGGAATTGCCAAGACTTAACTTCAAATCAAGAATAAGTTGCAACAGTTCATGAACAATTTTTTCTAGGTTAGACATAAATATCCCTTGGGTATTTGTTCAATGTTCATGGAAAACAATTAAGATAACTATGCAGTAGGTTAATGATTACAGTACCAGTTTAACCGTGCTTATTGAAATTATGTCTGGTGATTGATTGACAAATTTAAGAATATATACAATACAGTATTTACGGTAATCAGACGAAAGTAAACATCTTGGATAAAAATTTCTGCAAAAGACAAAATTGCTCATCAATTAATTTATGAATAAAACTGATTTAGCTTTTACCCCAGCAATAGAATTAGCAAGGTTAATTCGTCATCGGGAAGTGTCGCCGTTAGAGTTGGTGGAATTATATTTAGACCGAATTCAGCAATTGAACCCCCAACTAGGAAGTTACTTTACGGTTACAGCAGAATTAGCCATCGCGGATGCTAAAGCTAAAATGGAAGTAATGACAACCACCTCAGAACTACCACCATTGTTCGGTGTCCCCATTTCCATTAAAGACCTCAATTCTGTAGCAGGTATACCTTGTACCTACGGTAACTCCATGTTGTTACATAATATCCCCAACTATGATGATGGAGTAGTAACTTTAATTAAACAAGCTGGCTTGATCATCCTCGGTAAAACTGCTACTTCAGAATTAGGTTCATTTCCTTACACTGAACCTAGAGGATTCGCCCCAGCTAGAAATCCCTGGAACTTAGAATACACTTGCGGCGGTTCCAGTGGTGGCGCAGCATCGGCTCTAGCAGCCGGACTATGTGCCCTAGCTCAGGGTTCTGATGGGGGCGGTTCTATTCGGGGACCTGCAGCTTGCTGTCATTTAGTTGGAATCAAACCATCACGGGGTAGAGTGACTCATGCACCAGTGGGTAGTCCTGTGGGTGGAATTGCCACTAATGGGCCTATTGGGCGTACTGTGGCTGATGCAGCTGCCCTTTTAGATGTTATGTCTGGCTACTTCACTGGTGATCCTTACTGGTTACCCGACCCTGAACCTTCATTTCTGGCGGCGACCACAGCAAAACTTGGTAACTTGCGAATTGCCTTTAGTACCAATATTTTTCCTTTGGGAGCAGCCGACGCTAACTGTCACCAGGGGGTGATGGAAACAGTCAAATTATTAGCACAACTGGGTCACACAGTAGAAGAGAAATGCCCGGATTTCAGTGCCTTAGTAGCACCTTTTCAAACGGTATGGCAAAGTGCGGTAGCCGCTGCCGGAATCCCCGCTGAAGCATTAGATCCAGTTAATCGTTTCCTGTTCTCACGTATAGGTTCCGTAGCTGAATATCTCTGCGCCCTTGCCCAAATGCAAATCGTATCCAGGCGGATTGTAGCCTTTTTCGACACCGTAGATGTGTTGGTATTACCAGTTTATCTGCACTCACCCATCCGCATCGGAGAATGGGCTAGTTTGAGTCCAGAAGAAACATTCCAAAAGATTGTCCGTTGGGTAGCACCTTGTCCTGTTGCTAACGCCACCGGACAACCAGCCATTGCACTTCCCGTAGGTTTTGATAGTAATGGTTTACCCATAAGTGTACAGCTAATTGGCAAACCTGGGGCAGAAAGCACTTTAATTTCCCTAGCCGCCCAACTAGAAGCTGCAAACCCGTGGATTCACCATCGTCCAGCCTTGGCAACATCAGGCCAATGAAGAATAGCCAGTGAGGCTGTGATCTGTCAGGAGTCACCGACGTTCTACGTCGGTGAGTATGTCAAGCCGAGGAAGTTCAGCTTAGTTGGAGTACTTCAGACTTTCTTTAACCAGCTAAACATGGCGCGTAAGTCTTTACCAACTTCCTCAATGGGATGCTCGGCTTCTTGACGACGCATAGCAGTAAATCCTGGTTTACCGGCTTGATTTTCTAATACAAATTCCCGCGCAAATTGCCCAGATTGAATTTCGCTGAGAATCTTTTTCATTTCTGCTTTAGTGTTCTCATTTACAACCCGGGGTCCACGGGTGTAATCACCATACTCAGCTGTGTTAGAAATACTGTCCCGCATTTGCGCTAGTCCACCTTCCACAACCAAGTCCACAATCAATTTTACTTCGTGGAGACACTCAAAATAAGCCAATTCTGGTTGATAACCAGCTTCTACTAAAGTTTCAAATCCGGCTTTAATTAAGGCACTTAAACCGCCGCACAATACTGCTTGTTCGCCAAACAAATCTGTTTCGGTTTCTTCCCGGAAAGTTGTTTCTAAAATACCGGCGCGAGTACCACCGATACCTCGAGCGTATGCCATGGCCCGATCGCGCGCCTGACCACTAGCATTTTGATAAACTGCAAACAGTGCAGGTACGCCTTGTCCTTGTTCATATGTCCGACGCACCAAATGTCCGGGGCCTTTGGGTGCTACCATCACCACATCTACATTAGCAGGTGGTACAACTTGCCCAAAATGAATATTAAACCCGTGAGCAAAGGCAAGAACATTACCTGCTTTTAAATTTGGTTCAATTTCGTTTTTGTAAACTGTCTTTTGGACTTCATCAGGTAATAAAATCATGATGAAATCAGCAGCCTTAGCAGCATCCGCCACAGGTTTCACGGTTAGACCAGCTGCTTCGGCCTTTGCTGCTGACTTACTACCCGGATATAGTCCCACAATCACATTTAAACCACTATCTTTTAAATTAAGAGCGTGGGCATGACCTTGGGAACCATAGCCAATAATGGCAATAGTTTTTCCGGCCAAAAAGTCTAAATTGGCATCTTCGTCATAATACATCCGGGCCATATGCATCTCCTGTCAGCAGCATTCTTATTAAATAGCAGGCTTTCGATTGTACCATAAACTACAGTTTCCCACCCCATGCCGCCGGGATAGCAACAAAGACAACTATCTAGTTCCTTGGTCAATTCCTTGCACTTCTTCAGGACTCTTGGATGTATGGGTAAAACACATGGCCACTGAAAACGCAACCATGCCAAAACAATACAGCACAATGATAAGCTTTTTCTTGAGCTAACAAACAGACCATAAAAAGAATTGCCCAATAACCCCTGTTACATAAATTGCAACCATCCCAACTTTCAGCTTTTCTCCAGCCATACTGAGACTAGTTTTATCGATTTAGGGTAGATTATGCATATTTCAATAAAATCACCACAAAAATCTGCTGTCTTAGTCACTGTCTTACTAGGAGGGGTGATATTTACCAGTTGCGCTTCCTCCGTGCAACCATCATTAAATCAGCCATTGCCTTCAAGGGATAACTTGGCAAATCAAGCACCAGCACCCATAATCAGCGAAATTTCAGCTCAACAACCCCAGCCTGCACCAGTTGAGCGCCCCCGTTCCCAACTGATTAAAAAAGCCGCAATGACGGTAATTGTGGATTCTGTAGGTGAGAGTATTGAATCTGTTTCCCGAATTATTAATCAACAGCAAGGAGATTTAATCGCCTTAAACGAACGTCAGCCCACAGGTGATAATAGGCGACACACTGCGTCCATCACACTGCGAGTTCCACAAAATTTCTTGGAAGTTACCCTCAAAAATTTAGCTAAATTAGGTACTGTTAGTCATCGTCATATTACCGCAGAAGATGTAGGCGATCGCCTAGTAGATTTTCAAGCCAGATTAAATAACCTCCGCAGGACAGAAGCTAATTTGCAAAAAATCATGGATCGGTCAGGTTCTATCAAAGATGTGTTAAATGTTTCTCAGGAACTCAGTAACATCCGACAATCCATAGAACAAATTGATGCCCAATTAAAGAATTTACAAAATCAAGTTGCGTACTCCACCATTACCCTCAACTTAGAAGCAGCAGTATCTAGTAGCAGTCCCCAGCCTGGTATAGCTTCCCAAATTCAAGGAACTTGGAACAACTCTACCAACTCATTGGCTACTTTAATGATGACAGTGTTGAAATTAGGTATTTGGTCTATGGTCTACAGTCCCATATTGTTGGTTATGGCTGCTGGGATCTATAGCTTCATGGGTTGGCGGCGAACTCGTGGGCCTCTGTTAGCAGAGACACTAAAATCAACTTCTGTCGATTAATTAACAAACTTAAAAATTGATATTGGTGGAATCGGTAGAGGCTGTTTAAGTCAGCCTAAGAAAGTTCGTTTATGGACTCTTCAGAAATCCTCGGTCTTCTAAACCGGGGAACCTTAATTAAAACTTTGTACTAATTAACACGAAATAATGAGGCTGATGAATGCCAAGATCAAAAATAGAAAGCTAACAGTATTTAAATTAATATGCCAGAAATACACGAATCCATCGCTCAACACTACCACGAACGCACTAAATACGATCCTGAGACTTTGGCCGCTAAATCTCAAGGTTTAGACTGGGCTAAACAACCAGTACCATTTAAAGAGTACAAAATAGGCTCAACTTTCGACCTCAAACCCCATATTCAACAAACATCAGAAAGATTTGCTAATAATCCTGAGGCTCAATGGTGGCAAAGACTATCTCGCCTACTATTTCGCAGTTATGGACTCACAGCCAGAATGCCATCCATGGGGAGCACTATATATTTACGAGCTGCCCCCAGTGCCGGGGGGTTATATCCAGCAGAAGTTTATGTAGTATCCCGTGGTACGCCATTATTACCACCCGGACTGTATAATTACCAATGTCGCACTCACTCACTGATGCATTATTGGGAAAGTGATGTTTGGCCAGCTTTACAGTCAGCTTGTTTTTGGCATCCAGCCATTGAAAATACCCAATTAGCAATAATCATTACCGGGGTTTTTTATCGTTCAGCATGGCGATATGAAGACAGAGCCTACCGCCGCATCTGCCTAGATGCAGGACATTTGCTAGGCAATATCGAGTTAGCTGCAGCCATGAACGACTATCGCCCCCATTTAATTGGCGGTTTTGTGGATCAAGCAGTCAATGATCTACTTTATATTGATTCCGAACAAGAAGGAACCCTGGCAGTTCTACCTCTAGCAGACTTATTGGATATCCAACAAAATCTACCATTGGGATGTACAGCTTTGCCTTCTGCTTGTGAAACCAACTATCCCCTCATCCCCGATGGTCAACTGCTGAAATATTTTCATATTCATACCCAAATTCCCCCAGATGTCACTGGTAAAGTGAACTTACCAAAAGTTAAGCCACAAAAAACCTGGGAAGATAAATACAATTTTTCTTTCTGTTTAAAAATTCCCACAGCCACCGCCCCCATTGACTGGGGTTTAAAACTCTCAGATTTGGAAAACACCATGTACAAGAGACGTTCCACCCGGGCCTACAGTGGTGAAGCTTTAACCTGCGATGAACTCAAAAGCTTACTTGATTTCACTTATCAACCACAGAATTACCTGCACCAAAGTTTAGATAGTTCCCCAGACTACTTTGATTTAAGTTTAATTGAAACATTTATTGCTGTCAGTTCCGTAAAAGGACTAGAGTCAGGCTGTTACTATTACGCCCCCAAAGCCCAAGAATTAAGACAAATTCGCTTTAAAAACTTCCGCACAGAGTTACACTTTCTCTGCCTGGGACAACATCTAGGTAGGGATGCTGCCGCCGTCCTTTTCCATACAGCTGACCTTAAATCAGCCATAGCTCAGTACGGCGATCGCGTTTACCGTTATTTACACATGGATGCTGGACATTTAGGACAGAGGTTAAATTTAGCCGCAACTCATTTAGGTCTAGGTGTCAGTGGTATTGGTGGCTTCTTTGACGACCAAGTAAACGAAATTTTAGGCATACCTGCCGATGAAGCCGTCATATATGTGACAACCCTCGGAAGACCAAGGTAAAACAACCACCCTCTGTCAAACCGACTTCAGCTATGATACAGGGAATTTATTCCCTGATTTCCTCCACCGGAGGAACTAACTGTGATTAATGCAACTTTTTAAACTGGCAAAATCAATATACACCCCTTGGCCTATCACCAGGGAAATTTGTTCACCTCAACTTCTACGAAGAGACAGAAACACAATTTTCTAACTGAGTCATCAAAGTGTCACGATCCAAATCTTGACCAATCAGCACCAACTGAGTTTTCGGCGTACCTTTCCATTCATCATCCTCTATGGTAAAACGTTTACCGCAAAGGTGGAAAATATGACGACTCCGACTTTCTTCAAACCAGATAATTCCCTTTGCCCGGAAAATATTTGCGGGTAATTGATTATCTAAAAAATTCTGAAACTTTCTAATGGCAAAAGGCTTGTCACTTTGGAAAGATATAGACGTAAAACCATCATTTTCTAAATGGTGGGAATGATGATCATGGTCCTGTTCACATTGTGAGTGGTCATGGTGGTGGTCATCATGATCATGTTTATCTACATGGAAATACTTGTCAGATGTACATAGACCCACGCTGAGAATTAAAGGCAATGGAACTTGTGAGCGCTCGGTGCGGATAATTCTTACACCTTCTTTGACTTCATTAATTTTGCGTTCCAAGTCATTCAAAGCAGCCTCATCAACCAAATCTGCCTTATTGAGTATAATGATGTCACCATAGGCAATTTGACTATATGCCGCCTGAGAATTAAATAAATCCAGGCTATAATTAGCAGCATCTACCACAGTAATAATCGAATCGAGACGAGTTAAATCTCGTAATTCTGTACCCAGAAACGTTAAAGCCACTGGTAACGGGTCTGCCAATCCTGTGGTTTCTACAACCAAATAATCTATATTTGGTTGACGTTCTAAAACTTGATAAACCGCATCTACTAAATCATTATTGATAGTGCAGCAAATACAACCGTTACTCAGAGCCACCATATTTTCTTCGGTGGAAACAATTAGCTCGTTATCAATGCCAATTTCCCCAAATTCATTCACTAAAACAGCAGTTTTTAAACCTTGTTGATTATTGAGGATATGATTTAATAAAGTTGTTTTTCCACTACCAAGAAAACCAGTAATAATCGTCACTGGCAGTCCTTGTTTAGGCGCATCCATTCCTGTAAATTTGGAACTAACTACTGATTGCATAGCGGTGTGATTAAATATCTAAAACTAAGTAATTGGTAATTGGTAATTACGATTACGTCAAGGTTTGATTTTTTGAGTAGGTATGGTTTATTTTCACCTTGGCGTACTAGCATAAGGATGATGGGCTGTTATTGCAGCTGTTTTCCCTTATTATTACCTATCTCCAGATTTGATCATTACTGTGTTATGACCCTAACTCTTTACAACACTCTCACCCGTCGTCAAGAACCTTTGACAACAGTAGAACCAGGCAAAGTGAAAATGTACTCCTGCGGTGTGACGGTGTATGATTACTGCCATTTGGGTCATGCCAGAGCTTGTATGGTTTGGGATGTAGTTCGTCGCTACCTCCAGTTTATGGGTTATGAAGTGCGCTACATCCAAAATTTTACCGATGTTGATGACAAAATTCTCAAGCGAGCGCGGGAAGAACATTCATCGATGGAAGCAGTGGCTGAACGCTATATTAACGCCTATTTCGAGGACATGGATCGCCTGGGAATCAAAAAAGCCGATGAATATCCCCGTGCGACTCACTTCATGAATGGTATTCAACGATTAATTCATGAGTTGGAAAATAAAGGTTTTGCTTATCCAGCAGAGGGGGATGTTTACTACTCAGTGCGCCAGTTTGATGATTATGGCAAGCTTTCTGGGCGTAAGTTAGAAGATATGCAAGCAGGTGCAGGCGATCGCACAAAGTACAGTGCCGGGGGTAATCCCGTACAAACAACAGACCCAGAATATCACAAAAAGAAAGACCCCCTTGATTTTGCCTTATGGAAAGCCGCCAAACCAGGAGAACCGTCTTGGCAATCACCCTGGGGCCCTGGTCGTCCAGGATGGCACATTGAATGCTCGGCAATGGTGCGCCATCGCTTGGGTGAAACAATAGACATTCATGCTGGTGGTGCTGACTTAATTTTCCCCCACCATGAAAATGAAATTGCCCAATCTGAAGCAGTTACCGGTAAGCCCCTAGCTTGTTACTGGCTACATAACGGCATGGTCAAAGTTGATGGTGAAAAAATGTCTAAATCCTTGGGCAACTTTATCACCATTCGCGACTTGCTCAACACTGGCGTTGAGCCAATGGCCCTTCGCTTATTTGTCCTCATGGCCCAATATCGCAAACCAATTGACTTTACCGATGAAGCCATCGCCGCTGCAACCAACGGTTGGCACACCCTCAAAGAAGGTTTACTGTTTGGCTATGAATATGGTGAAAAACTGGGCTGGGAACTACAAAGCGAAAAAAGTTTAAGTTCTGATATCTACATTCAGCGTTTTCAAGCAGCAGTCAATGAAGACTTTAATTTTCCTGGTGGGTTAGCAGTGTTATTTGAATTAGCTAAAGAACTGCGTCGGGAAGGAAATATTATTGTCCATCAAGGAAAATCCCTAACACCCGCAGCTGAACTACAAAAACAGTGGCACACTTTAGTGATGCTGGCAGAGGTTTTTGGTTTAGTAGCCCAGCCAGAATCCACAACGGCCACCACCCAAGGTTTAAGTGATGGCGAAATCGAGAACTTAATTCAACAACGCCAAGCAGCCCGTCAAGCCAAGAACTTTGGCGAAAGCGATCGCATCCGTGATCAACTACAAGGACAAGGTATTACATTAATTGATAGTCGCGATGGTACTCGCTGGCATCGTAACTAAATTATGACTGATGACTGTTGATTATTCACTAATGAGCAATGAGCAAAATGACTAATAAACAGCGTAAGTCCATATCCTTATTTGACCTCTGGCTAATTGTAGGCACTTTCTTTGTAGTGGTCTTACTCTGGCAATTACGTAACTTATTGGTAACTTTAATGATTTCCGTGGTCTTAGCAGCAGCCATCGCGCCTTTAGTTAATGCTGCGGAAAAATTGCGTCTTCCCCGTTGGCTAGGAGTAATACTGGTCTATATCACCCTCATTTCTGGTTTAATTGGCTTAGGTTTAATTATTGGGCCATCTGTTTCTGAGCAAATTCAGCGATTAGCGAGTAGACTGCCAATTTATTTAGATAACTTACTGCAAGCAGCAGAAAATCTCGCTTTGCGATTGGGAATCACTCAAATAGAATTAGTAGAACAATTTTTTGACCTGCAATCCGTAACTAATTGGTTATTTCGTTCCAGTCAACAGCTCCTTGTCCGTTCCTTCGGCTTTACTCGTGGCTTCATTGGCGGGGTAGTCAATTTGATTTTGGCATTGGTGATGTCAGCCTATATGGTAGCTGGAAGTAAAAATTTAATTAAAGGTTTGGTGAGCTTGTTTCCCCAACCCTGGGAACAACGTCTCGCCCACCAGGTTATACCCATTTCTCGCCGTATGGGGGGATATATTCAAGGGCGAGTTTTAGTTTCCGCTATTTTAGGTTTTGTCATCACCATAGGCTTGAGAATTTTAGGACTATCAGAATTTGCCTTAGCCTTGGGGGTAATTGCAGGGTTTACAAACTTAATTCCCTTTGTCGGACCAGTATTAGGAGCAATTCCGGCGTTAATTGTGGCCATTCCTCAAGGTGACTTGACTTTTGTGTGGGTACTGCTGTTATTTCTCATGATTCAAAATCTAGAAACCTATCTACTTGATCCCTTGCTAGTAGGTTCTTCAGTGCGAGTCCATCCCTTGTATCAACTTTTAGCCGTACTGGGAGGAACACAAGTTTTAGGCATTGTTGGCGCTGTGATCGTTCCCCCTTGGGTAGCTGGAATAGGTGTACTGGTGGAAAATCTTTATTTACAGCCAAAATTGTTAAATGAACAACAATCCCCCATTTACAAATTGGCTGTAAGTTCCGATGCTAATCAAGCAATCACAGATTCAGATGACATATCCCCAGCTGTTTCTAAAACCAGCGAAAAATAAATTAATCTTCTTCTTTAAAAAAGTGAAACGATCCCCCCAATTTTTTCAAAAATTAGGGATCTGATTCCAGGAAAATACAACTTGATTAATACGTAATTTTGTACTATAAATAATAATTTAACTCTGAATATGTGGTCTGAACTTTCACTAGCTGTCACTACTTTCGATATTCCAGCTGATTGGATTGGTATTAGAGCCGTCAAAGAAAATTGCTCTACCCGTCGTGTTCGAGATGGTCTACCCCAAATCAATGGCAAAACTTCCACCATGGGGGCAATGCTGGAAGTTTTAGTTAATGGTTGTCTCGGTTATGCAGCGACAAATTCTTTGGAATTGCCATCACTACAAGCAGCAGCCCAAGCAGCTTATCAACAAGCAATAACAGCCGGTCAATGGTGGATATATCCCTTCAAAGAAACTGAACGCCCCAAAGTCGTGGGTGAATACTACTCTCCCCACTTGCAACCATTAGATGCCTTAACTCCCGGAGAAATCAACCACCTGCTAGTACGCATCTGCGAAAAACTCAAGGTTGATCACAAAATCGTTCAAACCACAGCCAGCGCCACCACTACTGAGAGAGAAAGTTGGTTTGTCAGCACCAACGGCTCACAAGTGTATCAAAAAATCATCTCTTTAGGAACTCATTATGGAGCCATAGCTCAAGATGGTGCAATCGTCCAACAACGCAGCAACAACGGATGGCAAGCACATTGCTATCAAGGTGGATGGGAACTATTAAAACAAGACCAATTATGGCACCGGGTGCAGCAAATTGGCGAACAAGCGGTGGAACTTTTAACAGCTCCAGAATGTCCCAACACCTCCACCAATTTAATGTTAGCACCAGATCAAATGATGCTCCAAATTCACGAAAGTGTAGGACATCCTCTAGAAATTGACCGGATTTTGGGAGATGAGCGCAACTACGCCGGCGGTAGCTTTGTCACAATCAGCGACTTTGGTAAACTACCCTACGGTTCCTCCCTCATGAACATTACCTTTGACCCCACTGTACCCGGTCAATTTGCCAGCTACAGTTTTGATGACACAGGGGCAGTAGCAACACGAGAATATGTAATTAAAGAAGGAATACTACAAAGGGGTTTAGGCAGTTTAGAGAGTCAAGCCAGATCAGGTGTGTGCGGTGTAGCTTGTGCCCGTGCTTGCTCCTGGAATCGTCCGCCTATTGACCGCATGGCTAACTTAAATTTAGAGCCAGGAAACACCTCTCTAGAAGAAATGGTTGCCAATATAGAACATGGCGTTTACATGGAATCTAATCGGTCTTGGTCGATAGATGACCGTCGTTATAAATTTCAGTTTGGTTGTGAATACGCCAAATTAATTGAAAATGGTAAACTCACTCAAACCCTACGTAACCCCAACTATCGCGCCACCACCCCAGAATTTTGGCACAGCCTCACCCAAGTAGGCAATGCAGATAACTGGGAAATGTATGGTACAGCTATGTGTGGCAAAGGAGAACCCAATCAAGCTATTTGGGTAGGACACGGTTCACCTGTTTGTCTATTTGCTAATGTTGAGGTCTTTAGTCATTAGCCCTTGGGCTACCCTTAGGGTGACGAACGGTACACAGGGTAAATAATTAGTCATTGCTACCGATTTTTAATGATGAAACTTGCTGAATTGTCTACTTTAGAAACCAACTTTAATCACCTAATAGAAACTCTAACTACCAAAAAAACACCAACTGAAGAGTTTACCATTAGACTTAGCAGCGAACAAAGCCAATTTACTCGTTTCAATCATGCCAAAGTCCGACAAACAGGTTTAGTTGCTGATGGTTCCCTAGAATTGACTTTAATGGCAGATCAACGCAGTGGTTTTCGCGTGTTTCCTTTGACTGGAAACTGGGATATAGATTGGCAAATAGCATACACAGCTTTACTCGAACTCAGGGAAGAACTTACTTTATTACCAATTGACCCCTACTTAGTTTTGCCATCAGGAAACAATACCAGTCGAGAAGTCAATCCGGGTCAACTATTAGCAACAACATCAGTGATACCAACAATATTAGAAATGGTCGCTGAATTAGATTTTACTGGTATGTATGCCGGTGGAGTGGTCATTAAGGGTTATGGTGATTCTCAAGGTCAAAAACACTGGTTTGCAACAGATACCTTTACCTTAGATTACTCACTCTTTAATCATTGTGGACAAGCGGTTAAAGGCATATTTGCAGGTAGTCATTGGGATGAGACAGCTTACATTGCCAAAATTAACGAAGCCAAACAACAACTGCAATTACTTTCTCGTCCAGTTAAACAATTAACCAGGGGAAAGTATAAAACTTATTTTGCACCCCCAGCCCTTGCGGATTTATTGGGTATGCTTTCTTGGTCAGCCGTAAGTGAAGCTGATTTACAACAAGGAAACAGCGCTTTCGCGTTGCTATCCCGCCAAGAAAAACAACTTTCGCCCAAATTTAGTTTAAAGGAAAACTTTCAACAAGGCTTTGTACCACGATTTAATGAATGGGGAGAAATGGTAGCCCCAGAATTACCTGTAATTACACAAGGAATTTTAGTCAATACATTAGTAAATTCTCGCACAGCTAAAGAATATGGCAAAACCTGCAACGGTGCCAACAGTTCCGAAACATTACGTGCCCCGGAAATTAGTCCAGGGAACTTAGATTTTGAGCAAATTTTGCCCAGTTTAGACACAGGACTATATATATCCAATCTGCACTACTTAAACTGGAGCGATAACCCCACCGGCAGAATTACAGGTATGACCCGTTATGCTTGCTTTTGGGTAGAAAACGGTGAAATCATTGCCCCCATCGAAAACTTACGCTTTGACGAAAGCCTCTATCGCTTCTGGGGAGACAACCTCATACAACTCACTAATTTCCAGGAATTTATCCCTGAAGTTGGCACTTATGAACATCGCCAATTAGGAGGTAGTCTAGTTCCAGGAATGTTGGTAGATGATTTCACCTACACCCTTTGACATACTCACCGACCTAGAACGTCGATGCTTTTTGACGGTTCACAGCAACCAGCCACTCCTGATACATTTGCAGCACCTTGGAGGAATCTGAGGTACGGATCATGATAAAACTTTTGTGGGGTGGGCATTTTGCCCGCTCTTGTACCTACTCAGATAATCAACTATTTGTTATGAATAAACTTAGAATCACCCCTTTGTGACGATTCCTGGCGTAATTGTTGCCGCCCATTCGTAATAATACGTAACATATCCTTTAAATCTTGTTCGATACCTTCAAGAACAGTGTCAGCGTATTCATCAGCCCCATTTTCAATATCTTGAGCTTGAGCTATGGCGGTTTGTCGCAATTCATCTAATTCTTGTTGACAAATCAGCCGCTTGTGTTCAATTTCCGCCAGAGTTGCTTGCATTATTGCGTCACACTCTTGCTGAACCTTGATCCGTAACTCTTCAGCTTCTTTTTCCGCCTCTTTGAAAATATCACTTTCAGCTAAAATTTGGGCTCGTTTCCCTTGGGCTACTTCAACAATTCGCTGTCCATATTCCTCAGCTTCCAGCAAAATCTCATCCTTTTGTTGTAGGATGGCAGCGGCTTCATGAAAAACCTCTGGTAACGAAATGCGAATAAAGTCAATTTGTTCTATCAGCTTGTCTTCATTGACCAGAGTCCTTCCGGTCAAAGGTATACGAAACCCATAGAGAATTAAATCCTCTAAACGATTGAGTTCCTCCAAAATATCTACATTTCCCGTTCGGTTGGGATGTTCGTCAAAGGAGGTATAACTTCCGTTGTCGTTGGGTTGGCCATTGGAGAGGTGTGGTTGTAGCATTTGTATATATCTTGGGCAATTTGTTGGGGAACAAGATGGTCAATAGATCCGCCAAACCTTGCAATCTCTTTTACCACACTACTACTTAAAAAACTATACTCATTTGATGTGGCTAAAAAAACTGTTTCTATTTGAGTAGAAATTGTCTTGTTAGTATGAGCCATTTGTAACTCTACTTCAAAGTCCGAAATTGCCCGTAAACCCCGCAATAAAACCTGGGCGTGTCGTTTTTGAGCATAATTCACCGTCAGACCATCAAAACCGTCCACTTCCACATTAGAAAGATGTTGAGTAGTAAGGCGAATTTGGTCTAGTCTTTCCTGTACAGTAAACAGTGGTATTTTTTGAGGATTTCGTAACACAGCTACAATCACCTGCTCAAACAGCCGACTACCACGCTCAATGATATCAAGATGACCTAAAGTAATGGGATCAAAGCTGCCCGGATAAATAGCAATCACAAAATTTTAGATGTATCAAAGCTACTTATGTCAGTATAAGGCATTGAGTAGTGAGTATGATTAATTTCCCCTACCCAATTCCCCAGCTTCCATTCCTTGCCCCTAGTTCCGGTTAAATTTGCTTTAACAATATCAACCGCTCTTTGGTTAGTCAGTAACATAGATAAGGGATTGCCAAATATTTCCTCTAGAAACTTTACTATAAATCTTACCTCGTATTAATATACCCCCAAGGAGGTGATATTGAGTCCTACACCAAATTAACTGCGGCGAGATAGCCCCTAAATTCCATTGATGGGGGTTAGCCCCAGGAGAATTTATTCCCCGTCAAGTCTGTTTTTGGCTTTGAATAATTCATATCGTAAACCTTGCCTACCATGGCTTTAGCCTGGGTAAAAGTCAAGCTCACTAACTATAACCCCCGTAAATTTAGTTAAATAGGTATTTTTCTATGGTATTGGATATTTTAACTGTTCTGCCCTTGGGGTTTGAATTCACTTCTCCAGGCCCAGTGATCGTGGATATAGGTCCAATTAGTCTCCGTTGGTATGGCTTGTTAATTGCCACAGCAGTATTAATCGGTGTTACCCTTTCCCAGTATCTAGCTAAATGCCGTTGTGTTAACCCAGAGTTAATCAGTGATTTATCAATTTGGCTAGTTATTGGCGCTATTCCCGCCGCACGGCTCTATTATGTTTTGTTTCAATGGTCAGAATACTCCCGGCATCCAGAGCGAATCATTGCTATTTGGCAAGGCGGAATTGCTATTCATGGAGCGATTATTGGTGGTATTCTAGCAGCTTTAATTTTTGCCAAAGTCAAGCAAATATCTTTTTGGCAACTAGCTGATTTAGTTGCACCTGCGCTGATTTTAGGGCAAGCAATTGGACGTTGGGGAAATTTCTTTAACTCCGAAGCTTTTGGTCGTCCCACTAATTTACCTTGGCGGCTATATATTCCACCAGAAAACCGTCCTCCAGCCTTGGCTAATTTTGAATACTTCCATCCCACATTCCTGTACGAATCAGTGTGGAATTTACTTGTATTTACCTTGCTAATGATTTTATTTTGGCGGGATTTATCTGGTAAGCCCCGGTTGCCCCTAGGCACCATATTTTTAGTATATCTAGTAGCTTATAGCTTAGGTCGCTTGCAGATTGAAAGCTTTCGCATTGATAGCTTAATGCTTGGGCCATTGCGCGCTGCACAAGTTGTTAGCTTAATCAGTATTTTTGTGGGATTAGCGCTTTTGACATGGCTATACATACTTAAACGCCCTTTACCCGATGTAGTTCCTCCATCAACAGCCGATGCAGAAATGAGAGGAAATTAACTGGTTTTGAATACCCAACCCGAAAAAAATGCCCTAGAGAATACTCTAGGGCTTAACCAGGGTGCATCTACCATTCATTTCTACTAGCAATAAAGGCTTGATCCGGAAAGTAACTGGAAAAATCCCCCTAGAGACTTTTCCAGAATTTATATTTCTAGAAAACTACTTAAATTACAACCCAAATTCTGTATGAAACATGGTCAAAATATTCTGCCTGCAACAGTTTATATTGTAGGAGCAGGCCCCGGAGATCCTGATTTACTAACAGTTAAAGCCCAAAAATTACTAACTGTTGCAGATGTAATTTTATTTGCTGACTCCTTAATCCCACCAGAAATTGTGGATTTATGTCGCCAAGATGCAGAAATTATTCCCACTGCCAATAAAACTTTAGAAGAAATTCTAACACTGATGGTTGCAAGAGTGCGATCGCACAAATCTGTGGTTCGTCTTCATTCTGGGGATCCCAGTCTTTACAGTGCTGTCCATGAGCAAATGCAACTTTTAGCAGATGCAAATATTCCCTTTGAGCTTATCCCTGGTATTAGCGCCTTTCAAGCCGCAGCTGCGAAACTGAAAATAGAATTGACTGTCCCCGGCTTAGTGCAAACCATTATTCTCACCCGCATCAGCGGGCGGACAAAAGTCCCAGCTAAAGAAGAATTAGCTACCCTCGCCGCACATCAGGCTAGTCTTTGTCTTTATCTCAGTGCGCGTCACATTGACAACGCCCAAGAACAACTTTTAGAACACTACCCACCAGAAACCCCCGTAGCCATTTGCCATCGCATCGGATGGCCTGATGAAAAAATCATCGTTGTTCCCCTGAACCAAATGGCACAATCTACTCATCAACAAAACTTAGTTCGCACCACACTATACGTCATTAGTCCAGCACTTTTACCAGCACAAGGGCGATCGCGTTTATATCATCCAGAACACAATCATATATTTCGTTCATCTCATCATTAGTGAATCCCGGAGTTAGGGCAGTTTTTTTGTGGAAATATATTCCCTAGGGCCTGTTTAACTCAGCCTGAGATAATTCGTTTATGAAATCCTGAGAAATACCCGGTTTACAAAACCGGGGAAGCTTAATAATTGCTGATTACAAATTACTGAGGATTACAACGAATCTCCAACATAAAGCCATCCGGGTCATAAAAGTATACGCCTTTACCAGTAGGGCGACTGACCGGGCCATGGGCAATGGCTATGTTATTTTCTTTGAGTACAGCTACAGCTGTGTCAAATAAGCGTGGGTCTATATCAAAGGCTAAATGGTATGCTCTGGTAAAAGTTTTTTCAGGATTTTGGTCTGGTGGTGATAATTCTGGTTCCCAAAACAAGTCTAGAACCGTACCATCGGGAGTTACGAAGTTAGCAACTTTCCCTGTATTGACAAGTTCTACTAAAGTGGCTGGTACTTCAGAACCTGTAAGTTCATGCAAACCTAAAACATTACCGTAAAAGTGACGTGAAGCCTGCATATCCTGAACATTGAGAGCAATATGATGAACACCACGCAAATTTCCGGCTACAAGACTGGTTTTGGCAGTAGTGGTAGGTTGCATAGGATAAACTGCTCCTGTTGATTTGAGTTAACGCCGATATTCGTCCCCACAGTCACCAATTATTTGATATAAATCCCGTGACTGACCGCATATAGAATTAATGCTATCCCTATCTTCTTTATCTAATGTAAAACTAAATATTTTGCCATTGTCCTCTATATGTTGAGATATACTCAGTCTTGCCCCTACTATTACACCCCCCACAGTTGGTTGGTCTAAGATGTAACGCACTGCGACATTAGAAATACTTACCCCGTAGCGGTCAGCAATTTGCTTAAGTGTAGAAAGCAACTCCTGAAACAATCGCCAACTACCCCAAGCATCCACCATGTTTTTATATTTTTTTAAACTTACCGTAGCTAATTCATTAGCTCGCGGTTCCGGTTTACCTAAATATTTCTCTGATAACAAACCACCGCACACCGAACCGTAAGTAAACAGCTTTATATCATGGTGTTGACAAAAAGGCACCATATTTACTAAGGGACGGAGATCCACTAAAGAAAATTGTACTTGATTAGAAACTATTTTAATTCCCGCATCAATAATAATTTTCAAGTGTTCTGTATCAAAATTAGTCAAAGCTAAATGCTTTATCTTGCCTTCTGTTTGCAGTTCTGCCATATACTTTAGGGCATCTAGATAATTTTTATCCCGATATTCCCACCAATGAAACTGCATTAAATCCAAGGATGGTACATTCATCCTTTTTAAAGAAATATTAATATTTTCCTCCACCAGTTGTTTAGTCATTTTTCCCGGACGAGGAACCCATTTGGTAAAAGCTTGGATATTATTTAAAGCTTCTTCACCACGGGTCTCAGTGACTTGACGACGAAACTCACCAATAAAATCTTCTGCCGGTCCATAATGGTCTGCTAAATCCCAAGTGGTAAAACCTGCATCTACATATTGAAACATATTCTCAATAGCACCTTGAGTATTGATGCGCCCGTGTCCACCAGAAACTTGCCACATACCATTGAGTATCCGGCAAATATTTAAGTCTGGAGTGAATTGCAGTCGGCTTTGTGCTGATAAGGTCATATTCTTTTTTTAAGCTTTTTTATAGGGAACAGGGAACAGGGAACAGGGAATTAGGTTAACATCAGAAGTGTTGAATCCTGCAATAAAAATTTACAATTTTTGCGTTTTACCCAGATAAAGTTCATTGTCTATTAAGAATAGAGTCATTAATTGCTCAAATTTTGTATCACAGATGTACAACTTGGACAGTCAACAGTCAACAGTGAACATAAATAAATACAAATTAAATATATTCCCCACATTCCCCCACCTCCTTGAAAAATCCGGTAGCTGGTGTTTACAAATTACGACTTATTTGTTTGAATCAGTTCAACTTTATATCCATCTGGATCTTCCACAAAAGCAATTACCGTGGAACCGTGTTTCATAGGTCCTGGTTCCCGCGTTACCTTCCCCCCCAGCTTTTTAATTTCTTCGCAAGTAGTGTAAATATCATCAACACCAAGGGCAATATGACCGTAAGCATTGCCCAAATTGTATTTTTCTACGCCCCAGTTATAAGTTAATTCTATAACAGTATTTTCACTTTCATCACCATAGCCGATGAAAGCCAAAGTAAATTCTCCCCCTGGATAATCCTTTTTCCGCAATAATTTCATTCCCAGGATGTCGCAGTAAAACTTTAAAGACTCATCTAGGTTCCCTACCCGCAGCATTGTGTGTAGTAATCGCATATTCACCTTTGGTTTCATTATCTCCTTCATATAGTATCAGCAATTTACAAACCCCACAGATAGCAAAATCCCTCAGATACTTGACCCACATAAAGAACCATCTTAAAATCAATAAAGCTTCATTAATTAGTAGTTACCATATCTCCCCAGCTTAATAAAATTAACCTTACAGCTAAAAATTTTCAATTAATACAATTAGGTACTTTACCCACATAACAAACCAAGTTAAAATTCCCACAGGCTAATTCATTGGTAAGTTAAGTTATCCCCCTGTAGCTAGCCTTGCTGTTGTTGTTCAAAACTGTCATGAACCGAGCCGTCCCAGAAATAAGAATTACCCTAGGGAGAAGCTCTCCTTTAAAAGAGCCATTAGAAATCATCACCCCTGGGGTGGGAAATCTTCTTTAATCTGAGTGAATTTAGCCCCAGAAACACATAAACTAACGATTGGGTTATCGATAAACCCATAGGGTTATCGCTAAACTGTGAGGTCTTGACCTTTGAATACCATAGATACAAAGAGCGAAACACCAATGACTAAATTTCTGGACACTGCCATTGAGGCCGTTGTTGCCCGTGAAATTCTCGACTCACGAGGTAGACCAACAGTAGAAGCAGAAGTACATTTAGCCAACAACGTCATAGGCCTAGCCCAGGTTCCTAGTGGTGCATCAACGGGTACTTTTGAAGCCCATGAACTTCGGGATGGAGACAAAACCCGCTATGGAGGTAAAGGTGTACTCAAGGCGGTACAGAATGTCAATGAAGTAATTGCACCAAAGTTATTAGGTTTTGATGCCCTCAACCAGGAACTGTTAGACCGGACAATGATTGCTCTGGATGGTTCTGGAAATAAATCTAACTTGGGTGCTAATGCAATTTTGTCGGTTTCTTTAGCAGCTGCTAAAGCCGGTGCGGCTGCTTTGGATGTTCCCTTATATCGCTATTTGGGCGGACCTTTGGCGAATTTATTGCCAGTACCCTTAATGAATGTCATTAACGGAGGCGCACACGCCGCCAATAACGTGGATTTTCAAGAGTTTATGATTGTTCCCGTGGGAGCACCTTCTTTTAAAGAAGCCTTGCGTTGGGGTGCGGAGGTCTTCGGAACCTTGAGCAAGGTGTTAGACGAAAAGGGTTTATTAACTGGCGTTGGAGATGAAGGTGGTTTTGCCCCTAACCTAGAGTCCAATCAAGTAGCCTTGGAATTACTTGTAGCTGCTATTCAACAAGCCGGTTACAAGCCTGGTGAACAGGTAGCTCTAGCCCTAGATGTAGCTGCAAGTGAGTTTTACCAAGATGGGCAGTATGTTTATGATGGTAAACCCCACACCCCCAGTGAATTTATTGATTACCTCAGTCAGTTAGTTGACCAATATCCCATTGTGTCTATTGAAGATGGCTTGCATGAGGAGGATTGGCAAAGCTGGGAACTGCTCACCGAAAAGCTGGGTTCTTCTGTGCAGTTGGTGGGGGATGATTTGTTTGTTACTAATGCTACTCGCCTACAAAGAGGCATTGAGCAAAAAGCAGGTAACTCTATTTTAATTAAGCTAAATCAAATTGGTTCACTAACAGAAACTCTAGAAACCATTAACTTGGCAACTCGTAATGGTTTTAGGTCAGTCATTAGCCATAGGTCTGGAGAAACAGAAGATACTACCATTGCTGATTTGGCTGTAGCCACCCGGGCTGGTCAAATTAAAACAGGTTCCTTGTGTCGTAGTGAACGAGTGGCAAAGTATAATCGACTACTGCGTATTGAACATGAGTTAGGCCATCGCGCTGTTTATGCTGCCACAGTGGGGTTAGGTCCTAAGTAGGAGGTAGGATTGGGGAAGGGAGTTAGCTTTCCCTGCTCCCCAATGCCCCATTAAGGATAAAAACCTAATTTGGGCAATCCCAAGGTTTCATCCCAAGCCATCATCAAGTTCAAGCACTGTATTGCTTGGCCTGCTTGTCCCTTAATCAGGTTGTCAATTGCTGACATGACAATTACTCGCCCTGTACGGGGGTCAACTTCCACCCCTATGTAACAAAGATTGCTACCACACGCCCATTTAGTTTGGGGATAAATGCCACTTTCGCAAATTTTCACCCAGGGAGCATTGCGATAAAAAGCGTTATAAATGGTAATTAAATCATCTCGCACTAATCCAGGATCCCGGAGTGTGGCATATACTGTAGATAAAATTCCCCGCACCATTGGCACAAGATGGGGGGTAAATTGCACCGTCACTTCATGACCTGCTAAATCACTACAAATTTGCTCAATTTCTGGGGTGTGACGGTGACGCACAACACCGTAGGCCCCTAGGGAGTTATCAGCCTCAGCCAACAATAAGTTCACTTTCCCCTGTCGTCCACCACCGGATGTTCCAGATTTGGCATCAATAATAGCGCTGGCTGGGACAATTAAGCCTTGTTTGAGCAAGGGTGAAAGCGCTAACAGGCTGGCGGTGGGGTAACACCCAGGACAGCCAATTAACTGGGCTTCGGCAATGCGATCGCGGTACAATTCCGGTAATCCATATACTGCTGTAGCGGCAATGTGGCCATCGCTTCTTTTAATGCCATACCAGTCTGTATATGTTGTTAAGTTGTTGAATCGATAATCTGCGCTTAAATCCAGGACTTTACATCCTTTTGCACATAATTTTGGGGCAATTTCCCAAGCCAGACCATTGGGTAGAGAAAGGAAAACCACTTCACAACGGTGAGCAATAACCTCTGGATCCACTGGTTCTACTTGCAGCTCAACTAAATGAGCTAAGTGCGGATACAGTTCACCAAAGGATTTACCTGCACTACCATCACCGCCTAAATAAACTAGTTCCACTTCTGGATGTTCCAACAGTAATCTTACTAGTTGTACTCCCCCATAGCCTGACGCGCCAACAATTCCCACAGGTACGCGTCTAAAATTACTCATAATTATCAAATCCTTATGCGTTTTCAGTTAATTTGGTTGTCAATTATCAAATATCAGGCCAAAAATACCAGGGGCACAATACACTAGTCATCCCACAGGTACTTCAAAAGCGATTTTTTGTTTTTATCATCGGTTGTGGCTAGATTCTACACTGCCCTTGGTCATTGGTGATTGATTATTGGTCAAATCAAAAAATTGCTCATCCTCTGTTAAACGAGCTACAATTTAAAATAAGAAATTGTTAAAAAAATTTACTTTTTGGTAGCTAGTAATTTTCTGTGTCAAAGCCTAAGCCTACGGGACAGTCTCACTCTACCCCCTTAAATGGGGAAAACCCCACGGATGTCACCCCTGACAAAAAAGAAAAAATTGATAGTGGTGTCTCCTTACCTCCTAACTTTAAATTTGATTCCATTGATGCTGCTTTGGCAGACTTGAAAGCAGGCCGAGCCGTTGTGGTGGTAGATGATGAAAATAGAGAAAACGAAGGGGACTTGATTTGTGCTGCCCAATTTGCCACACCGGATATGATTAATTTCATGGCGGTGCAAGCTAGAGGGTTAATTTGTCTAGCCATGACAGGCCATCGCTTGGATGAATTAGATTTACCATTAATGGTGACTAACATCACAGATACCAACCAAACTGCTTTTACTGTTAGTATTGATGCTAGCCCAGAACTAGGTGTAACCACTGGTATTTCAGCCGAAGACCGCGCCCGTACCATCCAAGTTACCTTGAACCCAGGGACAAAACCCACAGATTTACGTCGTCCTGGTCACATTTTTCCCATTCGGGCTAAGGCGGGAGGTGTACTAAAACGGGCAGGACATACAGAAGCATCTGTTGATTTATCTCGACTAGCAGGGCTATACCCAGCCGGGGTGATTTGTGAAATTCAAAACCCTGATGGTTCAATGGCGCGTTTGCCCGAATTAATTGACTATGCAAAAAATCACAACCTCAAAATTGTCAGCATTGCCGATTTAATTAGTTATCGCCTACAACATGACCGCTTAATTTATCGTGAAGTCGTTACTAAACTACCCAGCCAGTTCGGTCAGTTTGATATCTATGCCTATCGTCACACCGTAGATAATACAGAACACGTAGCCATTGTCAAGGGTAACCCAGATAATTTTAAAGATGAACCTGTAATGGTGCGGATGCACTCAGAATGCTTAACAGGTGACGCTTTGGGTTCCTTGCGTTGTGACTGTCGAATGCAGTTAGTAGCCGCATTAAAAATGATTGAAAGCGCTGGTCAAGGTGTAGTAGTTTATCTCCGCCAAGAAGGGCGGGGAATAGGGTTAATTAATAAACTCAAAGCCTATTCCTTGCAAGACATGGGACTGGATACAGTAGAAGCAAATGAGCGCCTGGGTTTTCCCGCCGACCTGCGGGATTATGGTATGGGGGCGCAAATGCTTATGGACTTAGGGATTAAAAAAATTCGCCTCATCACCAACAACCCCCGCAAAATCGCCGGAGTTAAAGGTTACGGTTTAGAAGTAGTTGACCGCTTGCCATTGTTAATTGAAGCTAACGATTACAACTCTTACTACCTAGCCACTAAAGCCCAAAAGCTAGGTCATATGCTGTTACAAACTTATTTAATCACAGTGGCAATTCACTGGCAAGATGACCCGCAATCAGTTGCCCAACGCTATGAACGTTTAGAGAACTTGCGGCTTTTAGCAAAAAATAATCATTTACTTTTACAAGAAGAAGCCCGCCCCCTGGGGTTAGCCTTGTTTACTCACCCATCTTTAACAGTACACTTAGGGTTTGACCAAGCAAACGTCGCTGCTAGTGATTGGTATCAGCAACATGACCATCCTTACCTGCAAGCAATTTTTCCCATACTTGACCATTTGGTAACTTCGCCTTATGTGCAAAAGTTAGAATTTCTCATTTCTTCTGGTAGCGACCCCCTGATTAACCTCCAAGTGCAACTAGATAGACAGATTTTTTCCTTTGACACCCTACCCTCCACTCTACGCCATGGCTTGGCAACTCAGCAAATTTACAGCTTCATCAGGGAAAAAGATTTTAATTCCTAGACTGATAAGTGGGAGTCAATTCGCGATAGCCATGGAGCAAGCGCAAAAATTTATCTTCATCAAAACTGATAGGGTCAGCTCTTTGTCCAGAACGATCCACAGCTGCATGGGTGGTAATGCGATAGTCTGGGACTTGACTTTGAGCAATTAACCAGGCCAGGGAATTATATTGAACTTCTGTATAACCGCTATGAGACTTGAGAAGATTCTTACCCCAAGCATCACGGGGTGTTTCCAAAGAAACGTGATAAGCAAAATTATTCACAGAAGCAGCCAAATCAGGATTAGTTTTCACAGTTTCCGGACCGTTGGGACCATCAAAAACCGAATTACCAGCACCAAAAGCCCGTTTATCTGGGGGAACTAAATAAATAATTGTGCCATCCCTCCCAACTATGGCGTGATAACTCACTTGTAGACTCTCATCTTCGTGGGGTGTTTGAAAAAAATTAACAGCACTAGAAGCAGAATTACTGGTTTCATGGAGAACAATAATAGCTTGATTGTTCACCGGCAAGCCGTTAACATCCTGAGAATATCGCTCTCCATAATTAGTGGGGTCCACAGCCGCAATTTCATAGTTGGGTTTATACCTACTAAAAGCCTCAGTAGTTCTGTATCTTTGAGAATTTTCATTATTTGTAACTGGAGCAGTCTGTAAATCTACTGTTGATTTATTTTCTACTAAAATATTTGCTGATTGTAATTTTGCTTGTGGATATTGACTCCAGTCAGTAGTTATGCTGTTAACATTGGCAGGAGGGGTAATTGTGTTACTGGTTTTGTCTGTAATTTTCCCTAGAGATAATACAAACACCATAGCAGTTAACATCAGAGAAATTACCAACACCTTACTTGCCCAATCTTTAAACCTCATTGTGACAATATTGCGAGAATATTTAAAATTCAAGTAAAATTATACCAAAAAAGTTACTATCCCCCCACTGCTGTCTAGAACCCAAATTCAAATATTAGCTAAAACTACTAGCTAAAAGCTGTAGCTTTTGTTGCTAATTTTCCCACACCAGAAAAATGTGCGTTGTTTAAGTCATAGGTTTATTTTTGTTACTCCTTCCACTTCCTTCATTACGTCATTAATGGGAACTAATCTGCCAACCGTTGTATAACAGCCACCGTTAAATATCGGTGTTGTTGTAGAACGTTCTCGAAAGCGGTTAATATTTTTGACAAACCACTCCCGTGTTAACGGCATTGGTAGCTCATACAAAGTTTTTTTTACTATAAAGTAGTAAAATATAAAATGTGCTTCTGTATACATAAAGCATCCCGGAGTTTGCCTTTCTCGGTTACTGTAGGTCTCAAAGAAAAAATTTCCAGTTTTGTGGTAGCGATCGCCTTTAATTTCTATCAAAATTTCTTGATTTTCAGTTCTCCAAATTAAATCAATATCGCGTTTTTGAAACAATGGATTACTTTCAACATTAACTATTTCAATAGTTTCGGGTAGGGTTTTTAACCAGTTACTAATATCATTGGTAGCTATGCTAGCTACTTTCAACCCATCATTCATGCTATAAGACATAATTTACTATTCCATAAATAACTTGGTTCCATATTAAACAACTTTCCTAACTTCAAAAAACCTGTATAAAAATGTACAGTTTGCCATTCCCCTGTGCCAAAAACCAAGCCTAGGTAAAAATTTAGACCTTTTAAGAGAATTGCCATTAATTCAGTTCCCTACACAGTGGACATGCTTATTATTCAAAATTCCCGTCACCTTTAGGAATTATCCTTATTTTCAGAGGCTGATAATTTTTCCCAGATTTTTTTATACTCTTTTTTAATTTCATCTGCTAATATGTGGGGAGTTAAAATTTCGCCACCTCCCCCATACTTCAAAATCCTCTGACGAAACTAAAACCAACAATCTATAGTTGCCTCAATATCACAGTATTTTCCTTGAGGATATCGGTAAATAACTTTTTCATCCTTGCCACAGGGTTGATAATTAGATAATTCCCCCCTTGTGCGATGGCGAGTTTTTAATGTAAGAAAATCCCAGGATAGCCAATGAGTAGTGGATGCAGAACCAACATCAACCCTAAGAAGTTCTGGAATATCGGACTCTGTTAACTTACCGATGCCTTGAATTTGACTACCTTGATCTGAAAAACCCATACCAGAAAGCAAATATGCAGCCATCCCTAAGGCTTGTCGCTGTCCAGTAGACAGCAGTAGGGGAAAGTTTGATTCAACTAATTTATAAGGGCTGTGAGTACTGCTATCCATCTTAATCCCGCAGTCTCTGAGTTTGTCAATGGTGCCGGTGAGTCTTTGCTTAACATCAGCATCAGCACATTTACCACGCTGTTCCAGAAACATTGACAGCAATTCCACATTAACCACCGAAGAATATCAACAATTACCAGACCAATTTTATCTACCAACAAAAGTATTTTATGGAGCAAGAAGTCTTGTTGCCACAGCATAAATTTACCACATTACATTCAATTGTTGTAGAACTAGCAGCTGCGGATGTGGGGGATATTCCTCCTACTTTATCTCGTGCATTACACGCCGTAGTTTTCAATTGGTTAACAATAGCAAATCCATCCATAGCTCAAGCCATTCATGCCAGTCAAAATTCACCATTAGCCATTTCCAGATTGTTAGGAAACCGCCGTCGAAGCGGGGTGCGTTTAGGGGATTATTTCTATTTTCGCATTTGCTTATTAGATGGAAGTTTAATTGAACCTTTAATCCAGGGTTTTGAACAGTTAGAAAACCAAACTTTATCACTAGCTAATTTTCCCTTTGTTATTCGTAATATGTACACACTTCCAGGGACACATGAATTAGCCGGTGCAGCCGATTATGTATTGTTATCTAATCCTCCCCAGGTTTTCAATGATATTGAATTACATTTTTTATCACCTACTAGCTTTAAACAAGACAAAAATGTACAGACTTTTCCCTTACCGGAATTAGTCTTTAACTCTCTACTGCGACGGTGGAATATTTTTGCGCCGGAACAATATCATTTTGCTAATTGTCAATGGAATGCTTTAGTGACAGCTTATGAACTGAAAACCCATGCACTGAAAATGGAAGGAGGTCCAGAAATTGGAGCGCAAGGTTGGGTAAATTACCGATTTAGTAGCTATGAAACTGCCAGAGTTGCAACTGTTTTAGCCAATTTCGCCTTTTTTGCCGGTGTGGGACGAAAAACCACCATGGGAATGGGACAAACCCAACTAGTAACTCCAACTCACAAAAATCAAACTTTCAAGAAACCTCATTCAAAGCAACACTGAGGTTCATATTAAATGAACGAACAATCCTATCTCCCCCTAGCTTATCTAAATGCTTGGGAATATTGCCACCGTCGTTTTTTTCTGGAATACCAACTTGGGGAAAATGCTGACAATGAACATATCATCATTGGTCGCCATCTGCACCGCCATGTTGATAACGAAGGTAAGACCTTAGAAGGTGATAAGGTGGTTTATCGACATCAGTGGGTGTGGTCCCATCGCCTGATGATTAACGGTGTCATTGATGCGGTGGAAGAAAAACATAACCAACTAATTCCTGTGGAATTCAAAAAGGGACCCATGGGCAACTATCTCAACGACCATTTTCAACTTTGTGGTGCTGCTTTGTCCCTGGAAGAACGCACTGGAAACATTATTCCCTATGGAGAGATTTTTTACCATGCTAACCGTCGCCGGCAACGGGTAAATTTTACACCTGCATTGCGACAAGCTACAGAACAAGCAATTCAAGCTGCACGGGCTACCATTACAGGGAAAATACCTCCACCCATAGACCATCCCAAAAAGTGTGTACATTGCAGCTTGCAGAAAATTTGTTTACCCAAAGAAATCAAAAAATTACGTCTTGAGGTTTAAATTATGTCCATTCTGTATGTAACTCAGCCCGATGCTGTTCTCAGTAAAGCTGCTGAAGCCTTTAAGGTAGCCTTAAAACAAGAAGATGGTGGTTGGGAGAAAAAGTCCGTTCCCGCTCAAACCGTAGAACAAGTAGTATTAATGGGCAATCCACAAATAACTGCTGATGCCCTGGTGTATGCTTTAGAGCTAGGAATGCCCGTACATTACCTTTCCGGTTTTGGCAAATACCTAGGTTCAGCACTTCCAGATTACTTCTTACTCATAACTCCTTACTCATCAATGAAACCCCCTCGCGGGATTGAAACAAACATTAGTAGGGACGTATTGCAATACGTCCCTACACAACTCTCAAATCAATGAAACCCCCTCGCGGGATTGAAACATAGTAGTCAACAAGCTAATACTTTTGTTGTTAGTGCTTT
>WGNO01000066.1 GCA_016124525.1 Nostoc sp. RI_552 | reverse complement strand
TTTGTCAATCAATTAACAAAGTTTTGGGAATCACAGCAATTAATAGAAAAAGTTTTTGTACTGTGTCAAGATAACTATTACCATAGTACAGCAAAAAAAATAAAATTTTTTAGCAACAAATTGACAAAGCTGCAAAGGCTGTGGCTAATGCTAAACAGTGATTTTATTGTTTGGGGCGGAGGTACTTTAAATTTCAGTAGCAAACCTAAAAATTTACTCAGGCTGCAAACTTTCACCAAATTAATGGGTAAACGTTTTTGTTTTTTAGGTGTGGGTTTAGAAAGCTTTAAACCAGGAACTGAAAAAAACTTGGCGCAAATATTTGAAAATGCAGATTTTTTGTACGTCAGGGATAAGCATTCTTATTCACTAGTTAGTGAAAAAATAAATTATGCTAAATCTTTTCATTTGGGTGGTGATTTGGCTTTTTTAGACTTAGCAATATACGAAAAATATTTAAATAAAAAATCGACTCCCAATCAGCTGAATAATATTTCTTTTTCTGGGAAGTTTTGGTGGGGTGAAGGCAGAGGAGAATTTTATGCACAACAGTTAATGCCATTAATTGAAAAATTTAACTCAGTTATTCATCTATTGCCAGCACATCAGGGAAAAGAGAGAAACGATAACCAGTTCCATCAATTGCTAAAAAAATATTTACCTGAAGATAACTGTCAGATTCATTCATGGGAGCAACCCGAACATTTTGTTGAAATACTCAGCAGGATGGATTTTCATTTTGGAAATCGTCTGCACTCCGTTATTATTGCTGATCTGGTAGGAGTTCCTAATCTTGGTATTGGTGATTATCCTTCAAAAATTAGCAACTACATTGAAAAAACAGGAATTCTCGCTCAACAAAGAATAGCGGCCTTTATGGAGCCAATATCCCTGGATCGAATTGAGCACATTTATCATCAATATCAAAGACCAGAAGAGTTTATTCTCAATGAATCGAACAGATCTAGAGAATGTCTAGAAAAGTTGTTACAATGTGATAAATAAAGTTTCTCTGGGTTTACTGAGTAAAAATGAAGGAAACACTGAGCAAAAGTAAATCCCTTTGTTAGACAGGAGTTTTCATCAAGGCTTGAAAAAGTGAGCAATAAGTGAGTAATAATTTTTGTGCCTTGAGGCAGGACTAGTATCAAGTCGATAAGATAGATATAAAATTAAGATACCTACAAGCACGCTCCATGATTCCTATCGTTGTTGAACAATCGGGTCGAGGCGAACGCGCCTTTGATATCTACTCACGACTATTGCGTGAGCGCATTATATTTTTGGGACAACAGGTTGATAACGACATTGCTAATTTGATTGTTGCCCAACTACTATTCTTAGATGCTGAAGACCCAGAGAAAGACATTTATTTATATATCAATTCTCCGGGTGGTTCGGTAATGGCTGGTATGGGTATTTTTGACACCATGAAGCACATTCGTCCTGATGTTTGTACTATTTGTACCGGACTGGCGGCCAGTATGGGTGCCTTCCTCCTTAGTGCGGGCGCTAAAGGTAAGCGGATGAGTTTACCCCATTCTCGGATTATGATTCATCAACCCTTGGGTGGCGCTCAGGGACAGGCGACTGATATTGAAATTCAAGCGCGGGAGATACTGTACCACAAACAACGGTTAAATGAATATTTAGCTGAACACACTGGTCAACCAATTGAGCGTATTGCTGAAGATACTGAACGCGACTTCTTTATGTCTCCAGGGGAAGCTAAGGAATATGGCTTGATTGACGAAGTGATTGACCGTCACGCTGCTGGTAGTCGACCTGTGGCTTTATGAATCAGTAGTGTGTTTACCCCCCTAATTTTAGATTGTGGATTGAAATAAAAATTTCCTTATCTAAAATCCAAAATTGATTGACTTGAGGAGATGAGGGAGATGTGGAAGGTTTGCTTTCTTCTTACTCCCCACCCCTTCAGCAGTGGGGACAATTCGTCACCCATATGATGTGGTAAGCTACGGCGATGCAAATAATGAATTACATCTACCGCATTTATCTAGATTTTCATCAATGGGTAATCATGCTTCAGAAGACGTCAAAATCCCGCTACTGGGTCTGGTTGAGATTCCAAATGTTTGAGGAATCCCTGTAATTCTTCTTCGGTTAGCAAAGTGCGTCCCCGCTTGCCGTAAGTTTTAATTAAATGCTCTCTTCCCTGTTCTGCTGTCCAGCCCAAGCGCTGAAGTTCAACATCTGTTTTGGCAATGACATCAGACAAATCAACTGGTTCATTTTTCTTCTTTTTCTTAGCTATCGCTGTTTGAGTGTTCACATTGTCTTGGGATCCATAACTGCGAGGCGTGAATGGCGTAACATTACTCGCAAAATTACCCGAATATGTCTGAATTTCCAGTTGGTTATCAGGCATTTTTTCCCGGTTTTCAACTTGGGGATCGGGTTCTAGTCCGTTATTGGTTGTGGGAACATTTTGATTTAAATCTTCGCTGTGGGTATGGCCATTATCAGGGCTTTGGGCATCGATGCTTAAAGACTCTGTTTTGATATTCTGTTCGCTGACAGGCGATAGATATATTTCTCTGACTTTGGGTACTGACCACTGGCTAGTGGCAAAGTCTTGATCTGTGGAGGAATAGCTAGCCTGATCAGACTGGTTCAATTCTACCTTTACACTTTTGAAGGCAGGATTTAACTGCCCTGGGGATGTTGCTTGGGAAGGGAATTCTACTGATGTTTGTGGAGAATCGCTTATGCCCAAAACCATTAATGCTCTGGTTCTGGCTTGGTCTTCTGCTACTTCTATTGTTTCTGCCCCGGCCATACCAGTCGCACGGGTAACGCTGTCAATTTGGATCCAAGCCCGGACAATATATTTGCCTTGAAAAATTTGCACTAGTTCAGTAATGATACTGCCGTTGGGATACAAGCTCTGGAATTGAGCCAACATCAACATAATAATACTGCCACCAATCTAAATCTGCTTTATGACGAAAAAGTGGACTAATTTTTCCTGTGTTTCCAAAAAAGGAAAAATAAAAGTTTGTTCCTTATTCAGAACTCAGGACTCAGCACTCAGATGTTTTCTGATTGTAGCAGTAGCTGTTAGTTGCGTAACTCTAAGTGGCTACTGTTTAAATGCTATACTAATTACCCAATTCTAGATCCGGAATTATTTCCTGTAAGTACGCATTAAATCTACAATAATGGAGATAAGGTTTGCCCCACTGCTTGTTAAGCTGCTTACCTGATTGTTACCGATTCTACATGTAGGACAATCGGGATAACCGGCAGTTTATCCTACTTACACATCAGAGTCTTATGGTGAAAGTACCTGAAATCTAGACAATCAAACACTTGTGGTTTCCCTTTGTAGCGCTTGTGCTCTGCGTGGAGAGTTATCCCAACGCAGCTGATCAAAAACTCGTTGCGTAATTACCTAGTGGGACTCAATTCCAATCAAGTGTACTGTCTTAAATTGGTTTAGTTGAAGGAGCTTGTACCCAGACAAACTCTGAGATGATTTTGCAGTGAGAGGTTTGTAGATCTAAAGCGGCTTCCCGTCAAGGTGAGTCGGCTTCCTTACCCTGAAACAGGAACTCTGCCTCAAGGCAATTCGTTTCCAGCTAGTGCAGTTAGGCAGAAATGACCGACTATCTGACAACAAGTCGTTCGCGCATCGTCTCCCTTTGGGAGAAAGCTACAAATAAAACTGACTTTCCATGGAAACTGAAAAATCCTCTCCAAACCTTTCCCCTGCAAGGAGAGATATTTTAAAATTTCCCCCTTCTCTAGTAGGAAAGGACGGTAGGGGTTAGGTTATACGATAATCTTTCCTCATGACCTGAAAAGTCAGCAGATAAAAAGGTCTTTTGACTTTTGCGTAGCAGCACTAGTTTCTGTAAGCCGTGTTCGCACAGCGTCTCCCCTTGGGAGAGGGTATACAGGAAAAGTCCAGATTGAATGAAAAATGATGTTTTGACCAAAGGTCGGTTCACTGCATGGAATTTTCTATCGCTACACTCCTTGCCAATTTCACTGATGATAAATTGGTAGCTCGTAAAGTTTTGGAAAAAAAACTGGGTTGCGAGGATGAAATTAGTTTACAAAAACTTCACATTGCCTTGGAAGTTTTGGAGAAAATCGGAATTTTGGTGAAAGAACGCGGCAAATATCGCCGGGTGGTAGAAGAAGGGGTAATTGAAGCAAAACTCCGTTGTTCTAGTAAAGGGTTTTGCTTTGCCATTCAGGATGTGGAAGGATCTGAGGATATTTATATTCGTGAAAGCCATTTAAGCAATGCTTGGAATGGTGACCGCGTTTTGGTGAGAGTCCTCAAAGAAGGTAGTCGTCGTCGTTCTCCCGAAGGAGAAGTTAAGCTGATCCTGGAACGTTCCAACCACACATTACTGGCAAGAATTAAGCCAGTAGACAATGGTTTTCGTGCTGTACCCTTAGATGATCGACTCCTATTTGAACTGAAAATCCAAGCCAATGGTATAAAATTAGAGGAAGCCATTGACCACCTCGCTCATGTGGAAGTTTTGCGTTATCCCCTGGCACAATATCCTCCATTGGGTCGAGTAGTACAAATCCTGGGCAGCGATGCTGAGGCTGCTGCTGATATAGATTTGGTAACTTGTAAGCACGATCTATCACGTAATTTCCCGGAAGCAGTGCTAGACGCAGCAGCTAAGTTGCCGAAAAGACTTCTGAAAGCTGACCTGAAAAACAAATTAGATTTACGCAATTTGTTTACATTGACAATTGCGGGTGTGGATTATGATACTAAATTCATTGAGAATGGTTTTAGTTTAGAAAAAACAACAGAGGGACATTGGCTTTTAGGCTTTCATATTGCTGATGTTTCCCACTATGTCCAACCTGACGAAACCCTAGATAGAGAATCTGCGAAGCGAGGAAGGTCAGTATATTTGGGAGATCTCGTGCTGCCCATGTTACCCGAAGTTGTGGCAGAACGCTGCTCCTTCGTACCAGGAAGTGATCGCCTAGCCCTCTCTTTTTTAATTGCCATTGATCCACAATCCGGAGAAGCTTTAGAGTGGGAAATTCAACCGAGCCTGCTCAATGTAGATACAGCACTGAGTCGACAAGCAGCAGAAGCTATTCTCATAGGTGAATCTCAACATGAATCTCCAAAGGTAATTGAAATCGTCCAAGGTCTAGAAACATTGTGCAAAGCAGTGAAACAAAGGCGTTTAGCTCGTGGTAGCTTGCAGTTGAATCTACCACCCAATCAAAATCCCTACTATGATGAGGGGGTCTTAGGAGCAGTATTAGTCAATGATTTACCAGTGAGATCGCTTTTAACAGAGTTGGTGCTACTAGTTAATGAACTCATGGCTAAACATTTGAGCGCTTTAGGTATTCCTGGCATTTGGCGAGTCCAAGGTACACCAGATACTGAAGATGTTCAGGAAATGCTGAAACTAGCCATCAATTTAGGCGTAGAACTAATACTAGGGGCAGAAGTGGAGATCCAACCTTTAGATTATCAGCACTTAACTAGGGCTTTTGCTGAATCACCATCAGAGCAAGTCTTGACTTATTTATTGCAAGACACACTCAAGCCAGCTTCTTATAGCACAAATAAAGGAACACACTTTGGTTTATCATTACAACAATATACTCACTGTACTTCCCCTCTGCGAAGATACCCAGATTTATTGATGCAAAGGGTGTATTATAGGCTAATAGAACAGGGACGCGATCGCCGCAACACCCGTGTGAAAGAGCGGGTTAACCTGCGCCACTCCTCTTCTCACAGCGAAATTAACTGGAATGTTCTCCCGCCAGAATTGCAACAAGAACTCCAAAGTGATTTGAATCGGGTAATTATTCAAATTAATGATCGAGAAAAACAAGTCCAAGAAGCTGAAGCCGATTTAGCAGGACTGCAAAAAGCACAACTGATGAAACAGCGCATCGGTCAGGTGTTCCATGGGGTAATTACTGGTGTGCAATCCTACGGCTTCTTTGTGGAAATTGAAGTCCCAGCAGCACAATCCAATGTGGGACAAGATATCAGCGTACCTTTACGGGTAGAAGGACTTGTACATGTCAGTTCCCTCAAAGATGATTGGTATGAATACCGCGCCAGACAACAGGCACTATTTGGGCGCAAAAATCGAGCTTCTTACAGACTCGGCGATCGCGTAGCTGTGCAAGTTAAAAGTGTCGATTATTATCGTCAGCAAATTGATTTAGTTACCGTCAGCACTGATTTTGTACCTAAAGGTTTGGGTATCAATGCTACTAATAGTGAGGCATCAGATATCTATTTACCAAGCAATTTAGATACTTATGCAGAAGATGAATAAACTTTACTAATAGTAACGTGTCCAATAACTCAAAACCGCTTATATTAGGCATATCTGGTGCATCTGGCCTCATTTACGCTGTTCACGCGCTTAAATATCTGCTCGCAGCAGACTATGAGATTGAACTAGTTGCCTCTAAATCAACTTACATGGTGTGGCAAGCAGAACAGGAAACTCGAATGCCAGCAGAACCAACTGCACAAGAGCAATTCTGGCGAGAAAAAGCTGGAGTAGCTGTTGGGGGTAAACTACGCTGCCATCCTTGGGGTGATGTGGGAGCCGGAATTGCCAGTGGTTCTTTTCGCACCTTGGGGATGATTATTATGCCATGCAGCATGAGTACAGTGGCGAAGCTAGCAGTTGGCTTGAGTTCCGACTTACTAGAACGGGCGGCGGATGTCCAGATTAAAGAAGGGCGAAAGTTAGTCATCGTTCCCCGTGAAACGCCATTTAGCCTGATTCACCTGCGAAACTTAACAACTTTGGCAGAAGCTGGAGTCAGAGTTGTACCAGCCATTCCTGCTTGGTATCACAATCCTCAAACCATAGAGGACTTGGTTGATTTTGTAGTTGCCCGTGGTTTAGATCAACTGGATATTGATTGCATTCCAATTCAGCGGTGGCAAGGAAGTAAGTAAAAAGGTAAAAGTAAAAAGGTAAAAGTAAAAATATAGTAACTTTTGCCTTTTGACTTTTCTATGGCTGTAATTCGCGTAATTCTTTTGTCAGCAGTACTAGGAGTACTCACACTCTTGTTAGTTCAAAATTGGTCCCCTGTTCTATCCCTTGTATTTTTGGGTATGGTAACTCTGCCGTTACCACTGGCAATGTGGATTTTTTTTAGTACTGCTGCTGGTGCTTTCACATCCCTACTCATTACTACCTTGGTGAAGGTATCAGGTTATTTTGGCGGACAACAACGCCAAAGACCATTTAAATCAGCCGGAACTTCACCGCCCACGAAAGCAAGATATAGGGAAGAACCTCAACCACAAACCTATAAACCTTTTTCATCAGCTAGTAAAACCGACTCTGCTGACAGTAGCGCATTTGATGATTGGGAAACAAATGACAGTAGAAATGATGATTGGGACTTTGATGAAAAGCAACGATCAGCACCTAGCCCTAGTTCTGAAACTCCACCGATGAAAGAATCTCAAAGCTACCAACCCCAACAACAACCTCAAAACACCACTTACTCCTACAACTATCGTGACCCAAAAAATACTGCGGTGGGAAAAACCGAATCAGTTTATGATGCTGATTACCGGGTAATCATCCCGCCTTATCAACCACCGACTACTAATCAGGTTGATGATGAGGAGGATTGGACGTTTTTTGAGGACGACGATTCTGAGGATGAAGATAGGCCTTCCCGTAAGTGAGCTTTTAATTTCCAATGAACCAAAAATTTCCAGGCTTGATGTGAAAGAAAGGCAAAATAGCAAAGTTTTCACAGCCGTTGCAGTCTCAATGAGAGAGTACACCTTCACGAGACTCTTGCTTCACTTTATCGTTCATAGCAGCCTCCTGCAAAGCCATAAATGCATTGAATCATCGATTTTAACTTGTGGAAATATTACTTAAGTAATCTTAAATACATAAGTGACTAGAATAGCTGTAAATGCTTTCAGTCAAGGTAATTTTAAGAGTTAGGATAATAGTAAATTCAAGCCTAATTGGAGCAAAACCACTGGTGAGCAGGTTATTAAAAGGAGTCAACCTTTACTTAATTGGCATGATGGGTGCTGGTAAGACCACGGTGGGAAAATTATTAGCAAACCATCTGAGTTATAAATTTTTAGATACCGATGATATAATTACCCAATCAACAGGAAGATCCATCAATCAGCTTTTTGCTGAGGAAGGTGAAGTAGCGTTTCGCCAGTTAGAAAGTAATGTATTGGCACAGGTGTGTGCCTACACCCAGTTGACTGTAGCAACAGGCGGAGGCATTGTGTTAGAGCGACAAAACTGGAGTTACCTACACCACGGTTTAGTTGTGTGGCTAGACGTACCAGTACAATTACTCTACACCCGCCTGGCAGAGGATAGAACAAGACCGTTGTTACAAGATAGTGATCCCCAAGAAAAATTGCGATCGCTTCTCGAACAAAGAACACCACTTTACTCCCAAGCTGATCTCAAAATCACTGTGACAGAAGAACAAACAGCTGAAGAAATTGCTAACAAGGTCATGGAGGGGATTCCTGGGGTTCTTAAACAAGAACTTGCTAAATGAACATTGAGCAAGACTACTGGCCAAGCTTCCGCCCAGGCTGTTCAACAAAATCTGCTGTCACAACTTTTGTTTCTTCTCGACGTCCTAACTCTTAAATTCAGGCTTTAGCTTGGGAAAAGGCAAAAAAAGCGATATTTCGCAATTATCGCAATTATATTTATATATTTGTCTAATTAGTTTAATTGTCTCACATGCCACCATTGATAGGAAAAGCCCTTGTTATTAGGCAAGGGCTAGTGAAGTATTTAATTGTCAGTGATGAAAGAAAACGTACAACCTAGTCAAGGTCATTCATGAACAACACTGGCTCGGTTTGACGGTTAATTCCTTTCTCAAAACCACCAGCAGCAGCGCGGGCGCGACCAGCGTGCCATAAGTGGCCAATGAGGAAGAAGAAACCTAATACAAAGTGAGATGTTGCCAACCAAGCACGAGGAGATACGTAGTTAAATGAGTTGATTTCGGTAGCCACGCCACCCACAGAGTTCAAAGAACCTAAGGGCGCGTGGGTCATGTATTCAGCAGCACGACGAGCTTGCCAAGGCTGAATATCATTCTTGACTTTATCTAGGTCAAGACCGTTAGGACCACGTAGAGGCTCTAACCATGGACCTTGGAAATCCCAGAAGCGCATGGTTTCACCACCGAAGATAATTTCACCAGTGGGAGATCGCATCAGGTATTTACCCAGTCCTGTGGGGCCTTGTGCAGAACCAACATTAGCACCCAAGCGTTGGTCGCGAATCAAGAATGTCAAAGCTTGAGCTTGAGACGCTTCGGGGCCAGTGGGACCAAAGAATTCGCTGGGGTAAACGGTGTTGTTATACCAAACCATGGTGGAGGCGATGAATCCCATTAAGGAAAGAGCGCCTAAGCTGTAGGAAAGGTAAGCTTCGCCAGACCAGATAAAGGCACGACGGGCCCAACCAAAAGGCTTGGTGAAGATGTGCCAGATACCACCAGAAATACAGACCAAAGCAACCCAGATGTGACCACCGATGACATCTTCCATGTTATTGACGCTTACAATCCAGCCGTCGCCACCGAAGGGAGACTTAATCAAATAACCGAAGATCACCGCAGGGTTTAATGTAGGGTTAGTAATAACACGAACATCACCGCCACCAGGTGCCCAGGTGTCGTATACACCGCCAAAGAACATTGCCTTCAGCACCAACAGGAGGGCACCACATCCGAGGATGATTAGGTGGAACCCGATGATGTTAGTCATCTTGTTCTTGTCTTTCCAGTCATAGCCAAAGAAAGAGGAGTACTCTTCTAAGGTTTCTGGACCACGGACGGCATGATAGATGCCACCAAAACCCAGCACAGCTGAAGAAATCAGGTGGAGTACACCAACTACAAAGTAGGGGAAGGTGTCGATAACTTCACCACCAGCACCAACGCCCCATCCAAGGGTGGCGAGGTGAGGAAGCAGGATTAAGCCCTGCTCATACATTGGCTTTTCGGGAATGAAGTGAGCGACTTCAAATAAAGTCATCGCTCCGGCCCAAAATACAATCAAACCAGCATGGGCAACGTGAGCGCCAAGCAGTTTACCAGATAGGTTGATTAAACGAGCGTTACCAGACCACCAAGCAAAGCCTGTGGATTCTTGGTCACGTCCGCCGCCTAATACAGTAGGTCTATTAGAGAGCGTTACCACGGGGTAGAACCTCCTCTGGGAATACGAATTGTTTGTGAGGCTGATCCTGAGGAGCCATCCAAGCCCGGATACCCTCGTTCAGCAAAATGTTTTTGGTATAGAAAGTTTCAAACTCTGGGTCTTCTGCTGCCCGTAATTCTTGGGAAACAAAGTCATAAGCTCGTAGGTTCAGTGCCAAACCAACAATCCCAATGGATGACATCCAT
>WGNO01000053.1 GCA_016124525.1 Nostoc sp. RI_552 | reverse complement strand
TGCTTGCAGCTAAAGCGAAGGGAATAAAAGGGTTTCAATCCCGCGAACGGGTTTCATTGATTTGAAAGACTTTGGCCACTCAGACCGCGGCGAAAGCCAAAGGTGTTTCAATCCCGCGAACGGGTTTCATTGATTTGAAAGTATCAAATACGTACCACCAAAGACCAAATAGTGGAGTTTCAATCCCGCGAACGGGTTTCATTGATTTGAAAGCAAGCGACGCTTGTTATTCCATGGGAGCCTCAGCAACGTTTCAATCCCGCAAGCGGGTTTCATTGATCTGAAAGGTAGGGCAGAGGATGTCCCTCGATGGGAAGGGCTTTAAGTTTCAATCCCGCAAGCGGGTTTCATTGATCTGAAAGGCATTACGAGGATAAAATAAACCTTTTCGTAGGGGAGTTTCAATCCCGCAAGCGGGTTTCATTGATCTGAAAGTGGGCCGTATGTGTGCACATTTATGGCCACAAAATGTTTCAATCCCGCAAGCGGGTTTCATTGATTTGAAAGCAGGCAACCTAATCCATAGCCTGAAGGGACACGACGAGTTTCAATCCCGCAAGCGGGTTTCATTGATTTGAAAGTTTTAGTAAGTCCTTTAGTTTGACATTTAAAGTAATCAGTTTCAATCCCGCAAGCGGGTTTCATTGATTTGAAAGCAAAAGGTTTCCTGTGGGAACATCCCACAAACATAAATGTTTCAATCCCGCAAGCGGGTTTCATTGATTTGAAAGTTGCTAGAGATAGTTTGGAGCAAATGTACCAGAACCGTTTCAATCCCGCAAGCGGGTTTCATTGATTTGAAAGTCTCTAATTATGGATGCCATTGACCAGTGTGGCCTAAGTTTCAATCCCGCAAGCGGGTTTCATTGATTTGAAAGACAGGTGGGTGTTTATCAGCAGGGAGGAAGGCAAGTGTTTCAATCCCGCAAGCGGGTTTCATTGATTTGAAAGTCCCGGACTCTGAAGGGACACGAAAACGCCGTGACAGGTTTCAATCCCGCAAGCGGGTTTCATTGATTTGAAAGCTGAAGTGGATGATCGGATCAAAAAATTATTAAAGTTTCAATCCCGCAAGCGGGTTTCATTGATTTGAAAGACCGACCGCCAAAAGTTAGTTGTAGAGCCATTCCCACCGGCGATTTTGGCGGGGGAGGTTTAAAACCTTGTTTCAGGCATTGTCTGAAGACTCTAGAATTATGGTCAAAGGTCTGAAACTATTAACTTGTCAAGGTTCTGAGGTTTTGGCGGGAGGTGGGGGGTTTTCGCCCGTGCTTTCCCCTGCCAAAAAAATACTAACACCATCACAGCAAATTTGCAACACTGCTGTAGAAAATTACCTGTGAATGCTTTTAGGTTGACACGGTGTTTAGGCTAGGGCTATTTCTGTCCTTTTTTTTTAGAGTTCTCACTGAATCACATATTCTTGGGATGTTGGTTTTTCCTTGGGGGTCTTTTTTCACTTTTACTTGACATTTTTTTCGGTGGAATGTTGATATTGTTTATTACTTGGCTTTTTCATTTTGGCTACATCACTCCACCGTCAACACTTAGTCTGTAATAAACCTTGATGTAGGTAAAACCCAGAATTAACCATGGGCTAATTCTAGCAACCCAGGGGGGGGAGTAATTTCAATACGACGACATTGTAAATCTACCACCGGGGCAATTTCTTTGACAAATGGTATTAAAAGGTGCTTTGGGGATTTGGAGTGTAATTTTTCTGCCTCAACAATGTCATTTTCTTCGTGCAGCTTGACTTCTAACAAATCATTACCGGCAGAAATCACATCTACAACCGTACCCACAAGTTTCCCTGATTCCTGCATAAACACCAACATTCCCAATAAATCAGCAACGTGATATTCATCCTCACCCAATTCCGGGCGATGGCTTGCCGGTACCATCAACTTATAATTGCGTAAAGCCTCAGCCTGGTTGCGATTTTCCACCCCAGCTAAGGAAATTACACATAAATTTTTCCCTTCTACATAACGTCCTGACAACAACTCCACTGGTTGTGGTTCCTGGTGACCAGGATGCCATAACCAACGTGTTCCGGGGACTTCAAAACGTTCGGGAAAATCTGACTCGGGATAAACCCGCAACTCTCCACAAAGACCTTGGGGGGCAACAATTTTACCAATTTCTAACCAATCATCAAGATTGGCTGGTTTCTGGGAATTAGGAATTGGGGAAATTTTCTTCCCGGTTTTTTCCTTGTTACCTGTTTTTGTGTTACGGTTTTTTGCGCCTTTGCGGTTCATTTCCATGATTTTAGCTACTAAAGCACCCTTGAATTGAAGGGCCCAGTACTTAGGTTAGCGTGGCCAATTGGGAATTACTACGCGGTGACAATAGCCTGTTGATAAACTTGTTCTGTCACTTGTGCTAAACGTTTCATACCCTTGACAATTTCCTCATCAGTACCGGTCAAACTAATACGTAAACATTGGTGCTTGTGGTGCCATTCCTCCCGCAAACCAGGGAAGAAGGTACTACCAGGTACAACAATTACACCCACTTGCTTAAGTTTTTGGTAAAGTTCCCAGTCAGTAATAGGTAGGTCTTGTAGCCATAACCAAGCAAATATGGCTCCTTCACCGCGATGGAGAAACCAAGGTAAATCCTTGGGCATTGCTGCATCTAAGGTATTTTCTAGTACAGCAAACTTTTGCTGGTAGAAAGGACGAATTACTTCTGCGGCAATGTGGGCTAAAGCACCGGAGTTAATGGCAATGGCGGCTATGGCTTGTCCATAGCGGGATGGATGAATGCACAAGTTGGTTTGAAAGCACTCTAACACTTGGATCATGCTTTCATCACCAATGGCCACACCAATGCGTTCACCGGGTAGTCCCACTTTTGATAAACTCATGCAGTGTAAGATATTCTCACCAAACACTGGTGTCATTTCTGTAAAGTTCAAAGCTGGGAAAGGCGGTGCATAGGCGGAATCGATGAGCACAGGTACATTGTAAGGTGTAGCCAAAGCAGCAATTTTTCTCACTTCATCGTCAGAAAGCACATTGCCAGTGGGGTTACAGGGACGAGAAAAAATTACACAACCTGTGCTTTCTGTAATTGATAGTTGGCTGAAATCTGGACGATATTTAAATCTGTGAGCAGCTGCATCAATATCCAAAGTTGGTTTATAGGCTTTGAGGGCTTGTGGCACTAAACAAACACCGCCATAACCCGTATAGTCGGGGCTGAGGGGCAAAACGATTTCTTTGAGTTCGCCGTTGTTTGTGAAACCACCGAAGGCATTGGCGGCGTAGAAGTAGAGGCTTTGGCTACCGGGTGTAATGAGGATATTACTACTTTTCAAATTTAAACCGTAGCGTTTATTAAAGTCATTGGCCAGGGCTTCAATTAACGGTGCATAGCCTTGACTAGAACCGTAACGACAAACCACTTCCCCATATTCTGAACTAGCGAGCAATTCCGCTGTGCAGTGTCGCCACAACTGTTCTACCTCTGGCAAAATCAAGGGGTTACCAGCGCTCAAATTCATGAATTCTTGCCCTACCCCTGCTTGTAATGTTTCAATAATGTCTTTCATAATTGCTCTTACGCCGGTTAAGTTAGACATCTGAGCGCCAATTTGAGTGAGGGCAGGGTTCATAGGTTTCCTAAAAATAGCAATGAGGTTGAAGTTGACAAAATTATGGATTTATGGCAGCGGATTGATATTATAGTTTAGGTTCGCCGCCTGTAACTAATGTACCAATGTCATGGAAAAAAGTAATTTGCCAATTTTATGGTTAATTTACAAAACATTATTCAAACTTCCACACCTAGGGACTGCTGTGTAGACCCTAGCCCATTCATCGGGGGAGAGGGGTTTTGGTTCTATTTTCTTTATGGCAAAACAATCACAAGCTGCGGTGATTAAAGCTGTAATAATTTTGTCTAAACTCAAATTTTCGGGTAATTCCATGGTGGGGAGAGATTCTTCACCAAACACTTGAGTAAACAATTCAGCATCGGGCTGTAACCGGATGGAACCATGTTGCAAAATCACTTCACCGGTTCGCAGTTGGGCGCTACCAATGAGCTTATACCCATTTGATAATACTAAATCTGCACTTGTAGCTGTACCAAAACAGTTAGGGTTGTGGATATAGCCCCGACCAGCTGTACCGTAACTCAATTCAACACCGAGCGATCGCCACCCTTGAATTAAAAACTGACAAATTTTTTCATATGCTTGGAAACGGGTACCAGTTATTCCCGAAGTAATGACAGCATAAGTTAAATCACCTTGATGCAGCACCGCCCTACCCCCGGTGGGACGACGCACTAAATCTAGTTTTTTCCTTTTCCAGATTAAATTTTGCCAAAATGGGGGGTATTGGCGTTGGTGATAGCCGAGAGAAATGGCAGGAGGCGACCAAGTGTAAAATCTTAGAGTGGGGGGGTGCTGTCCAGATTTGTGCTGTTCTAACAACCATTCGTCAATGGCCATCTGCACATCCCCAGAAGCTTCCAGCAAGGGAATCAGTCGCCAAACCTGCTCACCTTCAAAATTTTTAATTGGGTTCAACACTGATATTTACAAGGGTGGAAGTGAGATAATTTGCATCAGTTCATCAGTTCAAGGGAATTATCATAGTTTTAACCATTACCAAACTGAGATTGTAGAATTTCATCGTTGTCATCAGCGATGGTACCCACAATGGTAATTAACCGTGAAACCTCAGCTGGAGACAAGTCTTCTACACTGCGTGTTGATATAACCACCACACGATTTTCAATAATACCAAAACGGGCTTCTAGGGTACCGGTGCAGTTCATTTTTAAAAGATGTCGCATTAAATTGAGTTCATCTTTAGCCGGTAAGTTTAGCACCGACGACCACACTGTTATGGTATCGTCATTACTTTGTCCTGTGAGTTGGATGAAAACTTCCACACTCCCGTAGTTAAATTTCCACACATAACCGTCTTCTGGGCTGTGGCTCACCATGGCGCTATTGTCTTGTTCCAAAGATTCAATGACATTTTCAATTACTTCTATGTGGTTAATAGTCACCGTGTCTAAGTTGATTTCACCACTTGTTAGGGTTTCTTGGTAGTTTGCCATAGAGATTTTTGTCTTTATTTAGTTACTGTTTCATCTACACATACTCTATAACCTTGGAACAATAATTGCTTGTGGCAGTAACTGTAATAAATATGACATTTTATTTTTCCTAAAATTACCCTACATTTTTCAGAAAATGGTATATTATGTTAAAAGTTTCAGCCTATGCTATAATATGTCTGCTTTCTTCTCTAAGGTGCAAACCTGTGATGTCCGTCAGCTAGGTATTAATCCAAATCACTGGTATGTAGCTGCACTTAGTAGTGAAGTCACCAATAAGCCGATAAATGTGGTAATTTGGCACCAGGCCATCGCACTTTATCGAGACAATACAGGTAAAATTCACGCCCTGGAAGACCGTTGTCCCCATCGCCAGGTTAAACTGAGTCACGGGCGGGTGGTGGATAGTGAGTTAGAATGTGCATATCACGGTTGGCGCTTCAATTCATCTGGTGAGTGTGCGGCTGTTCCTTACTTAGCAGCAAATCAAAAGTTACCAACTTGTAAAATTCGTCATTACCCAGTTAAAGAACAAGATGGTTTTATTTGGTTGTTTCCCGGCAATGGAGAACCATGTGTAGAACCCCTGGGTTTACCAGAATGGGAACATCTCAATTATATTGCTTCAGTTGCTGTGATTAATGCCCATGCCCATTATTCTTATTTAATTGAAAACTTGATGGATATGTATCATGGACATTTGCATCAAGATTTGCAAGCTTGGGCAGAAGCATCTTTACAAGATATTCATGAAAATGACCATCGTGTAGATGCTCATTATATAGCTCAAAGTTATTACAAAATAGATAAAATTTGGTCTATATCCCAGCTGTTTTTTCCTAATTTGAGAAAATTACACCCAGAACCATTGGATGTAAGTTATATTTATCCCCATTGGGTTTCTAGTTTGGGGAAAGATTTTAAAATTTATTGTTTATTTTGTCCGGTAAGTCAAACACAAACAAAAGCTTATTTAGTTCATTTTACATCATTAAACTCCTTTTGGCGATTACACAAATTGCCTGTGTGGTTTCGGCGATTTGTTAAAAATAACTTATTTGGTACAGCCCAAAAGTTACTTGAAGGTTTAATAATTCAAGATGTGGAGATGATTGAGGAGGAACAGCAGGGGTATTTGCACAATCCCCACAGGCGCAATTATGAGTTAAATCGGGCTTTGGTCAGTGTGCAACGATTGATGCAAAGTCAGGTGGAACACAGTTGAACTGGGAAACTACAGTAAAAATCTTAAAAATCAATTTTCAAGTTGTTAACAAAAGGTAAATTTCTAAGGATTTTGCGAAGTTAAAAGCTAAGTATATTAACAATAATAACTCCTAAACTCAATAGTTATAAATGTGATTATCAGTATTGATATAACCAATAATCAAGTAAAATTAGACAGGATATAAAGTAAGTTTATTACCATAATAAATTTTAGTTCTGGTGATAGATTCCGGAGCGGCATTTAAGGGAGTAATGTAGAAAAATAAAGTCTGTCTATTTGCTAGGTAATTTGCAATAAGTATAATGATGGAAATTCAGTGGGAAATAAAGCGTATAGAAGAACTGCGCCAGTTGTTGCAACAAGCTAGCTATGCTTATTATGTTTTAGACGCACCAATTATGGAAGATGCAGTCTATGACCAGCTTTATCGAGAATTACAAGAACTAGAAACTAAGTATTCAGAATTAATCACGCTAGATAGTCCTACTCAGCGCGTGGGTGAGAAACCAGCTACACATTTTACTTCCGTACGGCATAATATCCCCCTATACAGTCTCGAGAATGCCTTTAATATTGATGAATTGCAAACATGGGATCAGCGTTGGCGGCGACAAGTACCCAAGGTAGACCAGGTGGAATATGTTGCTGAACTGAAAATAGACGGTTCCGCTTTGGCTTTGACCTATGAAAATGGCTCATTGGTTAGAGGTGTAACTAGGGGCGATGGGGTGGTGGGGGAAGACATTACTCAAAATGTGCGGACAATTCGCTCAATTCCCTTGCGTTTGAATTTTGCAGGTTCAAAAAGCCTGCAAAAAGTCGAAGTACGGGGTGAGGTGTTTTTACCTTTGGAAATGTTTAAACAAATTAACATAGAACGACAAAAAGCTGGGGAAAATTTATTTGCTAATCCCCGGAACGCCGCAGCTGGTACACTGAGGCAATTGGACTCCCGGGTTGTGGCTCGCCGGGGGTTGGATTTTTTTGCTTACACATTGCATATTTCTGGTATGGATGACGCGAGTATTGCTAATACTCAATGGGAAGCTTTGGAATTATTGGCAAAAATGGGTTTTTCTGTTGACCCTAATCACAAACTTTGTCGCTCAATGGCAGAAGTAGCAGAATATTATCAATATTGGGATACACAACGGCTGAATTTACCCTACATGACTGATGGAGTAGTGGTGAAGTTAAATTACTTTAAGTTGCAAGAACAGCTGGGTTTTACCCAAAAGTTCCCCCGATGGGCGGTGGCCTTGAAATACCCGGCGGAGGAAGCGCCCACACGGGTGGAAAATATTTCCGTAAACGTGGGAAGAACTGGGGCTTTAACTCCTTTGGCAGAAATGCGTCCAGTACAATTAGCAGGAACAACAGTTTCCCGGGCTACTTTACATAATAGCGATCGCATTGTGCAATTAGATATCCGCATTGGTGATACAGTAATTGTTCGTAAAGCTGGGGAAATTATCCCGGAAGTTGTACGGGTATTAAAAGAACTGCGTCCAGATGATACTCAACCTTTTGAAATGCCTACCAATTGCCCAGTGTGTGCCCAACCGGTAGTGCGAGAATCCGGTGAGGCGGTGACTCGCTGCGTTAATGCTTCCTGTCCGGCTATTCTCAAGGGAGAAATTGAACATTGGGTGAGTCGGGATGCTTTAGATATTAAAGGAATGGGGGAAAAGTTGGTACATCAACTTGTAGATAGAGGTTTGGTGTATTCTGTTGCTGATTTATATGACTTGACTGTGGAAGAATTATGTGGATTGGAAAGGATGGGACAAAAATCAGCACAAAAATTAATAGATGCGGTGGCGCAATCAAAAAACCAACCTTGGTCTAGAGTGTTGTATGGTTTAGGTATTCGTCACGTTGGCAATGTTAATGCCGAATTGTTAACCCAGAAATATCCCACCGTCCAACAGTTAGCCGCAGCCAAGCAATCAGACATTGCAGGTATTTACGGTATTGGTGCAGAAATTGCTCAATCTGTATATCAGTGGTTCCGCATCGGTGCTAATCAACTGTTAATTGAACGTTTAAAAAATGCAGAACTACAATTAGCTGTCACAGAACCAAGAACAACAGTTAGCACAGGTAATCAAAACTTAACTGGAAAAACTTTTGTCGTTACGGGCACTTTACCAACGTTATCACGGGATGAAGCCAAGAAGTTAATTGAAAATGCCGGGGGTAAAGTCACTAATTCTGTCAGTAAAAAAACTGATTATTTACTGGTGGGGGAAGATGCTGGTTCCAAGTTAGCAAAGGCCGAAGCTTTGGGAATTACTCAGTTGAGTGAAGCCCTGTTGTTGCAAATGTTAGCAAATTAACAAGACATAAGGTACTATTTCCACAGCATTTTATTTCTGTACTTATGAATAAATGCAGTGGATTTCTTGTTTCCCTCTTAACCTAACTATGGGATGATATTTGAACTTTACCACAGTAATCCCCTTGGAAAAACCGATTAATTTTATTGAAACTTACATTTAAATACGGAAGTAAAAGGAATTTTTATTTGTTATCCTCCAGTGAGAGCGCAATTTGGGAATCTACAAGTGGGGGACAGTCAACAGTCACCAGTGAACAGTCAACCCAGACCTTATTAATTTAATTGTCCAGGGTGTCTAAATAACTACCAAAGCCAACCCCTAGTGAAACAACATCACCGAAACAGTTGAGCGATGAATAGTTTGTTTGATAATTGGACAAGCAACCTGAAAAGAAATTCGCTCTTGCTGGTTATAGCAATACTGCTACCAACATTGGTAATTAATGCTTCTACCATTGTAGCAGAGCGAATTTATTCGACTTTTTCTGCCCTAGAAACCTCCATTTCAGTTACAGCTTTGGAGAAATATGCTGAAAATGGTGTAGTTGCTAATGAATTAGCACTTTATCAACAATATCTTCCAGGAAAGCAGCTGCAACAATTGCTTGCAATTTTACAGACACCTGTGAAAGTAAGCCCAACTGTGGTGTCTCAATTTCTCTACACACCTCAAGGGGAATTTCTGCTACAACGTTTGGCTCAAGTAATACAACCAGAATCTAGTCAAGGACAAGGAGGACTTTACCCTTTAAGGTCAGCATTTATTTCCGCCGCTGCTGAACCGGGAGGTTTAACATTATTAAATCTGTTACGCAAATATCCCCATAGCAGTATCCATATTGATTTAAAGCGTAGCTTTACCATAGCTAGGGAACTACAAAAAGTAATTAGTCACACTCAACAGGCCATGGCAACGGTGATACAACAGTCTAATATCGAGGCTGCTAGCACACCAAAACCCCTAGACTTCTTAAAACTAGCAGATTTAGGTAACCAAGGACAGTTTCATCCACAAAAACACACACTGAGATTTTTTGACTCAAAACGCCATCGGCTTTTATTGACCGATGTTTACATACCCAATGTCCACAATCCTGCTCCTGTAATCGTCATTTCCCATGGTTTGGGTACAGACAGCAGTAACTTTGAATATTTAGCTACACATCTAGCTTCCCACGGATTAGCAGTAGTTGTTCCTAATCATCCCGGTAGTGGTCCTCAACAATTGCAAGCATCATTGCACAAACACCCCAGTGAACTTATAGAACCAGATGAATTTAAAGACCAACCCCTAGATGTGACCTATATTTTAAATCAACTGGAAAACATTAACCCCTCTGATTTACCCTTTCAAAATCCATTGAATCTGCAACAAGTGGGAATCTTTGGTCAATCTTTAGGAGGGTACACAGCCTTAGCTTTAGCTGGGGCTAAAATTAACTTTCAGCAATTAGCACAAGACTGCACACCAGAGACCCTGGAAAAATCCTGGAATATGTCTTTATTATTCCAATGCAGTGCTTTAGCCTTGAATAAGAACTTTAATCAAGACTACAACTTGCAGGATCACCGCATAAAAGCAGCCATCGCAGTGAACCCCATCACTAGCTCTATTTTTGGTAAAGCTGGTTTAAGCCAAATCAAAACTCCTGTCATGATTATCGGTGGTAGCGATGATACTGTTGCGCCGGCGTTGTATGAGCAAATTGAACCCTTTTCTTGGTTGACTAACTCCCAAAAATATCTGGTGATGCTTGTAGGTGGAACTCACTTTTCTATCATTGGTAATGGAAAGCCAGGAAGTGAGCAAGTATCATTACCCGAAGATTTAGTTGGCGATGCTTGCCAAGCACGTCACTACATGAATGTTTTAAGTTTACCTTTCTTCCAAACTTATGTTGCTAACAAGCCACAATACCTCCCCTATCTGAATGCAGCTTATGTCAAGAATATTTCCCGTGAATCTATAGCCTTGAGTTTCCTCCAATCCCTGGGGAAACTGAATTAATATCAGGTAAGCTACTCACCGCCGCTGGCTGGCTTAATTATCTGCTACAATAATTAAATTTACAGTGCAAGGTTTTCTTAATTTAAACAAACCCTTTGACTGGACATCTCACGACTGCGTGGCGCGGGTGCGAAAGCTCCTGCATCTTAAACGTGTGGGACACGGAGGAACCTTAGATCCAGCGGCCACGGGAGTTTTACCAATGGCACTTGGTAGAGCCACAAGATTGTTACAATATTTGCCAGACCATAAAGCTTACCAAGCTACTATTCGCTTTGGTGTCCAAACCACAACTGACGATTTGCAAGGTGAAATTATTAATTCTCAACCTTGTCCCGCATTGAATTTTCCAGACGTAACCACTGCATTGGCACAATTTCAAGGTAAGATTACACAAGTACCACCAATTTACAGCGCCATTCAAATAGATGGAAAACGTCTGTATGACCTAGCACGTCAAGGGGAAACCGTGGAAGTTCCTCAACGGAAGGTAGAAATTTTTCACACAGAAATCTTACATTGGCGAGAAGGAGATTTTCCAGAATTGGATATTGCCATTGTCTGTGGTGGTGGTACATATATTAGAGCCATCGCCCGTGACCTAGGGGCAATGTTAGAAACTGGTGGTACCCTCGCGGCTTTAATCCGCACGGAAAGTGGTGGTTTCCAGCTTATAGATAGTTTGACTTTAACTGACCTAGAAACACAATTGCAAGCAGGGACATTTCAACCTAGTGTTCCTGATGTGGCTTTGCAGCATTTACCATCTGTAACATTACCAGCCATACCTGCTCAAAAGTGGTGTCATGGGCAAAAAATACCTCTAACTGTAGATTTTTCTGGTATAACCAGAGTTTACAATCAAGAAGCTTGCTTCCTGGGTATAGGAAAACTAGAGAACGATGCATTAATACCCACCACAGTGTTGAGTTAATGAACAAGCACAGTTCTTGCCCACTTTTGGTGATCTTAGTTGGAGGAAACCAGAAGGAAGAAAAATATCAATGCAGCGCATTTTATCTAAGTAGGTAGAGAAGGGCCGGGAAGATACCAAGGCCACAAGATTTATGATATTAAGGTTTGTACTTTATTTACTTGAAAAGTGCTGTGTAATTGAGATATTGAGATACTTCAAACTTCACTTCATCCCTTTGATTTAAACCAGCAAAAAGTTGAAGAAAAAACCCTTTCCCAGATCCCAAGGGTGGGTTTTTTACATTGTCGTCATTATGAGTCCCTACCTCTGTGGGTTCACCCCCAGTGGCGACACAGCTTTACCCAGGGGAGAAGTCAAAGATTTGAAGTTAAACCCACACGCAAAGTCAACCCAGGACTGTAGATACGATTAACTCGTTCATACTGCTCACCAAGTAAATTTTCTACATAAACTGTCAGTCCCACATGAGATGTTAAAGGAATTCGACCACTTAAATCTAAATTCCAGAAAGAAGGTACAAAATCTCTGTTGGTTTTACCAGGTTCATTAAAAAAAGCTCGGCGAGTACCACTGTTATAAGTAACATACAAATTAGCTTGCCAGCCTGAATTTTCATAACCTATACCAGCTTGGGCCACAGAATAAGGGATAAAACCTAACTGTAAACCTTTTTCTGCGCCTGTTTTAATTTGAGCATCTGTGTAAGTATAGTTAAGAAAACTTGACCAGTTATTAGCAATTTGTAATCTTAATGCTGTCTCTAAACCATGAGTATTTACTAACCCAATATTTTCCCATTTACCATTGATAATTCCCAAACGATTATCTAAACTACTGCCAAAGTAGGTCAACTGTCCCATGAAATCATTTGTCAGTTTCACATCCACTCCAGCAGTCCAAGATGAACCTGTTTCCGGGATTAAATCTGCATTAGGTTGCCAACCATGAACTGTATCATACAGATATAATTGGTCTAAATCGGGATTACGCTGTCCCCCAGCCCAACTTCCCCTAATTGCTACTGTGGGTGTAAAGGTATAACGAAAGCCCCCACTGGGATTGAGGTAATTACCAAATTGGCCATCAAAGCTTTGTCTTAGCCCTAGGTCTATCTGGAAGTTATCACTAATGTTTACAGTATTAACGGCAAATAATGCTGTATTTAAGACATTTCTCTTTTCAGTCTCGTTCTGGGCAATTCTATCTGGTCTGGTGCTGAAAGTATCACCGTTTAAGTTAGTGTTTTTTAAATCTAATCCCCAGCGAAATTGATGGCTGGGTGTTAATTGCCATGTATGGTCAACTCTAGCGGTGAGTTGTTGTGTGTCTAAAACACCTGAACGGTCAAATTCTTGTCCAGCAAATACTGTGGGGCCATAAGTACTAAAATAATCCCTATTATAACCAAGTGTGGTTGTGACATTAGAACCTTTTCCTTGACCCCATTGAGTTTTCCAAGATAAACCCACATTCAAGCCATCATGATCTAGTCTATCTCTTTGCAAGGGAAACCCGAAATAAACTAAGCCGCGACGACTGCTCAGTGTTTTGACATCTAAATTTAAAGAATTTTCAGTGTCTAAATCCAAAGTAATTTTGCCAAAGTAAGTACTGGTGGCTGTATCTGCATTGGATAAAAATCCTTGAGGGTCACGATTGGCTGCGCCAAGGGGAACGGGATAACGATTATCTATAAAGTACCTTTCAAAGCTGAAGTTATACTGAGCATCCCCAAGTGATCCACCATAACTCATCTGTTGATTATTTAAATTTAATGAGCCAACTTCCACACTACCGGTGAATCTTTCTTGACCATAACCTTCTTTAGTGATGATATTCACCACACCACCAAAGGCTGATGAACCATACAAAGCGGAAGTGACACCACTATATAGTTCTACTCTTTCAATGGCCTCCACAGGAATGCTGTTTAAGTCAGTTACACCATGATAGGTGTTGACATTATTATTAATTGGTCTACCATTAATTAGAAATACAGACTGATTAATAGAAGCACCCCGATAATATGTACCTGTGTGAATATCAGCACCGTGTCCCACATCGTTAATGGCGAAACCAGGCATTCTTTTTAATACGTCCGCTACACTGGTAGCACCCTGTTTTTGAATTTCTTCTTGATGAATTACGTGAACAGGGGTAGATTCAGGCAAAGAGTATTTTTCGCCAATTACTTCTATGAGAATATCTGTATCTTTGTTGGAAATTGATTCTGTTTCTGTCTGAGTTTCCGGGTTAACTTCAATGGGTATGGATTGTTGAGTTAATAATTGAGCATTGGTCATAGGTAACTCAATTTCACTCAAGTTAAAAATAGTTGAATTGGTCTGTCCTGTGTCAGTGGCTAAAGCAGGAAAAGCTGTTAATAAAGTTGGTAAAGCAGCTGGTAGGAAAAAAAAATACTTGTTCACTTGGTGTTATTACGTTGAGTAAAAGTCACTAAGTGATATTTTTGCTTCCATCATCAATTGAAGTCAAAAGACATTCTGTCATAGTTAGACAAGTTGAGAGTGAGTTCACCCTTGAGGATGTTCTACCCCACAAAGTAATGAACCCGCTCTGTAAAATGGCAATTAAATTAATTGATGTTTGGTTCAATTTCCCCTGGTTGAGGCTGCTGGAAATGAACAGAGTCTCCCGGATGTGCTATTGCGGCCTTGGGAATTTCTATCACTGGGTTATTCAACGCCACCATCAGGGGAGAAGTTGAAACTACGGATTTGTTTGTATCTGGTGTAGACTTCACTGGTTGTTGTGCCAGTTGCGGTGTCTTGAATTCATTACCTGATAGCAAACCAAATATAGCACCGACGACACAAGTTGCCACAGCAACTCCTCTAAATACCCAAGTTGAGAGGGTACGGTGACGGTCAAGCTTTAGTACTTCCTGGGCTGTTACTTCTGGGCTTTGTTCATCTACTGGTACTGGGAAAGTCTGCAACCGTCGTCGCAAATTTATCAGTCTGCTGTACAGGCGTTGAACTGAGGCATCGTTTTCCAGCCACTTTTCTACTTCCCTGCTTTCAGCAGCTGTTACCTCTCCGTCAAGGTAAGCACTTAATAACTCGAAGCGATCGCGCTTCACTATATCCATAGCACCCGTCGATTCATTGGTATGCTGGCCTGTCCCTTTTGACAAATCTTGTGGATTTAGCCTGGGGGAACAGTCATTAAATGGAGAATTAGTATTCATTATAGCATTATGACCAATTCATATGCGGGTAAAGTCAGTGGAAAATCCTGATAAGTTGATTGAATTCACTCCTAATGAAACCAGGACTCTAAACTAACATCACAATTCTTTACCTATGTTTAAATTTTGCTATTAAGCATCCAGATAACTTTGCAACTGAGTTTGCAATCTGGATCTAGCCCTGGCGATTCTGGATTTCACCGTTCCCAAAGAAACACCAGTAATTTCAGCAATTTCTTCGTAGGCCATACCTTCGATTTCTCTCAGGACAATGGTAGTGCGAAACACTTCTGGTAAGTCCGCAATTGCTTCTCGCAGTTGGTCGTAAAATTCCCTAGTTGTCAATTCCTCCTCGGGTCCAGGAGTATCTCCAGGGATTTCCCAATCCATTTCCCCGTCTTCCAGGGTGCGGGGAGCATCTAGTGATAAAGGAGTAGCTACCCGCTTTCGTTTACGCAACTCGTCGTAAAACAAGTTGGTAGTAATGCGGCTTAACCAACCACGAAACTTCCCTGGCTCTTGTAATCGGTTAACGTTACGATACACTCGAATCCACACCTCTTGAGCTAAATCAGCTCTATCAGGCCAATCCGGAGCCAGGTGGTATAAGACTCGATCAACTTGACTTTGATAGCGGCGCAACAGTTCTGCAAACGCAGCACGATCAGGACGCAGTCCCACTTGACAGCGTAAAATTAAATCGTGATTAGAGAGTTTTTCAACTTGCACCGATGCTTCATGGTATCTTGCATCAACAGTTGACCAGGATACAGTAATCGATTGGCTCATAGATCGTACTGAACTTTAAATCATCCCTACCTATTAGACAAGCTAATGGCTGCAATGTTCCTTCCCCAGGGACGGATTCGTGACTGGTACATGACAGTATATAAAGTGAGAAACATTAATAGCTAAACCAAAAGCTTGTTTTCAATGTTTATCATACCATAGCCCCATTTTGTGCAATTGTTTTGCATTTTGAAAATTATGGTAATTTTACTGATAATTTGGCAACTAACACTATCTGACCATATACATTTGACAAAAATCGGTAAATATGCGTCCATGATTTTGTGATCAACTCCATGGCTAAGACTATATTTGCGGTTTCATGGCCAAAATCTCAGTCTTCTGACAGACAAAACCGCGAATTTTTAAGCTTTATGTTTTAAATAATCAATTTCTTTGCTCTTTGAGAAACCCCATAACATAGTTTTCTAGATTCCTAGGGGTCTTTTCAAGAGTCCCTAAAATTTCACTTTTGTTAATATGGATGGATGTAACCACAAAAAAAGTTATTTTTCCGGTGTTTTAACCATAGTTTTTGTTGATATTTCTGTGTGTTGTGGACTATGAATACCATCATGATGTGTATTAATCAACCGGACTTGAAGAAAGAAATTCAAGGAGAATGTAATTGTGACTGCTAGGAATAATTTTTCAAACATGATTTTTCTTTCACCCACACGATTAATGATGAATTGTGGCATCATAAGTGTTCCTGTGGATAAAATTTTTCACATAGTGTTAGTTTCCTCAACACCATGGGCACAGTTATAAGAGAACAGATAACTAACTATAAATTACTGATAATTTGGAATGTACTTATGAACCAACTAGTCCACCGGATTTGTCAGGGATAAAAAATAAGCGATGGCAATGGTAAGAAATGAATCTGTAGCGCGTATAGTCATGTTTCTCTGCTTTGGCACAGCCATCTTATCACTAGCTGTCCATTGGCGCATGACCATTACTCAAGGGCAGTTTGAACCACCAGCTTCCGCCCCAGGAAGCCCACTGGACATTGCCCGTGGCGCGTCTACACCTGGTGATCAGCCTAGTCAGGAGCGAGCTTTCCAGAGGAGTTTTGTACCCCATCAGTCGGTTGCAGTCAGCCAGAAATCAAGAGACCTCACAGAGTTATCCTCAAAGATGCGATCGCTGTTTTCCGCAGCAAGGAAGAATTCCCAGGCTTTATCTTCACAAAAATCATCTCAAACCGAAGTGGTGGTGAATTTAAGCCAGCGCCGTACCTATGTTTACAAAAGAGGTGAAGTCATAGCTAGTTACCCCATTGCTGTAGGTAAAAAAGGTTGGGAAACCCCCACAGGTTCTTTCCGGGTAACGGACATGGAAGAATATCCCATTTGGGAGCACCCTATCACTGGGGAAATATTTCCGTCGGGAGTTAATAGTCCTTTAGGATCCCGATGGATTGGTTTTTGGTCAGATGGACGAAATGCCATTGGCTTTCATGGTACGCCAGACACACATTTGTTAGGATCTGCAATCTCTCATGGCTGCTTAAGAATGCGTAATGATGATGTGCGCTTGTTATATAAACAGGTAAATATTGGCACGATTGTATCAGTACGCAATTGATTTTGACTGTAGACAACCTCGGTTTTTTAATCCAGTGGATTAAAAAACCAGGGTCTAAGCCCCTCAACTCATAACCCTCATAAATCTTGACTTTTGAGTTTATTAATCAACGCCATCAAACCTCCAGGGCACTGGATCAACAGATTGACCATTGACATATAGACCCCAGTGTAAATGGGGGCCTGTGGAAGCACCTGTTGAACCCACTGTGCCAATTAATTGATTAGGTTTAACGAAATCACCTTCTTTAACTTTAATGGTATTGAGGTGTAATAAAATACTAGTTACTCCTTGACCGTGGTCAATGCCAACGGTGTTACCGTGAACTCGAAAGCCTTCAGATACCGTACCCACCAAAGCCACTGTTCCAGCAGCTGGAGCAACCACGGGTGAACCCTGAGGACTAGCGTAGTCAACGCCACGATGGTAGTAATCATTGGCAAATTTGCCATTGTAGTAGCGACGTACACCATAAATTGTAGTAATTGACCCTTGGTTTGGTTGGATGAATGGGCCGTTCCAATACTTTTGCGCTGTTTGCAATTGTTTAAAAGCTGCCACCCGCTGGAGTTCATGTTGTGTGGCTTTCACCCCAGCGCTGCGGGGTGGCAAATTAATTCGTTGTGTGGGAAAACTACGATTACGCAAATTGACTGCCAAATTTCGCACCTGACCAGGGACGGAAACTTTAATTGCCATAGTTCCGGGTTTATTTAAGGGAGTTGTAGGAATTAAAGCCCGATATTTATTGGGAGCCATGGCAAATACCGGATAAGAATCTTCACCTACAAACACCATGGGATTACTATTATTGTCGGGATTATTAACGTTAATCACCACAGATAAAGTATCCCCCAGTTGAGGATTACTGGGGGTTACCTCTGCTTGTAACGCGTTTACAGGCAAAGCCAAGATAATTATAAGGACAGATGCAAATATGCCGATAAAAAGATGTTTAATATAACGTTTCAATTTCCAGCTTGTGAAGTTAAAATCAAGCAATCTTTTCTGTGATGATTTGGTATTATTATCCATGGTCATAAAGCTACAACACAATTTCTTAGTTTTATTCCCCAGGTACAGAGGTTTTTTTAACAGTACATGGTACTGAGTAATTTGAAGAAATACCAAATGTGGTATCCCCTCAAGAAAACAACAATTATCTCACAGCACCAAATAAAATAGCCAAGTCAAACAAATTAAGTACAAAGGAAACCTAGACCCACATATGTGGACTCTTGAAGAATTCCCCGCCTTCTAGCTGTGGGGACTGTGGACAGTAATTTGCCATCTTCCATGTGAACAATACGGTCAGCAATGTCTAGAATGCGATTGTCATGGGTAACCATTAAGATTGTACAACCTTGTTCTTTGGCAAGTTTTTGCATCAAGTTCACCACATCTCGACCTGATTGACTATCAAGAGCCGCAGTAGGTTCATCTGCTAACACAAGTGGGGGGTGACTAACTAAAGCTCTGGCGATGGCCACTCGCTGCTTTTGTCCACCGGACAACTTATCAGGATAATAATGAAGATGATTCCCTAGGCCCACTTGCTCTAGCATAAGGGACGAACGCCTCTGCATCTCCCCCAAGGCAATGTGCTGGTGCAATTCTAAACCCATTATCACATTCTGGAGGGCTGTCAAACTACCATGCAAATTGTGTCCTTGGAAAATATAACCGTTATGCTGTCGCCCCTGGACTAATTGTTCTGCACTAGCACCGCAAAGTTCTCTGTTCAAAACCTGCAAACTACCAAACTGGGGGGATCTCAGTCCACCCACCAAAGTTAGTAAAGTGGTTTTTCCTGAACCAGAAGGCCCCGTCAAAATAATAATTTCACCACATTGAATTTCCAAATTGATGTCAAATAAAACTTGCTTACGCAATGAACCTTGTCCAAAGTAATGGTTGAGATTATGGATGGAAATGACTGGAAGCATAGCAATTTCAAACTTAAGCTTTTATAGTTGAATGTGGGAATGGGGAGTTATTGACCCTCTAAAACATATCAGCCGGGTCAGCACATCGTAATTTACGCGTGGCGATGGCCCCGGAAATTGAACACATAATGATAGTTAAAATTAGTACATGGAATCCCCGGATGACTGTCATATACATGGGCAAATTTGTGGCGGTGCGGGTGATTTGGTAAAGTCCCAAGGATACTGCTACTCCGGGAATAAAGCCTAATGCTGCTAAAATTAAAGCTTCTTCAAACACTACACTTAGCAAGTAGGAATTACGATATCCCAAAGCTTTAAAAGTAGCGTATTCTTTTACATGGGCATTGACATCAGTGGAAAGCACTTGATAAACGAGAATTACCCCCACTGCAAACCCCATTGAAACCCCCAGGCTAAAGATAAACCCAATGGGAGAGTTTGTTCTCCAAAAGTCATTCTCAAACTCAATAAATTCCCCGTGGGTCATGACCTTCACATCATCTCTGAGGTAGGCTTGCAAATCTAATGCTACCTTTTTCGGGTCATAACCTGGTTTTACCTGTATTAAACCTAAGCTAATACTGCTGGAGGGCCGTGTGGAAAATAACCGTAAAAAGTTTTGATCGCTAGTCATTAAGCTACCATCAGAACCAAAAGAAGCACCCACGGTAAACAAACCACTAATGGTAATTGTGTGCCCTTCTATTTCCGTAGTCAGTTTTTTACCTTGGTCAATTTGAGCAATAGCTTTTTGGTAATCTCCCCTAGCACTACGGTCAAACAAAACAGTACTCGGTAGCTTGATTGACTCTAATTGTTCATTGACATCGGGTAAATCAAAAGCCGGTTTATCTGGATTAAAACCAATAACTTGTACGGATGTTTGACGGCGTGTTTGGGGATTTTTCCAAATAATGTTATTGACATACATTGCTTCCGCTGAATGCACTCCGGAAATATCCATTGCTTGATAAAGCCGCCGCCGGGAAAATGGAGGCATATTTTGCAAACTACGAGCTTGGGGACTAGTTAAAACAATGTCTGCTTGCAAACTGCGATGTAGTCTGGTGTTGCTGTCATACAATGCAGTTTGAAAGCCCATTTGCATAAACATTAAAACATCCGCAAAGGCAATACCTGACAACGCCACCAGCAAACGGCTTTTTTCGTGACTGAGTTGCAACCATCCAAGAGGTGTACGCCGCCGGAGTTGTTTAATTAGTCCGATCATATGAAGTGATGTGTGCTGAGTAGGGATGTGAATGTTCTTAATTGCCAATTACCAATGACAAATTAAAAATTAGATAATTGAATTACTGCCTTAACTTGCATATTGGTTAAGTTGGCAGCTTTTTGACTGGAAGTTTGATCTAGTCGGATATAAACTTCCACCACTCTGTTGTCAATATTGCTGGCGGGGTCAGTGTTAATTACATTTTGCCGTTGCACTTGCAAGCTTTTACGATCCACGGTTCCTTGCAATTCAATGGGCAGAAAATCACCAAATACCTGCACTTTCTGCCCTGGATGAACTTTGCCAATATCGCTTTCGTAAACTTCAGCAACAACATACATTTCAGTGGTTTCGCCAATATCAGCAATACCATTACTAGAAATTAATTCTCCTGGGCGGGAGTGGATCTCGAAGATTTGACCACCTTGAGGCGATCGCACGTAAGCTTGTTGGACATTGACTTGTGCCCGTTTCATGGCTGCTATAGCACGACTCACTTCTGCCTCAGCTGCTGCTATATCAACCTTTGGTACCTCAGCAATTTGATCCAGTGTTGCTAGAGCTGCTTTAATTTGTTCCTGGCTGGTTAATTCAATGTGAATCAACTGTGTTTGTGCTTCTTGCAAATTTTTTTCGGCTGTTTCTAATCTTAAGCCTTTGCTGTCTCTTTGGGACGCTGATATTGCTCCCTCTTGATATAGTTCTTCATATCGTTGATTTTCCACCTCAGCGTTACGCACTTCGGCTTGTAATCGAGCCACCATAATTTTTTGAGCAGCAATATCACCTTGGCCTTTTGCTTGCAATCGAGCAATTGTGGCTTTTTGTGCTGATATTTCTCCAGGTTGAGCACCGGCTTTAATGCGGTTTAACTTTGCCAACTCCACTTTCACTTGTTCTTCAGCCTCTTTCAAAGCTGCTAACAGGCTATCTCGGCTGTCTAAAATCGCTATTACCTGCCCAGCTGTGATTCTATCCCCCTCCTGTACTAAAATTTCCCTTACCCGACTTCCTTCAGGGGAAGTGGTAGCAGAGAGTTTAATCACTTTTCCTCTTGGTTCAATACGTCCTAGGGCTGTGACTGTTTTTGGCTCAGGTAGTACTGTTGCTGATTCTGGTGACCTTTGGTTTACTCTATCCTGAAATTTTAATGCTGTATAAACACTACTACCAATCACAGTTAAAGATACAACCATAGCTATAAAAAACGGTGGACGTAAAATAGATTGGGAAGATATTGATCCATCTAGCTTTGAGTTCTGCACAATAGCATACCTTTGAAGCAATTCCAAATAAGCTGATTCAAATCAGAAAAAAATCAAATTTTGGTAAATGTTCCGCTTAACTCTCTTTTATCACTCAGCACAGGAAAAAAAATCATGCTGTCCCTGAATTTTGGACATAATCAAAGATTGTTTCCACACCTATGGATACCAATCTCCAGTGTCAATTAATTCTTTCCTGTTCTCCACTTTTCTGATCAACTGTAAATTTCCCTGGGTAGATTATTCAGATACCACTTTTACATGGACAGCAAAATGCTATATGGTATACAAAACTAAACTGTATAGTTCTATAATAGAATTATACTAAACCGACTAGTTTAGTCAAGAGATTCTTGAGTGGTGCTTCCCCACCAGCAAAAAATCAGGATCAAATAGTCAAGAATCACCAATGCTCAAAGTTTGATAAAATAAGGGTTACTTGAATATGGCACGCCCAAAAATTGGGGAAATTGACCGCTCACATTCAGCAGACAAAATCGCACAAATTCTCCAAGGGGCCATGCAAGAATTTTTAGCTCATGGCTATGCTTCCACCAGTATGGATCGAGTAGCAGAAGCGGCTGGAGTTTCCAAGGCCACAGTATATAGCCACTTTCAAGATAAACAAGGATTATTCAAAGCATTAATTGAGAAACTAGCAAGAAAGCGGTTTCACTCCATCTTAGGGACAGAACCTCTCACAGGAGAACCCTATATTGTACTGCGGCGATTAGCAGCAACAGCACTGGAACAGATGATTAACGATCAGGAATACCAGTCATTTGAGCGCCTGTTGATGGGAGAATCAGCACGTTTCCCTGAGTTAGCCCAGGTTTTTGTTCACAGCATTGCTAAACCATCCATCGAGACTATCAGTAAATATTTAGCTGCTCACCCTGAATTAAAGATACCTGACCCAGAGGCTACAGCCAGAATTTTAATTGGCTCTTTAGTGCATTTTGTAATTACTCAAGAGATTATGCATGGCAAGGACATCATACCAATGAAAAGCGATCGCTTAATAGATGCCTTGACACACTTAATTGTTAATTGTGCTGAGTAAATTTACTCTGGTAATTTTCTCTCATAAAAAAACTCATTTAATGCACCAACTCCTTTGGGAGCATAAAATTTATGTCCAGAAATAGTAAGATAGGTAATACCCCAGGCTTCAAAATTAATAGGAATTTTACCAAAGGACATAGTGAGAAAATTGGCTAATTTTTTAACTATAAATCCAATTAGCACTAAACCCATGAATAGTAGCTAAAGAAATTAGAGGTTGAAGAATTGTTTCATAAGCATTAGTTAAAATTTCTAAATTTAGTAAATCATCTGATTGGCTAACTTTCAATTCAGATACAAATGTTTCAGTATATTTTAACCATTGATTTCTAGCGATATTTTTATAAGAAATACTTAAACCCAAATGTTGTAACTTAATAAACTCAGGAAAATATTGTTGAGATGGTAAATTATTAGATTTAGAAGAATTAACAGATTGTGTAGTAGGGATTAAATTCCATAATTGATCATGTGCAACAAATGACCAAGGCAAATAATGATCTAGTGAAATATTATTTTTATCTAATTTAACTTTAGAGTAAATACACTCAATATTTTTATTTTCTAAAATAGTTTTCCAATACTTAGTTTGATTTACTAAAGAATCTCTCTGTTGGGGCATAAATAACTTATTTACCACATTAGGAATATTTGGATTTCTTTCCTGCATATAATTTAACCATTCCCAAAATACCCACCCTCTAACTATTTGATAATTTTCCTCTAAATATGTTATCCAGTCAGGATGCAAAATAATAGCATTACAATTTTTTTGCTCTTCAGCGTTAAAGCAATATAAAGGCTTTTTACTATCAAAATGGTTTTTTGATAAATTAATAATCCTTGGGTTCACATCATAATCTTTAAATCCTTTTGTTTCTTGATTGAAAAAAGGACGAATTAAACGATAAGGAACATAACGACTAATGAAGATTACAATGTCATCAATTTTTTGGCTATTAATAGTTGTTCGCAAAAGTTTTTTATCTACATCTTTAAATTGTAGAATTGGTTCTGTAATTTGTAGTTCTAAACTATCTAGTTTATTGGCAATATGGTCTTGTCTTCCAAAAGATAGGTTAAAATATTTATGGGAATACCAAGCATTAGCTAACATTTCAACAATAATTTCTTGAAAAATAATTGGTGATAATGTATCAAAATTTCTTCTTTTAACAATGTCTAGCAATGATAAAAAATAAAGATATTTATAAGAGTTAGTTGTGTTATTAAAGATTTGGGCTAGAAGGGTAACGTCTACTTTATCTGATAACGGTAAATTTTGGATAAAACCTATACTCTTATCAGCTATTAAATCTCCCAAATATCCTTGAATAAAATCATTAGCAGCTGATTTACTAATATTATTTAATACCGTAACAATTTCAGCTACATTTTCAGCAGTGGGATCAATTTTTTCATAGTACCAACAAAAGACAATAGAAACCTCAACACCTAAACCCCTTGCCAGTTTGCTTTGGGTAATGTTGTAATAGTCTAAAACTTGCTTTAGTGCTTTTCCTGCTTTGCCCATAGTTTCCATCTTAATGGATCAACAAGACTCTATTACAGTGGTCAGACTTAAGGTGATACTGTTGTTAACCAGCAATAAACATATTTTTTGTCCATTCCTACCCACATTGACCGCTGACATTCAAAGAATCTTAATTTCATCGCTAATTCTCTCTCATGAAAGAACTCATTATCTTGTAAATTGTTTAAGTTGTTCTTAGTAAATGTATAAATTTTCATCAGGAAAAATATCATGGCTAAGGAACCAGACAATCAAATTAATCAGCCAATCAGTCAAGACCCCCATTTACGAAAAGAGCCAACAGTAAAGGAAAGAAACTTAACAGTAAATCCAGGGGATATCATTGTCCATGAGTCCCAATCAGTGGAAGAGAAAGCCCAACAAGTAGCTCTAGATGTACCAGACATTACAGGTGACCGCATTACAGTCCCCACTTACTTCGTGGTAGAATACCCTGACGGCACAAAAAAAGCACTTCACCATGTCAGAGATGCAGAAGAAATTTCTGATGTTATTCGCCAAGCACGAATGGACGAACACGGAAATCGTATTTGGTGGTAATTGCTAGATTTGTGAATATAATCCCTGATTTTAACTAACTAAGGTGATAGCCACTGAACTTCAAACCCTTAAAAAGCAGAAATCCTAATGGAATCCCCTGGCCATTCCTGGATAATGAATATATAAGCTGTTGTTTGTTCAACCTTGAGTGAATCTAACCTCGTGCGTAATCTCCAAGCAACTCACATAAACCGCGCCCGTGCTAGTCTCAGACAAGCCCTGTCTTGGTATGGATATCTATGCAAGTCAGGACAGTTTTCCTCAAATCCAGAATTAGTAGCCTTGCTAAAACCAGAATTAGAAGCCCTAAACTTCACACTCAATAAACTGGACTCTAATGTAATCAGAATTGCGGCTTTTGGTTTGGTGAGTCGGGGAAAATCAGCTGTGTTAAATGCTTTATTAGGAAAAAAGATTCTCCAAACAGGCCCCCTCAACGGTGTCACCCAATGGCCGCGTTCCGTGAGTTGGCACCCAGGAGGTAAAGTATTAGTAGAGTTAATTGATACACCTGGTTTAGACGAAATTAAAGGTGAAACCCGGGGAAAAATAGCCCGAGAAGTGACACGTCAGGCTGATTTGATTTTGTTTGTGGTTTCCGGTGATATTACCAGAACCGAGTATCAAGCTTTGCTGGAATTACGACAAGCACAAAAACCATTGATTTTGGTATTTAACAAAATAGATTTATACCCAGAAACAGACCGTTCTGCCATTTATGAAAATTTGCAGCAATTAAGCTCAGGACACCCCCAAGCCGGTCCTTTACTACCCGATGAAATAGTCATGGTGTCCGCGGAACCACCACCTAGGGAAGTGCGGGTTGAGTGGCCTGATGGCCGTGTCACCTATGAATGGGAAACACCAAAGCCCCAAATAAAACAACTACAACAAACAATCTTATCTATTTTAAATCGGGAAGGGCGATCGCTTTTGGCTTTAAATGCACTTATTCAAGCACGGGATGCTGAAAAAGCCATAGCCCAAAAGACTATGAACTTACGCGCACAAGAAGCTGAAGATATTATTTGGAAATTCACTAAATATAAAGCTTTGGCAGTAGGATTAAATCCTGTACCCATATTAGATGTAATCTGCGGTGCAGTTGCGGATTTAGTTTTGATTCGTTCCCTAGCACGATTATATGGCTTACCTGTGACTAGCTATGAAGCAAGCAAAATCTTAAAGACCATTTTCTTCAGTTCAGGTGGTTTGCTGTTAGGAGAAATAAGCAGTAGCGTCATGCTAAGTTTAGGTAAGAGTACTGCTGTTATTGCTAGTGGTGAAAATCCCCTCAATATTACTGCTTATGCTGGTACCGCCATGGCTCAATCCGCTATTGCAGGTTATGGTGCATACGCCGTGGGTAAAGCAGCTCAAGTTTATTTAGAAAAAGGTTGTACTTGGGGACAATTGGGAGCTAGTACAGTAATTCAAGAAATTTTATCTCAAGTTGACCACCAGACAATTCTGTATCGCTTGCAACAGGAATTAGGAGCAAAATATCAATAATCAATTTCAGTGAAATTTTGATAATGAAAAGCCTAAACTACCAACTTCAGATGGAAAGTTGAGAAATTGATGAAAATAAACATCAAGGCGAAAAACCCTAGCCGAAAACTTAATTTCTGTGACTTTTTCCCTTGATTTGAGGGTGTTAACTACCAGACTATTTCTAGAAGTCTCACTAAACTGGAAGTACTAGTCCTGATGAACTTGGCTAGAGGGTAGGTACTCAGGAAAGCAACAGTTAAAAAGTCTCACTCAACAAAGGTGAAAATATCATGACAAAAACCCTAGAAGCTCTCCAATCTGCTGTTAACTCAGGGACTAAAACTCTTGATGAAGCTATTTTAGAATCTATTGAGGAAGCTCGTGAAACCTGCAAACTTGAAGGAAAAAATTCCCACGGCTGTGCTGTAGCTTGGGATATCGTAGAAGAATTACAAGCTGAAAAAGCTCATCAACACCAAGCAAAACAACGCAAAACTGCTTTAGAAAGCTACTGTGAAGCACATCCAGACTCTATAGAGTGTCTTATCTACGATGTTTAACTTCCTCGTAAATCAGCAATGGCTGATTGGGTAATTTGTTTAATCCCATGTAAATCAAGCACTGGTGTATCACTTTCCATTCCTAACCACAACAGATACTCAATATTCCCAGCCGGTCCAGTAATCGGTGACCAAGTTAAGCCTTTGTATTTCCATCCTAATTCACAACCCACTTGCAACACTTGGAAAATGGCATTAGCTTGGTCATCAGGATCACGGACAACGCCTTTTTTACCAACACGGGATTTTCCCACTTCAAACTGTGGCTTCACCAGCAATACCGCATCCCTCGGATACTTAGTTAATCGCCACAAAGCAGGCAAAATCTTAGTTAAGGAAATAAATGATACATCCACCACGGCTAAATCAGGTATCTGGACACCTTCACCACATACACCATACAATTCGTTGGGGGTGAGATTACGTAAATTAGTACGCTCTCTTAAAATCACCCGTGGATCATTTCTTAAACCCCAATGCACTTGTCCATAACCCACATCCACACCATAAACCAATTTTGCTTCAGCTTTTAGCAAGCAATCAGTAAAACCCCCTGTAGAAATACCACCATCTAAACAAATACGTCCCACCGTGGAAACAGGAAATACTTCTAAAGCCTTTGCTAGTTTCTCACCCCCCCGAGACACAAAACGCGATCGCTCTTTAATCTTAATTTCCGCCCCACCATCAACTTCTGTCCCTGGTTTATCCACCACTTGCTGATTAACAGTGACTTCTCCGGCCTGAATTAATCGCTGCGCTAAGGCGCGAGAGCTACATAAATTTAATTCTACTAATAATGTATCGAGTCGCCGCTTGACCAATTAACTGGAATCTCCTGATAATATTAAATCCTAAGGATAAATAATAATTCTCCCTAAAACCCTCCACAACCATATTTATCCACCACTGCAACGTGTGTTTTTTCACCCATTGGCATAACTTCCTTGCGTAGAATACCTCCTTGTCTTCCAAGTCTTGCCTTCAGGACAATGTAAAAAACCTACCCTTGTGACTCCCACCCCGCCCCAACAAACCTGAGTTACCAAAAAAGCGATGGCTTTTCTGGTTTACGCAAAAAGCCATCTTTTTGTATGACTAGACTTTATAATTGTAGTAAAACCACTAAATATCCTTCTCGCTCAACTCACGAGTCATATAATCAAAAGGTTCATCAACAAAAGAAGTATCAGCAATACCCGCGGCTGCAACTTGTGCCTTTACCATCTCCTTAAGAATCTGAATACCAAATACCGTAGGGCTAATAGGTACACCTAAAGAATTGTAAGTTTCTCGCAATCCTTGGAGTACACGTTCATCTAAAACATTCATGTTACCTGCAACCAAGGCATAGCTAGCATAGCGTAGGTAATAGTCCATATCCCGGAGACAAGCCGCATAACGACGAGTTGTATAAGCATTTCCACCGGGACGAATCAACTCAGGCTGTTCTTCAAATAACTTAGAACCAGCCTGTTTTACAAGAGCCGCTGCATTACCGTTAATCACTGCTGCTGCTTGCACCCGTGCTGTACCACTTTCAAAATAGGATTTGAGGCTGTCAATTGCATTGCGGTCAAAATATCTACCAGCAACGTCATAATTCTTAATTAAGCTTGTAACTGCATCGCGCATTCTTTCTTCTCCCAATCAATACTATCTATGGTTTGATATTAATTTGGTTGCAATTATGCACCAGTAAATTTTTGTGCCATTTGTTTAATTAAAATATGATGCGACACAAAAACAATTTATCCGCCATTTAAGGATTTTATGTCAAAGTTGACCCATGATGAGATGAACTTTACGTTTTGTGCAGATCTTCGGTAAAAGGTTAATATAAGCTGTAATCCAGATAAGCTGTAACAAAAAGTACAAAATTCCCTAATGTCCAGGATTTATGATAATTCAGATGTGTCATCCACAACTGGGTTCAAATCATCTGGGTTAGGATGCTTTGGAAAGTTCTCGTTTAATTCTAGAAAATTGCTAGAGAAGGAGTAAGAATGACAACCCCTCAAGAAGTCTTGAAACTGATTCAAGACCAAAAAATTCAGATGATTGATCTCAAATTCATCGATACACCAGGAACTTGGCAGCATCTCACGGTGTACCATGACCAAATCGATGAAAGTTCCTTCTTAGATGGCGTACCTTTCGACGGTTCCAGCATTCGGGGTTGGAAAAGCATCAATGAATCCGACATGATGATGGTACTCGATGCCAACACTGCTTGGCTCGACCCTTTCATGTCCGAGCCAACACTCAGTATAATTTGTAGCATTAAAGAACCCCGTACAGGTGAATGGTACAACCGTTGTCCCCGGGTAATTGCCCAACGAGCAATAGACTACTTAGTTTCCACCGGCATTGGTGATACAGCATTCCTAGGGCCTGAAGCTGAATTCTTTATCTTTGATGATGTCCGCTTTGACCAAAACGCCCATGAAGGTTACTACCATGTAGACTCAGTAGAAGGTCGTTGGAACTCCGGTAGAAATGAAAGTCCCAACCTGGGCTACAAACCCCGCTTCAAAGAAGGTTACTTTCCAGTATCCCCAACGGATAGCTTCCAAGATATCCGTACCGAAATGCTGCTCACAATGAAAGATTGTGGTGTACCCATTGAAAAACAACACCACGAAGTTGCTACTGGTGGTCAGTGTGAATTAGGTTTCCGCTTTGGTAAATTGGTTGAAGCTGCTGACTGGCTGATGACATACAAATACGTCATCAAGAATGTTGCCAAGAAATACGGCAAAACTGTAACTTTCATGCCAAAACCAATTTTTGGCGACAATGGTTCTGGTATGCATTGTCACCAATCAATTTGGAAAGATGGCAAACCTTTATTTGCTGGCGACAAGTATGCTGGTTTGAGTGAAATGGCACTTCACTACATTGGTGGTATTCTCAAGCACGCACCAGCACTTTTAGCTATCACTAACCCCACAACCAACTCTTACAAACGCCTAGTACCAGGTTATGAAGCACCAGTGAACTTGGCTTACTCCCAAGGTAACCGTTCTGCTTCTGTGCGGATTCCTTTATCTGGTAATAACCCTAAAGCCAAACGCTTGGAATTTCGTTGTCCTGACGCAACGTCTAACCCTTACTTGGCATTTGCAGCTATGCTGTGTGCTGGTATTGATGGCATCAAAAACAAGATTCATCCCGGTGAACCCCTAGACAAGAACATTTATGAACTTTCTCCAGAAGAATTGGCGAAGGTTCCTTCAACTCCGGGTTCCTTAGAATTGGCATTGGAAGCTTTAGAAAACGACCATGATTTCTTGACGAAATCAGGGGTGTTCACCGAAGACTTCATCCAAAATTGGATTGACTACAAACTGGCTAACGAAGTTAAACAGATACAGTTGCGTCCTCACCCCTATGAGTTTTACCTCTACTACGATTGCTAATTGAGTTGATTACCCACCTGTTTCCTACCTAAAGGCAAGGTGATTCTAAACTGTTACCCTTAATTTCTTCCAAACTTTTTGCCACCCCGTGAGGGTGGCTTTTTCTTTACTTATCACGCTGAAAAATCAAAATAAGTCAAAATAAGTCAAAATAAGTCAAAACTTAGCTCATAGCAACGTTGCTACTTTCATAAAGTAAGCGAGTGGTGGGATCAATTTTGCCTTGAATGGGATTCCAGTATTCCGATAATTCTTCAGGAAGACCCAGTTCCTGTGCAGCACGCATCAGGATCGATTGTTGACGATTTTTAACTTGCTGATATTGGCGCATTGTTAACGCACGAGATCTATCTTGAATAGACATAACAACAGTCCTCCTGGTGGTTTTAGCTATGAATTATCAGCTCTTTTTGCTGTCTCTTATCAGAATATCAAAATTTCTGTAACCAAAGTTACAGAATTCTATTTTTGTTACAAAATTTTACATTTAGCCAAAATTTGGGATTTGTTTAATTGACAAAAGGTGATGAAGCAAAAAACCTACCCTCCTCAGATCCCCATCCCCCTATAGGAATGGCTCACTTCCATCTAAAATCCAAAATTGCACTATCAAAAGATTTTCTTCACAGCCATTAAATTCGCATTCCTAAGATAGATAAGATAGATAAATTTTTCGTTACAATCTTTTACAGATAATTACTAAAAGTAATAGACTTTTAACTCACTTTTATGTCTGACACTTTAACTAAGGTCACCTATCAAACCTTTCAACAAAGCAAAAGTTATTTTGGTCTCGCTCACAAAACTTTGAGTTCACAGTTGATGAATCTGATTCATCCCCCTCTCACACAAAAGAGGAAATCCCTTCCCAAGGAAGTTTTGTTCAAATTTCAACAAAAAATGAATGACCTCCTAGAAGCAGACTGGCAAGATGCTGAAAAAGGCATATATTCAAAAAACTTGCTCTTTGACAACCCTTGGTCAGATTTTTTCCGCTACTATCCACTGGTATGGCTAGACCTACCGCAAATCTGGGAACGGTCTAAACAAAAGAAATATCAAGACTTTTCCCCGGAAATAGAAACAGATGGTTATCCCAGCTATTATGTGCAGAACTTCCATCACCAAAGTAATGGCTACTTAAGCGACGATTCAGCCAATTTATATGATTTACAAGTAGAGATTCTCTTTAGTGGCACTGCTGACCCCATGCGCCGGCGAATTCTTGCACCTCTCATCCAAGGGCTAAAACCTTTTGATTGTGTTGCGCCAAAACAAATGCGTATTTTAGATGTAGCTTGTGGTACTGGGCGGACATTGAGGATGATTCGAGGAGCATTGCCAAAAGCATCTCTGTATGGTGTCGATTTGTCCCCAGCTTATTTACGTAAAGCAAATCAACAACTATCGGACATTCCCGGAGAGTTACCCCAACTCTTCCAAGCTAACGCCGAACATCTACCCTATCTAAATGACTATTTCCACGGTGTAACCTCTGTTTTTCTCTTCCACGAGTTACCAGCAAAGGTGCGGCAAACAGTTATTGAACAATGTTTCCGAGTGACAAAACCCGGAGGAGTATTCGTAATTTGTGATTCCATTCAAATGAATGATTCATCTGAATTCGCTATGTTGATGGAATCTTTCCCGGAAGTCTTTCATGAACCTTACTATCGGGATTACACCCATGATGACCTGGTAGAACGTTTAGAAAAAGCTGGTTTTGAAAATATTTCAACACAACTTCACTTTGCTAGTAAGTATTTTATTGCCCATAAGCCAGCTCTAAGTTAAATGTTCTATCCTTGAATCAAGTAATAGGACTCCTGGTAAACTTTTTTACCGGGAGAAATTCTTTTCTACAACTGCGTAAAGCAGCCAAAGTGCTAAGGTAAGAATTGTGACCAATAATAAAACCCAGCAATTGATTCCCTGTGTGGAAAAAAAGTAAAATATTACAACATCATTCTGGAAGTGGAAAATGCTGATACTCATCCGCTTAATTTAAAGCTCCAGCCCATGTAGAGTCCGTTGCACCCGGGGGATGCAAAAATGAAAGTTTGGCTTGCTTGTTTTTTAGTCTTGTTTGCTTTGGCAGAACTGTTTGACTGGTTAAAAAAGTTTAATTTGCCCCTACCAATCTATATTTTGGGTGGAGCATTTTTAGCTGTTGCTTCTAACTATGACAAGATTGTTGGCTCTTACTTCAATGATGGAACTATGGAATCATCACCGGAACAACCTGAGTTTAATTCCCCTAGCCAACCCGTGGACTTCACTCCTTTCCCTAATTCTGTTGAACAAGTACAACAATCACAAAGACAACTTTAACAAGATCAGCCTAAATCTCCACCTATAGGAATGTTAAGTGGGGATATCCCCCAGCAATGATTATTCCATCTCCCAAAAATATCAACCGCTTTTTGGTTAGTGAACACATACCCCATGTACGCTAGTGCCACAACGCCGTGATTAATGGAATATTAGAAAAACTCCTAGCCCCGTTTGCTAAAGACAAAACTTACCGTGACTCTTCTCACCGCAACCACTGGTTACAATCCATTTTGGTCATCAGCCTGGGGGTTACTGCTTTCCTGTGGGGAGTTCGGGAACTCAAATGGTTCCAGTCTTGGGAATTAAAAGCTTATGATCAGATGGTGCGATCGCGTCCTGTGGAAGCGCCAGATCCCCGCATACTATTAGTAACAATCACTGAAGAAGACATAGCACAACACAAATGGCCTTTATCCGATGCCACAGTGAATCAGCTATTGTTGAAATTAACATCTCATCAACCCAGGGTCATCGGTCTTCATCTTAACCGACCCCATCAAAACAATTTGGCGAACAATCTTCACAGTGCAACCAAGATTATCACCACTTGTTTATTTAGCAGCATAGGCAGATCAGAAATTCCCCCACCACCTAATTTTCCCGAAGATCATTTAGGCTTTCAGGATTTAATTCCTGATTACCAAGAAGACCAAATTATCCGCCGTAGTTTATTATTTGCACAATCTACAGACAGCCAATGTACAACTCCTTTTTCATTTGCTGGAAGATTAGCTGTTCACTATCTAGAAAAATTGGGTTTTTCCATTGACTTTTCCCATCAATATAACTTCTCCATCGGTAAAACTCTCTTTTCTACCCTAAAAGCAAATTCCGGTGGCTATAAAAGATTAGATGCAGCAGGTTACCAAATACTGTTGAACTATCGCCACAGTGAATATCTAGCTCAACAAGTAACCTTAACACAAGTTCTAAATAATCAACTCGATGCCAATTTAGTCAAAGATAAGTTAGTAATTATCGGCACAACTGCCCCCAGTGTTAGTCCAGGTTTTCCTACACCTTATAGCGCTGCACCTCAGCAACCTTCCAGAACACCTAGCGTCTTAATTAATGCACATATAGTCAGTCAAATTATCAGTACAGTCCTAGATGGACGACCCCTAATTTGGTACTGGTCTGAAGAAGCAGAAATTCTGTGGCTCCTTGGTTGGTCAATTATAGGTAGCATTGCAGGGTGGCAACTGCGACATCCTTTATTTTTGTTCGCAGTGGGAGGCACAACCTTAGCTGCCTTGGTGCTAATCTGCACAGTAGTGTTTTCCCAAGCAGGTTGGATACCGCTTATCCCCCCAGCCATAGGGTTAATTACAAGTGGTCTGAGTACCACCATGTACACTAACTACCAAAATCACCGGCGAACAAAGACCATACTATTACAAATTCAACAACAACAGGAAATCATTGAACAGTTAAATATTATTTTAAAAGATACCACAACTACAGCAATTCAGGACTTACATACTCATTCTACATCCACACCTATAGTTCCAGAAAACAACACTGGGGATTTACTTTTGGGTGGACGTTACCAAATATCTAAAGTCCTGGGTGCTGGGGGATTTGGTCGAACTTATTTGGCACAAGATACTCAACGGCCCGGTAATCCCATTTGTGTAGTTAAACAATTAATGCCAGCCCGACAGGATACAAAATTTTTAGAAATTGCCAGAAGGTTATTTAATACTGAAGCAGAAATTTTAGAAATCTTGGGAAAACATCCGCAAATTCCTGAATTGCTCGCTTATTTTGAAGATAAAAAAGAATTTTATTTAGTCCAACAATATATTGCTGGTCACACCCTACATGAGGAATTACCACCTGTACAGATTGTACAGAATGAAGCTTTTGTGATTGATATGCTCAAAGGTGTTCTGGAAGTACTAGCATTTCTCCATCAGCATCGGATCATTCATCGGGACATTAAACCAACTAATATTATTAGACGTGCTGAAGATAATCGCCTCGTGTTAATTGACTTTGGTGCAGTTAAATTGATGCAACCCCAAAATAGCAATAAAACAGAATTAGCAACTGTGGCCATTGGCACACAGGGTTATACACCACCAGAGCAATTTGCCGGTCATCCCCGCTTATCTAGTGATATTTATGCTTTGGGAATCCTAGCTATTCAAGCTATTACTGGAATACCACCCCAACAACTCAAGTCAGACCCACATACAGGCAATATTGTCTGGCGAGAATCAGCAAAAGTTAACGACAAATTGGCAGAAATTTTAGACAAAATGGTGCGCTATCATTTTAGCGATCGCTATCAAACCGCAGCAGATGTTATCCAAGATTTAAATCACCTCAGTGATTCCACATCTCCTGCTTCTGTTGGACTTTCTTAAATGTTCACATCCTAACTGCTCAATAGCTCAACTACCTCACGGATGAATCCGGAAAGTCCCAACTTACCACCTAAGTTTCTTTTACCCTCACAAATTCCAACTCCTCTGGAGATAACCCCCATAAATAGAATTTAGAGGCTACCGCGCCCCAGTTAATTTGCTGTACCCAATCAAAAACCTAAAATCCCAAAATTTGTATGACCCAGGGACAACAAACCACCATTGCAGGTATATATGAAGTGTGTATTGGTATTCCAGACCCAATTTTTGCAATTCAATATTGGGAGCAATTTGGCTATCGCATCGGTCAAGTGGGTGAATTACCCGCAGATCACGCCTATCAACTGTATGGAGTGAATTCTTCCTTACGTTCCATTCGCCTTTATCACCAAAATGCAGATCATGGTTTGATTAGGTTAATGGTTTGGCAAAAGCCCACAAATCAGGGCTTAGGGTTAGCCTCCATGAAAATTAAGGGAAACCGGTGGGCAACAACTTTAACTGCTGATATTTTAACGATATTAAATCATGCAGAAGATGCCAAAGCACAAGGTTGGGCCATTAAATATACCAATCCCCAATGGGAAGTGATCTACAACAAAGAGCGAAAAAGCCGACCTTTCACAGATCCGAGAGTAGGAGTGCGAGAAATGTTATTACTGCAACCCTTAACTCGACAAATTCTATTTCAAAGATTTGGCTACACAATAACAGATTATGGACAAATTAACTATGGTGCTGCTTTTCAAACTAGCCAGTGTACCCACATGGGCATCATTGTTCAGGATGACACCAAGGAAATTCTCAAGTTTTATGAGGAAGTTTTAGGTTTATTGCGCGTACGTGATGATGTGGAAACTACCTACGAATCTTCACAAGCTGCTGGAGAAATATTTGACCTCCAACCTGGTGAAAAATTTATTGTCACAGCCTTTGACGACCCTCGTTCTGCCAAAAATCACCTAATGGCTGCCCGTAGTGGTAGACTTTACATTGTTCGTTTTCCAGAAGCAATTAATTTAGAATCCCGCTTTGAAGCATCACAACCAGGCTGCTTTGGAATTTCTCTTTATACATACCGTATACGTGACATACAACAATATTGCCATCGCATTAAGGCCAGTTCAGTGCTGAAATATACTTCTATTATAGAAAATGAGTTTAGAGAAAAGAGTTTTTCTTTCGTTGCACCGGATGGCTACTTTTGGAATTTGGTACAAAGTAACGAATTTTCTCTCAACCCGGAAAGCAAGTAGAATTTATGAAATATGTACCAGTAACCAACCAAAAAAATTGGCTGTGCTAATGAGAAATTGGGCTGCGACGATTGTACTAACTTCTTCTTGGCTGTTATCTGGATTTATAGCTTCTGAAGCCTGGACTTCTTTAGTAGGTAATGGCGTAGCGTCTTCTCAGTCAATTGCTCAGTTGAGTGAGACTAAACCAATTACCGCCACTAAAGCTGAGTTTGGAGTCCTCAGAGTTGATTCCAAAGGTCAAAGGAAATTTACTCCCACCACAAGAATATTATTGCATCAGGGCGGTAAATACGGGTGGCGAATTCAACTAAAAAATTACAAAGGTAAGGTGACGTGGCGAGAAATTCTGCGTTTACCAAAACCTCCTGAAACCTGGGCTACAGATGATGGTCAAAGTTTGACTTTATCAGCAGATGGTATTGAAGCTGTAACAACTCGTACAGAATTCACCCCTGACGGCCACATTGAGAATTTCTGGACGATGGTTCCCGGAGATCCTGGTGGTAAACATCAAATAGAAGTTTACATTGATAACCGTTTGATTGGTTCTTTCAACTTTGAAGTAATTTCTTTGAAAAAAAATTAACTACCAGCAAAAAAATTTTCAGCATTCCTCAGCCTTCCCCTGGGTTTGAAACCTGGGCACAGTATCCTAGAAACAGAGATTTCATCAAAGAAACTCATGGATGCTAAGGAATTAATCCGACTTTACAACGCAGGTCAAAGGTATTTTCCCGCCATTAACTTAAGGGGATCCAAGCTAATTGCAGCTTACTTACCTGGAATTAACTTATGGGGAGCAGACTTGAGTCGAGCAAACCTAGCCAAAGCTAAACTTTGGGGAGCAGACCTAAGTCGAGCAAACCTAGCCAAAGCAAACTTAACTAAAGCTAACTTGTCTGGAGTTAAATTGAAGGAGGCAAACCTCCGGGGAGCGAAACTCAACTTAGCCAAGTTTTATGGTGCTGACCTCAGTGGAGCTTACTATGATGAAAGCACTCGGTTTTCTCAAGGTTTTGACCCCGCTAGCCAAAATATGCAGAAATTTTAGCTCTATTCTCAATTACTAACTACGAACTAAGAACTACAACTCCTCTACTTCCGGGAGTGGGAAAACTTCTCCAGCCAAGTAAGCCTGAAAGTGTTTTTGGAAGTACAGCCAAGAGGTCATGTCTTCACCATCTAAAAAAACTTTTGGCGCTTGCTTGTAGAGAGGAACGCGGTTATTAATCTCATCCTGAAGCAACTGGGGTAACTCTGTCAAACCACTTACTTTACTTCCCGAAGCACTGTAAATGAGATAACCAGAACGATTACCCATTTTCATCCAGGGCAACCATTGACCGATTCTATCCCAACCGAGTCTCACTTGAGACACTGAGGCTAGTTCTGAGTTGAATAAATCTACAGTAGGTACAGCTAATTTGAATAGTTCTGTGGCCTGATAAATTGGATGTGGGCTATATTCAGCAAACTGGGGATTTTCTGCTAGTGGATTAGGATATGTGGGAAAAATATCAAAAATAAAAGTTGTAGTATCCCCTTGGATTTGCGCCGGAAATTTCCCTTGAAATTGACCCTGCACAGGACTATTGGCAACATGTATGACAGGTAGTGTTTCACCCGTCCAGGGATTTTCCCACCGTCGCAAAATCTCGCCTGTTTGTGGATCAAGATAGTAAGTCAATTCCCTCGAAGTAAAATCCCAGCTACCCTCTGCTGTGAGAATGCACCTACTAACGCTGACTCCCGACATTTTAAACAGTAGTTTTCTTTTCTCACCAGGAATAAAACTGTAAATTTTACCTGTCCAGGTCAAAAATGTAGATTCAGTACAGTCAAGGGAAGAACGAGTTTTCACCCACTGCTGGGCATCTAATTCTTTAACTTGGGCAACCATATCCAGTCTCCTTAGTTATTGCTCATTGCTCATTGCTTATTAGTCATTGGTCATGGGCCTACCGGAAAACGAGCCAAAGCCCCAGACTTTAGACAGATGTTCCAGCCGTCAAACAGACGGTGAAAATGCTTGCTGTTACCGGAGCGGCACCTTAGCGTCGGTAAATTCATTGGCATCCCTTTGAAGCAAGAATCCCCCGGCTTCTAGCTGTGGGGAGTGTCAATAAACTGACTCTGATAACTGGCTATCAAGACGGCGAAACAAAAATATCCATAGCGGTAGGGAACTATTAATAGCAATAAGTCGTACTAAATGGCCAGTTGTGACAATTTCTACATCATGATTTAGTGCTAGGGATACCAAAATCATTTCTGGTGCTCCTCCCGGTGCTGTAACTAACAGACAAGTTAACCAGTCCCAAGAAGTTAATTCCATGGCCACCATAGCAGCCATCCCTCCAGCAGCGATAGTCATAGCCACAGACATAAACCCATAACCTACAGCTCTTTTACCAAGATTAGGTTTATCTCCCCAATACTCACCAATGGTAATTCCCAGCAGCATTTGACCTAATAATTTGACAAACCCTGGCGGACTAAAATTCACATCATCCAAAATAAGTAGGGAATGGAGCAAAGGATTAAACGCCACACCAACTACTAAGCCACCAAAAAACTCCGCAGCTGGCAATTTAAATAATCCAGCCAGATAAACTACCAAGCTGGTAACCAGCAGTGCCAATAAAAGTAATTCTAGTTGAGAAGTATCAAAACTCAGTAATCCATCCGTAACAGATAATTTTGGCAAGTTGATAACATCATCAGCGTCAACTGATGACCGAGCAATTAACGGAATCAGTAATACTACAGATGTCACGCGAATTGCCTGAATTAAAGCGACAAGAGTCACATTGCGGTCATAATCCGCCGCAATAGATGACATAACTCCCACACCACCGGGAACTGTGGCCAGCATGGATGTTAATAAATTGGTTTTACTCAAGCGCGAGTAGATATAGCCAATGCAGCTACCGCACACTAGCAAAAATAAAGTCAGAAAAATAAATATGGGAATTGCAGAAGCCAGACTAGCTAAATTGCCACTACTACTAGATGCACCCACAGTCAAGCCTACCAGTGCCATTCCTACCTTTCTCGCATTTCGATTAGGCTTTGGGGAATATTGATATAGAATGCGACTTGTTTGTAAAACCATTGCCCCAGAGGCAATTCCCCCGAATATCCAAGCAATTCCGCCGATGTTTAAGTTAACTAAACCTAAACCCAAAGGTATTGCCAGCAACATTTCTAAGCTGAGAATAATGACTTTGTTTAGAGATAACTTTTTTTGGGGAATATTTGGCTTGTCATGAGTGGTTTCTTCTGGGACAGAAGCAGCACTGAGATTTTGTTTCATTTTTTTTATGGGAGATACCCCGACATCAACAAAGCAGCTCGGGGAGGGATAGCAAGTGAAATTCGATAGCTCTATAGGATTAAATTTGACAATTTCCCAGTGGGCACTAAGAATAAACTTCTACTGCGCTGTAACAATCGGCCTTTGTTTTTGCTCAATTGACCTAGCCCTTTCCACTTTTGGTCACAAAGTTTTTTTCACCAATCCCCCTCTTACAGTGGGCTTAGTTAAATGATACTGACTTTTGAAATTAAAATGACCCATCCACATCACATCCAAAGAATGTCAAATATGTGAATTTAATTTACACAAGGCATTGTCGGTTATCCAGGAGAATTTAAAAAATTAAGCACAAAGGATACAAAGCAAAGGATGTCACAGGCTTTTTGGGCAAAACTGGCCTACCTTAATCAAATCTGCCACTGAACCTCAATCATGTTCTTCCACCCCCTAACTGTGGCACAATAAAGAATTGTAATCAGAAAAATATGGTTAAGGTAATTTAGTGACTCCAACTGCTCAATCCACGTCAAGTGCGCGTCGCGTGGTATTTCCATTTACAGCCATTGTGGGACAGGAAGAAATGAAACTGGCGCTGCTGTTGAACGTGATTGATCCCAAAATCGGTGGTGTAATGATTATGGGCGATCGCGGCACCGGCAAATCCACCACTATCCGAGCCCTGGCTGATTTACTACCAGAAATTCCTGTGGTTGCCGATGACCCCTTCAACAGCGATCCCAAAGACCCCGATGTGATGAGCGATGAAGTCCGCCAAATGTTAGCACAAGGGGCGGAAATTCCTGTAGCTCACAAAAAAGTTCAAATGGTAGACCTACCATTGGGAGCCACGGAAGACCGTGTTTGCGGTACCATCGACATTGAGAAGGCTTTATCCGAAGGTGTCAAAGCCTTTGAGCCAGGATTGCTGGCCAAGGCTAACCGAGGCATTCTTTATGTGGATGAAGTCAATTTGCTAGACGACCACTTAGTAGACGTGCTGCTGGACTCCGCAGCCAGTGGGTGGAACACTGTAGAACGGGAAGGTATTTCCATTCGTCACCCAGCACGTTTCGTACTTGTAGGTTCTGGTAACCCAGAAGAAGGTGAACTGCGTCCCCAACTACTAGACCGCTTTGGAATGCACGCAGAAATCCACACTGTTAAAGAACCACCTTTGCGGGTGCAAATTGTGGAACAAAGAGCAGAATTTGACCAAAATCCCGCTGCATTTCTAGAGAAATACAAATCTCAACAAGAAGCATTGCAACAAAAAATTGTTAATGCTCAAAAATTGTTGCCAGAAGTGACAATTGAATACGACCAGCGAGTAAAAGTTTCGGAAATTTGCTCAGAACTAGATGTAGATGGTCTACGTGGTGATATTGTTAGCAACCGCGCCGCCAAAGCATTAACTGCATTTGAAGGTCGTAGGCAAGTCACTGTTGATGATATTAAACGTGTAATTACTTTATGTCTGCGTCATAGATTGCGGAAAGATCCTTTAGAATCCATTGATTCTGGCTACAAAGTACAAAAAGCTTTTGCCCGGGTCTTTGGTATGGAACCACCAGAAGATGATGCGACCAAAAAAAATGGTGTGGGTCAAAAGTTAGGGGCGAGAAATTAAAAGCTTTAAGTGTTGAGTTGTGAAAAGCTACTTCATAACTCAACACTCACCACTCAACTAAGAAGCACTCAACGCTGAATATGAGATTGTGGAACTTTTGGTTAAACAACTTTATTTTAGCTAGCCAATACAACCCACCCCGGTTTGTAGAGTTATTAATGCTCACCCTAGCCATCGCAATGTTAGTTATAGCCACTATTTTACCAGACATACCTTATTTAATATTGGGTTTGAGCCTCGTAGTGGGAGCCTCAGCCTCCATATTAGTACGGGAAGCCATGGCCCCTTCCCCTCAAACAAGAATCACCCAGTTCACAGCACTATTATTACTTTTAATTAGTATCTACGGTTTCTTTGATTTGCTCCATAGGTAAATTTATTCCCAGGGATGGCATCATCAAGAAACAAGAGAAAATCTGAGCAACCATATGCGTTACTCAGATTTATTTGTGCTGTTCTTTATGTCTGTGTATCTGTGCACTTAGTAACTACATTGCCAATTATCAAGATTCCGCAAAATCCCAAAATATACTTTTAACTTGACTTAACGGCATCTAATAAAATAGAATCAGAATTTGTCTGTCTAATTCCTGCTCGGATCAGGTAGACATATCACACAAAAGCTAGCAACAGCGATTAATCAAAACCAGATAAATCGCCTTTAAAGCCAGCTACCTGTACGGCAACTTCAAGGACAATTCCATGACCTACGCAATTATTGAAACTGGCGGTAAGCAACTAAAAGTTGAGCCAGGTCGTTTTTACGATATTGAATTACTCCATATCGAAGCCGAAGAAAAAGTTACAATAAATTCAGTATTACTAGTACAGCACCACGGCGAAGTCACCATTGGAAGGCCGTTAGTAGCAGGGGCTACTGTAGAAGGAACAGTGGTACGCAATCTTAGAGGTCGCAAAGTCCTGGTATATAAAATGAAGCCGAAAAAGAAAACCCGCAAAAAACGGGGCCATCGCCAGGAAATCACCAGACTCATGATTGATTCCATTACTTTAAATGGTACAGTGTTTACCGCTGCAGAAGGTGTAACGGCTGAACCTCCTGTCATTGAAACTTCCCCCCCAGAAGCTGTTGCTGAACAATAAATACAAATAACACAAGAGGTAATTATGGCTCATAAAAAAGGAACAGGTAGTACTCGTAACGGTCGCGATTCTAATGCTCAACGCCTGGGTGTAAAGCGCTACGGTGGTCAAACTGTGTTAGCGGGAAATATTCTCGTCCGTCAGCGCGGTACCAAATTTCACCCTGGCAACAATGTTGGGATTGGGAGCGACGACACTTTGTTTGCCTTAATTGACGGTTTAGTTGCCTTTGAGAGAAAAGGCAAAAATCGCAAAAAAGTCAGTGTTTATCCAGTGGCTGCACCAGTTGAAGCAGCAACTGTTTAAATCCACTAGAACATTAGTCGGGTGGGTAACCCCCACCTTAGATAACGAAGGAAAGTGGACAAGGAAGAAGAACCAAGAAAAATTAAAACCCATGAAGATTTAGTGATATATCAAATTATATTTGTTTGGCACCTTGGGATGATGGTTATCAAGCTTCTTGGTTAACTGTTGAGGAGCGATTTTTAAATCTAAACCCGGACTCAAACCCAAAAACACGGCAATTTTAACCAAATCTTTGGATAGTTGAAAAACTAAAAGTAATGATAAAGTACCACGTGCAGTGCTTTCCCCAAGGCTAAACCACCTAAAGAAAATATAAAAATAATTAGAAAAACTTGTTCTTGTTTAAACCCAGCAGTTTGAAAGTCAATTCTTGCCAATATCCCAGCAGAAATAATCAGCAAACTATCAAGAAATCTTCGGAACCAAGCCAGCATTAAAAAAAACAATAATGCGCCAAAAGTAGTAGCAGCAAAAGTCCGCAAGTTTGATCCCACCAATGAACTCGAATATTTGGCTATAGCCGACCAAGGAACAGTTAAGCTAGCCACTAACAGCAAAATACCAAACATGCAAGTTAACCACACATACCAAGAAGCTTGTACTTCCGATAATGCCCAACCCAATGTACTGTAGCTAAACAGTAATAGCACCACAGAAGTCCAAGGAAGTGTTTTGACCATGAGTTGGTTTAATCACTAGCAGGTGAAGCTTGATTGAACAAGTATTGGATCTGACAATCCCCCCGGCTTTTAGCTATGGGGATTCTTGTTTCAAAGGGATTCCAATGAATTTACCCGGGCTAACGCAGCCCTCCGCCAACAGCAAGCCCATACATGAAATTACAAAGGCTAACTAAAAAAAACCTGTATTTCTTTTGATAGATTTTGGCTGCAATGGCTTAGACTATAGGTTTATCATCCTATTTTTCCCAGATGAAATCAATAGGCTGTTATCCTCTGGTCAAGACAACCCAACCACTTGCACCAGAATGATGGCACGAACTAGTTAAATATTTGCGTAAACATTTGTAAACTATTAACAGCCGATTAGCCAAACGTCATATCTTGTTAAGGAATCATTATGAAACAACTTGTAATCGCCGAGCGCGTATGCCTCATTGGTCATATCGTGTCAATGGTGTTTGGATTAGTGGGTATACTGCTGGTTGTACCCAATGCCGAGGTAATCTTCCATTTATCTGAAATTGGACAAACCGCCATGCAGTGGAGTATGTCAGGGGGTGGTGTAGTCTATATGATCTTGGGAACAGCAGCTGTATTTTTGTATGGCTTGCGCACTTTGGGTTTGGGTAGAATTTTGGGATTTATGCTACCTGCAATATGTATCTCTTTAATCAGTGAATTACTAGGAACCAGTACAGGATTTCCCTTCGGTCACTACAGCTATCTCAGCGGCTTAGGCTACAAAATTGCTGGTTTAGTGCCATTCACAATTCCCCTGTCATGGTTTTATGTGGGATGCGTTTCTTATTTACTCGCACGTGCTGGTTTACAAGTGGACACAAAACCCAGCTGGTGGCGACATCTGTGTGCCATTGTCCTGGGTTCTCTACTTTTGACTTCTTGGGATTTTGTACTAGACCCTGCTATGAGCCAAACTTCTCTGCCCTTCTGGTATTGGCAACAACCAGGACCTTTCTTTGGAATGCCCTATCAAAACTTTGCTGGTTGGTTGGGTACTGGTGCAGTCTTTATGACTGTAGCTGCTTTGCTATGGAAAAATAACCCCATCAAATTTGAGCGATGGCAACTCAATGTACCCTTAGTAGTGTATTTAGCTAACTTTGCCTTTGCTACAGTCATGAGCTTGGCCGCAGGATTCTCTATTCCTGTAATATTAGGTTTCCTCTTAGGTGTAGCTCCTTCTCTAGCACTTTGGTCAAAAGGGTCAGCCCTATCTGCTCAAGTTGAAGCAGAATCAACAATCAATGATGTTTCAGTGGCAAATATTAAAGTTGCCTTGAAATAAAATTAGGGGACAGGAAGACCAGGAAGAGAAATGATACTCTATGTCCCCTGGCCAATTTTTTGTGTAATTACCATTCCCATTGCAAAACATTTTTACTGTGGAAAACGCTTTAACAGTAGAAAGCGTCACAACTTTTCTATTGCTACTTATCCAAATACCAGCAACCGCGATTTTACTTTCCCGCCTGGTAAAGGGGCCAAGAAGGCATCCCCCCATTCAACCCCAACAGCCAACTCCTGATCTTTTGGGTACCGTCAGCGTAGTTGTTCCCACCTTAAACGAAGCTCTGCGCGTTAGTCCTTTGTTATCAGGCTTGAGTCGGCAAAGTTACGAAGTCCGGGAAATTATTGTAGTAGATAGTAATTCCCAGGATGGTACCCCAGACTTAGTGAAAACCGCACAGCAGCAAGATCCTCGTTTTCGTCTAATCACAGATGACCCCTTACCGGATCATTGGGTAGGTCGCCCTTGGGCTTTGCATAACGGCTTTTTGCATAGTTCTGAAGCCAGCAAGTGGTTTCTGGGTATGGATGCTGATACCCAACCAGATCCAGGTTTAGTTGCTAGCTTGGTCAAAACCGCAGAAGCACAAGGATACGATTTGGTTTCTCTATCACCTCAGTTTATTCTTAAGTATCCCGGTGAATGCTGGCTGCAACCAGCATTATTAATGACTCTGCTTTACCGATTCGATCCGGCCGGAATCGCAACCGAACAACCAGAACGAGTCATGGCAAATGGGCAATGCTTTTTGTGTCGCCGTTCTGTTTTAGCCGCAGTGGGTGGTTATACCAGTGCTAGTAATTCTTTTTGTGATGATGTCACTTTAGCCCGATATATTGCATCTCAAGGCTTTAAAGTGGGCTTTTTAGACGGCGCAAAAGTCCTCAAGGTGCGGATGTATGAGGGAGCAAAAGAAACTTGGAAAGAATGGGGGCGCAGTCTCGACTTGAAAGATGCATCCTCATCTGCTCAACTGTGGAGCGATTTATGGTTACTCTTTGCAGTTCAAGGTTTACCTGTATTAGTCGTCCCAGCTTGCTTTTTAATTTCCTCCCATTCCCTCTTATTATGGCTGAATGTATTTCTGTTAGTAATTCGTTTTGCTATGCTACTAGCCATCGCACCTTCTTACCACCGCAAAAATGCTCAAGGTGGCTGGTTATTTTGGTTCTCTCCTTTGGCTGACCCCATAGCTGTACTGCGAATCTTCTTATCAGCATTTCACACCCCACGGGAATGGCGAGGAAGAAAGTATAACTGAATGGCGAGTGCTGAGTCATGAGTTTTCCACCTTGACTCTTTTGTTAATTACGAACTGCGAATTACGACTCGTCTTCAGTTTCTAAGCGATCCCCTCTTTCCAATTCCCAGAGAATTTGATTTCCTTCCCGTCTGACCCTTGACACAATCCAGTTCCGCCAGCGCCATTGGTCTCCCCTACTGGTAACAGCGCTGGCGTGGACATCCATCAAGTCTGCTAATTCAGAACTAGTGATCAAGTAGCCTTTTTCCGAAATTTCCTCAGCTATCCGCAGAGTCTCCAGCAAGTTGCTGAGTTGTTTGACCCTTGTTGTAGACTGGGTTTCTTCATTTGCGGCCGCAGATGGTGCGGTGGATGGTTCCATAACGTTTACATCTGATATAAAAGTACTGTTATATTCTGTACTTTCGTTGAGTATTGTAGAGTTACATTCATAATCAGCTATGTTTTCTACATTGGCCTCACCAGAAGAATGTAAAGATTTGTAGGAATCAATAAAGCATAACTCTTGTAGACATGGGACTTGACCGCTAGCAAAGGAGCGAGCAATCACATCACAACGCTCGTTACCTATGTTACCAGAATGTCCCCGGACATGCTGCCAATTTATTTTTCCTGTATTGAGTTGATCCAGAATTTCTAAAAGTTCCTGGTTCTGGACAGGTTTACCATCGGCTTTTTTCCAACTCCTTTTTTTCCATCCTGGTAACCACTTAGTCACGCAGTTAATCAGGTATTCGCTATCGGTATAGAGAGTGATAGATTCCGCTTGTGCAGATGCATGGAAGAATTTTAAAGCCGCGATCGCAGCTTCCATTTCCATTTTATTATTGGTGGTATGGCTGACAGCACCACCCATTTCGTGGATCTCACCATCACTGAAGAAAGCTACGACACCCCAACCCCCAGGGCCAGGGTTACCAGTGCAAGCACCGTCAGTATATATACTTTGAATTTTGCGTTGGTTGGACATAGTGAAGATATCCCTTTGCATTGGGATGCAGAACAAATTTAGCGGCGAAAAATGGAAAGTAAAATATAGGTTAACAGCATAGAAATTAATCCTACACGAAGATGCTTGCCGTTAGCCCAGGTAAATTCATTGAAATTCCTTTGAAGCAAGAATCCCTGAGCTTCTAGCTGTGGGGAATGTAAACTAAACTCTAGACACCATTGTTATATTTTGATACATTTACATACAAAGCTATTTGAGAAAATCTATCTATAGTAGTGTAAATTAATTGAGATTAGTTGTTTTTTAGGGCAGCCCATGGCGAATATTGTTTCACTGGCACATTACCAAGAATTGTGGAGAGAACGCAACCAAAATACCAAAGCCCCAGATCCATCAGATCCATCTGATATTATTAACTTATGTCCTCAAGAATTTGGTAGTGGATATGAACGTTGGATTGAACTTCGTGAGATTAATTTACTAATTATTGATGCTAATTTTCATCAGAACTTAATTATTGAAAGATCCCCAAAAGCAATTTATAATGAAGGTCTGGAATTTGGTTTTCATCTGTTAGGATATTGGAATAATACTCATCCAGGACAAAATTTTTTTTGCAGTGGCGGTGTCCACCAAACCGCCAAATCTGAATTTTGCCGACATCAAAGACTTTTAAAAGTTGATATACATCTAGAATCCACTGAATTACTCAGTAATTTTATTACAAATAGCTTGAGTGCCATCTCGCCGCCAATCATTAAAAAACTCACGGAACCCAATCAAGAGCAAAACTTTCAAATTGATAATATTACTCCAGAAATGCGTATAGCTCTTGAACAAATCATTAATTGTCCTTTTACAGGTTTAACTAAAAAAATTTATTTAGAAAGTAAGTGTTTAGAATTAATTGCATTAAAACTGGAACAATTAGCCAAAAGCAAAAATATTTCCGCGAAAGTAACTGCTTTAAAACAAGATGATATTGATAGAATCTATTATGCTAAAGAAATTTTAGCTCAAAATTTAAACAATCCACCCTCATTACTAGAACTAGCCAAGAAAGTAGGATTAAACGACTATAAACTAAAGTTAGGCTTTCGCCAAGTATTTGGTACAACTGCATTTAGCTACTTACAGCAACAACGCATGGAAAAAGCACGCCAATTGCTGTTAGCAGGTGAAATGAATGTCAAAGAAATAGCTCGTGCTGTTGGCTATGCAAATCAAAGCCGTTTTGCAGCAGCTTTCCGTAAGGAATTTAACACCAATCCTAAATCTTATGATTTACTTCTAAGAGGATGTTTGAAAAATCTGAGAGAGTAACAGTGAAGCAAATTGCTGACTACAAAATTATTTTATTTTTTTCATAACTTAATGTAATTTGAAAGTCGAATAAAGCAATTATCAGCAAACATACAGTTAGTTGCTGTAAAATCTAGATAAAAAATCCGTTTCAGGCTCAAAAAAATCCGTTTCAGATTCAATCAGGTCTTCAAAATCACATCATTCTAGATTAAGCTTATTGAAAAATATTCTTAGTATAGTCATAAAAGCCTCTAGCATTTATAGAGGCTTGTCTAGGTGAGGAGATATGAAAAGACAACCGCAATTATTGATGGGTTTGTGGTTAACAGGGGTAGTAGTTGCTGCACAACCAGCCTTGGGAAGTGAGAACAGCCTAAAAACTTCTCCCCTGTTTGAACAAGTTAGTACCTCTGGAAATGTCAAACAATTACTATCTCAAGCATCCACCTTGACATCTCCAATTGTGGTCAATGGAGTACGGGTTGATACCATACATACAGGTATAGAAGTAATTATAGAGACCAAGCAAAGTCCAGAATTGCAAGTAGCAAGCAGCATTTCTGGTAATAGTTTAATTGCTGATATTACCAACGCTCAACTGCGTTTAACATCAGAGAATACATTTCGTCAAAAACAACCTGTTGCAGGTATTGCCGAAGTCCTAGTTATCAATCAAGACAATAACACTATCAGGGTAACTATCATCGGTGAAACAAAAACACCCACTTACACACTACTTGACAGTGATGAAGGTTTAATTTTTAGCATCACAACTGCAACATCTTCCACATCCCAACTAGAAACCCCACAACAGCCATCAAAGGATAACCCGACTAGAGAAACTACAGCAAAACCAACCACTGAAACCGATGCACCTATTGAACTACTAGTTACAGGTGAACAAAATAGCTATCGAGTTACCGAAGAATCAACAGCCACAAAATTAGATGTACCAATGGGGGATGTTCCAGCATCAGTACAAGTAATCCCTAAACAAGTTATTCAAGACCGTCAAGTAGTTAGACTCAACGAACTAGCCGATAATATTAGTGGTGTGCGTCCTCAAGGAACTTTAGGTGGACTCGCATCACAAGGTTATTTTATTCGTGGTTTTGCTACAGGTTTTGAAGCTCTGCGTGATGGGTTTAAAGATTTTGGTTTTACCAGTCCCCGTGATGTGGCCAATATTGAAAAAGTGGAATTTCTCAAAGGGCCTGCTTCTGTTTTATATGGAAGTGCTAGCAATCCCGGTGGTGTAGTTAACACAATTACTAAAAAACCCCTACCAGACCCCTTCTATCAAATTAGTGGAACAATTGGCAGCTATGATTTTTATCGTGGCACAATTGATTTCACAGGTCCACTCACAGAAAATAGGGCTGCACTGTATCGGTTAAATGTAGCTTATGAAAATGCTAACAGTTTCCGGGATTTTGTAGATAATGAAAGTACATTTATTAATCCCGTTGTTAATGTCAAAGTAGCAGAAAACACCAATGTCACCTTTGCCTATGAATATCAGAAATACAACTACGGGTTTGATCGGGGTTTTACTTCTGATAGCACAGTAATTTTTGACCTTCCCATTACCCGCTCTTTAGATGAACCAAATCTCCAGGATGCTGAATATAGATCCAACAACTTCGCCTACAATTTAGAAAGCAAATTCGGGTACAACAACAAGTGGAAATTCCGCCAAGCCTTTAACATCCTGAAAGTTAGCGGTGCTTCTCAAGGTGTACAATCTAGGGGAATTACAGCAGATGGGCAGACAGTACGCCGCAGATTTCGTCGTTCCGAAAGTGACACAACAAACTTTGCTTTTCAAAATGAAATTACCGGTAAATTTAATACAGGCTTAATTCACCATAATTTATTACTTGGATTAGAGTTATCTAGTTATCAATTCAAAAGCAATTTTTTCCAAGGTAATATTGCAGAATTAAATATCTTCAACCCAGTATATGGCGCACAACCAGAAAATATACGTCGCACTTACATTGGGGAATATGGTGCAGAAAATATTGCAGTTTATTTACAAAATTTAATTGAACTTACACCCAATCTTAAATTCTTAGCTGGCGGTCGTTTTGACTGGGTAGACTCCTACGACATATACGAAGACGAACCAGATTTAAACACTAGAAATTCAGATGCGGAATTTTCTCCCCGTTTAGGTATAGTTTATCAACCTACAGACACCACCTCCATTTATGCCAGTTGGACAAATTCATTCAACCCGCAATATTTTGGTAGAAGCCGCAATAATGAACCATTTAAACCAGAAACATCAGAACAATTTGAAATAGGAATTAAACAAGATTTTCTGAATAATCAGCTTTCTACAACTTTAGCTTTTTTTGATATTTCTAAGAAAAACGTATTAACTCCTGACCCAATTGATACTGACTTTAGTGTGCAAACAGGTGAGCAAAAAAGCCGAGGTGTTGAACTAGATATAGTAGGAGAAATTCTTCCTGGATGGAAAGTAATTGCTACTTATGCCTATACACATGCTTATGTCAGTGAAGATAACAGCCCAGAACTAATTAATGATCGTTTACCTGGTGTACCTTATCATAGTGCTAGTTTGTGGACTACCTATGAACTCCAACAAGGTAATTTACAAGGTTTGGGACTAGGATTAGGATTAGTTTATGCTGGTGAACGTGCAGGCTCTTTACCAAATCAAATCCAAATTCCTTCTTATGTGAGAACAGACGCGAGTATTTTCTATCAGCGGAATAATTGGCGCGCTGCTGTCAATTTTAAAAATTTGTTTGACACCAAATATTACGAGTCTCAAACCTTTTTCATTGTTCCAGCCGCACCTTTGACGGTTTTAGGAAACATTTCCTTCGATTTTTGATATTGACTTTCCTAATGGCAGATACTACCATAGGCTCCGTACAGATTCATTTCGTGGAATTTTAACCAGAACAGCCAATATTGAATTAACAAAACCTATATACCGCCTTTGGGGAATATTACCAATAGCGGTACAAATTATCCTCTGGAATAGTTCAATTACAAAATTCCTGCTGAAATAATAAAACCAAGTAATAATGAGGATTTTACCTAGGTTAAATCACTTTAATAAAACCACATTATTCTGGTATTACTACTTTAGCAGATGTACTATTTGCCCACAGTCAACCACTTTATTTAATTGGTTAATATCATGGTATAAAAAATAATTATTATGAATTATTATCTCAATTTTGCGTTAAAAATCTGTTAACATAATGAACAAAAATCTTTTTTGTTACTTGAGATTATCTCTACTAATAGTTTTTTTGTTCTGCATATTTACTGCTTGCCATACTTATCCAGATGCTAATTTACCAACACCAAAATTATTCAAATCACAATGTCATTTAATTAAGCATCAATTAGGTGTAACTTGTGTTCCTAATAACCCACAGCGTATTATTGCTACAGAACAAGTATCTTTAGAAGCTTTAATCGCGTTAGGTTTAAAACCAATAGGTACAGTCGATACAGCTTTTGTGGCTAGTAAAGCTAATTTACTCCAAAATGAAATGAAAGGTATAGTTTATATAGGAAAGGAGCATAATTTTAACTTAGAAACAATATTGAAACTAAATCCCGATTTAATTATTAGTTTATATGGTATTGAAGCAGAAAATTATAAATTATTTTCCCAAATAGCACCTACAGTTAAACTGAACTACGTACATAAACAATGGCAAGAAACTTTGCTAGATATTGCTAAAATAGTAAATAAAACTACAACAGCTAAAGCATTATTAAACGAATATCAACAACGCCTAGCAAAATTACGCACTGCATTGGGTGACAAAATCCATAAACTCGAGGTTTCTGTGAGTCGTTTTCACGGTGGGGTTAAGCTTCCTGAGTTTCGTTCTCAGTTTTCTTTTCCTGGCAGTATTTTGGCAGAGGTAGGAATTAATATGCCAGTTCATCAACGTCAACTAATCAATAGTCCTGATGATACTTTGGTAAAATTGACCTTGGAACGGATAGATTTACTTGATGCTGATGTTTTATTTATAGCAGTAGACCCTGGAGCTAAAAAATTATTTACTCAATATCAAAATACTCATCTTTGGCAGACTCTCAATGTAGTTCAAAATCAGCGTGTTTATACCGTCGATTCTAGTTACTGGATTTTTGGCAGCATTTTATCGGCTCATGCAATACTTGACGATTTATTTAAGTATTTATTGGTTACAGAGCCACTGAACAGGTAATCCCTAGTTTTGCAACTTCACCTGGGGATAATTCACTAAGTGATCTAAGATTGTTTGGTATTCTCTATTTTCCTGTCACTAGACCGATGATTGAAGTAGAACACTTGAGCAAAACCTATGGTTCTACCCCAGCTATTCATGACGTTACCTTTAGAGTAGAACCTGGGGAAATTTTGGGCTTTTTAGGGCCTAATGGTGCTGGTAAGACCACAACCATGCGTATTTTAGCAGGTTATTTACCCGCTACTGATGGTAAAGCCAGAATTGCTGGCTTTGATGTGAATGAAAATTCTCTAGCGGTGCGCCAACGCATTGGCTATTTACCAGAAACCCCGCCATTATATCCAGAAATGACGGTAGAAGGATTTTTGCATTTTGTCACGAGAATCAAAGGAATACCCCGAGTCCATCGCGCTAATAAAGTCACAGCAGCCATTGAACGGTGCAACTTACAAGACAAGCGTCAGGTTATTATCCGCAAACTTTCCAAAGGATATCGCCAAAGAGTCGGCATTGCTCAAGCGATTGTACATGATCCACCAGCCATTATTTTAGATGAACCTACCGTAGGACTTGACCCCCGGCAAATTATTGAAGTTCGCAATTTAATTAAAAGCCTCGCCGGTACTCATACAATTATTCTGTCCACCCATATTCTACCAGAAGTGAGTATGACCTGTAGCCGAGTGGCAATTATCAACGGAGGCAAAATTGTAGCAACCAATACACCAGAAAACTTGATGACCCAGTTGGCAGGTGGGTCAGGATATGAATTAGAAATTGAGGGAGAGACTAATTTAGCAAAACAAGTTCTCCAAAATCTCCCTGGTGTAGGTCTGGTGGAATCCGTTTCTGGTCATCACCCATCTGGTGATAACCGCGCCTCCCTCCGGGTAATATCAAAACCTGGAATTGAACCAGGAAAAGATATTGCTACAACCTTAGTCAATGCAGGTTTTGGATTGTATGAAATGCGGCGTGTCAGCGCTACCCTAGAAGATGTGTTTTTGCAATTGACCACAGCCGAAAAGAACTTAGATTCCCTTGCAGATTCAGAAACTACCGAAGGAGAAGCAGCATAAATGGGTATAGTGCTGAGTAATATTATTGCCATTTATCGCCGAGAATTACAAAGTTATTTTGTCTCTCCCCTAGCTTATGCCATCGCTGCTGTGTTTTGGTTTATAGCTGGATTATTCTTGGTGACAATTTTGCTCGGGCCAGACGGCATTTTGCCCACCGTGGCACAATTAGATTTACAAGGACAACAACTAGGTGTACCAATACCACCCATAGATGTACCCTACGAATTTGTCCGGGCATTTTTAGATCGTATGGGTTGGCTATTGTTATTTATCCTGCCAATTCTATCCATGGGACTCTATGCTGAAGAACGCAAGCGTGGCACTTTAGAACTTTTAGCTACCTCACCTGTTACAAACTGGGCGGTGGCTGTAGGTAAATTATTAGGCGTACTGACATTTTTTATAACGCTAATTATACCATTGTTCCTATTTCAGTCTATGGCTATTAGTGCGTCAAATCCTCCCATGTCCCCCATGATTCCTTTGCTCGGGCATTTTGGCTTAATCTTGCTTGCAGCAGCAATTTTATCATTAGGAATGTTTATTTCCTCTCTCACCGACAGTACAATTTTGTCTGCTGTTCTAACCTTTGCCTTAGTTTTATTATTATTGTTTATTGATGTAATAGCTAAAACTGTCGGCGGATCAGTGGGAGAAATATTGGGTCATTTCTCCTTGTTAAAACATTACAACACTTTGATTCAAGGTATTTTTGATACCAGTGCTTTAATTTTATTTACCAGTTACATTTTTTTGGGGATTTTTCTTACAGCCCAGTCTATTGATACATTGCGGTTTCAACGTCAGTAGTTAAAAGTTAATTAATTGACTCATAACTAATGACTATTGACTGATGAAAAATAACATGAACATGATCAAAAAAAACAAAGTTGGAAAATATCTATTTTGGTTAGGCTCGTTCTTACTGAGTGTCGGCTTAACTTCTGGTTTGGTTTCGGGAAACTGGAGAATTATTCCTTTAATATTTCTGATTACAGGAATTGTCATTATTAGTTTGTGGATAGTGTTCCAAAGTCTGCAAACTAAATGGTGGAATCGCCGTTCTACCCAAGCTGGTACTAACGCTTTACTGGCCACTGTAGCTATGTTCGTGATTTTAGGCTTAGTTAACTTTTTGGGGATTCGCTACAACTTACGGAAAGACTTAACTGAAGCCCAATTATTTACTTTAGCTCCCCAGTCCCAAGAATTAGTGCGTGGCTTGGGTCAGTCCGTCAAGGTGTGGATATTTGATATCAATGTCCATAGCCAAGATCAGGAATTATTAGAAAACTATCGTCGAGAAAATAGCAATTTTCAATTTGAGTATGTTGATCCCCAAGGTAAACCAGGATTAGCAAATAAGTTTGGTGTTCAAGACTATGGAGAAGTTTACCTAGAATCTGGAGATAATCGCCAATTAGTCCAAACGTTAAATGTCAATGAACGTTTGTCAGAAGTAAGATTAACAAATCGTCTACAACAAATTACTAATGCAATAACAACTCCAGTTTATTTTCTCCAAGGTCATGGCGAACCACCAATTACATCTAGTCAAGGAGGAATTTCACAAGCCGTTCAGGGGTTAGCTGACAGAAATTACACTGCATCACCACTGAATTTGGTAGAAAAATCCCAAGTTCCACAAGATGCAGCTGTTGTTGTAATAGCAGGTCCTAAACAAGAATTATTCGATAACGAACTGAAAGCCTTACAAGATTATCTTAATGGCGGTGGTAATTTACTATTAATGATTGATTCCAATACTGATACTAATCTCGACAGCCTGTTACAAAAGTGGGGTGTTAGGTTGGATAATCGTTTAGCAGTAGATATTTCAGGTGCAGGTGTGGGACTAGGCCCTGCTGTCCCCATTGTGACAAATTATGGGCAACATCCAATTACAAAAGATTTTCGTAATGGCATTTCTTTTTACAGATTAGCAAGACCTTTAGATATTACCTCTGTGGATGGCATTGAATCCACTACTTTACTCGAAACCAAAGCTTATCCTGACAGTTGGGCCGAAAGCGACCTGAACAGCGAAAAGTTAGAATTTGATTCAGAAACAGACATCCCAGGCCCTTTGACTTTGGGGGTGGCTTTAAGAAGAACAATACCAGCCAAAACCAACCCTCCTCAAGCTTCACCCACACCATCACCCACAACTACAAATGAAACCAACCCTCCTCAAGCTTCACCCACACCATCACCCGCAACTACAAATGAAACCAAGTCCAATTCCCCTACCGAAGATAAGCCAGAAGAACCTAAAAATGAGTCGCGACTAGTAGTGATAGGAGATTCTGATTTCGCCACCGATGGACTATTTACACAGCAACTCAATGGAGATGTTTTTCTAAACTCTGTTACCTGGTTAAGTCAACAAGATCAGCAACCCCTTTCTATTCGTCCCAAAGAACCGAGAAACCGTCGAATTAATCTGAATGTCCTACAAGCTAATGTGTTAGCATTCTCGTCTTTGCTGATCTTACCTTTCATAGGTTTAATGACCGCAACTATTATCTGGTGGAAACGGAGGTAATTAACAATGAAATTACCACGAACAACTATAGTTTTAATATTACTAGCCCTGGGTTTGGGTGGTTTTGTTTATTTCTACGAAATTCGCGGCAAAACTCAGCGAGAACAAGTAAAGACCCAACAGCAGCAAATTTTTTCGTTTAAAGAGGATGACATACAGTCCTTAACAGTTACAACTAAAGATTTTACCTTGAATCTAAAACGTAACACCGGAACACAGGATTCTCAGTGGTTACTAATATCCCCAACAACAGAACCAGCAAATGATGCTATTGTTTCTTATTTGACAGATTTACTAGTTGCATCTCAAAGCGATCGCACTCTATCTATTCCAACTAGCCAAAAAGCAGAATTTGGTTTAGCTCCACCACTAGCAACTATTAATATTAACCTCAAAAATCAAAAAACTCATTTGTTAATTTTGGGTAAACCTGACTTTAACCGTCGTTTTTTGTATGCTCAAACTGACTTGAATACCCAAGAAAATGGTAATACCAATATCCTGCTAGTGTCCACAAATTTTGAAAATGCCGTAAATCGGGAACTTTCAGAATGGAAAAAATCTCAAGACACCAGTGAACATCAAGGAAACCCAGAAAACGAAACCAATCAAGATGAAAAACCAAAGAATAAAAAATAAAAATAATTAACAATAACTCAGGTTACATGACCAGTCCCACCGCCACATTACTTATTTGCTGTCCTGACCGTAAAGGACTAGTTGCCAAATTTGCCAATTTTATCTATGCTAATGAAGGTAACATTATCCATGCTGACCAACACACAGACTTTGGTGCCGGCTTATTTTTGACAAGGATTGAATGGCAGTTACACAGTTTTAATTTGCCACGACAACTCATTGCTCCTGCATTTAATCCCATCGCTCAATCCTTAGATGCAACATGGCAACTACACTTCTCCGACAATGTACCACGTGTTGCTATTTGGGTAAGTCAGCAGGATCATTGTTTATTTGATTTAATTTGGCGACAACGTGCAAAAGAATTTGCCGCTGACATTGCCCTAATAATTAGTAATCATCCAAATTTACAGCCAATAGCAGAACAGTTTGGTATTGATTTTCACCACATCACTATCACAAAAGATCACAAAACCGAACAGGAAGCTAAACAACTAGAATTACTACGACAATACAAAATTGATTTGGTAATTTTAGCAAAATATATGCAAATTGTCAGTGCGGATTTTATTTCTCAATTTCCCCAAATTATTAATATTCATCATTCATTTTTACCAGCTTTTGTTGGTGCAAATCCATATCACCAAGCATTTGAACGTGGAGTTAAAATTATTGGGGCTACTGCCCATTATGCCACTGCTGACTTAGATGCTGGGCCAATTATTGAGCAAGATGTAGTGCGAATCAGTCACCGCGATGAAATTCATGATTTAATTAGAAAAGGTAAAGATTTAGAAAGAGTTGTATTAGCAAGAGCTGTGAGATTACATTTACAAAATCGGGTATTAGTATATGGTAACAAAACCGTAGTATTTGGCTAGTTATTAGTAGTCAATAAATCACCAGCCCTTGGGGAAGTTCTCTTTGAGTCCACTGTTTTATTTCATTAATCAACAAAATGTATAAGTTTGAAACAAACCACATTTTGCATCTTTGCTGGAAAATTAATATCTTCGAGCTTTTCCACCCCGGCTTAAAAACACCGGGATACCAAGCTCCCGTAGTTTCCACTTATTAATGGAGCTTGTTTTTAATCTCTACGGCCAAATTTTCTAGCGTGACTTCAATTTGTTCACCTGATTTTAAATCTTTGAGAGAAGCCCTTTTCCCTGCGGCTTCCTCAGAACCAATAATTACACAAAATTGAATTCCTTGCTTGTCAGCAAGTTGGAATTGTTTACCCAATGGACGTTTATCAAAATTTGTCACAACATTAATTCCAGCCCGGCGCAAATTTTGAGACACATTTAAATAAATAGGTATTAAATCCTCCTGGATATTTACCACCATCACCTGGGCTGGTGTAGCAGACAAAGCATTAATAATACCAGCTTTGAGCAAACGACTAATTAAACGAGTTAAACCAATAGAAATACCAACACCAGGCATTTTCTCACCCAAAAAAGTCCCCACTAATTCTTCATATCTACCTCCAGAACAAATACTACCTAAAGTTTCATGTCCTAATAAAGATGTTTCGTAAACCGTACCTGTGTAGTAATTAAGACCACGAGCAATAGATAAATCAATACAAAAACGATTTTCAGGCACTCCCAGATTACGCACCCCTGTAATCACAGTGGCTAAATCAGTTACCCCTGAATAAAATTCCTCTGCTTGTGGCAGATTTGTCGCCAGATGATTCAACTTATCTAATACCTCGTCCACTGAACCATTAATCTTAATAAAATCAATAATTTTTTGACTTTGCTCAGGTAAAACTTTTTCTGTTTCCAGAGATTGCTTAACTTTAGCTTCACCAATTTTTTCTAGATTATCAATAATGCTAATACAGGCTTTAATTTGACTTTCAGCAACTCCCACAAACTGAAAGAACCCTGTGAGAATTTTGCGATTATTGATGCGAATCAAAAAATCACCAATGTTTACAGCTTCAAATATTTCAGTGATAATTGCAGGCATCTGAGCATCGTATAGTAAACTGAGTTCACCACGAGAGATCACATCAATATCACACTGACGGAATTGCCGAAAACGCCCATCTTTTGCACGTTCTCCGCGAAAAACTACATCCATTTGATAACGGGCAAAAGGAAAAGTTAATTCATTTAAGTGACGAGCAATATAAGCTGCTAAAGGCACAGTTTGGTCAAACTTTAAACCTCTAGGTTCTGAACCTGTTTCCTTTGCTTTGTCTTTCTCCCCTTGGCGACTTGGTGGCAATATAGGGTCGATACCATAAATAATATTATCCCCTTGGTTTCCCTTGGCTTGTAAAACTTCTAAACGTTCTACTGCCGGGGTTTCAATGGGTGTAAAACCGTAACTTTCAAACACGCCACGAATAATATCTAACAAATATAATTCTAAGCGCTTTTCACTAGGAAGAAATTCTGGAAAACCACTAGGAGTAGAAAAGTTAATTTTGTCACTTTTTGCCATGCTTCTACGTTTCTAATTATTAGTTTGAGATTTTAAATTATAACGCCTTGGCAATACAGAATATACAGATAAAGTAATAATGCCACTCACACAGCCATCCCCCAACATAATATTTATTGTCAGTTAATTAGTTAACTAAACCAAAAATCTGTTGTGCGATTCAATTTAATTGAGTAAAAATCAGCGATGAAATCCCTGTGTTCCCTGGAAACAAAGTAATAATCTTACCAGAAAAAAAGCCAAAGCCCCTGGCTTTACAAGTAGGGGTGTAGGCGACTTATGACTTTAGCCACTGTAGTTCCATGATTTTCCTTTAGCTTAACAATTTGAATTATTGTTAAACCACCAAGGGTCATAATTGGAGTTAGTTTTAATCAAAAATGCTTTTTTTCGTAGAAAGCGTTTAATTGACCCCGGCCCCATGCGTGACCCGCCAAGACCGGAAAATTGGAAGGAATTTTTTTCTCCCTCATACATAATGGCAGTCAGCGCAGCGTCATTAATACTGATAGCACCTGCATTGATTTCCTTAGCAACTGCTAAAGCTTCTGATTCCGTCTTGGCAAACACCGCCGCACTTAATCCATACATAGAGTCATTTGCTAAGTATACTGCTTCTTCCACCGTGGGAAATGGCATTACTGGCATAATGGGGCCAAATGTCTCTTCTGTCATTACTTTCATGGAATGGTTGACTTGGGTGATTACTGTGGGACGACACCACCAACCCCCACCCAGCTGTTCTACTTTACCGCCACAATGAACTACAGCACCCTTTTCCACTGCATCCGTAATATGGTGGTTAATAATTGCAGCTTGTTTTTCAGAAATGATGGGGCCAATTTCTCCACTGTCAACTGTGGGATATGCTAACTGTAAACGATGGGCTTTGGCCACCAGTTGATGATAAAACTCCTCGAATATCGACTCAGCAACGTAAATCCGCTCAATTGAAACGCAAGATTGTCCAGTATTCGCCACTGCACCCCACAAAATTGCCGAAGTTGCTAATTCTAAATTAGCTGATTCTAAAACAATGGCCGGATCTTTTCCCCCTAATTCCAAAAAAGCCGGAATAAACCGTCTAGCTGCGGCTTCTGCCACTTTTCTTCCTGTGGGGACACTGCCTGTAAAGCATACTAAGTCTACGTTTTCTATCAAGTTAGCACCCGTTTCACCTGCTCCCTCAGCAAAACTTAATACATCACGTAAGTTAGGGACAGTATTCACCGCTGTAATTAATGGTGCAACAAAACGGGGTGCAATCTCACTGGGTTTGACCACCACTGCACAACCGGCTAACAATGCCGGAATAGTGTCAATTGTAGACAGCAACAGGGGAAAATTCCAAGGACTAATTACCCCCACCAGCGGGTAGGGTACTGATGTTTGTTCCAGGGCGATAAATGGAACCCCTGTATTTTTCGCTGAGGTTGCTAGTAATTCCGGTGCTAACCCACACCAACGGTCAATGCTAGCCAGAAAAGAGTCTATTTCTAATACTGAAGTTGACAATCTCCCCGTGTCACTTACCAAAGCTCTTGTCAAATCTTCCCGGCCAGACAGTATAGCTTGCTTCCATTGTTGTAAAGCATCAATTCTTGGTTCTAAACCCATGTGTTGCCAGTTAACTTGGCACCTGCGGGCGCGGTTACATTTGTGTACCAACAACCTGGGGGGCGGCGGGAGAATGATATAGTCAAATTTTCCAGTTCGGGGGTTACGGACTTCAATTGGTTTAGTCATTAGTCGTTAGCACTCGTTGTGATGTTTTATCCCCCTGTTACAAGTTAAATTATGCCCAATTTCCCTGAGTGTTCAATGGTTTTTTGCTAGTTTTTTATGAAGTGTAAATTAAATTTTATATACTTTGTATAAAGTTAATTCCTAGGCCGAAATGGTGTGTAATTACCTCCCAATGCTTGAACAATAGTGCGGGTGTTTGCCACCATCATTTTGACGTAAGAATCTGCATCGCTACCTTTTGCCCCAATGGAATCAGAGTACAGTTGATGTGGTGCTAATTTTACACCTGCTTCTTCAGCAACGGTTTTAATTAAGGCTGGGTTAATTGTAGTTTCGGCAAAAATTGCTGGTGCGTTGGTTTTTTTAATTGACTCCACCAAACGTTGTACTGTTTGAGCACTGGGTTGTTCTTCTGTGCTAATACCAATTAAAGTCCCGGCCATGGTCATACCATAAGCTTGACCATAATATTGAAAAGCATCATGGGTGGTGACAAGTTGGCGTTTTCCTGGGGGGATAGTTTGAATTTGTTGATTAATCCAGTTATGTAACTGCTGTAATTCATCAGTTAATACTGATGCTCTTTGGGTAAATTCCGCCTGCTCTGCGGGGGATAATTTAATCAACTCATCTCGAATGACATTTATCATCGCCATGGCGTTTGCTGCACTTCCCCACACATGGGGGTCTGGTACAACTGTTCCTTCATATGCATCTGACTGCAAAGGTTTGACAACTTCCCCCACAGCTATCTTAGGTACCTTCTCCCCAGCCCCATTCATTAAGTTAATCAGTCCTGGTTCCAAATTGTAGCCGTTATATAAAATCAAATCAGCTGTTTCTATAACCCGACTGTCTGCTGGTGTCGGTTCATAAACATGAGGATCAACTCCTGGTTGGAGAAGACCAATTAACTCAATTTCCTCACCCCCAACTTTTTCCGCCCATTCAGCAATGATGGTGCTAGTTGCAACTACTTGCGGTAGGTCATTTTTTGCCGTAGAAAGGCGGTTACTATCTACTTGGTTACATCCACCTAGAGCAAGTCCCAACAAAACTCCCACCACAGCTGACCAGTATGATCTGGCCTTTGATTGAGTAATCATTTTAATATGGTTGTTAAACTGGTTTTCATATTTTTCTCATTTTTAAAGTACACTATTTTCATATTCTTTTCATTTTTCCTGGATATTCCCCAAAATGAGAACTGTTAACTTTTCTTTAAACGCTGTTCACCCCATGGAAGACAACCACACAGGCACAACCATAAGCATTAATATTGCCCACGTCGCCGTGCATTACCGCACAGCAGAAGCTTTAAGAGATGTTAACTGCATAATTAAGTCAGGTAGAATCACAGGGATTTTTGGTCCTAATGGTGCAGGGAAAAGTACGTTGATGAAAGCCATGCTGGGCTTAGTTCCTCTCAGTACCGGCACAGTACTCCATCAACAAAAACCTTTAATGCAACAACTAGAGAAAGTGGCATACATACCACAGCGTAACCAAATTGACTGGACTTACCCCGCCACAGTTTGGGATGTGGCGATGATGGGAAGGGTAAAAAAGACAGGTTGGTTACGTAATTTTTCCCCAGTAAGTGGACAAGAAACCAAAAACGCTCTCAAACGTGTGGAAATGCTTGCACACAGTCATCGCCCCATCGGAGAATTATCAGGGGGACAACAGCAAAGAGTATTTTTAGCTCGTGCTCTGGCACAGCAAGCAGATATATATTGCTTTGATGAACCATTTGTAGGTATTGACCAAAAAACCCAAGGGGTCATTTTTGCAGTTTTTCATGAACTGGCCGCGGCTGGTAAAATTGTGCTGGTGGTAAACCACGACTTAGGTGAATCTATTGCCCACTTTGATGATTTAATTTTACTCAACCGTGAATTAATCGCCACAGGCCCACGCCAGCAAGTATTGACAAAGCAAAACTTGTATCGCGCCTACGGTGGTCAAGTCATGTACTTTTCTACTGCTGCTTAAATCTCACCTATTTGACCCTCTCCGGTAGTTAGTATAAAGATTTTTCTATAAATATTTTCCTATAAACCCCATAAATAGCATAAATATTTATGATTCAAGCGTTATTTGAGCCATTGCAATATAGCTTCATGCAGCGATCCCTCGTGATTGCCATTATAGTTGGCTTACTGTGCGCTGTAGTAGGCAGTTACTTGATGGTGCAAAGACTAGCGTTACTCGGTGACGCCATTAGCCATTCAGTATTGCCAGGATTGGCCATCGCGTTTATCCTGGGAGGAAATATTTATTTTGGTGCATTCATAGCCGGTGTTGTGAGTACCATAGCTATTGCGTGGATTAAAACACGCTCCCCAATCAAAGAAGATGCGGCAATGGGCATAGTACTTTCGGCTTTTTTTGCCCTGGGGATTACATTAATTACAGTCATTCAAAAAAATCAAAAAATCGACCTGAATCACTTTCTGTTCGGCAACATTCTCGGCGTGACATCTGACGAAGTGCGAGACACTGCCATTATTGGCGCCATAGTTTTAATAGTAATCTTCTTATTATATAAAGAACTTTTATTTTACACCTTTGACCCCTTAGGCGCCCAAGCAGCGGGTTTGCCAGTTAATCGACTCAATTTTGGATTAATGCTGCTCATTGCTTTAACAATAGTTGCCAGCATGAAAACAGTAGGCGTTGTTTTAGTATTAGCAATGTTAATTACACCAGGAGCAACCGCCTATCTGTTAGTCAAACGCCTCAATCAAGTTATGATTCTGGGGGGTTTTATTGGTGTAATTTCTAGTATTAGCGGTATGTACCTTAGCTACTTTTATAATTTACCCTCCGGCCCCGCCATTGTTTTAGTAGCATCAGGACTATTTGTCCTAGCATTACTTTTTGGTCCCAGACACGGAATTTTTACGCCAAAATTCCACCAAAAATCATAAATTTGAGCATTAACATCATCAATAAAACTTCAGCTTTTTGGTGACGGGCAACACCAACGCAATAAGCTAAAAATTTGACTACAAACACTTTTAATATACGTAATCAATGCTTGAGATGTAATCCCATTTACAAATAAATTATAAAATACTGACAAAAATTACCCCTCTAAAGGAATTTCTCAGGTAATCTAACAACAGCAGTTTATTTCCCAACATGATGACCGTGAGTAGTCCCACAATTTTAGCCCTAGACTTTGATGGAGTAATTTGCGATGGATTAATTGAATATTTTGAAGTCGCATGGCGCACTTACTGTCAAATTTGGTTGCCGATAAACAATACACCAGCAGATGATTTAGCTTTGAGATTTTATCGCCTTAGACCTGTAATTGAAACAGGTTGGGAAATGCCAGTTTTAATCAAAGCCTTGGTAGATAATGTACCTGAAGAAAAAATTCTGCAAGATTGGGTCAACGTTGCACCAAAAATCTTATTAAACTCCGATCTTTGTTCCCCAACAATTGCCACAGCACTAGACAACTTGCGGGATCAATGGATTAACACAGATTTAGACGGTTGGCTAAGTCTGCATAGATTTTATCCAGGAGTAGTTGAAAAAATTAAACTCACTATTGCTAGTGAAGTCAAATTATATATTGTTACCACTAAAGAAGGACGCTTCGTACAACAGTTATTACAACGAGAAGGCGTAAACTTACCATCAGCAACAATTTTTGGGAAAGAAACTAAGCGCCCTAAATACGAAATTCTGCGAGAATTAATTGAGACAACCGGGAAAAAACCAGTTAGTTTGTGGTTTGTAGAAGACAGATTTAAGACATTACAGCTAGTTGAACAACAAACAGATTTGCAAGATGTCAAACTTTTCTTGGCAGACTGGGGCTACAATACGCAAACAGAAAGGAAAAAAGCCCAAGGGCATCCACGCGTTAAGCTATTGAACTTACCTCAGTTTACTAGAGATTTTTCTGGCTGGCTGTAATTTAACGCCAACAATTCTCAAACCCCCCATGAGTAAAATTTAGCTACGCTGATTTTCACCACCGGGGGGCTATTAAACTTGAGGGTTATTCCTGGGAAATAGAGAGTGAGCAAATTGACTATCCTCCACTCCTCATTCCCGTAATGCTACGGTCGCTCCTCAATTACACGGTCTATTAAACCGTATTCTTTGGCTTCAGCAGCAGACATAAAAAAGTCACGATCCATATCTTTTTCAATTTTTGATAAAGGCTGACCAGTCTTTTCAGCATAAATACCGTTGAGCTGGCTACGAATCCGCAGAATTTCTCTGGCCTCGATTTCAATATCGCTGGCTTGTCCACGAGTACCACCAGAAGGCTGGTGAATCATGATCCGAGAATGAGGCAATGCCATTCGTTTACCCTTAGCGCCAGATGCCAGCAGGAATGATCCCATAGAAGCAGCTAAACCCACGCAAATTGTCACCACATCTGATTTGATATGTTGCATGGTGTCAAAAATCGCCATGCCGGAAGTAACCATACCGCCAGGGGAATTTATGTATAAATAAATATCCTTACCTGGATCATCCGAATCCAGATACAGCATGACAGCAATAATTTGATTAGCAATTTCATCATCAACTTCTCGCCCCAAGAAGATAATTCGTTCCCGGTAAAGGCGATCATAAATACTAATCCAATCTGTATATTGTCCTCCGGGCATCCGATAAGGAACTTTAGGAACACCTATAGGCATCTTCGTTACTCCGCTTGTAATCAGTCATTTTATTAGTCATTAGCCATTGGTTAATTTCCCACAGCATAATGACTATCCACACTTAAAGTACACTGGCAGGTAATGGGGGATTAGCCAGTTCTTCTTTTTCAAAAACTCGGTCAATCAAACCATACTCCTTAGCTTGGTAGGGAGTCATATAGAACAGACGATCCATATCTTTGGTAATTTTTTCTGGAGCCTGTCCTGTGGTGTGAGACAAAATATTCACTAAGGAAGCTTTGTTGATCAGGACTTCCTGGGCTCGAATTTGAATATCCGTCGCTTGACCTTGGGCATAGCTCTTAGGTTGATGCAGGATAATAGTAGAGTGGGGTAAACTAGCGCGGCAACCTTTTGTGCCCGCACTAAGTAGCATTGCTGCCATACCCATTGCTGAACCAATACAAATAGTGTGGATAGGAGGCTTGATGTATTTCATTGTGTCATAAATGGCGAAGGCTTCGGTTTCAAAACCAATGGGTTCGCCACTGTAGCCAGAAGTACCCGTTGAGTTGATATAGATTTTAATGGGCTTTTCGGGGTCGTCGGACTGTAAATAAAGCAATTCGGCGATGATTAATTCCGTAACCGCTGGGACTAATGGCATTCCCAAATAAACAATTCGTTCCTTCATCAATAAGGAAGGTAAATCTGGCGGCGGTGTCCGGTAAAAACTATCACCTTGGTAAGGGGCTTGCACAGCCTTGATGGGGGAATTGTCCATAGCAACTGATCGCCTGAAACTATGCCGTTAACTGTAATACATCCTAACGCGATGCCAGCTGACATCGAGTGTGGATTTCTCGCTAATTAGTCATTTTAGTCATTTGTCATCAGTCATTACTTTCCACTCTCTAGTCCCCAGTCCCTAATTTTTCCATAGTGCCGATGGGGCAGTTTGAAGCTACTTATTATATCCTAACTAGGAATTTTGGGTTATGAAGGTGAATTTGCAGCCTATATTGAGTGATGCTAATTTAGACCCGCATCAACTGAGCAGTCAACGTCAGTTGGCAATATCGATTTCGGCAAGCTCAGAAATTCAAGACCGCAATGTTCCACTAAATTTATGCTTAATTCTCGACCATAGTGGTTCGATGCACGGGCGACCCCTGGAAACTGTCAAACAAGCAGCTATTGGTCTGGTTAATAAACTTAAGCCTGGCGATCGCCTCAGTGTTGTAGCTTTTGACCACCGTGCCAAAGTTTTGGTACCAAATCAAATCGTCCTCAACCCAGAAGAAATTAAAAAACAAATTAACAGTCTCTCTGCCGATGGTGGTACTGCCATTGATGAAGGTTTGCGTTTGGGAATTGAGGAATTAGCCAAGGGAAAAAAAGAAACAGTTTCTCAAGGCTTTTTATTAACTGATGGTGAAAACGAACACGGTGATAACCAACGCTGTTTAAAATTTGCTCAACTGGCTACAGGCTATAATTTGACCTTAAATGCCTTAGGATTCGGGGACAAATGGAATCAGGATGTTTTAGAAAAAATTGCTGATGCTGGCTTAGGTAGTTTGTCCCATATTCAAAAACCGGAACAAGCAGCAGATGAGTTTAACCGCCTGTTCAGCCGCATACAAATAGTGGGACTAACAAATGCTTATTTACTCATTTCCCTCATGCCCCATGTCCGGCTAGCAGAACTCAAACCCATTGCCCAAGTAGCCCCAGATACCATTGAGTTACCCGTTCAGCAACAAGCAGATGGGCGCTTTGGTGTACGCCTGGGAGATTTAATGAAAGATGCAGAACGGATAATTTTGGCTAATATTTACCTGGGACAGTTGCCAGAAGGTAAACAGTCCATCGCTAATATCCAGGTCTGCTACGATGACCCTGCTCAAAATCGGATGGGCTTATTCACAGATAATATCCCAGTGTATACCAATGTCACTGGGGCTTACCAACCAAAGATAGATTACCGTGTGCAGAAGTGTATTTTAGCTTTAGCCAAGTACCGACAAACCCAGCTGGCTGAAGTAAAATTGCAACAAGGCGATCGCGCTGGTGCTGCTACAATGCTGCAAACTGCTGCTAAAACTGCTCTGCAAATGGGAGATAAAGGTGCAGCAACAGTATTACAAACTTCTGCAACTCGACTTCAAACTGGGCAAGAATTATCTGATAGTGATCGCAAGAAAACCAGAATTGTCTCAAAAACCGTGTTGCAAGATACTCCTCACCAATGAAAGTACAATTGCTTTGTGCCTTAAATGATACTAATGTTGATGCGGCGAAATCAAGTAACCAACGTCAACTGGCTATTTCAATTTCGGCGCTTGCTGATAAACAGACCGAGCATTTACCATTGAACTTATGTTTAATTTTGGATCAAAGTGGTTCTATGCATGGTAGACCCATGGCCACAGTTATTCAGGCGGTAGAGCAATTATTAGATCGCCTACAGCCAGATGACAAAGAAACACCCACCCTAGTCCATCGCATTTCGGTTGTAGCTTTTGCCGGTTTGGCTGAAGTGATCATTCCCAACCAAAAAGTCCAAGACACCGCCAGTCTCAAAGCCCAAATTAACAAGAAACTCAAAGCCGGGGGTGGTACATCCATTGCCGAAGGTTTACAACTGGGAATCACAGAACTTATGAAAGGCACAAGAGGATCTGTTTCCCAAGCATTTCTACTCACAGATGGTCATGGTGAAAGTAGTTTTCGGATTTGGAAATTTGAAATTGGCAAAGACGATCATCAGCGCTGTCTACAACTAGCCCAAAAAGCCACTAAAATTAATCTCACCATCAACACTCTTGGTTTTGGTGATGATTGGAACCACGATTTGTTGGAAAAAATTGCTGATGCAGGTGGTGGTGCTCTCGCCTACATTGAGCGTCCTGAACAAATACTGGATCAGTTTCATCATCTGTTCCAGCGTATTCAATCAGTCAGGTTAACCAATGCCCACCTGCTGCTGTCTTTCATTCCCCAAGTCCGCCTAGCAGAATTTAAACCCATTGCCCAAGTCTCCCCAGACACCATCGAGTTACCAGTACAACCAGAAACTCACGGAGGCTTTGCCGTACGCTTGGGTGATGTAATGCAAAATATGGAAAGGGTGGTTTTAGCTAATATCTATCTGGGACAATTACCGGAAGGCAAACAAATCATCGGACACCTACAAATTCGTTACGATGATCCATCTGTGAATAAACAGGACTTATTTTCTCCAATGGTGCCCATATACGCAGATGTAGTGAACTCCTATCAACCCGCCCCCAATCCTCTAGTGCAACAGTCTATTTTGGCATTAGCTAAATACCGACAAACTCAATTAGCTGAAACCAAATTGCATCAAGGCGATCGCGTAGGTGCAGCGACAATGTTACAAACGGCGGCCAAAACCGCCTTACAAATAGGAGATCAAGGTGCAGCGACGGTACTGCAAGCTTCCGCCACCCGTCTGCAAGCTGGGGAAGAACTTTCCCAAGCAGACCTGAAAAAAACTAGGATGGTATCAAAGACAGTTTTGCAAAATTCCTAAGACTAGGGCGGGTATACTTTGAGTAGGTTCAGTACAAGTCTTGCCTGCCGGGCAGGCAAGATGCTCACCCCCAAAAAATTTTCCCATTATCTGTGCCTCACATTCCTGGAAAGTCCTGGATCTATTTATTTTTTTCGAGCTTTCCAAGTTCCACCATAAACATAAAACGGGTTATTTTCACTCACATTCCGCCAACATTGACCACAAACAAAAATCCAGTTCCCTGCTTGTTCAAACCTCACCCTATACAAAATCGGTGCAGCCTGACTACACCGATGGCAAAACTTAACTCTATTTTTACCTGACATTTACCTCACGCCAAAGCAGAAGCTTGTGGTTTAGCAAAAATCATTCGTCCTGCGGAGGTTTGTAAAGCACTGGTGACTACCACTCTGACTTCACCACCAACATAATTACTACCTTCCTCTACCACAACCATTGTCCCATCGTCTAGATAGCCCACACCTTGACTCGGTTCTTTGCCTTCCTTGAGAATCTTCAAGTCAAGATTATCACCAGGTAAATAAGTAGAACGCACAGCATTTACCAAGTCATTAACATTCAACACAGGTACTTTCTGCACACTGGCTACTTTAGATAAGTTGTAATCATTCGTCAGAAGTGTACCGTTAATTTCTTGGGCAAAGCGCACTAATTTGGCATCGACTGTACCGATATCTTCATAGTCAACCGGATGAATCAAAATACGGTCTGGGTAATCTTTCTTAATACGGTTGAGAATTTCTAATCCCCGTCTTCCCCGTACCCGCTTTTGATCTTTACTAGCATCGGCTACTTGTTGCAATTCCTGCAAGACAAACTGTGGTACTAAAATTTGTCCTTCCAGAAATCCGGTTTCTAGTAAGGCTTCAATACGACCATCAATAATACAACTCGTGTCTAAAACTTTAGTGTGGGCAGGCTTGAGTGTTCCTTCCACCACCATTGTCTCTACGGTGTTGGGGGTAATGAACCGCAACAAACCCCGTCCGTGGGTGTCGGCCAAATTCATCCCCGTTACAGCTAGTAAAATACTGCCCACAACTGCTACCAGTGGCTTAATAAAGCCAAAATCCGTTGGGATAGGCAGCAAAAATAACGGTGCTAGCATTAAGTTAGCTAGCAATAATCCAATTACTAAGCCAATAGCACGAGTCAAAATCATTTCCAGGGGCATTTCCCGGACTTGTGCTTCTAATCGACGATAGGATGTTTGAAAACTCAGCCCCACCGCACCACCAATGATGGAAGCAAATACGGCAACAACTAAGCGTAAAGCGTCTAGGTTTGTCACGCCATCTAGGGAACCATCGGGTAGTAGTTCAATGCTATAGAACCCTATTCCCGCAGCAGCTAGGATAAATGAGAGAATGATAATGGCATCAAGCATAGTTATGTTTTTTCCTGCGATTATGTGACCCGATGAAGTCAAGTATTTTTGATCAGTACGAGAGATTCATTAATATTGACTTACACTAGGCGTTGAAGCAGGTAATATCTGCAAATATTATAACGAAAGTCATTTCTCTTAATATTTTTCATGATTTTGTTGTCAAATGATAAAAACTTGTAAAAAATTACTTATTTTCGCTGTTTTAATTTTTAGTTGAGTTAATCAATTGTTTCTCAAAATGAGTCCAAAAAATAATGGTTCTCACATTGCCAGTTCTGCTTATGTACACATTCCTTTTTGCCGACGACGCTGTTTTTATTGCGATTTTCCGGTGTCTGTTGTGGGCGATGGCCAGCGAGGTGAAACATCTGGTCCCATTTCTCGGTATGTCAACGTACTATGTCAAGAAATCGCCATGGTGACAGGGACTGGTGAACCTCTAAAGACGATTTTTTTCGGTGGTGGTACCCCTTCTTTACTATCAGTTGAACAGTTACAAAATATACTAGTAGCCCTGAAAAAACATTTTGGCATTGCTTCTGACGTAGAAATTTCTATGGAAGTAGACCCAGGTACCTTTGATTTGGCACATATATCTGGCTATCGTAGCGCTGGTGTCAACCGGGTAAGTTTGGGCGTACAAGCATTGCAATCCGAGTTATTACGAGTTGCGGGGCGATCGCACTCTGTTGTGGATATTTTCACATCTGTGGAATTAATTCACCAAGTAGAAATTCCCGAATTTAGCTTAGATCTGATCTCTGGCTTACCACATCAATCTCTAGAGCAATGGCAAGCTTCTCTGAAGCAAGCAGTAAAATTTATGCCTACCCACATATCTATTTATGACCTGACCATAGAACCCGGTACAGTTTTTGGTCGTTACTACCAACCGGGAGACAAACCATTACCAACCGATGAAACCACAGTCAAAATGTACCAAATGGCACAGCAAGTTTTGACCAGTGCAGGTTATGAACATTACGAAATTTCTAACTATGCCCGTCCTGGGCATCAATGTCGGCATAATCGAGTTTATTGGGAAAACCGCCCTTATTATGGTTTTGGTATGGGTGCGGCGAGTTATGTGGATGGTAAGCGCTTCACTCGTCCCCGGAAAACGAAGGAATATTACCACTGGGTGGAAGCAGGGGGTGTAATTGATTGCGAAGTAAGTCCACCAGAGGAAGTTTTATTAGAAACCCTAATGTTAGGGTTGCGTTTAGCCGAGGGTGTGAGTTTGGCAATGTTGTCCGAGAGGTTTGGGGAGGATAATGTAAAAAAAATTCACCAATGTTTACAGCCTTATGAAGATGAAGGTTGGGTAGAAGTTGTTGGGGGAAGGTTGCGGTTATGCGATCCCCAAGGGTTTTTATTTTCTAATGTAGTATTGGCTGATTTATTTGAACAATTAGGTTAAACAGCTACATTTTTCCTTCACCAGTTTCCGACAGATGAAAAAACTGACTCAAGGGGTCAGGAATTCCATTTTATGCCAATTTACAAATACCTGTTGATTAAAACCCTGGTATTACCTATTCTGATTTTCTTTTGCTTTCCCGGGTGGAGAAGTAAAAAAGCACTAAGTCATGTTTGTGACGATTAGCATGTAGCACACAAGTGATAAATAGCATTTTCCATATCTTGTCGTTGGGGATTTTTCAGGACTGTCACATCTCCCTCAGAAAAATCACCCATTTCTGGGTTGACTAGAAATCGCTGCATCGCTTCTACATCATTTACAGCCTTGGGTAAAGGTGCTAACCCTGGATCACATTCACTAATGCCCATCAGCAATGTTATTTTGGCCATCTTAGTTTTTTGATGTCCCGTTGAGAAAATCTTGTGCTCTTTGGTAAGCAAATTCAAATTCTTTTTGACTGCCGGCTTCTATGTTCAGTTCTCTGCCGTCAGGTGCTTTAAGTAACATTTTAATTGGTTTGTTGCCCAGTCGATCGCCCAAAAAAGTAAACAAAGTCTTAATATTAGCAATGTTCACTTCTGCATTTAACAACCCTAACAAAAAACCGCCTAAAGCCTTTGTATTCTTAGGTGCAGTTTCCACTGAGACTAAATCTGCATCTTCCACCCCATCCACTTCTCTTAGCTGGGGTAGCAAGTTTTGTACTTCTGCTTGTAAATCCTCATCGTCTAAACCAAGTTCAGTTAAAGAAATTGTCACCTGAATGTTAGATGTTCCCAGCATATTAATCGTTTCCATAGGATTTACAGTCATTTTAAACGATTATATCGAGTATCGAAGCTTTTGTGCTGTGGATTGGAACTAAGTAATCGCCACAGCATTCTCTGGTGCTGATGACACCAGAGGATTTTCACTGGATGGAGAGAGGGTCAATTAACCTGACAGACAACACGAAAACCAAGATTGATGTACGGGTCGTGGCGGGCAGCGTAGCCGCGATAGGCGGAACGGCATATTTCTATGTTGTCGTACCAGGAACCGCCCCGTAGGCAGCGCAACTCACTATCGTGATCATTTAGCCAAGGTGTACCGTCTGTTGGTGCATTGTTATAATTTTCGTGCCACTCATCCTGACACCACTCCCATACATTACCATGGATATCATATAAACCAAAGGCATTGGCAGGAAATTCACCTACATCAGTTGTTTCGCCCGGATATTCAGCGTTAGGAGTACAATCATAACTGTAATTGCTCTGATAATTTGCTAACTCTGTAGTAATCGTCTCACCAAAATAAAACGCTGTGGTGGTTCCTGCTCGGCAAGCATATTCCCATTCAGCCTCACTGGGTAAGCGATAGATTTTTCTAGTCTTTTGAGATAGTCGGGCGCAAAACTCCACAGCTTCATCCCAAGCAATACATTCCACAGGACGGTTAGCACCCTTAAATTTAGATGGGTGGGGATGTAAATCGATATTTACCTTATCGAAAGCTGCAACGACTGACCATTGAACTTGGGTAACGGGAAATTTCCCCATGAAAAAAGGTTGAATGGTGACGGTATGCTGAGGACTTTCAGATTGATCTCGTTTTGGCTCATTTTCTGGTGAACCCATGAGAAATGTACCACCGGGAATTGCTACCATCTCCAGAAATACGTTATTACCTAAGTCCTCTGTTGTAAACAACTCAACCTGTTTTTCACAGAAGTTGAACAATTCCCCTTGAGCATCGACAGTTACTATGTCAAACTCAAATTCATTGGCTGGATTTTGTGGAATGGATTTAGATATGTGTTTGACGGATGGCCTTGATTTTGGTTGACCAATAATTAGTGTTTGTATTGGTGCGACATCTTCATCTCTCAAGCCTAAATGTTGCTGATAGTCTTTGAGGTCTTTGAGAGTTGTTTCACTTAGGTTAGGCTCATCTGCAATTGTTGCAGTCAGAGTGTCTTCGTATTCTTTTAACCTCCTTTGATACTCCCGATATGGTTGGTGAACTTCTGCTTCAATAGCATCAGCAACATCAGGGTCAAGGTTCAATTCCAAGCGCAATAAGTTTAACAAGTGACGAGCAGGAATGGTAAATTTACCACGATTGAAGCGGCGTTCAACTTCCTGGCGATATTTGAGCTTGGGGTCATCCTTGGGCGACTTGGCTAGAAAAATTCGATAACCTTCCTTATGGGGATAAAATTCTGGTGTCATGGCCGGGGATGCTTCTTGCACTTTACTTTTGGCGTACTGATGCAGTTCATCCACTGCAATTAAACCATCTCCATCTTGATCTGCTACACCTGTGTCAATTCCCTCTACTAAATAATGAGTGTATATCGACAAGTCCAAGCCATCGGACTCAAAAGCATATTGTGTGGAAGTAGAAGCTGTGAGAATTGCCCTTCCTTCACCTCCTAAGTATTGTTCTAGGTCAATTGTTCCACTATTTTTAGTTGTCAACCCCTTGGCAAAAGCCGCACTAAAGCAGCAATCTAAAATTACTACCAGTCGCTTAGATTTGCTTTTGTTCATCCAACTGTGTACATTTGTCGCTGCTACAGCTGTGGTGGGAATCAATTTATTCTGATTTTTTTGGGTTTGGCGAGTGGAGAAGTAAAAATCACCACTCTCATCAGTCACCCCATGACCAGAAAAGTAAAAAAGCACTAAGTCATCTTTGTGACGATTAGCATACAAGTGATAAATAGCATTTTCCATATCTTGCCGTTGGGGATTTTTCAGCACTCTGACATCTCCCTCAGCAAAACCACCCATTTCTGGGTTGACTAGAACTCGCTGCATCGCTTCTACATCATTTACAGCCTTGGGTAGGGGTGCTAATCCTGGGTCATATTCACTAATGCCTATCAGCAATGCTATTTTGGCCATCTTAGTTCTTTGATGTACGGTTGAGAAAATTTTGTGCTTTTTGTGCTTTTTGGCAAGCAAATGTAAATTATTCTCTATTATTGGCTTGTGTGTTCAGTTTTTGCCATTAGGCGCTTTCAGCACCATCTTCATTGGTTTGTTGGCCAAGGGAGCGCTCAACAAATTGAACAAAGTCTTAATACTAGGAATGTTCACCTCTGCATTGAAGAACTTAAACTAAAAGCTGCTTAAAGTCTTGGTGTTTTTGGGTGCGTTTTCCACCGGGACTAAATCTGCATCTTCAACCCTGTTGACCTTTGTTGACTGGGATAGCAAATTTTGTCTTTTTGCTTGTAAATCCTCATTGTTTAAACCAAGTCCAGTTAAAGAAATTGTTAACTGAACGTTAGATTTCACCAGCATATTAATTACTTAAAATTTAAGTCTATATTGTAATAGTGTCACTTTAAACAATTATACAGGTTATCAGCTTTATTTCAGTGTGATGCTTGTTACATTATGGCAATATTTTCTAGGGTAAGAAGTGAAACTAAACACCAAAACGTCCTCCGAAATGTTGCCTTTGTTTTTATACCCAATCTCAGTAGATATTGAATTTTATGTAAAACAGCTAAAAACCCAAATCAGCTTTTGCTAATTCCGCAGCAGCAAACACTTCTGCATCTGCTTTTTCATCCCAAGCCGGATCACCGATTTCAGTGTAAAATTGTGTATCATAAGGTCGCGTCCTCACCACCACTGGCATGGGAACAGCATGACCTAAAATTAGGGCTTGTTGCTTAGAATCTAATTTTGCTAACACTGAGCGCAAACTACCGGCACCAGATACACCAGTAAAAATTGCATCAATATCTTTCTCATCATTTAGCAAAGCGGTGATGCGTGTACCAATCTGGGACATAACTTCATTGTCAATTCCTGATGGACGTTGATCTACCACTAGCAAGGTTACAAAATATTTTCGCAGTTCACGAGCGATGGTACCAAAAATTGTACTTTGTACTATTGTCGGGTCAAGGAAACGGTGTGCTTCTTCAATGGTAATCATTAGCGGTGTCGGGCGATGGCATGGATTTTTGCTTTGCAGAAATTTATCTGCTTTTTCTACGTAATGTTCATGAATCCTTCTGGTGATCATGTTAGTCACTAACATATAAGAAAGCATATTGGACTGGGAACCAAATTCTATCACTACGTTTTTCCCACCTTCCAAAGATTGCACAATTTTATGCACATAATTCTCGGGACAAACACCCCGCATATATTTCAAACTATCTAAGCGCAGGAGTTTACGCTGTAAGGAAGTAATGGAACCCGGATGTCCTGGTTTTTCTTCGCAAAAAAGTTTGACATCCTCACTTGTCATGTTAAACAATTGGGGAATCCAAGATTTACCAAATTCATTAAACAAAATACTGGCGTTATCTAAAGCCGCTTCCGAAAGTCCTAATTCTCGGCTGCATAATTTAATATCTTCAACTTGAATTTGTTCATAACTCAAATACAGTTCTTGTGCATCACGTACACCCCGACGTTTTGTGGATGTGGGGTCAAGGGTGTAGACTTCTACCTTACCAGGAAATAATTGCTTTAAGCCTTTAACAGTATTCACATTTTTACCTTCGGCCACCGCTTCCCAGCCATACTCAGAGTGCATATCAAATATCAAGTTTACTGCCGCACCTTTGCGGATTACTCCAGCTAATAATAAACGTGTCAAGAAAGACTTACCAGTACCAGATTTACCAAACACGCCATTACTACGTTCAACAAAGCGGTTTAAATCAATGCAGACAGGTACATCCATATCTAACGGTTTACCAATGGAAAAATTACGCCTTTGGGGGTCATCTTCCCAACCAAATACTCGGCGGAAATCTTCTTCAGTGGCTTCATAAACTTGGCTAAAATGACTGGGAATAGTTTTAACCGGTAGTAATTCTATTGTGGTACTGGTTTGGGGCTGGAATGATGCCAGACCATTTGCCGATGGTAGTAAATTATGATCTGATTTACCATTGGTTGACGACAAAGATTCATGAGATTCCGGTGTAAACATCAACATGGGTGAGAGGTTGATAGTACCGTATATACCACTACCGGCTAAAACTTCTCGTAAAAAAGTGTCTTCCCAACCAGGGGGATTAGCAATAATGCGTGCATTAGCGTTTCCCAGTGCCACATCTGTGAGCATACAGAAAAAGCGCGATCGCAAACCATGCACAACTAAAAATTTACCCACCCGCATATCTTCAACGGAAACATCCGGGTGTAATCGTACTTCTAATCCCCCAGTTAGAGAACCTTGTGTTACCGAACCTAATGGTTGTGCCGCATTCATATTTTAAGTGCTGAGTGCTGAGTGGAAGTAAGGAGACTTTCATCCTGGGTTGAGAACTGGATCATCAGTCTCCATATCAAGTTGAATTGTAGTTTATTCTCCCTCATCCCCTCATCAACACTCATCACTTATTCAATTTGAATCGCAGTCGGTGCTGTTGTAGTTGTAGCTGCACCAATTAACGGTTTACGAAATTGAGCATACAAGCCATCGCGCCAGGTAAAGAATGGTTGATAATCAGGATTATCTGCCAATCCCGGCACACCTTTTCCTCTAATACCGGCCGGTAAATCTAGATAAGCGATTTCGGGGAACTTGAGCAGTATTGATAAACTAGCCACTGCTAAGTCAGCTAAAGTTGGCTCGTCTCCTGTTAAATATGGACTATTTGCTAATATTAGTGTTAACGATTCTAAGTCCTGTTTCAAGTCCGCGATCGCTGATTTGATCACATCAGGGCCATAACCTACCCCAAAGCCTAACACAGTCAACACATCACTAGGAACCCCAGCCACTAGAGTTTTGAATATATCAGGTGTAGAATTAGGCAACAAAGACTTGCGGAAATCTTGGTCTTGACTAATGGCAGAAAAAAAAGCCGTCCTGCTTTTGACACCTATTGATGTATCTGCCCATTCTTCCATCAATAAGCATAAACCCCGGGTCTGGGGGTCTTGAGGTATGAGTGGGCGATCAGGATATTCTAAATCTAAATACTTAGCAATTTCAGTGGAATCAACAATATATCTATTACCGTCTTTTAAAACTGGCACTTGTCTTTGACCAGTCACGCGGAATAAATCTACTTGTCCCATGCCTGGTGTAACTTCTATTTTCCGGTAATCTAGCCCTTTATAATCCAGGATTAACCGAACTTTCTCTGAATAGTGAGATAACTCCCATTGGTATAATTCCAGCATAATCTCTACTTTTAACACATTAATAGAACAATGCTCTTATTGTATCTTTAGTTCAAGTAATTTTCCTGAAAAACGCAGCAATTTTCTCCAAAAATATGGACAAAATAGGCGTTTTTATGCAATTGTCGGTGGTTAAGTGTTTTTATTGAAAAACTTATTTTTTGATTGATTTAAATATTAAATAAACAAATTTAATAGATAAATATGCTCAGTTTACTTGATTTTAAAATCCAGATGCTCAAAAACATAGATAGTAACCTTATATACTCATATTGACCAAAAATCTTGATCCTTAATTTACATATTTTGGCGAGTGAAGTGTTATAAAGCTTTATGTGACCTGTATGAACTCAAAGACAAACAAAATTTATGAAGGCAAATTACGGCAAATTGCATACTAAGTTGGCAAGGGTAGTGGGGTTAGCAGGGATTAGTCTCCTGATTGCTTTACCATCCCAAGCCAACCAGCCAAAGGATAATTTAGTAGCACAAGCAGATAGTAGAGGTCTTAATCCTAGACCCAGCATTTTCAATGAACCTCCCTATAACCGTAGTCCTCGGACTGCACCTTCGGCTACCCCTCCGGATACACGCACCCCTAGAGCAACACCCCCCAAAACTACACCAGAAACCGAGACTCAAACTCAAAAGAAAACCTTGTTAGCATTGGCAGAGTCCAGCCCCTCCTTTACAACCTTAACCACAGCTTTAAAAGCAGCGGGATTAACAGACGTTTTACAAGGTCAAAACCAACTCACAGTTTTTGCTCCCACTGATGCTGCATTTGCCAGATTACCCCAAGACGCTGTGAGAGATTTGTTAAAGCCAGAGAATAAAGAAATTTTGTTGAAACTCTTAACTTACCATGTAGTAAGCGGTACAGTTTTATCTACTGATTTATCATCTGGCACAGTGAAAAGCCTTGAAGGCGGGAACATTGAGGTCAAAGTTGACGCTAATGGTGTCATGGTCAATGATGCCAAAGTAGTTCAGGCAGATATTAAGGGTAGTAATGGTGTAATCCACGCCATTGACCAGGTAATTTTGCCTCCTGACTTGTAAGTACAATCGGTCAAGCAATTAATTTCTAGGGTGGGCATACTATGGCTAGGTTCAGTACAAGTTTTGCCCCCCCACTGCCCATTGTGGGGTGTGTTGCTAAACTGTGGTCAACTGAAAAAAGTAAATAAAAATTAAGTTATCACAACTTTTTGTAACATTTTCTGGAGCTTCCCCCTTTGATTCTTGAAATTCTGTGTCAGAATTGGAATGAGAATTAATTCGGCGACAGCGTTTGTTTTTAGTATTGACAGGCTTTTCCCTTGTGGTATTTACAGACTTCTCTCCGAAATCTAAATCTCTACATAGTTTGTGATTTTGGAGACAATTAATGTCAATTTATATAGGCAACCTATCTTACCAAGTGACCCAAGAGGCACTAACTGCGGTATTTGCAGATTACGGTACTGTAAAACGGGTTCAAATACCTACCGACCGTGAAACAGGCCGTGTGCGTGGGTTTGCTTTCGTAGACATGGGTACAGACACTGAAGAAACGGCAGCCATTGAAGCCTTAGATGGTGCTGAATGGATGGGACGCGACTTAAAAGTGAATAAAGCTAAACCCAAAGAGGACAGAGCTTCCTTTGGTGGTAATCGGGGTGGTAGCGCTGGTAACTTTCATAACCGCTACTAAAAAACACTCCCGGGTTTTCCCACCGGGAATTAGAACTTTTAGTTAGGGCTTGTCGCCCTCCCCAATGTACGGGGAGGGTTTCAATATTACTTACCTTTTTTTAGGTTAAAACTAAGATACTCCCAAAGCCCCTACATCCCAACTACCTGCGCGTATAACGATGTTTCACACCTGTAGGGAAATATTCAGAATCACCCATTTGAGCTAATGTGACTTGTGGCATTTGATATTCTGGGGGAACATAGTGAGCAAACTCACTGTTCAGGCGCAAGAGTTGTGAAAGAATTGAGGCCATTATAGCTTGTCGCTTGTCTTCACTTCCTTCTACCCCTGGTGCTAACTCAACCACCACATATAAAAATCGATTTTGATCTGCATCTTCTTTCACCTGCAAGACGAACTTTCCCGTCACCCATTCAGTAATTCCGGCTTGTTCTAATCCCACTGTGACATTTTCTGGATAAATATTCGCACCAAAGTAGGAAACTGTAAAGTTAGAGCGACCGAAAACATAGACAAAGGGTAATGGATAAATTCCTCTAGGTAAATGTTGAGTTTGACAACGCAGATGTTCCACAGGATCAAATCCCCACTCAGTTAAGAAATGGAGCATGTCATCATAACTAATTATCCCACCATTGTCCATGATGTTATAGCGAATCAAAGGAATACCATTATTTCCTGAAAATAGCAATTTGCCATCCTCAACTTCAAAAAAACGACTAATGGGGTCGTATTGTACCAATGTCGGTAAACGAGATTCACCAAATAAAGCTTTAGCTGCATCTGGATGTTCAGCCAAGAAACGACGAATGCATATGCTCAAAGGTGTTTCATTACCCAATACACCTGCGTCCGCAGTACCATACATTGAGGCAAAATCGTAACAAGCATTTTGCGCCCCTACTCTCTCACCTACCAAACTCCGCCATTCTTCACTAAATACTTCTCCCGCCATCACTAATTTAATATAATATTGCTGCCACTCCACACCACGGGCAATACCAGTGTCTATTACATCTTTAAGAAATGGCGGATATCCTAACAAAACTACCTGCTCAAAAGCTGCACCTATTTCCTGTATAACACGTAAAATTTCTTCTTTATTATTACCAGGGGTAATTACAGTCACAGGATAGCCTTTACTAGCAAGATAGCGACAGCAATTGGTAGTGAACATTCCACCTACCCAAGTGCCTAATGAGAAACAAATAACAGCTAAAGTGCGTGTGACATCAGCATAAAAACTATCATAAAATATTTGTTCAAAGCGTGTAGCAATCTGCAATTCATCAGTGAAAAAACGCGGCCAAAATGTGGGTTTACCCGTGGAACCAGAAGAGGCGGCTATCATATCGCAGGCTTCTAACTTTCCGTAGCGGCACAACTCAGCCAAAGGATAACGAGATATGTAATTTTCTTTATTAATTATAGGTAGTTTCTGAAAGTCCTCAAATGTTTGGATAGCCCTGGGATCAATTTCTTGTTCTGCTAAAAAAGCTTTGTAAGCAGGTACATTAGTAGCTACATCATTAAATAAATTTATCGCTATTGATGGGCTGGAAAGATTGAGATTTTTTTGTAGTCGTGTTTCTAAGGAAGTAGATACAAAATCTTCAAATGCCCTTATGGCTCGCTTTCCTTGTGATTTGTCGTTCATCATATTTATGGTGAGGTGTTGCCAGTATTGTAGCTATGATTTAACTTTCTCAAACCTTTGATCAGGGAATTTTCTGATCCTAACCGTAACTGGAACTGTGCTAGTTGTAGTAAGTTAATAAAACCTTAGTTCAGCCTTCAGCATTATGCGGGTATATTGCAGTAGACAACACAGCAACATCGGTGGTAACCGTTTTTGTATCCACTGTGGTGATCCATTCCCTCTGGCTTTTGGGGAGGTTGTCGATGATCGTTATCGCATCATCCGTCAATTAGGTCAAGGTGGTTTTGGCCGCACTTATTTGGCAGAAGATAACTATAAATCTCAGCAACCCTGTGTGCTGAAGGAATTCGCCCCCCAAGTAACAACACAGCAAGATTTACAAAAAGCTAAAGAATTATTTGAGCGAGAAGCCAATGTTCTTAAAACACTCCAGCATCCTCAAATCCCCCGTTTTCGTGCTTCGCTACAAGTGCTGGTAGGAAGTAAAGATTTTTTCTTCTTAGTGCAAGATTATATAGATGGTAGTAGTTATTACCAATTGTTAGAGCAGCGCCAAGGTCAAGGTAAAAATTTTACCGAAGAGGAAGTAATAACGATGCTGGAGCAGATTTTACCTGTGTTATCCTACATCCACTCACGAGATGTGGTTCACCGTGATATTTCTCCCGATAATTTGATTTGGCGAAGTTCTGATCATCTACCTATGCTGATAGACTTTGGTGGTGTGAAGCAATTGACAGGTTTTCAAGGTTTGTGGTTTACTCGGTTGGCTGTGAATAATACTTTATTGGGTAAAAAGGGCTATGCACCAGAAGAACAATTACGCCAAGGTAAAGTGTTTTTTAATAGCGATTTATATTCTTTGGCAGTGACAGCTTTAGTTCTGCTCACGGGTAAAGAACCCCAAAAACTCTACAATACCTATGAAGGAATTTGGCACTGGGGAAAGGAAATTAAAGTCAGTAGTCAATTGGAAGGTGTGTTAAAAAAAATGCTTGCTCATCGGCCAAGCGATCGCTACCAAACCGCAGAACAGGTACTTGAGGATTTACCCTCTAGCATCAAAATTAAACCACCCACCACATACCTGACTAAAATGAAGACAATGGTGGTTGCTCCTGGACAAATTCTCAGTAAAATCCACAATAAAGCCAAAATACTTGATAAAAGCATTACCCTTCCAGTTTGGATATCCCCCTTTGCCGTTAGTCTTGCGGGAACAACTTTAGTCGTTTTAACTAGTGCAGGTATCTGGGCAATAGCAAATTCAATCCTTCGCAACGTCACTTCCACTACCGTACCCACAATTTCTATACCTAAAATTCCTAGCTTACCCAATCCTATGGCCAGGCCAGTCAGTGACAGAGGTTCTGATGGCATCACTGAAATTTTAAGCCACCGGGAACAGCTACAAATACCAGAAGGATTTTTTACAGAGTTTGTCGATAATTTATTTTATGCTCAGAAACCAGAATTAAATGGGCGTAGCCTCAGTTCTGGACCAGAAGACGCACTGTTAAGAGATGAATGGATTTCTATGGCCGAAGATTTGTTATATAAAATAAAACGAGCCAATCTAAGTACACCAGATCGTCGGCAATTAGGAAGCTATAGTTCAAAAAATGAGAAAATTTGGAGAGAACAAGCAAGAGCAGGACAGTGGGGGAATTATACAATTAACCAACTCAACAAAGATACAAACGAAAAATTTGAGCAGTTGTTTCCAGGACAACAGCCTGGGAAAATGAATCCACGGACTTTAGGTCAAATTTGGTATGCGCTTGCCACTGATCAAGTCAGCAAAGTAAAAATAAGATAACGGTTGACCGTTGACAGTTAGCAGTTAACGGATAATTTTTCCTATGACCAGTCAAATGTGAAAAAAAGTATACTCTTGCCAGCAGCCAATGACTAATGACTTATGTATATAAATAATAGTATTCAACCGGGTGTGACTTTAAGCGAGCGCTATATAATAGTTCGTCAAATTGGTCAGGGTGGTTTTGGACGTACTTATTTAGCTGAAGACATTAACCGCTTCCGTGAACTTTGTGTTTTAAAGGAATTTTCCCCTCAAGTTCAAACTGATTATGTTGTTGAAAAAGCTGAAGAATTATTTAAGCGAGAAGCCAGTGTTCTCTACAAGCTGCAACACCCCCAAATTCCCAGTTTTCGAGAATTGCTGCGAATTAATTTACAAGGCAAACAATACCTGTTTTTAGTGCAGGATTACGTCGAAGGAAAAACCTACAGTCATATATTAAATGCACGTCAACAGCAAGGGTTGCGTTTTACTGAATCTGAAATCCGGCAATTGTTACTACAAATTCTCCCAGTCGTAGATTACATACACTCAATGGGGGTAATTCATCGCGATATTTCACCAGATAATTTAATTCTTCGCACCAGTGACCAATTACCAGTATTAATTGACTTTGGCGGAGTTAAACAGGTAGCAGCAACAGTGGCCTCAGAATATTACCAAGCTGATAAACAAACATCTTCCCCATCACCAACTCTACTAGGTAAAGTAGGATTTGCACCTCCAGAACAGATGCAAACAGGTTTAGTCTCTACTCATAGTGACTTGTATGCCTTGGCCGTAACAATGCTGGTTTTATTGACAGGTAAACAGCCCCAAGAACTAATCAATCATGACAATCTGACTTGGCAATGGCGCAGAGAAACTAGTCTTACTCCAGCTTTTGGACAGGTATTAGATAAAATGCTATCTCCTAGACCAAGCGATCGTTACCAATCAGCTCGTCAGGTATTGCAAGCCCTCAACCCGCCACAATTCAGCTATTCCCCAACTCAATATCCCACCACTTCGGAACCAACATCAGCCACGCTAGCGGTCTCTCCATCACTTCCATCATCTCCATCACCCCCATCACTCCAGCCCACAACCTGGTGGACAGCAGTAAAAGTCTTTGTATCAGTACTTGTACTAGCTACCGCGGCGGGAGGAGTTTTCTGGGTGGTCACCGATGACGATGGCGATCTAGAAAAAGTTGCACCCACACCCAGCCCTACTCCCACCGTCAAAGATCCCACTGATTCCTCAGCCGAATTTTCCTTAGCAGAACGACAACGCAAACTAAGATTAAATAATCGCCGTGAACAATTGGGTATTGATTCTAGCTTTTATGTGAGCTTAGTAAATCAAATTTTTTGGCAGAATAACCCCAGTTCACAAAGAGAAAATCTCAGCGCTGAACCGAAAGATGAGAGTTTACGTGCAGAGTGGGATGAAACCGCCGCCCAATTACTAGAAAAACTCGCTCCATTGAGTACCAGCGCCCGGCGACAATTAGGAACTTACACAGTAGCAGAACGGGAAGCTTGGCGAGTTGAAGTGAACAAAATCAATGTTAGTACTACTTCTTTGTATGATTTAGCAGATACCGCCTTCTTCAACGAATTTCCTCAACAGCAAGGCAAAAACTTTATTAATCAACCCATTGGGCAAGTTTGGCACGGGTTTGTCAGTGATAAACTTAATGCTCTCCGTTCCCGTACAGCTTTGGCAAAAATTACATTTGATTCAGGTGCCACGAGCAAAACCGTGAACGGCAATCTTCAGCCTGCTGCTCACCCGGCTGGTGGTAAAGTTTTTATTGCTAACCTTGCCCAGAATCAATTAATGGAAGTGCGGCTAAAAGCAAGTTCTCCAATTTTACTTTCAGTATATTCACCTTCTGGCAAAGTCAAATTTTTAGAAGATTCCACAGAACGCAATTTATCTGTTAAATTACCAGAATCCGGATTTTATGAATTTGTCCTGGCCTCCACGGCATCAGAACCACTGAGTTATCAACTCACCATTAGCGCAGAAACACCCACACCAGAACCCACACCCACACCAGAACCCACACCCACCCCAGAACCCACACTCACCCCAGAACCCACACCCAGCCCAGAACCCACACCCACCCCAGAACCCACACCCATAGAAAGCCCAACACTTGGTGATACTCAATCCAACTGAGTTTGATAATTTGATGAAAGTTAACAATGACCAGCCATCAAAGCATGATACTGATCACTGTTAACCACTAAGTAGTTACGCTTCGTCTAAAGCAGCAATACCAGGCAAGATTTTACCTTCTAGCAACTCCAAGCTAGCACCGCCGCCGGTAGAAATGTGGCTCATTTGATCAGCTAAACCGACCTTTTCCACAGCGGCCACTGAGTCACCGCCGCCGATGATAGTGGTTGTACCAGTTTTGCCAATTTCCGCCAGAGTCTGCGCGATCGCTTCTGTACCTGCGGCAAATTTATCAAACTCAAATACACCCATTGGCCCATTCCAAATCACGGTTTTGCAATCAGCCAATGCTGCTTGGAACACCTTAACCGACTCGGGTCCAATATCCAAACCCATACCATCACCAGGAATATCTTCAATGCTGACAGTTGTAGCATTGGCATCATGGGCAAACTTATCAGCCGAGACAATATCTGTGGGTAGTAATAAAGCCACGCCACGTTCCTTTGCTTTAGCCTCTAAACTCTTAGCTAGTTCTAGTTTGTCTTCTTCCACTAGAGACTTACCAACACTCAAACCACGGGCCTTGTAGAAAGTGAAAATCATCCCACCGCCGATGATCAGCTTGTCGCATTTCTCCAGTAGAGTTTCAATGACACCAATTTTGCTAGAAACCTTAGAACCGCCAATAATCGCTGCCAAAGGACGTTGTGGATTTTCAATGGCGCTTTGCAAGTATTGCAGTTCTTTTTCAATTAAATATCCGCCCACGCAAGGACTCAAGTAGTGGGTTACACCTTCAGTAGAAGCATGGGCACGGTGTGCAGTACCAAAAGCATCATTTACATAAAAATCAGCATTAGCTGCCAGTTTTTTGGCAAATTCTGGGTCGTTATTCTCTTCTTCTTTGTAAAAACGAACATTTTCTAAAAGCAGAACTTGTCCATTTTGTAAAGCATCTACTTGGGCAGAAACTGCATTCCCGATGCAATCATCAGTTTTAACCACTTCTTGACCCAGCAATTCCGACAGACGTTTAGCAACTGGGGTTAAACGCAATGTGTCATCCACACCCTTGGGACGACCAAAATGGCTGGCTAAAATTATCTTAGCTTCCTTCTGGATCAAATCCTTGATAGTCGGCAGTGCCGCACGAATACGAGTATCGTCTGTAATGTTGGCTTTGTCATCCAGAGGTACGTTAAAGTCAACCCGAACTAAGGCACGTTTACCAGAGATATCTGTCGCCGATAAATTTGCTAAAGTTTTTTTGGACATAGATAGACTCTCCTGATTGCCTTTTTGTTATTGTTTTGAAAGTAGAACTATCAAGATTTTACCGGAGTCAGGGGTGCTAGGAGAGCAAGATGTTCAAAACAGTGCTATTTCCAATTGATCAAAGCCGAGAAGCACGCTCGGCTGCTGATGTAGTGGCCAACGTTGTGCAAAAATACGGCAGTCGTTTGGTGCTGCTGTCTGTGGTAGAAGAAACCCCCGCAGATGCACCAATTCCAGATCCGATGGTATCATCAGACGTTGTTGCCAAACTGCTGGAAAATGCCCAATCTTTGTTTTCACAGCAAGGAATTCAGTCTGAGATTCTGGAAAGACAAGGCAAACCAGCCTTTACTATCTGCGATGTTGCTGATGACATTGGGGCAGATTTAATTATTATGGGCTGTAGAGGTTTGGGCTTGACTGAAGAGGGGGCAAGTGATAGTGTTACCACTCGTGTTATTAACCTTTCCCCTTGCCCAGTGCTGATTGTCCCTTAGAGAGTGCTGAGTCTCCAGCCCATCGCTAGGGATGAGTCGATATTAACTTCGTTAGTTAAATTCCAAATGATTTGACTATCCTCAAATTCCAACGTTCGTAACATCCCTCCATCTTCACAGGTGACACAGTTCGGTTATCCGGCTACATATAAGCAACTGAGGAAGCTTTTTTAGCGTCACTATAGATATAGTTGATGGAATAGAGGGAATTTTTTTTTCACAAAACAGTTTTGCATTATAATTGTGGGATTTGTCCAAGTTACTTTACTATCTAGTTGATTTGTCTTAATATAATAGAAGTAAGTAGAACTCATATCGACTTCATATTTTACAGTTGCAGATCGCTGCTGAAGATAAAAAGATTTTTCCTTAATCATCAAGTGTGCTTCTAAGAGATTCAAAAATTTAGGGAAGGTAAAGGAACCTATATCAGGGATGCATCTTCTTGATCTTCCATACGCGGTGTATGAATTGACTTCTTTTGGTAGCGCCCTATGTTCCGTGATATGTGTACTACCTTTCCAGACCAGATTTAGTTATAAAAGATCCGTTGTATTTACGGAGTAGAGGACAACGCACCAATGGCTATTGTTAACAATAAAACCGAAAACATCAATACCAAATTCACGGCTGATATGGTGAGAACCTATCTGCGGGAAATTGGTCGTGTACCATTGCTAACTCGAGAAGAAGAAATTATTTTTGGCAAGCAGGTACAACAAATGATGGCGCTTTTGGAGGCTAAAGAAGCTTTAGCCAAAAAGCTAGATCATGATCCCAGTTTATCAGAGTGGGCTGCCCATGTTAATCAACCTGAAACAGAGATTAAACATACTGTAGCTTTGGGTAAACGAGCAAAGCAAAAGATGATTGAAGCCAACTTGCGCTTGGTTGTGGCGATCGCTAAGAAATATCAAAAGCGCAACATGGAGTTCTTGGATCTGATCCAAGAAGGAACTCTAGGACTAGAACGTGGTGTAGAAAAGTTTGATCCCACAAGGGGTTATAAATTTTCCACCTATGCTTACTGGTGGATTCGTCAAGCAATTACCCGTGCCATTGCCCAGCAAGGACGTACCATTCGCTTACCGATTCACATCACCGAGAAACTGAACAAAATCAAAAAAGTACAGCGAGAACTGGCGCAAAAATTTGGGCGATCACCTACTCCTGGCGAAATTGCTCAAGAGTTGGAACTAGAGCCGATTCAAATTCGCGAGTATCTCAACATGGCTCGTCAACCAGTTTCTTTGGATGTGAAAGTGGGTGATAACCAGGATACTGAATTGCAAGAAATGCTCGAAGATGAAAGCCCATCTCCAGAGTATTACACCACCCAAGAATTCTTGCGTCAAGACCTGAATAACTTGTTGGCAGAACTAACCCCTCAACAGCGACAAGTTTTGTCCTTGCGCTTTGGTTTAGAAGATGGTAACGAAATGTCTTTAGCCAAAGTAGGTGAACGCTTAAATCTCAGCCGTGAGCGCGTTCGCCAGCTAGAACATCAAGCCCTTGCTCATTTGCGCCGTCGTCGCGCCAATGTGAAAGAATACGTTGCTAGCTAAAAGCAGATCCCTTGCGGTGACGCGCCTCCTGAACTCAGGGGGCGATTTTTGTGTTTTTTTCTGTAGACGCCCTCCATCTTGAGATCAATCTGTCACCAGAAATATAAGCGGCCAAAATGGCAACATTATGCAATTGCAGCCCAAAATTACATGAAAACTTTTGTTTTACTGCATTGTTTTTCTAGACAATAGAAATATACAGCCAACCTTTAACAGATTTTTTAACAATCAGTATTTGGTTATGGTTTAAGTAAGTTTCAGAGGAAAGAGTTACTTTTTTTGACGGGAGGGATAAGTGCTGAAAAACATTACTAAATTCTTGACTGCGCGTAAGTTGACACTTCCCATGATTGGCTTACTTCTCACTCTAGGGGTTGTTAGTGAACAAATTAAACCAGTATTAACTAACCAAATACAAACAGCATTTACTTCCACAACCATAAATCCCGATTTTTCCCAATCAAATAAAACACCTCTTCTATCCCGTCTCAGACAAGTTCAAGAACAAAGAAGCCTAATTCACAAAATTAAGGCTAACCGTCCAATTAGAAATCATACTGAAGAGTCAGAAATTACCACCTTAAACACTGACTATGGTTCAATTGAACAGCATTCTAGATTTGTGTCCTCTGACAAATTATTAGAGAATATAAACCTTACACCTGAAACTACATCGTTAGTTAGCAGCAATTCAAGATTTTCAAGGGCAAATTTACCCAAAAAAGATGGCACTTATCTTTATGGCCAATCGTCACAAGCTAGCCAGATTGGTCAAAGGTATGTCCTATTTGAGAAGCGCCAAAGCAGGATAACTGGTGTGTTATATATGCCAGAATCAGATTTTAGTTGCTTTCAAGGAGCTATAAACCAATCGGGAGAATTGGTAATGACAGTTAGTGCTTCACCTGGTGAAGTTGGGGTAGATAAATTAGCTACAGTTAATCAACTACAAATACCCAACTACAATGATGACCAGATGAGTAGTTATCCCTACTCTGTAGCATTGCAAGACTATCATGAGATCAACTCCATCAGCGCCAGGGATCTCCGCATTTTAGAAGTTTGTAAAGAAGTTTATAAAAGTGTGAATTAAAACTCAATCCCTGGTTGCGCCTTGACACCCTGATCTCGGAAAGGATGTTTAATTAAAGTCATTTCCGTGACTAAATCTGCTAGCTCAATTAAAGCAGCTGGCGCGCCTCTACCTGTGAGAATTATATGCTTATTAGGTGGTTTTTCTGCTAAACCAGCCAAAACTTGCTCTACTTGTAAATAGCCCATTTTCAAAGCAATATTGATTTCATCCAAGAGCACTAACTGAAAATCTGGATTGCGGATATACTCTAACGACTTTTCCCAAGCTGCGCTGGCTTTATCGATATCACGATCGCGGTCTTGAGTTTCCCAGGTAAAACCTTCGCCCATAGCGTGAAATTCTATCTGGTCTTCCCAAAGGCTGAAAACTTTCTTTTCTGATGGTTCCCACGCACCTTTGATGAATTGGACAATTGCCACCTTATAGCCATGACCAAGCGATCGCAATACCATCCCCAAAGCCGCAGTTGTCTTACCTTTACCATTACCAGTATTGACAATAATTAATCCTTTTTCTGGCACAGCCTGGGCTATACGCCGATCCTGTATCTCTTTACGCCGTTGCATCTTTTGGCGGTATTGTTCATCAGTTAAATCAGTTAGGGTTGAGGACATCACTTCATCTATTAAACGTTCAATTTCTCTATCTGAGTTTAACTCTTCTGGTGTATCGCTTTTCATCAACCTTACCTGCAAATAACTGTTGCAATCAGTAAAATTATCTGTTCCTACTTAAACAAGTCAAAAAAATATGCTGACTTAGGCTTTATTCTCCTGTACACATTAAATAATTTTTTGAGACACCTCCTGCAAAAAAGAGACACTCAAAAACATTCGTAAATTTCTCTGTTATGAAAATAACTATTCTCAGGACTTAACAAACATGGCAAAGAAAATAATGAGAAATTCATAAATTAATCTTTAACCACATCAATACTATTTTATGAAAAAAAATTGGACTCATTTGTGCTCAAAAAATTAAAAATACTATGTTAATTGCCAATAATATAACCTTGAGACGATGAAAAATGTTGAATATCTACATTTTTACAGAATTTCATAAATCTACAAATTAAACGTGTAACAGTTACAGCAAATTTCAGGTTGATGAGGCACAGTAGTAACAGTTAGTAAACCAGTTTTTTAAATGCTTGGGATTAATTAAATCAAGAGCAGTGGCAATAAGAATATCAACCATTTGTGCAGTAGTAGGAGAAAAGGAGCGTAAAAAAGCTTTTAATTGTCACCACCAGTGTTCTATAGGATTAAAGTCAGGAGAATAGGGGGATTGATAAAGAACTTTTGCGCCCACAGATTCAATTAAAGGTTTAATTTCTTGTACTTTATGGGCG